>NZ_CP023202.1:1897500-2530000 GCF_000220705.2 Streptomyces xinghaiensis S187 | reverse complement strand
CGGGACCGCCTGTACGAGACCGCCACGACCGGAGTCCGCGGTGTCCTCGCCGCGCATCTCCAGCCCGACGACGTCGAGCCCTGCCTCGCCATGCTGGTCGGCGCGATCCTCGTCCGAGCGACCTATGAGGGCGAAACGGTGACCCCGGCGTTCATCACCGACATCATCGACCGCGCTCTCGACCGCACCACGATCAAAGTCGATTGACGGCTCCGCGACAGCGGCCGCGATCCAGGACGCTCTTCCTGCGTCTGCGCTGTCCCAGTCATCACTGACTGCGGCGGCGGCTCGGTCCGGCTTCCTGCGTGGAAGCTACCGTGGGCTGGTCGGTCGAAACGGTTCGGGGGGCTGCTGTGATGCCGGTCCGGCGTGTGGTGCTTCCGCTGGTCGTCTGGGTTGCCGTGGTGCCGTGGCTGCTCGCCACGGCCACGACCATGCTCTGGGGCATCTCGGAGGAGCCGGACGTGCCGTTCCTCACCTTCACCACCCGGCTGGTGCTGGTGCCGTTGCTGCTGGTTGCTGAGGTCATCGGCGTGGTGGCGGCCTTCCGGCGCTATGGCGGTCTGCGCTCCGAGTTCTGGCCGGGAGCCGGGCTGGCGTTCGCTCTCCTGGCACTGTTCACCGTGATGGGGGTTGGGGTGACGTGGGGCGAGTGGGGCGTGCTGCTGTGGATCTGGGCCCTGGGCTCCGGCTACGTGTTCTTCGTGTTCGTCCTCGGCGGGATGGCCTGGAAGAAGGTCTTCGTCCGGACTTCCGCGCCATGAGGACGGCCCCGGCGGCCCCGGCGGTTTGCAGCGGTTGTCGCGGCACGTGGGCGTGTTGATCAGGACCATGGCCACGGCTCCTTGAGCCGGAGCGGCAATCCCCGCTCGTCCGTCGTCCCGCCGTGTCCCGCGGGTACGAGCGGCCCCTGCCGCGGCAGCGCCGAGCGCCGTGTTGCCGTACCGAGACCGGGACTTCGGGGCGCCCGCCCGGCGTACGGCCCGGAGCGCCGTGATGACGGCCCGCATGTGGCGGGGATCACGTCGCGGGGAAAACCCGTGGCCCGGCGCGGGCGTCTAGCGGGTGTGAGATCAGTCAGGGCAGCGCTGCACGAGCTGGACGAGGAGCGTCTCGTCCGGCTGGTGGCGAAAGGCGACCGTGCCGCGTTCGAGGAGCTGTACCGGCGTACGTCGCCGTGGATGGCGGTGCGGCTGCGCCGCCGCTGCGCGGACGAGCAGATCGTCGCCGAGGTCATGCAGGAGACCTACCTGGCGGTGTGGCGCGCGGCGGGTGCGTTCGCCGGGGCCGCGGTCGGAGGAACGGCCACGGGGTGGCTGTGGACGATCGCGGCGCGCCGCCTGGTCGACGCCTTCCGGCGCCGGGCCCACCACGCGGAGCCGCCCCCGGCCGCCGCCGTGCCCGGCGCGGCGCCCGCCGCCGAGGAGGAGGCGCTCGCGGCGACCGTCGGCGGGGATGTCGGGGACGCGCTGCGGTGCCTCGCGCCGGAGCTGAGACAGGTACTGCAGGCCATGGTGCTCGACGGGCTGTCCGTCCGGGAGACCGCGGTGCTGCTCGGGCTGCCCGAGGGCACGGTCAAGACCCGTGCCCGCCGGGCCCGGACCGAGATGCGGAGGGCGCTGGCATGAGGGCGGAACACGCGTCGACGCGGATCATCGAGGCCTACGCGCACGGCGGCGCGGACCTCGCCGCCGACGAGGTGTGGGCCGTGGAGGCCCATCTGGAGACGTGCCGGGTGTGCCGTGACCGGCTGTCCGCCGTCGTCGGTGCCGAGGTGCCCGCCGTGGCGGCGCTGGTCGACTCCGTGTGGTCCGGTCTCGAACCCCGGCTGGCGGTCACCGCCACGATGCCGCGCGGCCGGCGCCGGCCGGCGCGGCTGTCCCGGTGGATGACGCCCGTGATGGTGCCGTGGCTGGCCATGGTTGTGGGCGTGACGCTGCTGGCCCTGCTGCTCGACGTGGTGGGCACCGGCACCGGTACCGGTGCCGGCGAGGTGTCGCTGGTGCTGCTGTCCGCGCCGGTCCTGCCCGTGCTCGGTGTCGCGGCGTCCTGGTCGCGCGGTCTGGACCCGGCGTACGAGCTGACGGCCTCGGTGCCCCGGGCCGGGCTCCCCCTGGTGCTGCGGCGCACCGCGGCCGTGCTCGCCGTGGTCGTCCCCGCGCTGCTGGTGTGCGGGTGGGTGACGGGGGTGATGGTGGCTCAGTGGCTGCTGCCCTGCCTGGCCTTCACGGCGGCGACGCTGGCGCTCGGCGGTGCGGTCGGTGTGACCCGCGCCGCCGTCGTACTGGCCGCCGTGTGGGCGGCCGTGGTCGTGGCGCCGACCCTGGCCACCAGCCGTACCGCCTTCGCCCTGCAGACCGGTGGTCTGCCCGCGTGGGGGCTGATCCTCGCCCTCGGCATCGGTGTCGTGATCGCCCGCAGAGGCGCGTACTCGGTGCTGGGAGCCCATCGATGACGATCGGAAAGGAACACCACATGACGTCCGCCGTGAGCGCGGCCGACCTCGCGCCGACGCCCTACGCCTGGGAGATCCGGGCCACCGGGCTGAAGGTCCGGGTCGGCAGGAAACGGATGGCCGTCGACGGCCTCGACCTGTCGCTGGGAACCGGCGTGCACGGACTCCTCGGCCCCAACGGGGCGGGCAAGACCACCCTCATCCGCGCGCTGGCCACCGTACTGCGCCCCACCGGCGGCACCCTGGAGCTGCTCGGCGAGTCCGCGGGCGGCATGGGCGAGCACCGTGCGCTGCGCCGCCGGATCGGCTACCTGCCGCAGGAGTTCGGCTACTACAAGCGCTTCACGGCACGCGAGTTCGTCGAGTACATGGCCTGGCTGAAGGAGGTGCCGAAGGCGGACATCCCCGCGGCGGTGCAGCGAGCGGTGGAGCGGGTGGGCCTGGCGGACCGCGCCGACGAGCGGATGAAGAACCTCTCGGGCGGCATGGTGCGGCGCGTGGGCATCGCCCAGGCCGTCGTCAACGACCCGGCGATCCTGCTGCTGGACGAGCCGACGGTCGGCCTGGACCCGGCGCAGCGGCTGCGCTTCCGCGAGCTGCTGCAGGAGCTGGGTACGGACACCTGCGTGCTCGTCTCGACCCATCTGGTGGAGGACGTCGCCGCCGCCTGCACCGACGTGGTGCTCCTCGACGAGGGCCGGCTGGTCTTCCAGGGCACCCCGGACGAGCTGGCCGCGGCGGGCGGGCCCGGGCACACGGGCGACAGCCCCCTGGAGCGCGGCTACTCGGCGCTGCTGCAGGGCCCCGGCCGGGAAAGGGGCGCCTGGTGAACGTCCGCGTCCTGCGCACCGAGCTGAAGCGCTCCGTCGCCCCGTGGGCCGGCGCCGTGGTCCTGACGAGCACTCTGGCGTTCCTGTACCTGGTGAACGGCGGGTGGTGGAGCGGTACCACGGCGTGGACGGCCCAGTGGACGCCCCTGGCCCTGTGGACCCGCGGCCTGCTGTTCTACCTGTGGCCGCTCGCCATGGGGCTCGGCGCTCTCCAGGGGTTGCGCGACCACCGCTCGAAGATGTCCGAGCTGCTGACGAGCACGCCGCGGCCCGCCCGGCACCGCGCGGGCGCGACGGCGGGCGCGACGGCGATCACCCTGACCGCGGCCTTCGCCCTCCCCGTCCTCGTGGGCGCGGTCCAGGTGCTCGCCAACACCGAGTACACGCACCTCGGATGGCTGCCGATCTCGCTGGTGGGGGCGCTCTCCCTCGTCGCGGGGGCCGTGCTGGGCATGGGGGCCGGGCGGGCCCTGCCGTCCGTGCTCACCCCGCCCGCGCTGGCCATGGCCGCCTTCGTGTTCACGGCCCTGATGCACATGTCGTTGGGCCGGACGGAGTCGGTCACGGCGTCGGGGCTCACGATCACGGAGCCGAAACCGGTCTCGCTCCTGTCACCGGCGGTGCAGGAGGTGCGCGACGTCCTCGTCACGCTCTCCGCCTCCGTGCACGCCGGGCAGACGATCTGGCTGCTCGGCATGGCCGCGACCGGCTTCGCGCTGCTGGTCGCCGCGACCCCGCGCGCCCGGCTGGTCGCCCTGACGCCCGTCCTGGCGGGTGCGGTGCTCGCCCTGCTCGTCCTCCCCTCCGACCCGCGCCGGATCTATGTCGTCGACGAGGCCGCCGCGGCGCCGGTGTGCGACGGCCCGGTGTGCGTGACGAGGACGCACCAGGCGCGCCTCGCCGGCCTGGCCGGTCCCGGCAAGGAGGCGCTGCGCCTGCTGCGGGACGCCCTGGGCGGCCGCGCGCCGGTCTCGGTCCGGGAGAACACCGCGGTCCTGCCGGACGGCTCCACGCCGCGGTGGTCCCGCGAGACCGTGGCCTTCGACTTCGACGACGACATCATCGCCGGCGCGAAGGGCGAGGAGCTGACCCGGGCCCTGATCGCCAAGGGCATGGTTCCCGGCTGCACCCCTGCCGGCTGGAGCAGCTTCGGGGGAGACGAGTTCGCGCGGGCCGTCGCGGTGGGCTGGGTCCTCGGGGACCTCGGGCCGCTTCCCGGCACCTTGCCGGCAGACATGCGCCGCCAGGTCGACGCCGAGGCCCGCCCGGTGTGGAAGGAACTCACAGCGCTTCCGCGGGACGAGCAGATCTCGCGGATCACGGCGATGCGCACCGCCGCGCACTCCTGCGAGGGCGAGGCGTTCGACGTGCTGTCCGGCGGTGCGTCCCGGTGAGATGGCTGACGCTGTACGCGCGCTCGCGTCGGGTACCCGCGTCACTCGCCGCGGTGGTGATCAGCGCGGTGGCGGTGTGGGCCCTGTCCCGGGGCGGGGACGAAGGGCCCGGTGATCCCCGGCTGCCCGCACTCGTACTCGCCGCGGGGGTGATGGCGGCCTCGACCGGGCTCGGCGGGCAGGACCTCGCGCTGGACCGGACGGCCGCGATCCGCTGGGTGCCCCGCAGAGCGGCGCACGTCCTGCTCGCCGGCGCGGTCGTCGGCACGGTGCTCCTGACCGTGCAGACGATGGGCGAGCCCCTGGCCACCATCGCTTTCGTCGTCCGGGACAGCGCGGGCCTGATGGGACTGGCCGGCCTGGGCGCGGCGCTCCTGGGCGGCCGGCACGCATGGACGCCGCCGTTCGCCTGGCTCGTCTTCTCCTTCTTCGCTCCGCCCGCCACGAGTGCGCCGATGCGGGTGGCGACCTGGATGCTGCTGCCGCCCGGCGAGGCGGCGGGCACCTGGACGGCCCTGGTCCTCACCGTCGCCGGCACCGCGGCCTACGCCGTCGCGGGACCGAGACGGTGACCGGGCCGGGGCGGTGACCGGGCCGGGGCGGTGACCGGGCCGGGGCGGCGGCTGGTGAGCGCCGGACGGCCCAACGAAGCGGGACAAGGCCGGAATCGTCCGTGTGATGGCCCGAACAGGCGTTATTGACGCCAACATGGCGTACTCCTACATTTCGCTCTGCCCAGCGTCATTTCACACTCTCTAGGAAGCGAGAGCACGTGATGCGGCTCAGACGCACATTCCTCTCTTTATCCGCGGCGGCAGTCGTCCTCCTGGCCGGCCTGGAGACCGCCTCGGCGCAGTCTCCGTCCTCCGGGCAGCCGTCGTCGGATCCGGGAGCGACCACCACCGCGACGGCCCGGCTGGACACCGGTGCGCGGATCAACTCCGCCGACGCCGCTGAAGAACTGGAGCGTTACTGGACCCCGGAGCGTATGCGCAACGCGATACCGGTGTCCGTCGAAGGCACCGCGCAGCGTGCGGGGGAGGCGGCCGGAGACACCGCCGAGGGGCCGGCCCGCTCCACCCCGTCCGCACCACCGCGGAAGGACATGGTCCGGCCCACCATCACCGAGACGGCCGTCGCCGGCAAGGTCTTCTTCACCAAGCCCAGCGACGGCAAGGACTACGTCTGCTCCGCGAGCGCCCTCAACAGCTCGTCCAAGCAGATGGCGATCACCGCGGGCCACTGTGTGCACGAGGGCAACGGCGGTGACTGGATGCGGAACTGGGCCTATGTGCCCCGCTACCGGGACGGCAACCGGCCCTTCGGAACCTTCGCGGCCAAGCAGTACCGGGCGTTCAACGGCTGGATCAACGACGGCAGTTTCGACTGGGACGTGGCCATGGTGACCACCTGGCCGCTGAACAGCCAGAAGCTCGTCAACGTCACCGGCGGCAACGGCCTGAGCTACAACTACTCGCGCGAGCAGGCCGTGACGGTGAACGGTTATCCCGGGGACCGGGACAACGGCCAGCGCCAGTGGTACTGCCAGGGAACGACCCAGCGGGTCGGCGTGCTCGACGGCAGGATCCAGCTCCGCTGCGACTTCGGCGGCGGCTCGAGCGGCGGCCCCTGGATGCGGCAGTTCAACGAGAGCAGCGGACTCGGTTATACCAACGGGGTCACCAGCACCATCAACAGCGAAGGCTGGAACCGGAGTTCCTACTTCGGGGACAGCGTCAAGCAGATGTTCGACGACCAGGGCGGCGCGACGTAGCAGCCGCTCCGGCGCACGGTGCCCGCTCGGCCGCCGCGGCTAGACTGGCCGAGCGGGCTCCCCCGCAGCGCTTCCGAACCTCGCAGGAGGTCATTGACGTGAAAGGCTCCGCACCGCGCAAGCTCCTCCTCCTCGCCGGGGTGGCCGCCGCGATCGCCGGCGCGATCGCCCTGCGCCCCGGCGCCGCGGAGACACCGGGTCCGTCCCCCGCCCCGGACGGCGGGACGTCGGTCTCCGAGGTCCAGGAGGACCCGTCCGCCGTCCAGGAGTACTGGACGCCCGAACGGATGGAGAACGCCGAGCCGGCTCCGATGGAGGAAGACGACTGAGCCTCGCTGCCGCTTCCGCTCACCGCCGCCCGGCCGCGGGGTGTCAGAGCTTCGTCCACGCCTCCGTCAGGACGGTGCGGAGGATCTGCTCGATCTCGTCGAAGGTGCGCTGGTCGGAGATGAGCGGCGGGGCGAGCTGGACGACCGGGTCGCCGCGGTCGTCGGCGCGGCAGTACAGGCCGTTCTCGAACAGCGCGGGGGAGAGGAAGCCGTACAGAACGCGCTCCGTCTCCTCGTCGGTGAACGTCTCCTTGGTGGCCTTGTCCTTGACCAGTTCGATGCCGTAGAAGAAGCCGTTGCCGCGCACGTCGCCGACGATCGGCAGGTCGTGCAGCCGCTCCAGGGTGGTGAGGAAGGCGTTCTCCTGGTCGAGCACGTGCTGGTTGAGGCCCTCGCGCTCGAAGATGTCGAGGTTGGCCAGGGCCACGGCGGCGGAGACGGGGTGGCCGCCGAAGGTGTAGCCGTGCAGGAAGGTGCTGTCGCCCCGGTAGAAGGGCTCGGCGAGGCGGTCGGAGATGATCGCGGCGCCGATCGGGGAGTACCCGGAGGTCATGCCCTTGGCGCAGGTGATGATGTCCGGCACGTAGTCGAACTTGTCGCAGGCGAACATCGTGCCGAGGCGGCCGAAGGCGCAGATGACCTCGTCCGAGACGAGGAGCACGTCGTGGCGGTCGCAGATTTCGCGCACGCGCCGGAAGTAGCCGGGCGGCGGCGGGAAGCAGCCGCCGGCGTTCTGCACCGGCTCCAGGAAGACCGCGGCGACGGTCTCCGGCCCCTCGAACAGGATCTCCTGCTCGATCTGGTCGGCGGCCCAGCGGCCGAAGGCCTCCGGGTCGTCGCCGTGGACCGGCGCCCGGTAGAAGTTGGTGTTCGGCACCTTGTGCGCGCCGGGCACCAGCGGCTCGAACGGGGCCTTGAGCGCCGGGAGTCCGGTGATGGACAGGGCGCCCTGCGGGGTGCCGTGGTAGGCCACGGCGCGGGATATCACCTTGTACTTGGTGTGGTTGCCGGTGAGCTTGTGGTACTGCTTCGCCAGCTTCCAGGCGGTCTCCACGGCCTCGCCGCCGCCGGTGGTGAAGAAGACCTTGTTGAGGTCCCCCGGCGCGTAGCCGGCCAGCCGCTCCGCCAGTTCGACGGCCCTGGGGTGGGCGTAGGACCAGATGGGGAAGAAGGCGAGCTCCCGGGCCTGCTTCTGCGCGGCCTCGGCGAGTTCGGCGCGGCCGTGCCCCGCCTGGACGACGAACAGCCCGGAGAGGCCGTCGAGGTAGCGCTTGCCCCGGTCGTCGAAGACGTGGGTGCCCTCACCGCGCACGATGGTGGGGACGGGGGCGTTCTCGTACGACGACATCCGGGTGAAGTGCATCCACAGGTGGTCGTACGCGGTACGGGACAGGTCCTTGCTCACGGTTATCGGGTTCCCCAGGTATAGGTCTGCTTCCGCAGCTTGAGGTAGACGAAGCTCTCGGTGGAGCGGACGCCGGGCAGCGTCCGGATCCGCTTGTTGATGACTTCGTGCAGGTGGGCGTCGTCCTCGCAGACGACCTCCACGATGAGGTCGAAGGAGCCCGCCGTGATGACGGCGTAGGCGACCTCCTCCATCTCGGCGAGGGCGTCGGCCACCGGTTCGAGGTCGCCCTCGACGTTGATGCCCAGCATCGCCTGCCGCAGCAGGCCGACGGTGAGCGGATCCGTGACGGCGACGATCTGCATGGCGCCCTGGTCGAGCAGCTTCTGGACCCGCTGCCGCACCGCCGCCTCGGACAGGCCCACGGCCTTGCCGATGGCGGCGTACGGGCGGCGCCCGTCCTCCTGGAGCTGTTCGATGATGGCGAGCGACACGGCGTCCATCGCCGGGCCGCCGTTCGCTTTCCTGTCGTCACGGGCCATGGCCTCACTCTTCCCGAGGGACTTCCGTAATGCAACCCTCTGGCGACGTAATCGGTTTTCTGTAAGGCATCTCGCAACTGATTCCGGAGGAATCGCGAGGTGAATCAGTCGAAAACGTGGATCCGGGTGTCCGCGGGCGGACGGTGGACGCCGTCAGCCGTCAGCCGTCAGCCGGGCGAGGACGCCGTCAGCTGTCGAAGCCCAGCCCCAGGCGGTCCAGCGCCCGCAGCCACAGATTGCGGTGCCCTCCGCGGGCGTCGGCCCGGGCCAGTGACCACTGGGTGAGGCCGATGCCCGCCCAGCGCACCGGCTCGGGCGGGAAGGGCAGCGGCTTCGTCCGGACCATCTCCAGCGCGGTGCGCTCGCTCTCCACCCCGTCCAGCAGGTCCAGCATCACCTCCGCGCCGAAGCGGGTGGCCCCGACGCCGAGCCCCGTGTAGCCGGCCGCGTAGGCGACGCGGCCGCCGTGCGCCGTGCCGAAGAACGGCGCGAAGCGGGAGCAGGTGTCGATGACGCCGCCCCAGCGGTGGGTGAAGCGCACCCCCTCCAGCTGCGGGAAGCAGGCGAAGAAGTGCCGGGCGAGCGTGGCGAAGGTCTCCGGGCGCTGGTCGAGGTCCGGATGGATACGGCTGCCGAAGTGGTAGAGCACGTCGTAACCGCCCCACAGGATGCGGTCGTCGGCGGTGCGGCGGAAGTAGTGGAAGTGGTTCGCGCTGTCGCTGAGCCCCTGCCGCCCGCGCCAGCCGATCGCGGCGAGCTGCGCGGCGGTGAGCGGCTCGGTCATCAGCGCGTAGTCGTAGACGGGGACGAGGTACGGGCGCACCCGCCGCACCAGGGACGGGAAGGCGTTGGTGCCGAGCGCGATCCGCCGCGCCCGCACCCGCCCGTAGGGGGTGCGTACGGCCATGCGCCCGCCGTCGGCCGCGAGCGCCTCGGCGGGGGTGTGCTCGTAGAGGCGGACGCCCGCGTCGAGGCAGGCCCGCCGCAGTCCCCAGGCGAGGCGGGCGGGGTTGAGCAGGGCCACGCCGTCGCGGTCCCACAGGCCCGCCAGGAACGCGGGGGAGTCCACCTCGGCGCGTACGGCCTCCCGGTCCAGGAAGGTCATCCCGCCCAGGCCCAGCCGCTCGGCCTCGGCGGCCGTCTCGCGCAGTTCGGCGATCTGGTGGGGCTCGGTGGCGACGTCGATCTCGCCGGTGCGTTCGAAGTCGCAGTCGAGCGCGTACCGTTGCACGGCCTGCTCGATGGCGTCGAGGTTGGCCCGGCCCAGCTTCTCCAGGACGGCGATCTCACCCGGCCAGCGGGCCACGCCGTTGGCCAGGCCGTGGGTGAGGGAGGCGGCACAGAAGCCGCCGTTGCGTCCGGAGGCGGCCCAGCCGGTCTCCCGGGCCTCGATGACGACGACGTCCCGGTTTGGGTCCCGCTCCTTGGCGAGCAGCGCGGTCCACAGTCCGCTGTAGCCGGCGCCGACGACCAGCAGATCGCAGCTCTCCTCGCCGACCAGGGCCGGGGCGGCGGCCGGCCGGCGCGCGGGGTCGTCCAGCCAGAAGGGCACGGGCCGGGCGGCCGCCAGGGCGTGCAGGGCGGCGTCCGCCTCCCGGGTGCCGCGGCCGGTCATGCGGTGCTCCTTCCCCGGCGGCGGGCGGTGAGCTGCCCGGCCAGCACGATGCCGACGGCGATCAGGAACATGGCCGTTCCGATCACGTTGACCTGCACGGGCACCCCGCGCTGGGCGGCACCCCACACGAACATGGGGAAGGTGACGGTCGAGGGGCCCGCGTTGAACTGGGTGACGACGAAGTCGTCGAAGGACAGCGCGAAGCTGAGCAGGGCGCCCGCCGCGATACCGGGGGCGGCCAGCGGCAGCGTGACCCGCAGGAACGTCTGGAGCGGCCCGGCGTAGAGGTCCCGGGCGGCCTCCTCCAGCCGCGGGTCCATGGACGCCACCCGCGCCTTGACCGCGACGACGACGAAGCTCAGGCAGAACATGATGTGCGCGATGAGGATGGTGGTGAAGCCGAAGCCGACGCGCATGTTGAGGAACAGCGTGCCGAGCGAGGCCGCCATCACCACCTCGGGCATGGCCATCGGCAGGAAGATCAGCCCGTTCGCCGCGCCCCTGCCGCGGAAGCGGTGGCGGGCCAGGGCGAAGGCGGCCAGGGTGCCGAAGGCCGTCGCGCCGAGCGTGGCGAGGACGGCGATCCGCAGGCTCAGCGTGAGCGAGCCGCACATGTCGGCGACCCCGCACGGGTTGGTCCAGGCCTCGGTGGAGAAGGTGCGCCACTCGTAGTTGAAGCGCCCCGCCGGGTCGTTGAACGAGAACAGCAGCACCACCGCGTTCGGCAGCAGCAGATAGAGCAGGCCGGCCAGGCCGGCGAGGACGACGGCGTTGCGGCGCAGCCAGCGCACGGGCGTCCATGAGGTCACGGCGGTCATCAGACCAGCTCCTCCGTTCCGGCCTTGCGCATATAGACGGTGACCATGATCAGGATGAGCGCCATGAGCAGGAACGACATGGCGGCGGCGGTCGGGTAGTCCAGCACCTTGAGGAACTGCTGCTGGATCGCGTTGCCCACCATCTGCTCCGAAGGCGAGCCCAGGAGCTGGGCGTTGATGTAGTCCCCGGAAGCCGGGATGAAGGTGAGCAGGGTGCCGGCGACGACGCCGGGCAGCGAGAGCGGGAAGGTGACCCGGCGGAAGGTGGTGGCGGGGCCGGCGTAGAGGTCGCGGGCCGCCTCGTGCAGGGACGGGCTGATCCGCTCCAGGGAGGCGTAGAGCGGCAGGATCATGAACGGCAGGAAGTTGTACGTCAGACCGCAGACGACCGCCAGCGGGGTGGCGAGCACCCGTTCACCGCTCGTCAGACCGAGCCAGGCCGTGACGTCCAGGACGTGCAGCGCCTCCAGGGCGCCGACCACCGGGCCGCCGTCGGACAGGATCGTCTTCCAGGCGAGGGTGCGGATGAGGAAGCTGGTGAAGAACGGCGCGATCACCATCACCAGCAGCACGTTCCGCCAGCGCCCGGCGCGGAAGGCCAGGGTGTACGCGAGCGGGTAGCCGATGACCAGGCAGAGCGCGGTGGCCGTGGCCGCGTAGCCGAAGGAGCGCAGGAAGTGGACGCCGTACTCCCGCAGCGCCTCGGCGTAGGTGGCGAAGTGCCAGGTGACGCGGTAGCCCTCCTCCAGCGAGCCGGTCTGCACGGAGGTGGACGCCTGGTAGACGAGCGGCGCGACGAAGAAGACCGCCAGCCACAGGCCGGCCGGGAGCAGCAGCCAGTACGGGGTGAGGCGGCGGCGCGGCGCGCGGACGGCCGCCGGGGCCGGGCCGCCGGACCCGCCGGCCGCCGGCGGCGGGGCGGTGGCCAGAGCCGTCACAGCGCCTCCTCGCCGGTGCCGGCGGCGATCTCCCGGCCGGGGTCGCGGCCCGGTTCCAGCCCGAAGGTGTGCGCGGGGTTCCAGTGCAGGACGACCTCCGCGCCGGCGACGAGCCGCGGGTCGCGTTCCACGTTCTGCTGGTAGACGGCGAACCCGGCGCAGGCGGGGGTCTCCACCAGGTACTGCACGGAGACGCCGAGGTAACTGGCCTCCGTGATGCGGCCGGTGAGCCGGTTGCGGCCGGCGGGCACGCCGCCCGCGTCGTCCGCCGGGGTGAGGGAGATCTTCTCCGGACGCACCCCGACCAGCACCCCGTCCCCGGCACCGGTCCCCTCCGGCATCCGCGCGGAGGGCAGCCGCAGCGGGCTGCCGGCGGCCTTGACCTCGGCCTCCCCGCCGCCGGCGGCCGTCACCTCCGCCTCGACGAGGTTGGAGGTGCCGAGGAAGTTGGCGACGAAGGCGGTGCGCGGGTGCTCGTACAGCCCGGCCGGGGCGCCGAGCTGCTCCACGCGCCCGGCGCGCATCACGGCCACGGTGTCGGCCATCGCCATGGCCTCCTCCTGGTCGTGCGTCACATGTACGAAGGTGATGCCGACCTCGGTCTGGATGCGCTTGAGCTCCAGCTGCATCTGCCGCCGCAGCTTGAGGTCGAGGGCGCCCAGCGGTTCGTCGAGCAGCAGGACCTGCGGCTCGTTGACGAGGGCGCGGGCCAGCGCGACACGCTGCTGCTGCCCTCCGGAGAGCTGGTGCGGCCGGCGGCGGGCCAGATGGCCGAGCTCGACGAGCTCCAGCATCTCCGCGACCCGGCTCTTCACCTGCTTCATCCCGCGGCGGCGCAGTCCGAACGCCACGTTGTCCTGGACATCGAGGTGGGGGAAGAGCGCGTAGTTCTGGAAGACGGTGTTGACGGGGCGGCGGTGCGGCGGCAGCGCGGTGATGTCGGCGCCGTCGAGCAGGATGTGCCCGGCGGAGGGATCCTCCAGCCCGGCGATCATGCGGAGGGTGGTGGTCTTGCCGCAGCCGGAGGCACCGAGGAGGGCGAAGAAGGAGCCCTCGGGGATGGTGAGGTCCAGCGGGTGGACGGCGGTGAAGTCGCCGAACGTCTTGCTGACCCCGGTGAGCTGGATCGTCATGCGTGCGTGTCTCCGGTGGGTTCAGGCGCCGATGAGCTTGGCGAACTTGGTCTCGTAGCGCTCCTCTTCCTTGGCGCTGAGCGGCCGGAAGTTGTGGCCCCTCGCGATCATTTCCTCGTCGGGGAAGATCAGTTTGTTCTCCGCCAGCTCCTCGTCGATCTTCCGCATCTCCCGCTGGGCGCCGGTGACGGGGCAGATGTAGTTGACCCAGGCGGCCAGCTCGGCGGCGGCCTTCGGCCGGTAGTAGTAGTCGATGAAGGCCTCGGCGTTGGCGCGGTGCTGCGCCCCGGCCGGCACCAGCAGGTCGTCGGTGCCGAACAGGTAGCCGGTCTCCGGCAGATGGAAGCGCACATCCGGGTTGTCGAAGCCGAGCTGCACGATGTCGCCGGCCCAGGCCACGCAGGCGGCGATGTCGCCCTTGTTGAGCCCGTCCATGTAGTCGTTGCCGGTGAAGCGGCGTATCTGGCCCCGGTCGACGGCCTTCTGGACGAGGTCGACGGCGGCGTCGAAGTCGTCGTCGGTGAAGGACGAGGAGTCCGCGCCCATGCCGAGCATGACCAGGCCCATGGTGTCCTGCATCTCGGTGAGCAGGGAGACGCGGCCCTTCAGCTTCGGGTCGGTCAGCAGCTGCTCGACGCTGGTGACCTTCCGCCCGCCGGTGGCCTTCCGGTTGTAGGCGATGACGGCCGCGGTTCCGGCCCACGGGTAGCTGTACTGCCGGCCGGGGTCGTGGGGGGCGGCGCGGAAGCGGCCCTCCAGGTTCGTCACGGCGTTCGGCAGGTTGGCCTGGTCCAGACGCTGGGCCCAGCCCGCCCGGATCAGGCGTCCGGCCATCCAGTCGGTCAGGCACACCAGGTCCCGGCCGGTCCGCTGGCCCGCGGCGAGCTGCGGTTTGATCTTGCTGTAGAACTCGTTGTTGTCGTTGATGTCCTCGATGTACTTGACCTTGATGCCGCTCTCGCGCTGGAACTCGCGCAGCGTGGGCCGCACGTTCTCGTCGTCGTCGACGTCGATGTACAGCGGCCAGTTGGAGAAGGTGAGCACCTTCTCCTGCCGCGAGCGGTCCTCGTCGCGCTTCTCCTCGCCGGAGGTGCCGCCCTTCGCGGGCGGGATGCCGCAGGCGGCCAGGGCCGCGCCGCCGGCGGCCAGCCCGCCGGCGCGGAGCAGCCGCCGCCGGCTCATGGCGGCCCGGCCGTTGGTGAGGCTGCGCTGCCAGGCGTTGCGCACCGGCTCGGGCATGCCGTCGTAGGGGTTCACGGGGCCTCCGGGTGATCGTCGGAAAGGGGGAGGTGGCTGATCGGGGTCCTCAGAGGGCGAGGACGGTGCGGTGCCAGTCCTTGCGGGCCACTCCGGTGGTGTCGGACATGACGTGCTTGACCTGGGTGTACTCCTCGAAGGAGTAGGCCGACATGTCCTTGCCGTAGCCGGAGGCGCGGTAACCGCCGTGCGGCATCTCGCTGATGATGGGGATGTGGTCGTTGACCCACACACAGCCCGCCCGCAGCTCCCGCGCGCCGCGCCCGGTGCGGTAGACGTCCCGGCTCCAGACGGAGGCGGCCAGGCCGTAGGGGGTGTCGTTGGCCAGTGCGAGGCCCTCGTCGTCCGCGTCGAAGGGCAGCACGGTGAGGACGGGGCCGAAGACCTCGCTCCGCACGATCTCGCTGTGCTGGGCCGCGCCGGTGACGAGCGTGGGCAGGTAGTAGGCGCCGGCGGCGAGGTCGCCGCCCGGAGCGCGGCCGCCGGTGACGACCCGGGCCCCGTCGGCGCGGGCCCGGTCCACGAATCCCGCCACGCGGTCGCGGTGCGCGTGCGAGACCAGCGGGCCGAGGTCGGTCGCCGGGTCCGACGGGTCCCCGAGGACCGCCATGCCCATCAGGTCGGCCACGCCGGCGGTGAAGGCCTCGTACAGCGGCCGCTGGACGTAGGCCCGGGTGGCGGCGGTGCAGTCCTGGCCGGAGTTGATGAGGGCCGCGGCCACCGCGCCGTGCACGGCCGCCTCCAGGTCCGCGTCGTCGAACACCACGAACGGCGCCTTGCCGCCGAGTTCCAGGTGGAGCCGCTTGACACCCTCGGTGGCGAGCCGGGCCACGCGCTTGCCGACGGCCGTGGAGCCGGTGAAGGACACCATGGCCACGTCGGGGTGGCCCACCAGATGCTCCCCGGCCCCGGGCCCGGCTCCGCTGACGATGTTGATCACCCCGTCGGGCAGCCCCGCCTCGTGCGCGGCCTCGGCGAACATCACCGAGGTGAGCGGGGTGAGCTCCGAGGGCTTGAGCACGACGGTGTTGCCCGCCGCGACGGCCGGGAGGATCTTCCACGCGGCCATCTGGAGCGGGTAGTTCCAGGGGGCGACGGACCCGATGACGCCGAGCGGCTCGCGGCGGACGTACGAGGTGTGGTCGCCGCTGTACTCGGCGGCGGCCATGCCGTCGAGACGGCGGGCGGCGCCCGCGAAGAACGCGACGTTGTCGATCGAGCCCGGTACGTCGAACTCCCGGCAGAGCCGCACGGGCTTGCCGCACTGCAGCGACTCCGCCCGCACCAGCTCCTCCGCCCGGCCGTCGAGCACCGCCCGCAGCCGGTGGAGGGCCTCGGAGCGCTCGGCCGGGGTGGCGCCGGACCACTCGGGCAGGGCCCGCCCGGCGGCGCTCACGGCCGCGTCGACGTCCTCGGGGCCGGCCAGTTCGTACTCCAGCAGCCGCTCGCCGGTGGCGGGGTCGGTGACCGCCTGCCGGTGCCCGGAGGTGCCGGCGGCGCGGCGGCCCGCGATGTACTGGACGCCCTCCGCGAAGGGGGCGGTCACGTCGGACGGCAGCCCGCCGGACGGCTGCTGGGACGGCTGCTGGGACGGCTGGTCGGCCATGGGGTATCTCTCCCGCTGTTGCGCTGAACGCTGCGGCTGGACCGGGGATGAGCGCCGATCCTGGCAGTCAGCATGGGTTTCAACAAGGGATTCCGTTCCAGAATTTTCCTGCGGCAACGAAATCGTGATTCCTGGGTAACGCGTCCCCACCGCACGGGCGCGCTGCGTCACACAGCGTCCGTGAGCACGTCCGTGAGGACCTCCGCGAGACCGTCGACGATCTCGTCCAGTACTCCGCGGTCGCAGATCAGCGGCGGCGCGATCTGCAGCACGCTGTCGCCCCGGTCGTCGGGCCGGGCGATGATCCCCGCCTCGCGCAGCCGCCGGGGCAGCACGCCGCGCAGCAGCCGGTCCCGTTCCGCGGCGTCGAAGCGGGTGTCCGCCTCGTCCTTGACCAGCTCCAGGGCCCAGAAGAAGCCCGCGCCGCGCACGTCGCCGACGATCGGCAGGGACCGCAGCCCGGCCAGCCGGCTCTCCAGGTACGGGCTCAGCGCGCGCACGTTCTCCAGCACGCCGTCCCGCTCGAAGATCTCGATGTTGCGCAGCGCGACGGCCGCCGACAGCGGATGCCCGCCGAAGGTGACGCCGTGCCGCAGGGGCCGCCCGGTGCCGGTGAGCGCGGCCGCGACCCGCTCCGCCACGACGACGGCGCCCATCGGCGCGTACGCGGACGTGAGCCCCTTGGCCAGGCTCACGAGGTCCGGGGTGACGCCCTCCCGCGCGATGCCGAACCACTCGCCGAGCCGCCCGCAGCCGGTGATGACCTCGTCCGCCATGAGCAGCGCCCCGTACCGGTCGGCCAGTGCGCGCAGCCCGCGCCAGTAGCCGGGCGGCGGGGTGAAGCAGCCGCCTGCGTTCTGCACCGGCTCGGCGATGATCAGCGCCACCTCGTCGGGGCCCGCGGCGATGATCGCGTCCTCCACCTCGGCCAGCAGGCGGGTGCGGAAGGCCGCCGGATCGCCGCCGTCGGGCGCCCGGAACGCGTTGGTGGCGGACACGTGCGTCACGTCCACGGGCGCCCGCCCGAACGGCTCCTTGAACCGCGGCAGCCCGGTGAACGACAACGCGCCCAGGGTGACCCCGTGGTAGGCGGTCTTCCGGGCTATGGCCTTCGTGCGCCGCGGCTCCCCGTTCGCCAGGTGGTACTCGCGTGCGATCTTCCACGCCGCCTCCACGGCCTCCGAGCCGCCGGAGGTGAAGAACACCCGGGTCATGCCCTCGGGTGCCAGCGCGGTGAGGCGCTCGGCCAGCTCGATCGCGGGCGGGTGCGCGGTGCCCCACGTGGTGTTGAACGCCAGCCGGGTGAGCTGCGCGGTCGCGGCCTCGGCCATCTCGGCGCCGTAGGAGTAGCCCAGCTGGGAGCAGAACAGGCTGGACAGGGCGTCGATGTAGCGCTTGCCGCGGGTGTCGAAGACATACGGCCCCTCACCGCGTTCGAGGACGAGCAGATCGTCGATGCGCTGCGCCGAGAAGTGCAGCATCAGGTGGTGCGCCGCGGCGTCCTGCAGCGCGTCGTGCCGGGTGTTCACGTCGCCTCCTGGTCTCTCGGTGCGGCTCAGTCGTTCTGCGGGAAGCCGAGGTCGATGCCGCGGTGCCGCGGATCGGGCCAGCGGGTGGTCACGGTCTTGGTCCGGGTGAAGAAGTGCACGCCGTCGGGGCCGTAGGCGTGCGTGTCACCGAACAGCGAGTCCTTCCAGCCGCCGAAGGAGTACGAGGAGACCGGTACCGGGATGGGCACGTTGATCCCGACCATCCCGGCCTCCGCCTCCTCCTCGAAGCGGCGGGCGGCGCCGCCGTCGTTCGTGAAGATCGCGGCGCCGTTGCCGTAGGGGCTGCCGTTGACCAGGGCCAGTGCCGCGTCGTACGAGTCCGCGCGCAGCACGGACAGCACCGGGCCGAAGATCTCGTCGGTGTAGACGGACATGTCCGGGGTGACGCGGTCGAAGAGGGTCGGGCCGAGCCAGAAGCCGTCCGCGTCCCCGTCGACGGGATGGGTCCGGCCGTCGGCCACCAGCTCCGCGCCGGCGGCAACGCCCGCCTCCACATAGCCGGCCACCCGGTCCCGGTGCGCCGCGGTGACCAGCGGCCCCATGTCGCAGCCGCGCCGGCCGTCGCCGACCCGCAGACCGGCGATGCGCTCGGCGATCCGGGCCACCAGCGCGTCCGCGACCGGTTCCACGGCCACCAGCGCGCTGACGGCCATGCACCGCTCGCCCGCCGAGCCGAAACCGGCGTTGACGGCGGCGTCCGCGGCGAGGTCCAGATCGGCGTCCGGCAGGACCACCATGTGGTTCTTCGCCCCGCCCAGCGCCTGCACCCGCTTGCCGTGGGCGCTCGCCGTCTCGTACACGTACCGGGCGACCGGTGTGGAGCCGACGAAGGACACCGAGGCCACGTCCTCGTGCGTCAGCAGCCGGTCCACGGCCTCCTTGTCGCCCTGCACCACGGTGAGGACGCCGTCCGGCAGGCCCGCCTCGCTCCACAGCCGGGCCAGGAGCAGCGAGGCGGACGGGTCCTTCTCGCTCGGCTTGAGGACGACGCTGTTGCCGCAGGCGATCGCCACCGGGACGAACCAGAGCGGGACCATCGCCGGGAAGTTGAACGGCGAGATGACCGCCGTCACGCCGAGGGGCTGCCGCACCGCGTGCACGTCCACCCCGGTCGAGACGCCCGCGGTGTGCCCGCCCCGGAGCAGGTGCGGGATGCCGCAGGCGAACTCCACGACCTCCAGGCCCCGCTGCACCTCTCCCGCCGCGTCGTCGAGCACCTTGCCGTGCTCGGCGGTGATGGCCGCGGCCACCTCCCCGGCCCGCTCGGCGAGCAGCCGGCGGAACGCGAAGAGGACCGCCGTGCGCCGGGACAGCGAGGTGCGGCGCCATGCGGCGAAGGCTCCGCGGGCGGACGCGACGGCCTCGTCCACGGTGGCCGCGCCGGCCAGGTCCACCCGCGCGGTCACGGAGCCGGTCGCCGGGTCGAAGACCTCCCCGGTGCGTTCCGGCGTGCCGGTCCACGGCCTGCCGTCGATCCAGTGGGTGATGCGCTGCTGTGTGTCGGTCATGCGGCACATTGCACCGGCCGCACGCGCCGGGGCGTAGCTGCACACCGTCGGATGTGGCACGATCTGCCGACACTCTGTAAAGCGGCCCCGGGCCGCGGGACCGGGAGGGGGCGAGGAGGTGTTCCCGACCGTCGCCGACGTCCTGGCCATGCCCGAACTGCGCCAGGGCGACCCGGAGGTGGTGGCCGCCGCGGAGGCGGTGACCCGCCGGGTGCGGTGGGTGCACTGCGTGGAACTCCCGGAGGTCGCGCCCCTGCTGCGCGGCAGCGAACTCGTGCTGGCCACCGGCATCGCCCTGCCCGCCGACGCCGCCGGCCTCGACCGCTACGTCCGCGAACTCAGCCGCGCCGGGGCCGCCGGCCTGGTCGTGGAGCTCGGCCGGCGCTGGACGGGCGAGCTGCCCGGCTCGCTCGTCTCCGCCTGCGAACGGGAGAAACTGCCGCTGGCCGTCCTCCACCGGGAGGTGCGCTTCGTCAGCGTCACCCAGGCCGTCGGCGAGCAGGTCGTGGACGCCCAGGTGCTGGAGCTGCGCGCCGCCGGGCAGATCCACGACGCCTTCACCGCCCTCAGCATGGCCGAGGCCGGACCGGCCGACATCCTCGCCGAGGCGGCGCGCCTCGCCGGGTGCCCCGTGGTGCTGGAGTCCTTCCACCACCAGATCCTCGGCTACCACACCGGCGGCCTGCCCGCCTCGGACCTGCTGCACGACTGGGAGGACCGCTCCCGCCGCATCCGGATCGGCGAGCGCACCGGCTACGACCACCGCGCCGGCCGGCTGGTCACCGTGGTCGGCTCCCGCGGCGACGACTGGGGCCGGCTCGTGCTCGTCACCCCGCAGCCGCCCCCGCACCGCCACCTCGTCCTCGTCGAACGCGCCGCCGCGGCCCTCGCGCTGCACCGGCTGCACGCCCGCCACCGGGACGGCGTCGAACGCCAGGCGCACCACGCCCTGCTCACCGCGCTCCGCGACCGCCCGGTGGACGACGAACTGATCGGCCGCTGCGCCGAGGCGGGCGTGCCGCTGACCGGCCGCGCGCTGCTGGGCCTCGCCGCCCGGCCCGTCGTCCAGCGCCGCCGCCGGACGTACGTCGCCGCCGACGCCCTGACCGCGCTGGCGGACTCCCTCGTGGTGACGCTGCGCCAGCGCGGGGTGCCGGCCCTGGTCGCCGTCGAGTCCGACGACGTCGTCGCCCTCCTCGCCCCGCCCGCGGGCGCGGACACCGATGCCCTCCTCGCCGCGGTCGCCGCCGGCACCGGCTCCCCCGGGGAGACCGTCCTGGCCGTGGGGGAGACGGTGCGGCGGCCCCGGGACGCCGGGCGCTCCCTGGCCGAGGCCCGGCACGTGGCCGCGTCGCTGCGCCCCGGCGGCCCGTCCCGTCCCCACCACCGCCTGGCGGACGTGCATCTGGCGGGACTGCTCCACCTGCTCTCCGGGGACGACCGGCTCACCCGCTTCGTCCAGCGGGAGATCGGGGCGCTGCTCGACCACGACGCCGGACACGGCACCGCTCTGTACGAGGTGCTGCGCGCGGTGCTGGCGACGGGCGACAAGACGGCGGCCGCCGCCGCGCTGCACATCTCCCGGCCGGTGCTCTACGACCGCATCGCGCGCGTCGAGCGCATCCTCGGCCGGGACCTGTCCGACCCCGCGACGCGCACGTCCCTGCACGTCGCGGTGCTGGCCCACGGGACGCCGCCGGACCGGTGACCCGGGGGCGCGCTCGGGCCGCCGGCGGACGCCCCGGCGTACGCGCCGCGGCCCCGCGCCGCGCCGGTACGATGGGCCGCTGATCTCGGCCGGACGGCACGGCCGCGGAGGGAGGGGCCATGGCGGAACCGGACAGCGGCGGTTCACGGCCGCGGCGGCGGGGACAGGGCGAGCTGGAGGCCCAGGTGCTGTCCGTACTGCGCGAGGCACCCGGACCCGCGACCGCCGGCTGGGTGCTGGACCGGCTCGGCGGAGGGCTGGCCTACACCACCGTGATCACCATCCTCACCCGGCTGCACGCCAAGGAGGCCGTCACCCGGGAGCGGTCCGGCCGCTCCTTCGCCTGGCGGGCGTCCTCCGACGGGGCGGGGCTCGCGGCGCTGCGCATGCGCCGGGTCCTGGACGGCGAGACGGACCGGGAAGCGGTGCTGGCGAGCTTCGTCACCGCGCTGCCGCCCGACGACGAGCGGCTGCTGCGGGAACTCCTGGACCGGGAAGCCGGCGCACCGGACGGCCGGTGATGGGCGTCTTCGTCTTCCTGCCCCTGGTGCTGCCGCTGACGGCCTGGCCCATCGCCCGGCTGGCCGAGCAGCACCTCCATCCCCGCGCGGCCACCCTGCTGCTGACCGGCGCCGCCGCCGTCCTGGCGGTGTGCAGCACCCTCTGCCTGGCTCTGCTCATGGTCGTCGGCACCGCCCAACTGCCGGGCAACCCGCTGCCGGACGGCTGGTCCGATCCGGAGGTGCGGGAGGCCGTCCCCTATGACGAGGTCCTGGGGGTCGCGGCCATTCCCGTGCTCAACGCCGTGGCCGGGGGCTGCGCACTGACACTCTGGCGCCACCACCGGATGCGGCGCCGCCTCCGGCGCGCCCTGGACGGGCTGCCCGGCTCCCAGGTGGCCGTCCTGCCCGACGAGACGCCGTACGCCCACGCGCTGCCCGGCGGGCGGGGCCGCATCGTGGTGTCCGCGGGCATGCTGGCCGCTCTTCGGCCCCGGGAGCGCCGGGCCCTGTTCGCCCATGAGCGGGTCCATCTGGCGGCCCGGCACCACCGCTATCTGCTGCTGGTCCAGCTGGCGGCCCGGGCCAACCCCTTTCTGCGGCCCCTGCGGACCGCGGTCCTCTACGGGGCCGAGCGCTGGGCCGACGAGGAGGCGGCGCGCACCGTCGGGGACCGGCGCCTGGTGGCCCGCGCCATCGGGAAGGCCGCGCTGGTCTCCGCTCCGGCGCCCGCGCCGGCCTTCCCGGGCTTCGCCTCGCCGGGGCCCGTGCCCCGCAGAGTCCGGGCGCTGCTGGCCCCGGCCCCGCCGGCCCGCGTCTGGCCGCCGGCGCGCACGGCCGCCGGGCTGGCCGCCTGGGCCGCGGCCATGGGCACCGCGGCCTCCGCCTTCTCCTCGGCGAACGCGGCCGTGGCGCTGTTCCTCGTCCTCCAGGCGGCGACCCCGCTGTGAGCCGGGGATGTGGTGGCCGGGGGCGCGGCCCGGGCGCGGCTCAGAGGTCGAACTCGTGGGGCGGCAGGTCGAGGGTGTAGCAGGCCTCGCGGACGACGGCCTGCTCGGTCTTGTCGAAGTCGCCGTCGGCGCCGCCGATGACGATGCCGATCTGGACGACGGCGCGGGCCTCGGCGGGCTTCTTCTTCGCCTTGGCGATCTCCTGGAGGACGCCGACCTTGCCGAAGTCGAAGTCCGCGGTGAGCTTGTCCAGGTTGGCGTCGAAGCGGCGCTGGAGGTCCTCGGCGGGGAAGTTCCGCAGGACGTCGTTGCTCGTGATGAGCTGGGCGACACGCCGGCGCTCGGCCGGGTCGATCGTCCCGTCGGCCGCCGCGACCAGAGCGCACATCGCCATGCTCGCGTCGCGGAACGCGCCGCTCTTCAGGTCGTTCTTCTTCGCCTCCAGCTGCGTCTGCATCGTCTGGGCGGATTCCTTGATGCGGTCCCACAGAGCCATGAAAGGTCCTTGCCTGGTCGGGGGGTCCGGGCCGGGCGGGCGCGGCCGCCCGGGCACCGGTGATCTCTACATTCCTGTAGAAGCTACAGGGTCACGGGGTGCCGGGAAGGACAACTCCCCGGCGCGGAGCGGCGGATGGCGGGCCCGTCAGCCCTCCTCGTCCTCCTCCTCGCCCTCGAAGGCGTCACCGATCTCGTCGACGACCTCGGCGGCCACCAGGCCGCCGGCGACCCCGACGGCCAGGCCGGCCGCGCCGGCCGCGATGGCGGTGCCCATGCCGGGGCCGGAACCGTGGCCGCCGTGGTGGTGGCCGTCCTTGTGCGCGTCCCCGCCTCCGTACGGGCCGCCGTGGCCGTACGCCTGGCCGTACGGCGCGGGGGCCCCGTACGCGGCCCGGTTCTCGACGAGTTGCCGGATCCAGGAGTCGGCCTCGGCCTGCCAGTCGCGCGCCCCGGCCTCGTCGTGCCCGACGGTGTGGCGGCTCAGGGCGTCGTGGCCGCCGGAGAAGAGCCCGCCGCGCTTGTCGGCCTCCAGCACGACCTCTACCCCGGCGGGCCCGGCGAGGAAGGTCACCTCGATCTCGTTCACCGCGTGCGCGTACTGCGGGGCGGGGGAGAGCTCGATCTCCTGGTAGAACGGCAGTTGCTGCCCCGTGCCGTGGATGCGGCCCAGCTCCAGGTCGGCGGAGGTGAATCCGAAACCGAGCCCGCCGAGGGCTTCCAGCACGGCCTCCTGGACCGGCAGCGGACGGACCGTCAGCGCGTCGAGGTCGCCCTTGTCCTTCGCCCCCGCCACCGCCAGTTCGGTGCGCACGCCCAGGACCACGCCCAGCGGCTGTCCGTGGAGCTCGGTGACGGGGGTCTCCCAGGGCAGCGTCACGGCGAACGGGACGGCACGCTCCTCGCCCTCCGCGAGCCGGAAGCCGCCGCCCACCGTGAAGCGCTCGAAGGGGACGGTGCCCTCCCGCTCGCCCTCCTCGTGCTCCGCCTCGACCCGGGCGACCAGCTCCAGCGTGATCTGCTCGATCTCGAAGTCCGCGCTCCCGCCCCGCAGCAGGACCTGTCCGCGCAGGACCCCGCCGGGCGGCACGGCGCCGTCCTCCAGAACCGTGTCCACGGTCGGTCCGCCGACACCGAGCGTTCCGAGCAGTCGTTTGAACACCATGGCGGCGTTCACTCCTTCTTGTCCGTTCCTGTGTTCCCTGCCGGGGCCGCCGCGCGGCCTCCGGTCACTTGGCCGATGCGTCCAGGGCCACCAGGGCCTGGGCCCACCGGGCGTACTTCAGCGATCCCAGATCGGCGACCGTCTTCACGCCGAAAGCTTCCCGCAGCAACTCGCCGTCGCGGTCCGACACGCCCTTGAGGGCCGAGACCGGTGCGGCCAGGACTTCGGGGAGGCTCTTGTCCGCCCACGCCTTGTCCAGCACCTTGTCCAGGTCGATCGAAGCCACCGTGTCCTCCTGAAGTTCATCCGTCGGTCCGGGCACAGACGCTTGCCGCACCGCCGCCCGGGGCATGCTCCGGCCGGCGGCTGACGGGCCGTCTGTTCATGTTCTACATGCGTGTAGAAGAATAGGCCGCCCGGCGTCGCGCCGTCCGCGGAGCGGGGGTCTCGGCGGGGGAACGTCCGAAAGACGTGGTCTCCCGGACCCGTCCGGCGCGGAGGGCCCCGGACTCCAGCGGATGCGGGGGCCCGGCGGGCCCCGGCCGGGGGGCGACTTTCGGACAGACGGGGCAATCATCGGTGCGCGGAAGGGAATACACAGATGTTCGGGATCAGCGAAATCGCCCTCATCCTCATCGTCGTCGTCGTGCTGCTCGGGGCCAAGAAGCTGCCCGAGCTGGCGCGTTCGATGGGGAAGTCGGCCCGCATCCTCAAGAGCGAGGCCAGGGCGATGAAGACGGGTGACGGAACCGGCCCCGGCGATGGCGCCGCGGAGCCGCCGGCGCCGCGCACCATCCGGGCCGCACCGGGGGACGTCATCTCCCGTACGGACGGCGGCCCGGAGAGCGGGACCACGCGGACGTGAGCGGGGCGGTGGCGGAGCCGGCCGGGCGGTGAACTCCCGCCGAAACGCGGGTGACCGGTGGGGTGGGCGCACTCTTGTGCGAGGGGCGGAGGTCGGCCACTCTTGCGTCGGCGAGCGGCCGTGCATGTCCGCCGGCGCCGCCGCGCCCCGCGTATCGGCGCCCCCCGGCCGCCGGTGCCGGGCGGCACCCCACCCCGCGCACCTTTCCGAGAAGGAACCCCCCATGGCAGTGATGCGCAACCCCCGGCAGCCCCGGCGCTTATGGCGTTCCCCGCGCCCCCGGCTCCGCGCCCTCCCGAGCCGCCCATTGGTTCGTCCGGCCCTCGCGGCCGGCGCGGCCCTCGTCCTCGGCGCGGTCTGGGTCCTGCCCGCCGCGGCCGCACCGCCCGCGGAGGGCGAGATCCTCGGCGCAGGCGGCGCCGGAGCGGTCGAGGACAGCTACATCGTCGTGCTCGACGAGGACGCCCCCGCGGCGGACTCCCGGCAGGGCCGCGCGCTGGCGGAGCGGTACGGCGGCGAGATAGCCGAGACCTACGACGCCGCGCTCAACGGCTTCGCGCTCGGCCTGCCGGAGCGCCAGGCCCGGCGGCTGGCCGCCCATCCGGACGTCGCCTCGGTCCACCGCAACCGGACGGTCACCACGACGGCGACCCAGCCCGCCCCGCCCTCCTGGGGCCTGGACCGGCTCGACCAGCGCGAACTCCCCCTCGACTCCAGCTACACCTATCCCGACTCCGCCGGTGAGGGCGTCACCGCCTACGTCATCGACACCGGAGTCCGCATCAGCCACCAGGACTTCGGCGGCCGTGCCTCGTACGGCTACGACGCGGTCGACGGGGACACCTCCGCCGGCGACGGCGTCGGCCACGGCACCCATGTCGCCGCCACCATCGCCGGCACCGAGCACGGGGTGGCCAAGAAGGCCGAGATCGTCGCCGTCCGCGTCCTGGACGACAACGGCTCCGGCACCGAGGCGGGCGTCATCGCCGGTATCGACTGGGTGACGAAGAACGCCGTCAAGCCCGCCGTCGCCAACCTCAGCCTGGGGGGCAGCGCCAGCGACGCCCTGGACGCGGCGGTCCGGGGCTCCATCGCCTCCGGTGTGACCTATGTCGTGGCGGCCGGCAACTCCGGTGCGGACGCCTCCACTTCGTCCCCGGCGCGGGTGGCCGAAGCCGTGACGGTCGGCGCCGTCACGAAGGCGGGGGAGCGCTCCGGCTTCTCCAACTACGGCGAGAGCGTGGACCTCTTCGCCCCCGGCTCCTCCATCACCTCCGCCACGAACGCCGGTGACACGGCGACCGACACCGCGTCCGGCACCTCGATGGCCGCCCCGCATGTGGCGGGCGCCGCCGCGCTCCTGCTCGGCGACCGGCCCTCGGCCGCTCCGGCGGAGGTGTCCGGCACCCTCGTCTCGTCGGCGGTGCCCGGCGCCGTCGGCAACCCGGGCGACGGATCGCCGGACCGGCTGCTGCACATCGGCGGGCAGGCGGGCGGCGGCGGCCAGGGGCCGGCCGTCACGCGGTTCGAGAACACCGCCGACCTCCTCATCGCCGGCACGGCGGTCACCGAGTCCGCCATCGCCGTCTCCGGCGTCGGGGACAGCGCCCCGGCCGATCTGGGGGTCGACGTCGACATCCGGTTCGCGTGGAGCGAGAGTCTCCGGATCGAGCTGGTGGCCCCCGGCGGCTCCGTCCACGTGCTGAAGGAGGCCGGCCCCGAGGGGA
Source organism: Streptomyces xinghaiensis S187 (assembly GCF_000220705.2). Taxonomy (GTDB): domain Bacteria; phylum Actinomycetota; class Actinomycetes; order Streptomycetales; family Streptomycetaceae; genus Streptomyces; species Streptomyces xinghaiensis. Next base: position 2,503,496 of record NZ_CP023202.1, on the reverse strand, counting down.
TGGGCGAGAGCACCGCCCACTACACGGTCGACGCCTCCGGTGAGACGGCGGACGGTGTGTGGAAGCTCCGTGTCCACGACCCGGCCTCCGCGACCCCCGGCTTCCTCAACTCCTGGGCCCTGCGGTTCTGATCCCGGGCGGGGCCCCCTCCCGTCCCGTCCCGTTCGCCCATCGCGGGGCGGGACGGGGCGTGCCCACCCGGCGCACCGGGCCCGCCCCCGAGCCCCCGGCGGACGCAGCACACCCGGCGCACGCGGCGCACGCACGCCGCTTCCCCGGCCGGGCCCGTTCATGCCTGCTCCCGCCCAGCATCAGCCCTTCGGGCGAATCTTTGGCCTTCGCTTGCGATGGCAACTCTCGGTTGCCAAGCTGTCGCAGAATGTCAACCCGTTGGGAGGGGCACGTGTCCTTCGGTGAGCAGCCCGCGTATCTCAGGGTCGCCGGCGACCTGCGGCAGAAAATCGTCGACGGTGCCCTGGCGCCGCACACCAGACTCCCCTCCCAGGCCCGCATCCGCGCGGAGTACGGCGTCTCCGACACCGTGGCGCTGGAGGCCCGCAAGGTGCTGATGGCCGAGGGGCTGGTGGAGGGCCGTTCGGGCTCGGGCACGTATGTACGGGAGCGCGTCGAGCCGCGCCGCATCACGCGGACCGGGTACCGCTCGGCGGACGACCGCACCCCCTTCCGGCAGGAGCAGGCCGACGAGCGGATGCGGGGCACGTGGGAGTCGCGCAGCGAGCAGGAGGCCGCGTCCCCCGAGGTCGCCCGGCGGCTCGGTGCCGAGCCGGGTGACCGGGTCATGTGCACGCGCTATCTCTACCGCTCCGAGGGGGAGCCGATGATGATCGTCAACTCCTGGGAGCCGCTGGCGGTCACCGGCCGCACGCCCGTGATGCTGCCCGAGGAGGGGCCGCTGGCCGGGCGCGGCGTGGTGGACCGGATGGCGGCGATCGACGTGGTGGTGGACAACGTCCAGGAGGAGGTCGGGGCCCGCCCGGGGCTCGCGGAGGAGACGGTGGTGCTGGGCGGGGTGCCCGGCCGGGTGGTCATCGTCGTCTCCCGGACATTCTTCGCCTCGGGCCGGGCGGTGGAGACGGCCGACGTGGTGATCCCGGCGGACCGCTACCGCCTCTCGTACCACCTCCCCGTCAGATGAGCACCGGGAGCCGCCCCGCCGCCCGTTTCCGCGCCCCGGGGTGTCCCGGCCCGTCCCCCGCCAACGGTTTCCGTCCCCGCCGTGGAGCCCGGAGCCGTGCCCCGGCGCCCGCCCGGCGGTGACGTCGGCACGCATCCGCCTGCTCGAACGGGTGGCCGGATGCGTGCCTCTTCGTGCAAACTCGTATCCGCTCCGTAAGGGCCCGGCGTAGGCTCGGGCATATGCAGACTGCTGTTTCCTCACAGAACGGAACCCTGTGCGCGGGCTCGCGCGCCCCGGCGCGGGAGGGGCGGCGATGAGTGACGGCGGCGCGGTCCTCCCCTGGCTCGTCATACGCGAGGACGGCAACGGCAACCGCTACCGCGTCGGCAGTTACGCGACCCGCGCGGAGGCGGAGAAGGCCGCGGCCCGGCTCCACCGGTCCGGGGGTGAACAGCTGTACGTGGTCGAGCGCGTGGCCCGCGGCTCGTAGAGTCCGTCCCATGACGGAGCACCACGTATGACCCGGGACGGGGAAGCGCGCGAGACGCGGGCGGCGGACCGGCGGGCGGCGGGCCCGGACGCCCCGGAAACCCGGGAAGCGCCGCACACCCCCGAAGCCCGGCACGCCCCGGACGGGGCGGAAGCGCGCGTTGTCGTCGGCGGCGCCGTCCTGCGCGACGGCAGGCTGCTCGCGGCCCGGCGCAGCGCGCCGCCCGCGCTCGCCGGCCGGTGGGAGCTGCCCGGCGGCAAGGTGGAGCCGGGCGAGACGGCCCCCGAGGCCCTGGTGCGTGAACTCCGCGAGGAACTGGGCGTGGAGGTGGTCCCGCTGGCCCGTGTCCCCGGCGCCTGGCCCCTCTCACCGCCCCATGTCCTGCAGGTCTGGACGGCGCGGCTGGTCTCCGGTGAGCCGGAGCCGCTGCAGGACCACGACGCCCTGCGCTGGCTGGCGCCCGAGCGGGCCGGCGAGGTGGACTGGCTGGACCAGGACCGCCCCGCCGTCGCCGAGGTCGTACGGCGGCTGACGGCGGAGGCCGGCGGAGCGTGCGCCGGAGCGGGGTGACGCGGGGGACGGGGCGTGGGGCGGGCGCGCTGCGCCGTTCGTGCCACAGCTGCTGCGGTAATGCGATATTCACACCGCGATATCGGGTAAGCGATGCTTCGACCGGTTAAGTCCGGCCGCAGTGTGCCAGTAACCCGCTCGGGCCGTGACGCCCGGCCTCCCGTGACCGGTTGGAAGTGGTCGGTGTGAGTGACACCACAGGGTCCCCCGAGCCGGCGGTCCCGCTGTCCTTCCGGCCCGCCGAGGCGGTGGTTCCCGGCACCCCTTCCCTGAACGGGCACGTGGCCGAATGGAGCTTCCCCGCCGGCCCGGGCACGCTGCGCGACGCCCGTGCGCTGACCCGCGCCACGCTGCGGGAGTGGCGGCTGAACGCTGTGAGCGATATCACCGTACTGCTGGTCAGTGAGTTGGTGACCAACTCGCTCCGCTACGCGAGCGGCCCGATCGGAGTCCGTATGGAACGCACCCCGAACCGTACTCTTGTGGTCGAAGTGTCCGACCCGCTGCCCGATCCGCCTCTGACGCGCATCGCCGCCCCGGAGGACGAGGGGGGCCGCGGGCTGCAACTCGTGGCCGGTGTCTCCCACCGCTGGGGTGCCCGCCGGGGCAGTTCGGGGAAGACGGTGTGGTTCGAGCTGGTCCTCTCCGGTTAGGAGAGAGAAAGGACCTGATCACGTCCGATTCAACAGTTGAAACCGTGCTGTGATCGTGAAGGCCGTGTTCCGGATGGTGTTGGTGCTGGATACTCGGCCCATGCCGGTCCGGGCAAGGTGAGCTGGAGGGGACGGGCGCGTGAGCGATATACCAGCGGGGCCGGGATCGGCCGGCGAGGCAACCGGTGTGCCCGTGTGGCAGGGGCATCCGCCCGGCTCGATCTACGACTACATCGGGGTGGCCTCCTTCTCGCTGGGGCCGGACGGCCGGATCGCCCAGTGGAGCGACCGGGCCGCGGAACAGCTCGGCATCCCCGCCCGCGACGCTCTCGGCAAGGACCCGGTCGAAGCCTTCCTCCGGCCCGATCTGCGGGACCGGGGGCGCCGCACGATGGCGGACATCATGGACGGCCGCGAGTGGGTCGGCCTGGTCCCCTTCCGGGCCGCCGACGGCTCCGGGGGGCACGGCCTCGCCGAGGTCTATGTGATGCCGGCCGACACCGAGAAGGGTGAACGCGGCGCCGTCTGCATCGTCGTGGACGTCCGCGCCCTCCGCGGCATCGAGACCGACCTTGCCGTTTCGGAGGCGGTTTTCGGCCAATCTCCGATGGGTTTCATGCTCTTCGGCACGGACCTCCGGATCATGCGGGTGAACGAGCGCTTCGCCACCGTCTTCGGCGGCACCCCCGAGTCCCACCGCGGCTGCGTCCCCGCCGACTATCTGCCGCCCGGCGAGGCCGACCGGCTGGAGAACGCGGTCCGCAAGGTGCTGGAGACCGGCAGCCCCGTCACCGACCTCCAACTCCTCGGCTCCGTACGGGGCGACGAGGAGCAGCACCGCTGGACCGTCAACCTCTACCGGCTGCACAACGCGGGCGGCCGCCCCATCGGCGTGGCCGGCCTCGGCACCGACGTCACCCGGCGGCGGAACGCCGAACGCGAGGCCGCCAGCGCCCGGCGCAACCTCGCCCTGCTCAACGCCGCCGGTGCCCGGATCGGCAACTCCCTCGACCTGGAGACCACGGCCCGGGAACTGCTCGCGGTGGCCGTGCCGCAGTTCTGCGACATCGCCTCCGTCGACCTCTTCCAGGGACTCCTCAGCCGGGACGAGGCCCCGTTCTCCGCGCGGGTCGGCCGCGAGCCGGTGCCCGGGCTGGCCGACGGCAGCGCCGAGATGCGCCGGGTCGCCTTCGCCAGCGCCGTCTCCGGCGCCCCGCTGCCGCTGTCCGAGCCCGACGACGGGGAGGGGCGGCGGAGCGCGAGCTCCCCGGTGAAGGTGGGGGCCGTGCACCGGTACCCCTTCGACTCCTCGCTCGCCGACGCCCTGCGCACCGGCCGCCCCCACGTCGTCCCCGGCTGGGGCAGCGACGACCGGCCCGACCTGGCCGCGATCGTGCAGTCCACCCTGGCCGTGCCGATGATCGCCCACGACACGGTGGTCGGCCTCGTCCGCTTCTCCCGGGTGAAGGGCAGCGAGCCGTTCGGCGAGCGCGATCTGGGCCTGGCCGCCGAGCTGGCCTCCCGCGCCGCCGTCTGCATCGACAACGCCCGCCTCTACCGCCGCGAGCACGAGCGGGCGCTGATCCTCCAGCGCAGCCTGCTGCCGCCCGGCGACCCGGAGGCGGCGGGGCTCGACATCGCCTGCCGCTACCTGCCCGGCACCACCGCCACCGAGGTTGGCGGCGACTGGTTCGACGTCATCGAACTGCCCGGCCACCGCACGGCGCTGGTCGTCGGCGACGTCATGGGCCGCGGCCTGCGCGCCGCCGTCGCCATGGGCGAACTGCGCACCGCCGTCCGCACCCTGGCCATGCTCGACCTGGAGCCGGCCGAGGTGCTCTCCCACCTGGACGAGATCGCCCGCGGCCTGGCCGCGCCCGCCGGCACCCACGTCGCCCACGGCACGCAGAGCGGATCGCGCTCCGCGGCCCGGAGCGGCCGCGAGGCCGACGACCTCTCCGAGGTCTACCTCGCCACCTGCGTCTACGCGGTCTACGACCCCGTCACCCGGCGCTGCACCTTCGCCAACGCCGGTCATCTGCCGCCCGTCCTGGTGGAGCCCGGCGAATCGGCGCTGATGATGGAGGTCCCCACCGGGATGCCGCTCGGCGTCGGCGGGGAGCCCTTCGAGGAGGTCGAGGTGGAACTCCCCGACGGGGCGCTGCTGGCCCTCTACACCGACGGCCTCGTCGAGTCCCGCGAACACCCGCTGGAGGAAGGGCTGCAGGCGTTCCGCGCCGCCCTGGACAACCAGGGCCGGCCGCTGGAGGACGTGGCCGACCATGTGCTGGGCACCCTGCACACCCAGCACGGCGAGGACGACACCGCCCTGCTCATGGCGCGGGTCCAGGGCCTGCCGGCGGAGTCCGTCGGCGACTGGACGCTGCTGCGCGAGCCGCAGTCGGTCTCCCGGGCGCGGGAACTGTCCCGGGACCAGGTGGTGGCCTGGGGCCTGGAGGAGCTCGTCGACACGACCGAGCTGCTGGTCAGCGAGCTGGTCACCAACGCCCTGCGGTACGGCGAGGGGGAGATCCGGCTCCGTCTGCTGCTGGACCGCACCCTGGTCTGCGAGGTGTGGGACAGCGGCCTGGTCCAGCCGCGGCGCCGGCGCGCCCGCGACACCGACGAGGGCGGCCGGGGCCTGCAGCTCGTCGGCCTGCTCAGCAGTGGCTGGGGCAGCCGGCGCACCCCGCGCGGCAAGACCGTCTGGTTCGAACTCGCCCTGCCGGACGGGGAGTCGCCGGGCACCGACCCGGTCGAGGCGCTGCTGAGCCTCTACTGACGCCCCGGGCCGCGCCGGCTCCCGCCGCGGGGATCAGGCCCCGCGGCGGCGGATCTTCGAGCCCAGCCAGACCAGCGGGTCGTACTTGCGGTCGGCCACCCGCTCCTTCATCGGGATCAGCGCGTTGTCGGTGATCTTGATGTTCTCCGGGCAGACCTCGGTGCAGCACTTGGTGATGTTGCAGTAGCCGAGGCCGTGCTCCTCCTGCGCCGTGGACTTGCGGTCGAGACCGGTCTCCGCGGCGGCGTCCAGCGGGTGCATGTCCAGCTCGGCGACGCGCATCAGGAAGCGCGGCCCGGAGAAGGCCGTCTTGTTCTCCTCGTGGTCGCGCACCACGTGGCAGACGTCCTGGCAGAGGAAGCACTCGATGCACTTGCGGAACTCCTGCGAGCGGTTCACGTCCTCCTGCCGCATCCGGTACTCGCCGGGCGCCACCCCGGGCGGCGGTACAAACGCGGGCACCTCGCGGGCCTTGGTGTAGTTGAACGACACATCGGTGACCAGGTCCCGCAGCACGGGGAAGGTGCGCAGCGGGGTGATGGTGACGGGCGCGGTGAGGTCGAGGACCGACATCCGGGTCATGCAGAGCAGCCGCGGCCGGCCGTTGATCTCGGCGCTGCACGAACCGCACTTGCCCGCCTTGCAGTTCCAGCGGACGGCGAGGTCCGGGGCCTGGGTGGCCTGGAGGCGGTGGATGGCGTCGAGGACGACCTCGCCCTCGTTGACCTCGACGTCGAAGTCCGCCAGGCCGCCGCCCCCGGCGTCGCCCCGCCAGACCCTGAAGTGAACGGTGTGGGTCACAGGGAAAGCTCCTCATCGGCCAGGTACTTGCCCAGTTCGTCCTTCTCGAAGAGGGCGAGCAGATCACTGCGGACGGGCGGGGCGGTGAAACGGGTGAGCGCGATCCGGCCGCGGGAGGCGGGGGCGGCCGGTGCCGTCCCGTCCTCCTCCTCCGCCGCCAGGGAGCAGAGCAGGTTGATCCGCCGCCAGGCGCGGTCCATGCCCGGGTGGTCCTCGCGGGTGTGGCCGCCGCGGCTCTCCTCCCGCTCCAGCGCGGCCCGTGCCACGCACTCGCTGACCAGCAGCATGTTCCGCAGATCCAGGGCGAGATGCCAGCCGGGGTTGAACTGCCGGTGCCCCTCCACGCCCGCGCGGCGGGCGCGGTCCCGCAGCCCGCCGAGGCGCTCCAGGGCCTCGGCCATCTCGCCGCCGCGGCGGATGATGCCGACGAGATCGTTCATGGTCTGCTGCAGCTCCTGGTGGAGCGTGTACGGGTTCTCGGCCCCGGCACCGCCACCGCCATCACCGCCGGCCGCGTCCGCCGCGCCGCCGTCCTCCGCCGCGCCGAACGGGCGGAGGGCCTCGGCGACGGCCGCCTCCACGGCGTCCTCGCGCACGGCCGGCGGTTCACCGGCCGCGGCGAGGGCGTGCTCCGCCGCGTGCAGCCCGGCGCGGCGGCCGAACACCAGCAGATCGGAGAGGGAGTTGCCGCCCAGCCGGTTGGAGCCGTGCATGCCGCCGGCGACCTCGCCCGCCGCGTACAGCCCGGTCACCCCGCGGGCCTGCGCGGTGTCCGGCTCCACCCAGACGCCGCCCATCACGTAGTGGCAGGTGGGGCCGACCTCCATCGGCTCGGCCGTGATGTCGACGTCCGCCAGCTCCTTGAACTGGTGGTACATCGACGGCAGCCGGCGGCGGATCGTCTCGGCGGGGATACGGGTGGAGACGTCGAGGAAGACCCCGCCGTGCGGGGAGCCGCGGCCGGCCTTGACCTCGGCGTTGATGGCACGGGCCACCTCGTCGCGGGGGAGCAGTTCGGGCGGGCGGCGGTTGTGGTCCGGATCCTCGTACCAGCGGTCGCCCTCCGCCTCCGACTGCGCGTACTTCTCCTTGAAGACGTCGGGCACGTAGTCGAACATGAACCGCCGGCCCTCGCTGTTGCGCAGCACGCCGCCGTCGCCGCGGACGGACTCGGTGACGAGGATGCCCTTCACGGACGGCGGCCAGACCATGCCGGTGGGATGGAACTGGACGAACTCCATGTTGGTCAGCCGGGCCCCCGCGAGGAGGGCGAGCGCGTGCCCGTCGCCGGTGTACTCCCAGGAGTTGGAGGTCACCTTGAACGACTTGCCGATGCCGCCGGTCGCCAGCACCACGGCGGGCGCCCGGAGGACGAGGAACCGGCCGGACTCGCGCTCGTAGCCGAACACCCCGGAGACCCTGCCGCCGTCCCCCTCGCCGTCCTTGAGGACGCGGGTGACGGTGCACTCCTGGAAGACCTTCAGCCGCGCCTCGTAGTCGCCGTGCTCCCGGAAGTCCTCCTGCTGCAGCGCGACGATCTTCTGCTGGAGGGTGCGGATCAGCTCCAGGCCCGTGCGGTCGCCGACGTGCGCGAGGCGCGGGTACTCGTGGCCGCCGAAGTTGCGCTGCGAGATGCGGCCGTCGGCGGTGCGGTCGAAGAGGGCGCCCCAGGTCTCCAGCTCCCACACCCGGTCCGGCGCCTCGCGGGCGTGCAGCTCGGCCATCCGCCAGTCGTTGAGGAACTTGCCGCCCCGCATGGTGTCGCGGAAGTGGACCCGCCAGTTGTCGCCCTCGTTGACGTTGCCCATGCTGGCCGCGATGCCGCCCTCGGCCATCACCGTGTGGGCCTTGCCGAACAGGGACTTGCAGATGACCGCGGTGCGCGCGCCCCGCTCGCGGGCCTCGATGGCGGCGCGCAGCCCGGCGCCGCCGGCGCCGACCACGACCACGTCCCAGGCCTGCTCTTCCGGTTGGGTCATCGCTGTCCTATCCCTCTGCGAACGCTCGTCACTCTTGTCACTCCCGGAATGTCTGGCACCCCCTGGACGCCCGGCTCTCCGCTCAGAACAGCCTCGGGTCGTCGAACACGCCGGTGGCCAGCAGATAGACGTAGAGATCGGCGAGGGCGACGCTGATCAGCGAGGCCCAGGCCAGTTCCATGTGGCGGGCGTTGAGCCGGCTCACCCATCCCCAGAGGCGGTAGCGCACCGGATGGCGCGAGAAGTGCTTGAGCCGGCCGCCGATGATGTGCCGGCAGGAGTGGCAGGAGACGGTGTAGAGCCAGATCAGGGCGATGTTGACCAGCATGATCACGGTACCGAGGCCCATGTGGCCCCAGGCGTAGTCCTCGTCGCGGAAGGCGAGCACCGTGTCGTAGGTCAGGATCAGGGCCACCGGCAGCGCCGCGTAGAAGAAGTAGCGGTGGATGTTCTGCAGGATCAGCGGGAAGCGGGTCTCGCCGCGGTAGGCGGTGTGCGGCTCGGCGACCGCGCAGGCCGGGGGCGAGGCCCAGAAGCCCCGGTAGTAGGCCTTGCGGTAGTAGTAGCAGGTCAGCCGGAAGCCGAGCGGGAACACCAGGATGATCAGCGCCGGGGAGAGACCCCACCAGTCCCCGAAGAGCGGCCAGTTGGGTCCCGCCTTCATCGGCTCGCAGTTCTCCGCCAGGCAGGGCGAGTAGAACGGCGAGACGTACGGGGCGGCGTAGTAGTCGGCGTTGGCGAACGCCCGCCAGGTGGAGTAGACGACGAAGGCGAGCAGCCCGGCCGCGGTGGCGGCGGGCGACAGCCACCACCGGTCGGTACGGAGATGGGCGGCGCCGATGGCGGCGCGTGCCGGGGAGTTCACGCCCCGGCGCACGCCGCCGGAGGCTGTGCCGCCGGGGCCGGTGCGGCCGCCGGGCTCGCCGGCGGTCGTGGAGTCGGTGCCAGTGGCCAAGAGGTGCTCCGGTTCGGGACGGATGGGGCGGCGGGCCCGCGTGCTCCGCGGGGCCCGCGCATTCCTTGTGTTCCTCGGGTTCTCCGGGCGGTCCGGTGATTCCGGGCGGCCGGGCCCCGCGTCAGGGCGCCTGCCCGTGGCGGGCCCCGAGTCCTTCGTCCTCGGCGTCGGCCCACAGCGCCGTGTTGTACGGAGCGTCCGGGATCACGATCACGTCCTGCCGGGGCTCCGCCGGCAGTGCGTCCGGCGCGGCGTCTCTGAGCAGCGCGAGGCTCTCGCGCAGGTGCTCGGTGTCCGAGCGCACCCGGCGGATGTCGGGACCTCCGCCGACCTGGCGTTCCAGGCGGCCGACGGTGCGGCCCAGCTCGTCGAGACAGCGCTGCGCGGCTCGCAGATCGTCGTGCAGGGACATAACTCGCCCTCACCTCCGCGGTGTTGCGGTGTGCGACACCCGGAGAGTGTCGCGCGTCACAAGCGCGCTTGTGAAGACGGCGGCAGCGAATAGCACTCCGTTCACCCGTGACGCATGCCGTCCCCGAACCCCCGTCCGCCCGCCCGGCGCGTGTACGGAACGGAGCCGGCGCCGCCCCGCTCGCGCGACGCCGAGCCGGGACGGAACGACGGCGGAAGCCCCCACCGACCCGAGAAGCCCGGGTTACGAGCGCGGGGACATACCGCTACGGAGCAACGGGCGACCGGGCATGACCAGGCGCCTCTCGCCACGGAGCAACGGGTGGCCGTGGGAGGGCAGCACCCGCGCGCAGCGCGGGCGAACGGCGCCGCACCCGGATGGGAACCGGAACCCCGCCGGAGGCGAACCCGCGCAGCGCGGGCGAAGGGCGCCGCACCCGGACGAGAACCGGAACCCCGCCGGAGGCGAACCCGCGCAGCGCGGGCGAAGGGCGCCGCACCCGGACGAGAACCGGAACCCCGCCGGAGGCGAACCCGCGCAGCGCGGGCGAAGGGCGCCGCACCCGGACGAGAACCGGAACCCCGCCGGAGGCGAACCCGCGCAGCGCGGGCGAACGGCGCCGCACCCGGACGAGAACCGGAACCCCGCCGGAGGCGAACCCGCGCCGGCAGGCGAGCACCACTCGCACGGGTGACATCCCCGGCCCCCCGGCCGTATCCACCGTGCCCGGGCCCCGGGCCTCCCCTTCAGTGATGAGGAGACACGCGCGCGAGCCCGGAGGTACACCATGTCCAGCACCGGCGCAGCCGACCCGAGCCCCGGCGCAGCCGACCCGAGCACCGGCGCAGCCGACCCGAGCACCGCCGCAGACCCGGGCCCCGGCGCAGCCGGCCGCCGGGCCCCGGCACGACCCGACCGGTCCCCGGCACCGCCTGCCCGGGCGCGGGTGCGCGCACCCGCGCCCACCGCGCTGCTGCTGACCGCCGCCCTCCTGGCCGGTCTGGCCGGCCTCACCGCCTGCGGGGGCGGCGACGACGGGTCCGCCGCCCCCACCGCCCCGCCGGACATCGCCGCCACCCCCCGCGACCAGGTCCGCGAGGGCGGCACCGTCCGGTGGGCCGTCGACTCGGCGCCGGCCACGCTCAACGCCTTCCAGGCCGACTCCGACGCCACCACCGACCGCATCGCCGCGGCCGTCCTCCCCGCGCTCTTCACCCTCGACCGCGCGGGCCGCCCGCAGCGCAACCCGGACTATCTCCGCTCGGCGGAGGTCGTCCGGCACGAGCCCGCGCAGGTGGTCGTCTACCGGCTGAACCCGGAAGCCGTCTGGAGCGACGGCCGCCCCCTGGGCGTGGCGGACTTCCGGGCCCAGTGGCAGGCCCTCAACGGCCGCGACCGTGCCTTCTGGACGGCGCGCAACGCCGGCTACGACCGCGTCGCCCGGGTCGAGCCGGGCCGGGACGCCCACGAGATCCGGGTGACCTTCGGCACCCCGTACGCGGACTGGCGTTCCCTCTTCACCCCGCTGTACCCCAGATCGGCGACGGGCGGGGCCGACGCCTTCAACGACGTCACGCGCCGGACCCTCAAGGCCACCGCGGGCCCGTTCACCCTCCGCACCCGTGATGCCCGGAAGCGCACCGTCACGCTGGTCCGCGACCCCCGGTGGTGGGGCGACCGGGCCAGGCTCGACCGGCTCGTCCTGACCGCCGTGCCCCGCGAGCGCCGGGTGGCGGCGCTGGCCGGCGGGAAGCTCGACATCGCCGGGATCGGCCGGCCGGAGGTGGAGGACATCCGCACCTCCGTGAAGCGCCGCGACGCGAGCGCGGCCGCGCTGCGCCGGATCGACGTCCGCCGTTCCCTGGCCCCCGCCTATACGCAGCTCGCGCTGAACGGCGCGGAGGGCCCGCTGGCAGACGAGCGTGTGCGCCGCGCCGTGGCCCGCGCCATCGACCGCTCCGCGCTCGCCGAGTCGGTGCTGAAACCGCTGGAACTCCCGGCCGCTCCGCCCGGCAGCCATCTGCGCCTGGCGGGCCAGCCGGGGTACGAGGACAACAGCTCGGCCCTCGGCGGGCAGGACCCCGCGGCGGCGCAGGCGATGCTCGCGGACGCCGGCTGGCGGACGATCGAGGCGGGGGCCGGGCACAAGGACGCCGGGAACGAGGACGCCCGGAACGAGGACGAGGGGAAGCGGGACAACGGCCCCGGCGGCGACGGCACCGACGAGGAGACCGGGGAGAGAGCGGCGGAGAAGGCCGGGGAGCGGGCCCTGCCCGGCAACGCCCATGTGCTCCACAAGGACGGCGTCCCGCTCACGCTGGAGTTCGTCCTGCCGGAGGAGCGGGGCACCGGGCAGCTCCGCGCCGTCGCGGAACGGATCACGCAGATGCTCACCGCGGTCGGGATCCGCGCGGAGATCGAGGAGGTGGCGGGGGAGAAGTTCTTCCGGGAGCACGTCGCCTCCGGGGACTTCGACCTCGCCCTCTACTCCTGGCCGGCGACGGCCTTCCCGGCGACCGACGCCCGCCCGGTGTTCGCCAAGCCGCGGCCGGCGCCGGACGGCTCGCTGACCGTCGAGCAGAACTACACCGGGGTCGGCACCGACCGCATCGACCAGCTCTTCGAGCAGGCGGCCGCGGAGCTGGACGAGTCGGTCGCCCGGGAGCTGATGAGCCGGGCCGACGCCCGGATCTGGGCAGCGGCCGGCGCCATCCCGCTCTACCAGCGGCCCGAGCTGGTGGCCGTACGGCCCGGGGTGGTCAACGCCGGGGCCTTCGGCTTCGCGACCCCGCGGTACCAGGACGTGGGTTTCCGCCGCTGAGCCGTTCCTCCGCCCCGCACCCCGCCGGGCGGCCGATGAGCTCCGGGTGCGCGGAGGCCCGTACGATGGAGTAAGGCCGAGGCATGTTCCAGCCCGGCGGGCGCGCGTGCCGGACCGTACGCGCCGCCATCCACGATTCCGGGAGTGCCCCGCAGTATGCCCACGCGCCACGACATCCGTAACGTAGCCATCGTCGCCCACGTCGACCACGGCAAGACGACCCTCGTCGACGCCATGCTCAAGCAGGCCGGCGCCTTCGCCGCGCACGCCGCCGAGAACCTCGACGAGCGCATGATGGACTCGAACGACCTCGAGCGCGAGAAGGGCATCACCATTCTCGCCAAGAACACCGCGGTCAAGTACCACCCGTCCACCGGTGGCGGGCCCGTCACCATCAACATCATCGACACCCCCGGCCACGCCGACTTCGGCGGCGAGGTGGAGCGCGGTCTGTCGATGGTCGACGCCGTGGTGCTGCTGGTGGACGCCTCCGAGGGCCCGCTGCCGCAGACCCGGTTCGTGCTGCGCAAGGCGTTGCAGGCCAAGCTGCCGGTGATCCTCTGCATCAACAAGACGGACCGCCCGGACGCCCGGATCGCCGAGGTCGTCGACGAGACGTACGACCTCTTCCTCGACCTCGACGCGACCGAGGAGCAGATCGAGTTCCCGATCGTCTACGCCTGCGCCCGTGACGGCATCGCCTCGCTGACCAAGCCGGAGGACGGCACCGTCCCGGCCGACAGCAAGAACCTGGAGCCGTTCTTCACCACGCTCCTCGGCACCGTCCCGGCCCCGGAGTACGACGACAGCGCCCCGCTCCAGGCCCATGTCACCAACCTGGACGCCGACAACTTCCTCGGCCGGATCGCGCTGCTCCGCGTCGAGCAGGGCGAGCTGAAGAAGGGCCAGACCGTCGCGTGGATCAAGCGCGACGGCTCCGTCTCGAACGTCCGCATCACCGAGCTGATGATGACGGAGGCGCTGACCCGCAAGCCGGCCGAGAAGGCGGGCCCGGGCGACATCTGCGCGGTCGCGGGCATCCCGGACATCATGATCGGCGAGACGCTGGCCGACCCGGAGAACCCGGTCGCCCTGCCGCTGATCACGGTGGACGAGCCGGCCATCTCGATGACGATCGGCACCAACACCTCCCCGCTGGTCGGCAAGGGCGGCAAGGGACACAAGGTCACCGCCCGGCTGGTCAAGGACCGGCTGGAGCGCGAGCTGATCGGCAACGTCAGCCTCCGGGTACTGCCCACCGAGCGTCCCGACGCCTGGGAGGTGCAGGGCCGCGGCGAGCTGGCGCTGGCCATCCTCGTCGAGACGATGCGCCGGGAGGGCTTCGAACTCACCGTCGGCAAGCCCGAGGTGGTCACCAAGGAGATCGACGGCAAGCTCCACGAGCCGATCGAGCGGATGACCATCGACTCCCCCGAGGAGCACCTGGGCGCCATCACCCAGCTCATGGCCGCGCGCAAGGGCCGCATGGAGACGATGACCAACCACGGGTCCGGCTGGATCCGGATGGAGTGGATCGTCCCCAGCCGCGGCCTGATCGGGTTCCGGACGGAGTTCCTGACCCAGACCCGCGGCACGGGCATCGCGCACTCGATCTTCGAGGGCCACGAGCCCTGGTTCGGCGAGCTGCGCACCCGGAACAACGGCTCCCTGGTCGCCGACCGGTCCGGAGTCGTGACCGCCTTCGCGATGACGAACCTCCAGGAGCGCGGTGTGCTCTTCGTCTCACCGGGCACCGAGGTCTACGAGGGCATGATCGTCGGCGAGAACTCCCGTGCGGACGACATGGACGTCAACATCACCAAGGAGAAGAAGCTCACCAACATGCGCTCCTCCACGGCGGATGTGACCGAGTCCCTGGTCCCGCCGCGGCTGCTCTCGCTGGAGCAGTCCCTGGAGTTCTGCCGCGACGACGAGTGCATCGAGGTGACCCCGGAGACGGTGCGCATCCGCAAGGTCGTCCTGGACCAGAAGGAGCGCGCCCGCGCGGTCTCCCGCGCCAAGCGCTGAGGTCTCCGCGGCCGTACCGCCGCGGTCCTTCCGGCCCTTCCGGGGGCGTCCTGCGGGGCGCCCCCGGCGGCGTTCCCCCGGGGGGCCCGGCCGGATGGCTCGTTCTCGCCGGTTTCCGGCGAGCTACGCGCGGGTAACTGTCGCCCGGCGGACCCGCCGGAAAGGCCCCCTGAGCAGGGCTCTCACCGGGCCTTGATGATCTCCGTTGTCAATCTGATTTCGGTGGGACGACGTTCGACTATCGGTCCCTGTGATCCGGAACGTGAGTTAACAGTCCGTTTCGTGCCTGTCTGTATGGGCTTAGTTTGCCCGGATTTCGGCCATCCGGCCTGGTTGATGTGACCAAACCGAGATCCCTGACGTGTGGTTTCAAGGGTCCCGGGTGACCGATAGTGGGGTCCATCGAGCTCGGGTCAATGGGTCACGCGCTGTGGGGAGCGCGCCGACTCACGAGCACAGGTGCCGGCTGCGGCTGTCAGGGGTGTCAGCCCGCGACCGGCGCCCTTCCATGTACTGACGATGGACTCCTGAGGAGGCACACCCATGCGCGGTGCCAGAAGTGCCAAGTTCGCTGCGGGTGCGATAGCCGTAACGATGGCCGTGACGGCGTGCGGCGGCGACAGCGGCGACGACGGCAAGAAGTCGAGCTCCGGCAAGCCCGAGGGCTACGTCTCGATCGAGGTCGGCGAGCCGCAGAACGCGCCGATCCCCTCGGACACGAACGAGAGCAACGGCAGCTACATCGTCAAGGCGCTCTTCACCCAGCTCCTCGAGCACGACAACGAGGGCAAGCCGGTCTACCTGAACGCCGAGTCCATCGAGACCGAGGACTCGAAGACCTGGACGGTCAAGCTGAAGGACGGCTGGACCTTCCACAACGGCGAGAAGGTCACCGCCCAGTCCTACGTGGACACCTGGAACTGGGCCGCCCACATCAAGAACAACCAGAAGAACAGCTTCTGGTTCGCCGACATCAAGGGCTACGCGGACGTCCACCCGGAGAAGGGTGACGCCAAGGCCGACACGATGTCCGGTCTGAAGGTCGTCGACGACCTCACCTTCACCATCGAGCTCGCCGAGGCCGTCCCGTACTTCGAGTACAAGCTGGGCTACACGACCTGGGCCCCGCTGCCCAAGTCGGCCATGGAGGACCCGAAGGCGTTCGCCAAGAACCCGGTGGGCAACGGGCCGTACAAGTTCGAGAAGTGGAACCACAAGAAGCTGTTCCAGGTCGCCGCCTACGACAAGTACAAGGGCGACGACAAGGCGGCCAACAAGGGCATCCAGTTCAAGAACTACTCGACCCCCGAGGCCGCGTACCAGGAGCTCATCTCGGGCAACCTCGACGTGGTGCGCCAGATCGCGTCTCGCGACCTGCCCAAGTACAAGAGCGACCTGGGCGACCGGGCGATCGAGGAGCCCTTCGCCGGCGTCCAGAGCATCGTCCCGGCCTTCTACAGCAAGCCGTTCAAGGACGTCGACCCCAAGGTCATCCAGGGTCTGTCCATGGCGATCGACCGCGAGACCATCGCCAAGACCGTGCTGAACGGCACCCGCGACGCGGCCACCAGCTTCACCCCGCCGCAGGTCATGGGCAACCAGGACCTCGACTCGCCGGCCTTCAAGTTCGACCCGAAGCGGGCCAAGGAACTGGTCGAGGAAGGCGGCGGCGTCCCGGGCAACAAGGTCTGGATTCAGTTCAACGCCGACGGCGGCCACAAGGACTGGATCACCGCGGTCTGCGAGAACATCCGCCAGAACACCGGTGTGGAGTGCATCCCGGACTCCAAGCCGGACTTCCAGACGGACCTCGACCTGCGTGACGCCAACAAGGTCAAGGGCATGTACCGCGGTGGCTGGGTGGCCGACTACCCGGTGAACGTCAACTTCATGCGGGAGCTCTACCACACCAAGGCCGAGGCCAACAGCGGTCGCTTCTCCAACAAGGAGATCGACAAGCTGATGGAGAAGGGCGACAACGCCGAGAGCCTGGAGGAGTCGGTCAAGATCTACCAGGAGGTCGAGCTCAAGCTGGCCGAGGAGATGCCCGCCATCCCGGTGTTCAACTACAAGATCAACGCCGGCTACGGCAAGGACGTCGAGAACGTCACGACCGACTGGCACGGCGACATCGTGGTCAACGAAGTCACCGTCAAGTAGTACGCGCGCGGCTCGTTCCGCATCAAGCCGTTCCCCGGCGGCGCCGCGATCCGGCACCGTCGGGGCAGGCACCCCGGGGGCCGTTCCCGCAGTGGAGCGGCCCCTTGGGGCCGTCCGTATCTCAATGGAGGCAACATGGGGCGCTATGTCGTGCGGCGACTGCTCCAGGCGATACCGGTTTTCCTCGGGTCAACCCTGCTGATCTTCCTCATGATGTACAGCCTGCCCGGCGATCCCGTGCGGGCCCTCTGGGGCGAGCAGTCCGTCGACCCGGCACAGATCGCGGCGTTGAAGAAGGACCTCGGCCTTGATCTGCCTCTGTGGCAGCAGTATCTGAACTACATCGGAGGGCTGTTCCAGGGTGACTTCGGCACCCAGATCGCCAGCCAGCGACCGGTGTCCGAGGTCATCGCCGACGCGCTCCCGATCACCATCCGGCTGACCCTGTTCGCCTTCACCTTTACGGTCCTCGTCGGCATCTCGCTCGGTATCGTGGCCGGGCTCTGGGCGGACCGGCTGCTGGACCGCGGCATGCTGATCTTCACCCTGCTGCTGATCTCCGTCCCCTCCTTCGTCCTGGGCTACACCGCGCAGTTCTGGCTTGCCTTCAAGTTTCAGCTGCTGACGCCCACGGTGCAGGACTCGGAGGCCCTCGGCGATCTGCTGATGCCGGCGATCGTGCTCGGTTCGCTCTCCCTGGCCTACGTGGTCCGGCTGACCCGCACCTCCGTCGTGGAGAACCTACGGTCCGACTACATCCGCACCGCCATCGCCAAGGGTTTGCCGCGCCGCAGAGTTATCGGAGTGCATCTGATGCGCAACTCCCTGATCCCAGTGGTCACCTTCCTCGGTACCGACCTCGGCGCGCTGCTCGGTGGAGCGGTCATCACGGAGGGCATCTTCAACGTCCAGGGTGTCGGTAACCTCGTCTACGAGGCACTGCTCCGCCGTGAGGGATCGACGGTGGTGGGTGTCGTCACCCTGCTCGTCATCCTCTACCTCACCATCAGCCTGATCGTCGACCTGCTTTACGCGGTCCTGGACCCGAGGATCCGTTATGTCTGACGTCACTCAAGCCACCGTCCCTGCGCCGGCGACCCCGGCGGACCTGGACAAGACTGCCGACACCCCCGGCACGGGCAACGGTGAGGGCGGTCCGGTCGGCAAGCCGCGGAGTCTGTGGTCCGACGCCTGGCACGACTTGCGGCGCAACCCGCTCTTCGTGATCTCTGCCGTGCTGATTGTCCTGCTGCTGGTGATGGCCGCCTGGCCGACCCTTTTCACCAGCGCATCACCGCGACGTGGTGACCTGGCGAACCACTTCCTCCAGGCGCCCCAGCTGACACACTTCTTCTCACCCGAGTGGCTCGGCTACGACCACCAGGGACGCAGCATTTACGCGCGGGTGGTCCACGGCGCTCGCGCCTCCGTAACCGTCGGTATCGCCGTGACGCTGCTGGTCACCCTCTTCGGCGGCCTGCTCGGTATGATCGCCGGATACTTCGGCGGCTGGATCGACAGCATCCTCTCCCGGATCCTCGACGTGTTCGCCGGACTGCCGTTCCTGCTCGGCGCGATGGTCGTGCTCAACGTCTTCGACGTCCGCACCGTCTGGATCGTCTCGCTGGCTCTGGCCTTCCTCGGCTGGACCCAGATCGCCCGTGTCACCCGCGGCTCGGTGATCACGACCAAACAGTCGGACTACGTCCAGGCCGCGAAAGCTCTTGGAGCCGGAACTGGCAGGATTCTGCTGCGGCACGTGCTACCCAACGCCGTCGCTCCGGTCATCGTCGTCGCCACCATTGCGCTCGGCGGCTACATCGCGGCCGAGGCCAGTCTGTCCTTCCTGGGCATCGGCATTTCGCCGCCCACGGTCTCATGGGGCATGGACGTCTCCGATGGGGCCGTCCAGCTACGTAATGCGCCGCACGCTCTGCTGGCCCCGGCCGTCATGGTGTCGGTCACGGTGCTGGCGTTCATCATGCTCGGCGATGCGGTCCGCAACGCCCTCGACCCCAAGCTGCGCTGAGGGAGGCGTACGTGACCACCATCGAGAAGACCTCAGCCGAGCCCAAGCCCCCGGGCGGGGCGGACGCCGCCCCGCTGCTCGAAGTCCGCGATCTGCACGTGGAGTTCCACACCCGCGACGGCGTGGCCAAGGCCGTCAACGGCGTCAACTACTCCGTGGCCGCCGGTGAGACCCTCGCCGTGCTCGGCGAGTCCGGCTCCGGCAAGTCCGTGACCGCGCAGGCGGTCATGGGCATCCTCGACATGCCGCCCGGACGCATCCCCAAGGGCGAGATCCTCTTCCGCGGCCAGGACATGCTCAAGATGTCCGCCGAGGAACGCCGGAAGATCCGCGGCGCCAAGATGGCGATGATCTTCCAGGACGCGCTGTCCTCGCTCAACCCGGTCTTCTCCGTCGGCTTCCAGCTGGGCGAGATGTACCGCGTCCACCAGGGCCTGTCCCGGAAGGCCGCCAAGGCCAAGGCCGTGGAGCTGATGGAGCGGGTGAAGATCCCCGCCGCCCGGCAGCGGGTGAACGACTATCCGCACCAGTTCTCCGGCGGTATGCGGCAGCGCATCATGATCGCGATGGCGCTGGCCCTGGAGCCGGACCTGATCATCGCGGACGAGCCGACGACGGCGCTGGACGTGACCGTCCAGGCCCAGGTGATGGACCTGCTCGCCGAGCTCCAGCGCGAGTTCCACATGGGCCTCATCCTGATCACGCACGACCTGGGCGTGGTCGCGGACGTCGCCGACAAGATCGCCGTGATGTACGCGGGCCGGATCGTGGAGACCGCCCCCGTCCACGAGCTCTACAAGCGGCCCGCGCACCCGTACACCCGTGGCCTGCTCGACTCCATCCCGCGGCTGGACCAGAAGGGCCAGGAGCTCTACGCGATCAAGGGCCTGCCGCCCAACCTGACCCGCATCCCGCCGGGCTGCGCCTTCAACCCGCGCTGCCCCAGGGCGCAGGACGTCTGCCGCACCGACATCCCGCCGCTGTACCAGGTCACCGAGCGGGACGGTACGGAACTCGACGGCCGCGTCAGCGCTTGCCACTTCTGGGAGGAGACGATCCATGGCTGAGATCAGCAAAAAGGACGAGGCCGGGAACGTTTCCGAGGTCGCGAAGAACGACGCGAAGACGGAGGCCGCGGCCCGGGCCGAGAAGACCGCGGCCGACATCGACGCGGCCCGGGCGGCCGACGAGGCGGCGGAGGCCGTGGCGGCCATCGAGGCGCCGGTCGAGCGCGGCGAGCCGATCCTGCAGGTGCGCAACCTGGTCAAGCACTTCCCGCTGACCCAGGGCATCCTCCTCAAGCGGAAGATCGGCGCGGTCAAGGCCGTCGACGGCATCTCCTTCGATCTGCACCAGGGCGAGACCCTGGGCATCGTGGGCGAGTCCGGCTGCGGCAAGTCCACCGTGGCCAAGCTGCTGATGACGCTGGAGCACGCCACCGCCGGCGAGGTCTTCTACAAGGGCCAGGACATCACCAAGCTGTCCGGGCGGGCCCTGAAGGCCGTCCGCCGCAACATCCAGATGGTGTTCCAGGACCCGTACACCTCGCTCAACCCGCGGATGACGGTGGGCGACATCATCGGTGAGCCCTTCGAGATCCACCCCGAGGTCGCCCCCAAGGGCGACCGGCGGCGCCGGGTGCAGGACCTGCTGGACGTCGTCGGGCTCAACCCCGAGTACATCAACCGCTATCCGCACCAGTTCTCCGGCGGACAGCGGCAGCGCATCGGCATCGCCCGCGGCCTCGCCCTCAACCCCGAGGTCATCATCTGCGACGAGCCGGTCTCGGCGCTGGACGTCTCCGTCCAGGCGCAGGTGATCAACCTGATGGAGAAGCTGCAGGACGAGTTCAACCTCTCCTACATCTTCATCGCGCACGACCTCTCCATCGTCCGCCACATCTCCGACCGGGTCGGGGTCATGTACCTCGGCAAGATGGCCGAGATCGGCACCGACGAGGAGATCTACGACCACCCGACGCACCCCTACACCCAGGCGCTGCTCTCCGCCGTCCCCGTCCCGGACCCGGAGCTGCGCGAGGGCCGTGAGCGGATCCTGCTGACCGGCGACGTCCCGTCCCCGGCGAACCCGCCGTCCGGCTGCCGCTTCCGCACCCGCTGCTGGAAGGCCCAGGACAAGTGCGCCGAGGAGGAGCCGCTGCTGGCGGTCCCGGAGCACTTCCGGGGCTCCGACGGCCCGGTGGCCCACGAGTCGGCCTGCCACTTCGCGGAGGAGAAGGACGTCGTCCACGCGTAACGCCCGCCGCTCCCCGCCCCGCGCCCGACGCGAGGCGGGACGGACCCGGCCCCGGCCCCGGACATCAACCCGGGGCCGGGGCCGTTCACATGGTCACGGCTTGCCGATGTCCACCACCCACACGCCGGTTCCGTCGTACGCCTCCGGGGCGCCGCTCAGCACCTGGCCGCCCGCCGGGTCGGAGACGGCGGCGTAGACGGCGTGGGCGTGGCGCCAGTCCAGCCCGGCGCCGGCGGCCTGCTCCACGGCGGCGGTCGCGGCGAAGTCGAGGGGGAGGAACTCCAGGCCCGGGAGGGCTCCCAGGTGGGCGGCGGCGCCCGGGAGTTCGAGACTGGCCGCGACCAGGCACAGGGCGGGCACCTGGGCCCGCTGGGCGGGGTCACCGGCCTCCACGACCGCCAGGCCGGAGAGGAAGCGGTGCCCGCGGCAGAGCGCGAGCACCGCCGTGTGGTCAAGGATGATCACCTGCGGCTCCCGAGGCGGCCGGCCGCGATGTCGGCACGCCACTGCTGGGCCCGGCGCACGTCGTCCTCGGTGAGGTCCGGGCAGAGGTTCGCACGGATGTAGGCCAGGCCCCGGGCGGTGCGCTCGGCGCGCTCCGCCTCGGTGGGCGTCTCCGTGGCCATCCGCTCCACCAGGCTGCGCACACTGGTGCCGCGCTCCTCGGCCAGTATGCGCAGGCGGTCGCGGACGTCATCGGTGATCTTGATGGTGGTGTCAGCCATACGGCGAGAATACCGTTGAATACCGGCCGGGTGCACCCAGAGGTCCCCCGGACGCCCGCTCCCGCAGGCGGGTGACTCCCCGGCCGCCGCCCGCGCGGATGGCTCAGGCCGGGGTGCGGGGGCGGGCGGGCCGGGTTCGGATGGGATCGGGCGTCCGTTCCCGACCGAGGAGGCACCTCATGCGCCGATCCCTGCACGCCAGATGGGCCGCCTGCGCGATCGCCGTCGCACTGGCGGCGACCGCCTGCGGCGGGGACGACGACGGCGGCGGGAGCGGGGGAGGGGACGGGAACGGCGTACTCAGCTCCTCCTGGGGCGACCCGCAGAACCCGCTGGAGCCGGCGAACACCAACGAGGTCCAGGGCGGCAAGGTCCTCGACATGATCTTCCGGGGGCTCAAGCGGTACGACCCGGAGACCGGCGAGGCCAAGGACATGCTCGCCGAGAGCATCACCACCGACGACTCGCAGAACTTCACCGTCAAGATCAAGGACGGCTGGACGTTCAGCAACGGCGAGAAGGTCACGGCCAAATCGTTCGTGGACGCCTGGAACTACGGCGCCGACGTCCGCAACGCGCAGAAGAACGCCTACTTCTTCGAGTACATCGAGGGGTACGACGCGGTCCACCCGGAGGAGGGCGATCCGACGGCCGAGACGCTCTCCGGACTGAAGGTCGAGGACGACCGCACCTTCACCGTCGAGCTCAGCCAGAAGTTCTCCACCTGGCCCGACACCCTCGGCTACAACGCCTTCGCCCCGCTGCCCCGGGCCTTCTTCGAGGACCACGACGCCTGGGTGAGGAAGCCCGTCGGCAACGGCCCCTACCAGGTCGAGTCGTACACCAAGGGCTCCGCGATGAAGCTGCGGAAGTGGGAGGACTACCCCGGCCCGGACGAGGCGCAGAACGGCGGCGTCGACCTCAAGGTCTACACCGACAACAACGCCGCCTACACCGACCTCCTCGCCGGCAACCTCGACCTCGCCGACGACATCCCCGCCGCCCAGCTGAAGAACGTCGAGAACGACCTCGGCGACCGCTACATCAACCAGCCGGCCGGGATCATCCAGACCCTCGCCTTCCCTTTCTACGAGGAGGCGTGGGGGGAGGGGAAGGAGCAGCTGCGCAAGGGCATTTCCCGGGCCATCAACCGCGAGCAGATCACCGAGCAGATCTTCAGCAACACCCGCACCCCCGCCAGTGACTGGACCTCGCCCGTCCTCGGTGAGGAGGGCGGCTACGAGAAGGGTCTGTGCGGCCAGGCCTGCGAGTACGACCCGGACGAGGCGAAGAAGATGATCGAGGACGCCGGCGGCCTCCCCGGCGGGAAGATCACCCTCACCTCCAATGTCGACACCGGCTCCCACCGCGAATGGCTCGACGCCGTCTGCAACAGCATCAACAACGCCCTCGGCCGGGACAGCGCCTGCACCGTCAACCCGGTCGGCACCTTCGCGGACTACCGCAACCAGATCGGCGACCAGCGCATGACGGGCCCCTTCCGGGCCGGCTGGCAGATGGACTACCCGCTGATCCAGAACTTCCTCCAGCCGCTCTACTACACCAACGCCTCGTCCAACGACGGCAAGTGGAGCAACGAGAAGTTCGACAGCCTCATCGACGAGGCCAACGCCGAGAGCGACACCCAGAAGGCCATCGAGACCTTCCAGGACGCCGAGAGGGTGCTCGTCGAGGAGATGCCCGCCATCCCGCTCTGGTACCAGAACGGCAGCGCCGGTTACTCCGACCGGCTCTCGGACGTGAAGCTCAACCCCTTCAGCGTCCCCGTCTACGACCAGATCACGGTCGCCTGACGGTCCCGTACCGCCCGGGCCGGCCCCGTACCCCCGGACCGGAGGACGGAGCGGGTGCCGGGGCCCCCGCCGGGCCCCGGCACCGGCGTCCGCGGCGGCGAACCACGACCCCCGGAGCACTCCCATGGGACGCTATGTGATCCGGCGGCTGCTCCAGATGATCCCCGTGTTCATCGGCAGCACCTTCCTGATCTTCGTCATGGTGTACGCGCTCGGCGACCCCGTCGCGGCGCTCTTCGGCGACCGCGCGCCCGACCCCGCCACCGCCGCGCGCATCCGCGCGGAGCTCTACCTCGACCAGCCGCTGTGGAAGCAGTACCTGCACTACATGGGCCAGATCTTCCGCGGCGACTTCGGCACGGCCTTCAACGGCCAGCCGGTGCTGGAACTGATGTCCACCGCCTTCCCGGTGACTCTGCGGCTGACGCTGGTGGCGGTGGTCATCGAGGTGATCATCGGCATCGTCCTCGGGGTGGTCAGCGGGCTGCGGCGCGGCCGGTCCGTGGACACCGGCCTGCTCTTCCTCACCCTGATCGTCATCTCCGTCCCCACCTTCGTCACCGGCTATCTGCTCCAGTTCCTCTTCGGCGTGAAGTGGGGGCTCGTCCGGCCGTCCGTCTCCACCGACGCGACCTTCGAGGAACTGCTGCTGCCCGGTGTGGTGCTCGCGCTGGTCTCGCTGGCCTACGTCACCCGGCTCACCCGCACGTCGATCGCGGAGAACGTCCGCGGCGACTACGTCCGCACCGCGATCGCCAAGGGCCTGCCGCGCCGCCGGGTCATCGTCCGGCACCTGCTGCGGAACTCGCTGATCCCGGTGGTCACCTTCATCGGCACGGACATCGGCGCCCTCATGGGCGGGGCCATCGTCACCGAGCGGATCTTCAACATCCACGGCGTCGGCTTCCAGCTCTACCAGGGCATCCTGCGCAACAACTCCCCCACGGTCGTCGGTTTCGTGACGATCCTGGTCATCGTCTTCCTGCTGGCGAACCTCATCGTCGACCTGCTGTACGCCGTACTCGACCCGAGGATCCGCTATGCCTGACGGCAACGACCCCAAGCAGGCCGTCGCCCCCACCGGAGCCGGGGGCTCCGCCGACCTGGCCATGGGCGAGGCCGAGACGCTGGAGCGCCCTCCCGGGCGCGGCCCCGACGGCGGCGACACCGGCAAGCCGCGCAGCCTCTGGTCCGACGCCTGGCGGGAGCTGCGCCGCAACCCCGTCTTCATCGTCTCCGCGCTGCTGATCCTCTTCCTGGTGGTGATCTCGCTCTGGCCGCAGCTGATCGTCTCCACCAACCCGCTCTCCTGCGACCTGGGCAAGTCCCAGCAGGGCCGCGAGCCCGGCCACCCGTTCGGCTACGACACCCAGGGCTGCGACGTCTACGCCCGCACCGTGCACGGCGCCCGCGCCTCCGTCACCGTCGGCGTCTGCGCCACCCTCGGTGTGGCGCTGCTCGGCGGGCTCATCGGCGGGCTGGCCGGCTTCTTCGGCGGCTGGGCGGACGCGCTGCTCTCCCGGGCCGCGGACATCTTCTTCGGCATCCCGGTGATCCTCGGCGGGCTGGTCTTCCTCTCCGTGGTCACCAGTACGACGGTGTGGCCGGTGGTCGGCTTCATCGTGCTGCTGGGCTGGCCGCAGATCGCCCGTATCGCCCGCGGCGCGGTGATCACCGCCAAGGAGAACGACTACGTCCAGGCCGCCCGGGCGCTCGGCGCGAGCAACCGCCGGATGCTGCTGCGCCATGTCGCGCCCAACGCCGTCGCCCCGGTGATCGTGGTGGCCACCATCGCGCTCGGCACCTACATCGCGCTGGAGGCCACGCTGTCGTTCCTCGGGGTCGGGCTGCGCCCGCCGACCGTCTCCTGGGGCATCGACATCTCCAACGCCGCCTCCCAGATCCGCAACGCCCCGCACATGCTGCTCTGGCCGGCCGGCGCCCTGAGCGTCACGGTGCTGGCGTTCATCATGCTCGGCGACGCGGTGCGCGACGCCCTCGACCCCAAACTGCGCTGAGGAGCCGCCATCATGCCCGCGACCGCGACGCCGACCGCAGACGGAGAACAGCCCGCCCGGGGACGGAGCGGCGCGCCGGAGGGGGAGGGCCCGCTGCTGGACGTCCGCGACCTGCGGGTGGAGTTCCGCACCCGGGACGGCGTCGTCAAGGCCGTCAACGGCGTGACCTACGACGTGGACGCGGGGGAGACGCTCGCCGTGCTGGGCGAGTCCGGCTCCGGCAAGTCCGTGACCGCGCAGGCGGTCATGGGCATCCTGGACTCCCCGCCGGGGCGGATCACCGGCGGGGAGATCCTCTTCCGGGGCCGCGACCTGCTGCGGACGGGCCGCGAGGAGCGCCGCGCGATCCGGGGCGCCGAGATGGCGATGATCTTCCAGGACGCGCTGTCCTCGCTCAACCCGGTGCTCTCGGTGGGCTACCAGCTCGGTGAGATGTTCCAGGTGCACCGGGGCGACTCGCGGAAGACGGCCCGGGCCAAGGCCGTCGAGCTGATGGACCGGGTGCGCATCCCGGCGGCGAAGCAGCGGGTGAACGACTATCCGCACCAGTTCTCCGGCGGGATGCGGCAGCGCATCATGATCGCGATGGCGCTGGCCCTGGAGCCGGACCTGATCATCGCGGACGAGCCGACGACGGCGCTGGACGTGACCGTCCAGGCCCAGGTGATGGATCTGCTCGCCGAGCTCCAGCGCGAGTACCGGATGGGTTTGATCCTGATCACCCACGACCTGGGCGTGGTGGCGGACGTCGCCGACAAGATCGCGGTGATGTACGCGGGACGGATCGTGGAGACCGCGCCCGTGCACGAGCTGTACCGGCGGCCCGCGCACCCGTACACCCAGGGCCTGCTCGACTCCATCCCCCGGCTCGACCGCAAGGGGCAGCGGCTCTACGCCGTCCGCGGCCTGCCGCCCAACCTCACGCGCATCCCGCCCGGCTGCGAGTTCCATCCGCGCTGCCCCCGGGCGCGGCACGTCTGCGTCACCGACCGGCCGCCCCTCTACACCGTCGCGGAGAACGACGGCACCCCGCTGCCCGGCCGCGCCAGCGCCTGCCACTTCTGGAAGGACGAACTCAACGATGCACCAGCACATTGAGGTGGGGCCGCCGCGCGAGCCGGAGCCGGAGCAGTCGCCCCGGCCGCCGCGGCCCGAGCCGATCCTCGAAGTGCGCGATCTGCAGAAGCTGTACCCGCTGACCCGCGGCATCGTCTTCCGCCGGCAGACCGGCGCGGTACGGGCCGTGGACACCGTCTCGTTCGACCTCGCGCGCGGCGAGACGCTGGGCATCGTGGGGGAGTCCGGCTGCGGCAAGTCGACGGTGGCGAAGCTGCTGGTCCATCTGGAGCGGCCGACCTCCGGCACCATCCGCTACAAGGGCGAGGACGTCACCAAGCTGTCCGGGCGGGCGCTGAAGGCGGTGCGGCGGAACATCCAGATGGTGTTCCAGGACCCGTACACCTCGCTCAACCCGCGGATGACGGTGGGCGACATCATCGGTGAGCCGTTCGACATCCATCCCGAGGTCGCCCCCAAGCGGGACCGGCGGCGCCGGGTGCAGGACCTGCTGGACGTCGTCGGGCTCAACCCCGAGTACATCAACCGCTATCCGCACCAGTTCTCCGGCGGCCAGCGGCAGCGCATCGGCATCGCCCGCGGCCTCGCCCTCAACCCGGAGATCATCGTGGCCGACGAGCCGGTGTCGGCGCTGGACGTCTCCGTCCAGGCGCAGGTGATCAACCTGATGGAGAAGCTGCAGGACGAGTTCGACCTCTCCTACATCTTCATCGCGCACGACCTGTCGGTGGTGCGGCACATCTCCGACCGGGTCGGGGTGATGTACCTCGGCCGGTTCGCCGAGACCGGCACCGACGAGGAGATCTACGAGCACCCCACCCACCCCTACACCCAGGCGCTGCTCTCCGCCGTCCCCGTCCCGGACCCGGCGGCACGCGAGCAGCGCGAGCGGATCCTGCTCTACGGGGACGTGCCCTCCCCGGCCGACCCCCCGTCCGGCTGCCGCTTCCGCACCCGCTGCTGGAAGGCCCGGGAGAAGTGCGCCCGGGAGGTGCCGGCGCTGGCCGTGCCGGAGGAGTTCCGCGGCCGGTCCGGGCCGGCCGCCCACCCCTCGGCCTGCCACTTCGCGGAGACCCTGCCGCTGGCCCGGCCGGCGCCGCAGCACGTACGGCAGGGCGGGCCCAGCGATCCGTACGGTTCGGGGGAGACCCCGGAGCCGGGCGGCGGGCGCGACGGGTGACGGGGCGGGCGCGAAGGGGCCGGAAGAGCGGAGGGGCGGCCGAGGGGCGGACGGCGTGCGGGGCGGACGGCGGCGCGGCCGGTCAGACCGGCTTCCCGGGCCCGGGCCCCCGCTCCTCGATCGCGGCCAGCGCCGGGTCCAGGACGACGTCCTCGGTGCGGGCCGAGGTGGACGGCTCCTCCGGGAAGTGGCAGGCCGTCAGATGCCCCTCGCGGTTGCCGTCGAGCCGGGCCAGCGGCGGCACCTCCGTCGCGCACTTCTCCCGCGCCTTCCAGCAGCGGGTGCGGAACCGGCAGCCCGAGGGCGGATCGACCGGGGAGGGCACGTCGCCCGCGAGCCGGATGCGCTCGCGGCGCTCCTCCCCGCCGGCCCCGTGCCCGGCCTCCCCGGCGCCGTACGTCCCGATCTCCGGCACCGCCGACAGCAGCGCGTGCGTGTACGGGTGCCGGGGCCTGCGGTAGATCGACTCTCGGTCGCCGGTCTCCACGATCCTCCCCAGGTACATCACGGCGACCCGCTGCGAGAAGTGCCGCACCACGGCGAGGTCGTGGGCGATGAAGAGGAAGGCGATGCCCAGCTCCCGCCGGAGGTCCTGGAGCAGATTGACCACCTGCGCCTGGATGGAGACGTCCAGCGCCGAGACCGGCTCGTCGGCCACGATCAGCCTGGGCTCCAGGCCGAGGGCGCGGGCCACCCCGATGCGCTGCCGCTGCCCCCCGGAGAACTCGTGCGGGAAGCGGTTGTAGTGCTCGGGGTTGAGGCCGACGGTCTCCAGCAGCTCCCGCACCCGCCGCTCCCGGCCGCCGGGCGGATCGATGCCGTTGATCTCCATCGGGCCGCCGACGATGGTGCCGACGGTCTGCCGGGGGTTGAGCGAGGAGTACGGGTCCTGGAAGATCATCTGGATCTCGGAGCGGACCGGGGCCAGCTGCCGGCGGTTCGCGTGGGTGATGTCCCGGCCGCGGTAGGTGATCCGCCCCGCCGTCGGCTCCAGCAGCCGGGTGAGCAGCCGGCCGGTGGTGGACTTGCCGCAGCCGGACTCCCCGACGAGGCCGAAGCTCTCGCCCGCCCGGACGGTCAGATCGACCCCGTCCACGGCCCGCACGGCGCCGACCTGCCGCCGGAACGGAAAGCCGCCCAGGACGGGGAAGTGCTTGACCAGGCCCTCGGCGGTGAGCAGCGGCTCCCCGGCCGCCGGTCCGCCTCCCGCGGGCTCCCCCGTGGCACGCGCCGCGTGCGGTGTGCGGTCGTCCTTCATCGGCCGGTCGCCCCCCGGTCCTGTCCGGGCACCCCGGGTGCCCCGGTCTCCGCGTCCCGCTCCTCCCGGGGCGGCAGGCCCCCGGCCGCCCACAGCTCCCGCTTCCGCTCCGCCGTCAGGTGACAGGCGGCGCCCCGCCCCTCGGGCAGCTCCGGCCGCTCCCGGGCACAGCGCTCCGGCCCGCCCCGCACCTCGGGCGGGAAGGCGCAGCGCGGATGGAACGGGCAGCCGGCGGGCGGGGCCAGCAGGCTCGGCGGGGTGCCCGGGATCGGGTGCAGGGCCGCGTCCGGGTCGGACACGAGACTCGGCATCGAGCGGAGCAGGCCCCAGGTGTACGGGTGCCGCGGCGCGCCCAGCACCTCCCGGACCGGGCCCCGCTCCACGGCCCGTCCCGCGTACATGACCAGGATGTCGTCGGCGGTGTTGGCGACGACGCCCAGGTCATGGGTGATGAGGATGATCGCGGAGCCGAACTCCTGCTGGAGCTCCCCGAGCAGGTCCAGGATCTGGGCCTGCACGGTGACGTCGAGCGCGGTGGTCGGTTCGTCCGCGATCAGCAGGTCCGGGTCGCAGACCAGCGCCATGGCGATCATCGCCCGCTGCCGCATCCCGCCGGAGAACTGGTGCGGGTAGTCGTCGGCCCGCAGCCGGGGACGGGGGATGCCGACCTTCTCCAGCATCTCCACCGCCCGCTCCCGGGCCTCCCGCTTCGAGGCACCGGTGTGCTTGCGGTAGGGCTCGGCGATCTGCCGGCCGATGGTGTAGTACGGCGAGAGCGCGGTGAGCGGATCCTGGAAGATCATCGCCATCTTGTTGCCGCGGAGCTTCTCCAGCGTCCGCTCGGGCGCCCCGGTCAGCTCCCGCCCGTCGAGCAGGATCTCCCCGGTGATGGTGGTGGTGCGCGGGTCGTGCAGCCCCAGGACGGCGAGGCTGGTGACGGACTTGCCCGAGCCGGACTCGCCGACGATGCCGAGGGTCCTGCCCCGTTCCAGGGCGAAGGACAGCCCGTCCACGGCCCGGACGGTGCCGTCCTCGGTGGAGAAGCGCACATGGAGGTCGCGTACGGAGAGGAAGGGCCCGGAGCCGGTGCCCGGGCCGGCGGGGGCGGGCCCGGCCGCTTCCTTGCTGACGGTGGTCACAGGGGGTCTCCTAGGACAGGCGCACGCGCGGGTCGATGAGCGCGTAGGCGGCGTCCACGACGATGTTGAACAGGATGATCGCCGTCGCGGCGAACAGCATCACCCCCATGAGCATGGGGAGGTTGGTGTTGACGACGGACTCCACGGCGAGCCGGCCGAGCCCGGGCAGGGTGAAGGTGAACTCCGTGATCATCGCGCCGCCGAAGAGGGAGCCCATGTCGACGCCGAAGATGGTGATGATCGGGATGAGCGAGCCCCGCCAGGCGTAGCGGAAGAAGACCGTGCGCCGGGCCATGCCCTTGGCGCGGGCGGTTCTGACGTGGTCCTCCTGCAACTGCTCGATCATCGTGGAGCGCGCCATACGGGTGTAGTTGGCGGTGAAGATGATCGACAGCACGCACCAGGGCAGGATCAGCCCCGCGAACCAGCCGGCCGGGTCGTCCGTGAGATTCACGTACTCGGGCTGGGAGAGCCAGCCGAGCTGGTAGACGAAGAGCGCGATCGCCAGCGGGCCGACGAAGTAGATCTGCATCGAACTCAGTACCAGCGAACCCGAGCTGACGATCTTGTCGACGAGTGTGCCGCGCCGGGCGGCGGCCAGCATCCCGGTGCCCAGGCCGACCGTCAGGAACACCGCGGCGCCGCCGAGGGCCAGCGAGACGGTGGTCGGGAAGCGGTCGAGGACGGTGTCCCAGACGGGCGTGTTGTCGACGAAGGAGTAGCCCAGGCAGGGCGCGGGGCAGGGGCCCACCGCGTAGTCGCGGCCGGCGAAGATCCCCACCATGTACTCCCAGTACTGCACCGGCACCGGCTTGTCGATGCCCATGTTGCGGCGGATGACCTCCAGCGCGTCCGGGGTGCAGTTCTTGCCGCAGGCGAGCAGGGCCGGGTCGCGCGGGATGCTGTAGAAGAGGAAGAAGGTCAGGGCGCTGATGATCAGCAGGATGACGACGGCGCCGAGCGACCGGCGGACCAGGAATCTCAGCATGCGTGGACAGCTTTCGCGGATGGCCGGGCCAACGCGGGGACGCGCGGGACACGGACGGCCGGGACGGGGACGGCGGGGGTGGGGGGCAGACGTGGGGGAGGGCGGACGGACGGCCGGGTGACGCTGCCGCGGTGCGGCGGAGGTCCCGGTGCGCGGGGGTGCGGGCCCGCCGGCCGGCGGCCGGGCCGCGCCTCCCGCGCACCGGGGGCCGTCACTGCTTCAGATAGAGCTTGTTCGGGTCGAGGCCGCTGAGGTCATTGTTGTAGACCGCGCCGCCGATCTTCGAACCGCTGATCTGCATCTGCTTGTAGTAGTACGCGGGGACCACCGGGGTGACCTCCTCGACGATGTACTTGCCGAGGTCGAACCACTCCTCGGCGGCCTTCTCCGGGTCCGCGACGGCCGAGATGCGGTCGATCTCCGCGTTGATCTTCTCGTCGTTCACGTGCGCGTAGTTGGCCGAGCCGTCGGCGATCTTCCGGCCGTCGAACAGCGGCGGGATCACCGTCGACGAACTCACCCAGTCGTGGCCCCAGTTGTTGCGGTACAGGTCATAGCCGTTGTCGACCTTGCCGACCCGGTCGTAGTAGGTGTCGGTCGGCAGCTCCTTGCGCTGCACGTCGAACCCCGCCTCGCGCAGGGCGTCCGTGACGGCGACCGCCTCCTGCTGGCTCTCGTTGTCGTTGCGGAAGGCGTAGACCAGCTTCATGTCCTCCTTGCCGGCCTCCTTCAGCAGCGCCCGCGCCTTCTCCGGATCGCCGTTCGGCTTCGCCAGCTTGCCGAACGGGTCGTAGCCCTTCTCGTAGCCGGGCAGCAGGGGGCTGATGACGCCGCCCGCGAGCTCGCCGCCCGCCGAGCCGCCGTACGGGGCCAGGATCGCCCGGAGCGGCAGGGCGTGGGCGATGGCCTGCCGAACCCGGTGGTCCTTGATCCGGTCCATGTTGATGGCGTACATGGCGACATAGGACTGGTAGCCGGAGATGGTGCGCTTCTTGGCCTCCTCGTCGCGCAGCACCTGCGGGATGGTGCTCGCGTCCACCGAGTTGTTGAAGCTGGTGGCCCGCTGGTTCTCCCCGGTGTCGGAGAGGATGCGCTTGCTGGAGTCCTCGTACTGGTGGTTGAAGGTGATCTCGAACTTCTCCGGGTACTGGTGGCGCGAGGCGTCCGTGTCCGGGTCCCACTCGGCGTTGCGCACCAGCGTCATGGACTTGCCGGGCTTGAACGACTGGATCTTGTACGGGCCGGAGGCCAGCGGGTCCTTGTCGTACTTCTCCTTGGTGTCCTTCTCCGCGGACACCACCCCGTAGCCGGGCATCCCCAGCGCGTAGGGCAGGTCGTTCTGCGGCTTCTCGAAGCGGAAGACCACCGTCTTGTCGTCGGGGGTCTCCAGGACCGAGTCCGGCAGGTGGTCGCCCTGGTACGGGCCGCCCGGCAGCAGGTCCCGGTACTCCGGGTCGTCCGCCATCCAGGACTGCACGAAGGTCGGGCCCTCCGTGACGAAGTCGGCGAACAGCCGCTCGAAGCTGTGCCGGACGTCCCGGGAGGTGATCGGCGAGCCGTCCTCGAAGCGGATGCCGTCCTTGAGGGTGTACGTCCAGGTCTTCCCGTCGTCCGAGCGGGTGCCGCTGTCGGTGGCGAGATCGCCGACGACCGAGTAGTCGCCCTTGTTGTCCATCTTGACGGTGGTCAGCCGGCGGTGGATGAGCGCCGCGAGCTTGCCCTCGTCGGAGACGTAGATCTGCGCCGGGTCCAGATGCGCGAAGCTGTCCCGCGCGAGCACCCGTATCGTGCCGCCCGGCTCGGCGCCGGCGATCGGTTCCGCCGGCCCGGTCGACGCCGTGGCGTCGGCGAACGGCACGGGCGCCTGCGCCGTGGCGCCCTTGTCCTTGCCGTTCCCGTCGTCCCCGCCGCCGCCTCCGCCGCCCTCGCTGCAGCCGGAGAGCAGTAACGCCCCCGCCGCCAGCGCCACCACGGCGGCGCGCCCTCCGCGTGCCCGAATCCTGCTCATGGCCTGTCGCACCTGCCCGTCCTTGAGTGGTGGCCTGTGGTTCGCCGCCCGGTGTGCGCCGCCGGGCCCGGATCAGTGCCGGGTCTTGGGGTCGAACGCGTCCCGGACGGAGTCCCCGAGCAGGTTGAAGGCGACGATGAAGATCACCATCGCGCCGCCCGGGAAGAACATGTAGGTGAAGTCGTTCTCGAAGACCTGGGCGCCGGTGGCGAACATCCGGCCCCAGTCCGGGGTGGGTTCGATGAACCCGACCCCGAGGAAGGAGAGCCCGGCGGCCGCGGTCACGAAATTCGGCAGCATCAGCGTGCTCTGCACCAGGATCGGGGTGACCACATTGGGGAGCAGCTCCCGGCGGATGATCCGCCACGGGGAGGCGCCGCTCACCCGGGCCGCCTCCACGAACTCCCGCTCCCGCAGCGACAGCACCGTGCCGCGCAGGATTCTCGCCAGGCTCATCCAGCCCAGGAACCAGAGCACCAGCACCATCGCGACCGCCCGGACCCAGGTCGGCGTCTCATCGGTGTCGGCCACGAACAGGGCGACCACGATCGGCATGAAGGCGACGAAGAACAGCTGGTTGGGAAAGGCCATCAGCAGGTCGATGGAGCGGCCGATGAGGAAGTCGGTGCGGCCGCCCAGATAACCCGCCGCCACCCCGAGCACGATCGCGGTCAGCGTGGCCAGGAGCGTCACCGCGACCGCGACCAGCAGTGAGGTGCGGATGCCGTAGAGGAGCTGGGTGAAGACGTCGCGGCCCAGGATCGGCTCGATACCGAACCAGAATTCCCCGGAGATGCCGCCGTTCGGCGCGACCGGATAGCCGAACTCGTTGAGCAGCCCGTCCCGCTGCTGCCCGTAGCGGGTGTACGGGTCCTTGCCGTAGAAGTGGGAGATCACCGGCGCGAGCAGGCCCACGGCGAAGAAGAAGAGCACCACACCGGCCGAGATCGTCCCGGCGCGGTCGCGGCGGAAGCGCCGCCACATCAGCCGGCCCGGCGAACGGCCGCCCGGCACGTCCGCCGTCCGGGCTTCGGGCCCCGGCGGCCCGCCACCGGCCGCCGAGGCCTTCGATAAGCTCGTCATCGCGCTGGCCCCCGTGGTCACGTCTCCGCCGAACTGGTCTGTACCGCTTTCCTGACGTGAGCGCGACTTTGCAGCGGAGCCCCGGTCCAGTCAAGAGGGCGCCCGGACCGAAAAGACGCCGCCCCGGCATCTTGGGAGAAGGTTTCGGATATCGAGGTCGCCGTGTGCTTGACGCCGGACCGCGGCGCCGGACATTCCCGCTGGAATCGCCGTCAAGCGCGTTAACACCCGGGCAACTTGATGGAAGCAAGCCCGATATCCACAGACGGCAGGCTGAACGGCGTACGGCCGTGCGGGTGCCGTAGAACCGGCCGGGGCGGTCCGTGGACCGCCCCGGCCGGCGCCGGCGTCAGACCAGGCCCAGCGAGCGGCGGAGGAAGCCCGCCTGGAGCAGCAGCAGGTTCTCCGCGACCTGCTCCTGCGGGGTCATGTGGGTCACGCCGGAGAGCGGCAGCACCTCGTGCGGGCGCCCGGCCGCCAGCAGCGCCGAGGACAGCCGCAGCGTGTGGGCCGCCACCACGTTGTCGTCCGCGAGCCCGTGGATCACCATCAGCGGCCGGTGCTGCCCGGCCGCCCCGGAGAGCCCGCCCTCCTCGGTGACCAGCGAGTTGGCGTCGTACACCGCCGGCCGCCCGGCGGGGTGGCCGAGATAGCGCTCGGTGTAGTGCGTGTCGTAGAGCCGCCAGTCGGTCACGGGCGCCCCGGCGACGCCCGCGTGGAAGACGTCCGGACGGCGCAGCACCGCGAGCGCCGCCAGATACCCCCCGTACGACCAGCCGCGGACGGCCACCCGCCCCAGATCCAGCGGGAAGCTCTTCGCCAGCCCGTGCAGCGCCTCCACCTGGTCGTCGAGGGTGACTCCGGCGACATCGTGTGCGATCGCCTTCTCCCAGGCCGGGGAGCGGCCCGGGGTGCCGCGGCCGTCGGCGACGACCACCGCGAAGCCCTGGTCGGCGAACCACTGCGAGGTCAGATAGGCGTTGTGGGCGGCGACGACGCGCTGGCCGTGCGGACCGCCGTACGGGTCCATCAGCACCGGCAGCGGACCGTCCCCCTCCCGGTAGCCGGTGGGCAGCAGCACGGCGCACGGGATGCGGCGCTCCCCGGACTCCGCCAGCCGCACATGGGCGGTCAGCACCGGCTGCTCCGCCAGCGACATGACCGTCCCGGCGGGCCGGTCGTCCCGGTACAGCCGCACCGCCGCGCCGCTGTGGCCGAGCGTGGCCGAGGCCAGCACGGTCACCGCGCCGGAGCGGACCGCCGAGTGCACCCCGGGGCCCTCCGAGATCCGCTCCACCCCCAGCTCGCTGACCCGGTGCACATGGATCTCACCCGTCCCCGGCTCCGCCGCTTCCGGCCCGGCGGAGGCCGTCACCAGCACGTCCTCCGCGCCGACGTCGAGGACCGCCCGGACGTGCAGCTGCGGCCCGGTCAGCGGGCGGTCGCCCACCATCAGCACCCGCGCCCCGCCCTCGTCCGCGATCCGCACCAGCCGGCCGTCCGGCGTCCACACCGGGACCCCGGGGAAGAGGTCGAGCCAGACCGGGTCCTCGTCCGCGTGCAGCAGCCGGGTGGCGCCGGTCTCCGGATCGGCCGCCAGATACAGCTGGGAGCGCTGGTCGCGGGCCTGGACCAGCAGCAGCGGCGGCCCGGCCGCGGACCAGTGCACCCGCGCCAGGTACGGATAGCGCTCCCGGTCCCACTCCACCGGCACCCGCGAGCCGTCGAGACCGGTGAAGGCGAGCGTCACCTCCGCGTTCTCCGTACCGGCGGCCGGATACGCCACCTCGGCCGGCTCGCGGCCGGGATGCGCCGGGTCGGCGATCCACCAGCGGCGCACCGGCGTCTCGTCCACCCGCGCCACCAGCAGCCGGTCGCTCTCGGGCGACCACCAGAAGCCCCGGGAGCGGTCCATCTCCTCCGCGGCGACGAACTCCGCCAGCCCGTGGGTGATCCGCTCGTGCTCCGGCTCGGCCAGGGCCCGGACGTCCGAGCCGTCGGCGGCCGCGGCGTACAGGGCGCCGCCGGCGACCCAGGCGATGTGGCGGCCGTCCGGCGACGGGCGGGGATCGACCACCGGGCCCGGCACCGGGAGCTCCCGCGCGGTCCCGGCCCGCAGCTCGGCCGCGAACAGCCGCCCGGAGAGCGCGAAGGCGGCCAGCTCGACGGCCGCGTCGACCGCGTAGCCGACGACCCCCGCCGAACCCTCCCGGCTCCGCTCCCGGCGCGCCCGCTCCTCCGGGGACAGCCGCTCCGTGCCGCCGCCGAGCAGCGCCGCGGGATCGGCGGCGATCCGTTCCGTCCCCTCGCCGAGATCGTGCACCCACAGCAGGTTCGCCCGGTCGGTGCCGGAGCGGGACCGCAGGAAGACGAGGCGGGTGCCGTCGGGCGACACGGTGAAGGAGCGCGGCGCGCCCAGGCTGAAGCGCTGGGTTCTGGCATGCTGCCGCGGAAACGAGAGCTGTCCGTCCATGCGGCGACCCTACGTGCCGGGTCCCGCCGGGCCGAGACCCCGCACCGCTCCCGGGCCGTCCCCGGGCCGTCCGCGGGCCGTCCGCGCACCGCTGCCGCACCGCCTCTGACCGGCCGTCGGCCGTGCTCCGGCGTACGCCCGGCGGAGCTGAAGGGGCGCCCGGTCCGTGCGCCCCTTCTCTGCTGCGATGCACCCGCTCGTGCGCAGGAACGGATCGTTATGATCTGTGGCGCATCATGGGTAACCACACTGTGGCGCCCGTGCGTTACCCCTCGTCGCCCCGACCGCACATACCTTGGAGGTGAACCGCCGTGGCACTCTCGATTTCGGTGGTGGTGCTGCTGGCGATCATCGTCTTCCTGCTGGTCCGGAAATCCGGGCTGAAGGCCGGACATGCGGTGGTCTGCATGCTGTTGGGCTTCTACCTGGCCAGTTCCTCGGTGGCCCCGACCATCAGTGAGCTGACCAACAACGTCGCCGGGATGATCGGGGGGCTGAAGTTCTGACGGCCCGGCGCCGTTTTCGCTCGTACGCTGTAGCGCATGACTGACCTGCCCTCTCCAGGCCGTGGCCGGGCGCTGCCCGCCCGCCGTCTGCTGCTGGTGCACGCGCACCCGGACGACGAGACGATCAACAACGGCGCGACCATGGCCAAGTACGCCTCCGAAGGGGTGCACGTCACGCTGGTGACCTGCACCCTGGGCGAGGAGGGCGAGGTCATCCCGCCCGGGCTCGCCGCCCTGGCCGCCGACCGGGACGACGCGCTCGGTCCGCACCGGGCGGGAGAGCTCGCGGCCGCGATGGCCGAACTGGGCGTCACCGACCACCGGTTCCTCGGCGGGCGGGGCCGCTACCGCGACTCCGGCATGATGGGCCTCCCGCAGAACCGGCGCCCGCGGGCCTTCTGGCGGGCCGACACCGACGAGGCCGCCGCGCACCTCGTCGAGGTGATGCGCGAGATCCGCCCGCAGGTCCTGGTCACCTACGACCCCGACGGCGGCTACGGGCATCCGGACCACATCCAGGCGCACCGCGTCGCCATGCGGGCCGCCGCGCTCGCCTCCGAGCGGGCCTACCGCCGCGACCTCGGCGAGCCGCACACCGTCCGGAAGATCTACTGGAACTGCCTGCCGCGGCCGGTGGTGGAGGAGCGGCTGGCGGCGCTGCGGGCCGCCCCCTCCCTGCCCTTCCCCGGCGTCGCCGGAGTGGCGGACCTTCCCGGGGTGGTGGAGGAGGAGCAGGTCACGACGGCCGTGGACGGCGGCGAGTGGGCCGGGCGGAAGGCGGCGGCCCTCCGGGCGCACGCCACGCAGATCGCCGTCGCGGAGGGTGCGGAGGGTGCCAAGGGCGAGGAGTGCTTCGCCCTGTCGAACAACCTCGCGCAGCCGCTGCTGGCCACCGAGTACTACCGTCTGGTCCAGGGCCCGGCGGCGGGCGGACTGCCGGCGGGCAATCCGCCCGAGACCGATCTGTTCGCGGGCATTCCGGACGCCGGGGGGAGCCGGTGAGCGCCGGGCGCCTCGCCGCGTACGCCGCTCTCGGGGTGCTCGGGGTCCTGACCGGCGCGGCGGGCGCCCTCGTCCAAGGCGCCTGGTTCCCGGCCGGGTTGCTGCTGGCGCTGCTGGCCGTCGGAGCCCTCTGCTACGGCGGGCTGCGGGCCACCGGCACCCGGATCGGTCCGGGCGCGGCGGCCGGCGGCTGGCTGCTCGCCGTGATGGCGCTGACCACCTCCCGGCCGGAGGGCGACTTCCTGTTCGGGTCGGGTGTGGGCTCGTATCTCTACCTGCTGGGCGGGATGTTGACCGCTGTGATCTGCACCACTGTGCCCTCGCTGCCCCCACCGGCCCCCGGAGCCAAGGCACTTGGCGGCTGACGAGCCGACGGGCGGGGGGCGCGGGCTCCCCGCCCGGGGCGCCGATACGGCGGTCGCGGTATGAGCGCGGGCATCGGCCAGTATGGTGGTAGCGCCGCCGAGCTCCCCTGCCCTACGGCAGGGAGAACCCCCGCCCGCGGCCTCAGGCACGGGGGGAGCCCAGTGCGAGTACTACGGGCGGCGGAGCCAACCGGGAGAACCAGCTTTGAGCCGTGAATCTGACACCACGTCCTCCGGGCCCCAGGGGCACGGCGGGGCCGCGTCGTACCCCTCGGGGACACCGCCCTACGGCACGCGCCGGTATCCGTCGCTGCACCCCCCGCAGGACGCGCCGGACGCCCCCGAGGCCGCCGGCGCCGGCCGGCCCCCCGAGCCGGAGGAGCAGCCGAAGACCGAGACCACGCTGACGACCCGGATCAGAATCAACATCCCCGGATCCCGGCCGATCCCCCCGGTCGTCATGCGCACGCCCGTCGAGGACCGGTCGTCCGCGGCCAAGCCGGGCGTGCCCGGACCGGGCAAGCCCGCCGAGGAGCGGCAGCCCTCCGCTTCCGCTTCCGCGGCGGGCGGCGGACGGGAGGAGCCGGGGAGGAACCCCTCGGCGCCGGGCGGCCAGGGTGGCGGAGAGCGGGCCAGCGACTGGTTCGCGCCCCGCAAGACCCCGACCCCCACCTCGGGCACCCCGATCCCGGGCGGCCCGGCGGCGGGCGGCCCCGGCGGTGCCGGTGCGGGCAGCGGCGGTGCGGCGCACGGTGGCGGTCCCGCGGCGCCCGGCGGCCGGCCCGCGGGCGGCCCGCCTCCCGGCCGGGACGCCGATCCCACCTCCACCCCGGCCTACGGCACCCGTGTCGGCCCCGTCCCCGGAGCGGGCCCCAACGGGCCGACCGGCGGCCCCGCCGAGGGCGACATGCCGCTGCTGCCGCCCGCCTTCCGGCAGCAGGCCGGCGGCCGGAGCGGCGGCCAGGGCGGGCAGGCCGGCCCCGGAGCACCGGCGGGCGGCCCGGGCGGCCCGGGCGGACCGGCCGCCGGGGACGGAGCGCCGCGTTCCGCACCACCGTCCCCCGCGTACGGCGGCTTCCCGCCCCCCGCCGCCCCCGGGCCGATGCAGGACCCGGCCGCGCCCGCGCCCGCGCCGTTCGGCGCGGACCACGGCTTCGCGGCGGACCCCGCCTTCGGCGGACCGGAGGAGCGGGTCTCCAGCGACACCCTGGTCAGCGGGATCCAGGCGGTGCCGCCGGCCGGCGAGTCCCCGTTCCCGACCCTGCCCGCCGACGACGCCGGGGCCCCGCGCCCGCCGGCGCCCCCCGGCGCCGCCGCCCCGGCCCCGGCCGCGCGGAAGAAGGGCCGGTCCAAGCTCGTCCTGGCCGGTGCCGCGGTCGTCGCCGCGCTCGGCGTCGCGTACGCCGCCGGGCTGCTGCTCGACCACGCCGAGGTGCCGAAGGGCACCACCGTCGCCGGGGTCGACATCGGCGGCATCTCCCGGCAGGAGGCCGTCAACCGGCTCGACCAGGGGCTCGGCCGGCGTGTCGACGCCCCGATGACCGTCCGCGTGGCCGGGGAGCAGCACGAACTCAAGCCCTCCGTGGTCGGGCTGGACGTCGACGTCGACGCCAGCGTCCGGCAGGCCGCCGGGCGCGACTACAACCCGGTCTCCGTGATCGGTTCGCTCTTCGGCGGTTCCCGCGAGGCGGAGGCCGAGATCGTCACGGACCGGGAGAAGCTGCGCGCCGCGCTGGAGTCACTGGCCGGGGAGAGCGGCGCGGAGCAGGACGGCATGATCCGTTTCGAGGCGGGCAAGGCCGTGCCCGTCCCGGGCAAGCCGCACCGTGCCGTGGACGTCAACAAGTCCGTCACCGCGCTCTCCGACGCCTACCGGGCGCGCACGGAGACGGGCGCGAGCGCGGCCGTCGAACTGCCCAGCACCGTACGGCAGCCTGCGGTGGACCAGGCGGAGATCGACAAGGCGATGAAGGAGTTCGCCGAGCCCGCGATGTCCGGGCTGGTCACCGTGCGGACGGACCCGGCGCGCACCATCTCCTTCAGCCCGGAGAACTCGCTGCCGAAGTTCCTCTCCATGAAGGCCGTCAACGGCAAGCTGGTGGACACCTACGACCTGAAGGTGCTCAAGAGCCTGTACGGCGGGGTGTTCGACGGCGTGCTCATCGAACGCGGCAACGGCTCCAAGACCCCGGTGAGTCCGCAGGACGTGGCCGGGGCGCTCCGCGAGGCGCTGCGCTCCACCGACCCGGCCGGGCGCACCGTCACCATCGACACCACCCCGTAGCGGGGAGGCGTTTCCTCCGGCCCGGTGCGCGGCGCGTACCGGGCCGGACCGGTGTTTCCCGCACGGCGGGGCGCACGGGCCGCCCGGGTGCGTCAGTTGAGCATCGCGCGGGCCGCCCGGGCCTCCCGCCGCACCGCCCGCGCCTCCTCCGGGTCCACCGCCTCGGCCACCTCCGCGTAGGTCTCCAGCTCGGCCGCGCCGGTCAGGAAGTCGCCGCGCCCGACCAGCAGCTGCCCGTGCTCACGGCGCAGCCGCGCCGGGTGGTGGGGCAGCAGCAGGGAGAGCTCGACCGCCCACAGCCGGACGTCGCCGCGCTCGGGCCGGGCGGCGGCCCAGGCGCGGATGTTGCCGAGGACGCGCCGGACGATGTCCAGCGGCGCGGCCGGGGTGAGCACCGCGGAGGTGAGCGGCTCACCGGTCACGGCCGCCAGCAGCAGTTCGGTGTCGCTCTCGCTCAGCGGCCGGCCGCCCTCCGAGGGGTCGGCCAGCACCCGGCCGTCGTCCGTCCCGGCCGGGTCGCCGAAGCCGACGACGAAATGGCCGGGCAGGGCCACTCCGTACACCGGCGCGCCGGCCCGCCGGGCCACCTCGATCCAGACGACGGACAGCAGGATCGGCAGTCCGCGCCGCCGCCTCAGCACCTCCGGCAGGAGGGAGGACTCCAGGGCGGCGAAATCGTCCCGGGTGCCGCGGAATCCGTACCGTTCGCCGAGGAGCGCGCCAACCGCCCGCGCCCAGCCCGCGGCGCCGCCGCCGGGCGCGTACGGCAGCTCCCCGGCGAGCCGGTCCAGCTCGATCTGGGCCGCGTCGATGCCCTTCTCGCCCAGCGACGGATCGGCCTCGGCCGCGACCAGCAGGCAGAGCAGGGCCAGATCGGGCCGCTCCGCGCGGGCCTCGGCGGCGAACCGGCGCCGGACCGCCGTCCGGTCACCCGCGTCGTCGTCCGCGCCGCGGGGGTCGTGTGCGTCCGGCCTGTCCGGCATGGGGAAGCCCTATCCGCTCAGTGGCCGCCGTCGTCCGGCGCGCGCCAGTGGTGGTACGTGTGGTGGACGGTGAAGCCGAGCCGGTCGTAGAACGCGCGAGCGGGCCCGTTGTCCGTCTCGACCTGGAGATACGCGGCCGAGGCGCCCTCCTCCAGGGCCCGCGCGGCGAGGGCGGCCATCACGGCGGACGCCAGGCCCCGCCGCCGCTGCTCCGGCGCCACCTCCACCGCCGAGAAGCCCGCCCAGCGGCCGTCCACCACGCACCGTCCGATGGCCGCGGGGGCACCGCCGGGGTCCTCTCCGTCCGCGGCCCCGCCTGCGGCCCCGTCCGCCGGTACCGCGGCGAACCACACGGACGGCCCGCCGCACAGCACCCGCCGCACCTCCGGGGTGTCACCGGCGAACCGCTGGTAGCGCCGCAGCCAGGCGGTGCCGGGGGTACGGGCCAGCCGGACGGGGGGCGCGGCGCTCCCGGCCCCCGCGGCCGCCGGGACGCCCCGCACGGGCCCCGCCTCCGCGACCGGGGCCAGCGCCGCCGTCCGCACCTCGGCGGAGACCTCCCGGATCCAGCCGCGGGCGTCGAGGGTGGCGGCCAGCTCCTCCTGGGTGTCCCCGGCGCCGGTGGTCACCTGGACGTACGCGGGCAGGCCCCGCGCGGCGTACCAGCGGACCACCCGGCGCAGCGCCTCGTCCGCCGGGAGCCCCGGACCGCCCAGCGGCAGCACGGAGTTGGCGCGCCGGGTGAAGCCGCCCGAGGCCCGCAGGGTCCAGCCGCCCAGCGGCTCGCTCTCGGCGGGCGGCCAGGCGCGGGCCGCGACCCGGCTCAGCTCGGCCGCGGAGGCGGCCGGGCCCCGGCGCCGGGCGGGTGCCGCGGGCACCACCTTGCCGGCGGCCAGCGCGGATTCCGGGATGCGGACGATCTCGCCGTTCCGGCGCGTGAGACACAGCACACCGCCGTCCCAGGATGTGAGCACGCCGACCGCGTCGGTGAACCGCCCGCCCGGCGCTCCGGGCTCGCTCCACCGCCGCACCGATACCCTTTTGCCCACGTCAGCGGCGGTGATCCGGACCGTGAGGCGTCCGCCGGTG
Source organism: Streptomyces xinghaiensis S187 (assembly GCF_000220705.2). Classification (GTDB taxonomy): domain Bacteria; phylum Actinomycetota; class Actinomycetes; order Streptomycetales; family Streptomycetaceae; genus Streptomyces; species Streptomyces xinghaiensis. Next base: position 2,460,430 of record NZ_CP023202.1, on the reverse strand, counting down.
GTGAAATCCACAGCTGTGCCCGCCCCTCCTGTTCGACTGGTGCCCCGGAACGGAGATACTAGTTGCGGGCATCGACGACGCCGCGCTCCCGCGCGCCATGCGGCGGAGACGACAACCGCTCCGCCCGCCCTACCGAGGAGGAACGACAGCGTGACCTACGTCATCGCGCAGCCTTGTGTCGACGTCAAGGACAAGGCGTGCATCGAGGAGTGCCCCGTCGACTGCATTTACGAGGGCTCCCGGTCCTTGTACATCCACCCCGACGAGTGCGTCGACTGCGGCGCCTGCGAGCCGGTCTGCCCGGTCGAGGCCATCTTCTACGAGGACGACACCCCGGAGGAGTGGAAGGACTACTACAAGGCGAACGTCGAGTTCTTCGACGAGCTCGGTTCGCCCGGCGGTGCCTCCAAGCTCGGCCTGATCGAGCGCGACCACCCGCTCATCGCCGCGCTCCCGCCGCAGAACCAGTAGCCGCGGACCCCGCGGCGCCGTCCCGGTCCCGTACGGCACCCCGGCCGTGCGGGACCGCGGTCTTGGCATCCGCCGCGCCGCCCCGGGGCGCCCGCCGGAGCCGTCCGGCCGCCCCGAACGCCCGAGAGAAGTGAGCACCGTGCCCGGAGTCTCCGACCGGCTTCCCGTCTTTCCCTGGGACCGCCTCGAACCGTACCGAGCGTCCGCCGCCGCGCACCCCGGCGGTCTGGTGGACCTGTCGGTCGGCACCCCGGTGGACCCCGTCCCCGAGGTGATCCGCGAGGCGCTCACCGCCGCGGCGGACAGCCCCGGCTATCCGACCGTGTGGGGGACCCCGGAGCTCCGCGACGCCCTGGCGGGCTGGGCCGGACGGCGGCTCGGGGCGCGGGGCGTGGAACACACCAACGTCCTGCCCGTCGTCGGCTCCAAGGAACTGGTGGCCTGGCTGCCCACCCAGCTGGGCCTGGGCCCCGGCGACCGGGTCGCCTTCCCCCGGCTGGCCTACCCGACGTACGAGGCCGGGGCGCGGCTCGCGCGCGCCGAACCCGTCGTCTACGACGAGCCGGCGGATGTGGCGCCGGAGGGCCTGCGGATCCTCTGGCTCAACTCCCCCTCGAACCCCACCGGCCGGGTCCTCTCCCAGCAGGAGCTGCGCACCGCCGTGGCCTGGGCGCGGGAGCACGGTGTGCTGGTCGTCAGCGACGAGTGCTATCTGGAGCTGGGCTGGGAGGCCGACCCGGTCTCCGTGCTCCACCCGGACGTGTGCGGCGGCAGCTTCGACGGCGTCGTCGCGGTGCACTCGCTCTCCAAGCGCTCCAACCTCGCCGGGTACCGGGCGGCGTTCATCGCCGGGGACGCGGCCGTGCTGGGCGAGCTGCTCAAGATCCGCAAGCACGGCGGGATGATGGTGCCCGCACCGGTCCAGGCGGCGACGGTCGCGGCCCTCGCGGACGACGAGCACGTGGCGGAGCAGCGTGCCCGGTACCGGGCACGGCGCACGGCCCTGCGCGGCGCGCTGGAGACGGCCGGTTTCCGGATCGAGCACAGCGAGGCGAGCCTCTACCTCTGGTCGACCCGGGACGAGCCCTGCTGGGACACCGTGGCCGACCTCGCCAAGCGGGGCATCCTGGTGGCCCCGGGCGACTTCTACGGCCCGGCCGGCGAACGCTTCGTCCGGGTCGCGCTGACGGCGAGCGACGAGCGCGTCGCGGCCGCGGTGGAGCGTCTGCGCGGCTGACCGCGGCGCGGGACGAACGAACGGGGGCCACCGGAGCGCCGGAGAACAGCGGAACGCCCGGCCGGGGCATCCCCGGCCGGGCGTTGCCGTCCGTACCGCTCACGGCCCGTGGACCGTACGGGCTCCGGCCGCCCGCGGCGGGGCGGCCGTCCCGGTCAGACGCCGAGCTGCAGCGGGCCGTTCGCCGTCAGGTCACCGGCCGCCTCGTTGACCTCGGAGAGGTTGTTGTAGGCCACGTTCGGGGCGGCCGGCGTCCTGATCTCCTCGGTCGCCGGGAGGCTCCCGGGTACGCCGGGCACGCCCGAGGAGTCGGTGAGGCCACCGGCGAACTCCCGCACCCGCAGGCCTCCGGGGCGCACTCCGGCGGTGTCCTCGGTGAGCGTGCCGGCGGTGTCCCCGCTGCCGGTGACGGTCTGCCCGGCGACCGGGGCTGCGGTGCCGACGGCGGAGTCGAGCAGCCCCTCGGCGGCCGGGAGGGCGGCGTTCCCCACGGTGCTGTCATGCGTCGTGACGGCACCGGCCGTGGTCTGCCGGGCGGTGGTGTCGAGGATTTCCCCGAGGGCCGCGCCGTCGAGGTTGCTGACCCCGCCGAGACCGGCGGACTCCGGCAGCTGGGCGGCCTGCGCCGGGCCGGCCGCGCCGACGAGGGGAGCCGCGCCCGCTGCGACCAGCAGCGCGGCTCGGGCGATCCGACGCGTGAGGGGGAGGGACATGGTGCTCCTTCGGCGGGGAAAAGCTGATGATTTCAGGGGAGTTGTGTCCGTTCGGCGGACACAGTGACTACCGCGTGAGGAGCGGGAAGGTTGCGGCGCACCGGGGTAAAGGATTGGCAATGCGCCGCGCCCCGGGGCAGGCCGCGGAGGGGGCGCGGAGCGCCGTACGGGACCGGTGCGCGGGAGCGCCGGTCCCCGGGCCCCGCAGGTGGGACGGGGGCCCCGGGGCTCCGTCCGGGCCCGGCCGCGACGCTCCCGCGGGTGCCCGCCCGGCGGCGGGCGGCTCCCCCGGGCGGGCGACCCTCCGTACTACTGAACGGTGGTGATGACCACGGCCGCCGCGGCCCGCTTCCGGGCCGCCGCCGAGGAGCCGGCCGCCTCCGGGCGCCAGCCGTTGCCGGAACTGGCGGCGCTCCACACCCGGCCCGCGTACGAGACCTGGGCGATCCGCAGCTCCCGGGCGTGCGCCACCGCCCAGTGGGCCAGCTCCCAGCCGCGCCGCTCCGGGCCGCCGGGGGCCGTCTCCGGCACCGGAACGCTCACCACCGGGCCGGGCGAACCGCTCTTCCCGGCCCCGCCGACCCGGCCGGCGCCGCCCGCCAGCACGTCGCGGCCGAACTCGCGCCGCAGCTTCTCCCGCACCCGGACCGGGTCCCCCGGCTGCTCCTGGGCCCCGGGAGCGCAGCTCAGCGACGCCTCCGCGCGGCCGGTCAGCGCCGAGGTGAGCAGCGCGGCGTTCGGCTCGTGCTTGGCGTACGCCTGCGGGAACCCGCTGCGCTGCACCTGCTGGGCGGCCACGGTCAGCGGCAGCCGGGAGTAGCCGGGGACCTTCACCAGATGGTCGTAGAACGCCCCGGCCGAGTACACCGGGTCCATGATCTGCTCCGGCGTGCCCCAGCCCTGGGTGGGCCGCTGCTGGAAGAGGCCGAGCGAATCCCGGTCGCCGTAGCGGATGTTGCGCAGCCCGGACTCCTGCATCGCGGTGGCGAGCGCGATGGTCACCGCGCGCTCCGGGAGCCGGCGGGCCGATCCGACGGCCGCGATGGTGGCGGCGTTCACCGCCTGCTGGGGTTCGAGTTCGTACGGTTCGCCGTCCTGCCCCGCGGCTCTGACGGCACAGCGCGGCGAGCCCGGTCCGGAGGTCTGGAAGTGCACCGCCAGATACCCGGCCAGGGCCAGCAGGACGGTGCACGCCACCAGCGCGCGCAGCAGGCGCCGGCGGCGGACGGAAACGGTTCGGCTGGACACGCCGCACACGGTACCGGGCGGCCGTGAAGGCCGGGGCCCGTGCCCGGAAGGACGGCCCCCGGGCGGCCGGAGGGGCGGCCCCCGCCGACGGGTTAGGGTCGCCGTCATGGACCCACACGTGCTCGATCTGTCCCTGGACGCCGCCGCCCTCACCGCCGCCCTCGTGGACATCCCGTCCGTCAGCGGCCGGGAGAAGCCGCTGGCCGACGCGGTCGAGACGGCGCTGCGCGCCCTGCCGCACCTCACCGTGGACCGGTACGGCAACAACGTCGTCGCCCGGACGCGGCTGGGGCGCCCGGAGCGGGTGGTGCTCGCCGGCCACCTCGACACCGTGCCCATCGCGGACAACGTGCCCTCCCGGCTGGACGACGAGGGCTACCTCTGGGGCTGCGGGACCTGCGACATGAAGTCCGGGCTCGCCGTGCAGCTGCGCATCGCGGCGACGGTGCCGGAGCCCAACCGCGATCTGACCTTCGTCTTCTACGACAACGAAGAGGTCGCCGCCGAACTCAACGGCCTCGGCCATGTCGCCGCGGCCCATCCGGACTGGCTGGAGGGGGACTTCGCCGTCCTCCTGGAGCCGTCGGACGGGCAGGTCGAGGGCGGCTGCCAGGGCACGCTCCGGGTCCTGCTGCGCACCACGGGGGAGCGGGCGCACTCGGCGCGCTCCTGGATGGGCTCCAACGCGATCCACGCGGCCTCGCCGATCCTGAGCCGGCTGGCCTCGTACGAACCGCGCCGGGTGGTCATCGACGGGCTGGAATACCGCGAAGGGCTGAACGCCGTGGGTATCGAGGGCGGGGTGGCCACCAACGTCATCCCGGACGACTGCACGGTCACCGTCAACTTCCGCTACGCGCCGGACCGCACCGAACAGGAGGCGGAGCAGCACGTCCGGGAGGTCTTCGCGGACTGCGGGGTGGCCGAGTTCGTCATCGACGACCACACCGGCGGCGCCCTGCCCGGCCTCTCCCACCCCGCCGCGGCGGCCTTCATGGCGGCGGTGGGCGGCCGGGCGCAGCCCAAGTTCGGCTGGACCGACGTCTCCCGCTTCAACGCGCTGGGCGTCCCGGCCGTCAACTACGGTCCGGGCGCACCGCTGCTGGCGCACAAGCGGGACGAACGCGTGCTCGCCTCGCTGATCAACCACTGCGAGGAGCGGTTGTCCGCCTGGCTGACGGCCTGAGGTGCCTTGCCGTCAACCTGCCGGGGCATACGCTGATCCGCGAAGATCCTCCCGTCGCCGGACGACACGGGAGGCGGTGTCTCGGAAGGAGCGGCCCGTGACCAGTGCCGAGGGAGAAGCCCGGGAAGAAGTCGGCCGGGAGCAGCACCTGGGGCCGGTGACGCGGCGGCGCGGCCAGGTCCAGCGGACCACCACCGACCAGCGGCTGCTGGACACGCAGCCGGGGCCCGTGGAGTGGGTGCACCAGGACCCGTGGCGGGTGATGCGCATCCAGTCCGAGTTCGTCGAGGGCTTCGGCACGCTCGCCGAACTCGGCCCGGCCATCAGCGTCTTCGGCTCGGCCCGCACGCCCGTCGGCTCGGAGGAGTACGAGAACGGCGTCAGGATCGGCCGGGCCCTGGCCGAGGCCGGCTTCGCGGTGATCACCGGCGGCGGGCCCGGCACGATGGAGGCGGCGAACAAGGGCGCCTACGAGGCGAACGGGATCTCGGTCGGCCTCGGCATCGAACTCCCCTTTGAGCAGGGGATGAACAACTACGTCGACATCGGGGTGAACTTCCGCTACTTCTTCGTCCGCAAGACGATGTTCGTGAAGTACGCGCGGGGGTTCGTGGTGCTGCCCGGCGGACTGGGCACGCTGGACGAGCTGTTCGAGGCGCTCACGCTCGTGCAGACGCGCAAGGTCACCCGCTTCCCGATCGTCCTGTTCGGGACGTCGTACTGGAAGGGGCTGGTGGACTGGGTGGAGAACACCCTGATCGGCACGGGCAAGGCGGCACAGCACGATCTGGACCTCTTCCACCTGACGGACGACGTGGACGAGGCCGTGAGCCTGGTGAGCAAGGAGACCGGGCAGGCCTAGCCCGCGCCGTCCCGGCGCGGCACGGGTGTCCCGGCGCGGGCGTCCGCTCAGGCCAGTCCGCGGCGGGCCACGGCCGGGGGCCGGTGGCCCGCGATGGACGCGACCATGTCGAGCACCTGCCGGGTCTCGGCCACCTCGTGCACCCGGTAGACGCGGGCCCCCAGCCACGCCGAGACCGCGGTCGCCGCGAGCGTGCCCGTCAGCCGCTGCTTGACCGGCCGGTCGAGGGTCTCCCCGACGAAGTCCTTGTTCGACAGGGAGACCAGCACCGGCCAGCCCGTGGCCGTCATCTCGCCGAGCCGGCGGGTGGCCTCCAGGGAGTGCCGGGTGTTCTTGCCGAAGTCGTGGCCCGGGTCGATGAGGATGCCGTCACGGCGCACCCCCAGCTCGACCGCCCGTTCGGCCAGGCCCAGGGTGACCCGGAGGATGTCGGCCATCACGTCCTCGTACGCCACCCGGTGCGGGCGGGTGCGCGGCTCGGCGCCGCCCGCGTGGGTGCAGACCAGGCCGGCGCCGTACCGGGCGGCGACCGCGGCGAGCTGCGGATCGGCCCCGCCCCAGGCGTCGTTGAGCAGATCGGCCCCCGCCTCGCAGACCGCCTCGGCGACCTCGTGGCGCCAGGTGTCGACGCTGATCACCACCTCCGGATGGCGCCGCCGCACCTCGGCCACGAAGCCGACGGTGCGCCGCGCCTCCTCCTCGGCCGTGACCTCCTCGCCGGGGCCGGCCTTGACACCGCCTATGTCCACGATGGCGGCACCCTCGGCGATCGCCTGTTCGACGCGGGCCAGCGCGGGCTCGTCCCGGAAGGTGGAGCCCTGGTCGTAGAAGGAGTCCGGGGTGCGGTTGACGATGGCCATGACCACCGGCTCGTGCTCGCCGAACTCGCGCTTCCCCAGCCGCAGCACCACTCGTGACCTCCTCCGGCCGCCCGTCGGGCGGTGGGACCGCTCTCCGGCCCCGGGACAGTTCTCCGGCCGGCCCGTCCGGCTCTCCGCGCGGGCCCGCCGCCCGGCTCCGGGGCCGGTCCGGCCCTTCCGCGGTGCCCGGCACCGCACCTCGCCGCGTCACCGGGCACGCCCGCGCACCGTCCGGTACACCGGCGGCCCTCCGCCTCGCGGGGTTCCTCCACGGCCCGAAGAGCGGGGGATGCCCCCGGCACCGGGCGCCGCGGCCCGATCCGACGCGGAGCGCCAGACAGACCCTAGCCTCTCGGGACCGCCCGCCGGAGCGTGCCCGGGACCCGGCCGGTTGCCCGGCGTCCGGCGGAGCGTGGCACCATCGTCCCCTCAGACCCTGCCGACGCATCCGGGGAGACGGTCGTGTTCTGGTTCTTGCTCATCGCGCTGGTCGTGGTGGTCGCGGCGGTCACCCTCGCCGTGGTCGGCGGCGACGACGGCGCGGCGCTGCCGGACGCCGAGCCGGACCGGCTCGCCGACCCGCTGCCCCTCTCGCGCCCCGTCAGCCGCGCCGATGTGGAGACGGTGCGCTTCCCGGTGGCCGCGCGCGGCTACCGCATGACCGACGTCGACGACGTGCTCGACCGGCTCGCCGCCGAACTGGCCGAGCGGGACGCCCGGATCACCGAGCTGGAGACCGCGCTGGCGGGGGCCCGGGCGGCAGCGTTCGGCGCCCCGGACCTCTTGCGCGAGGGGGCCGCCGAGGAGGAGCCGGCGAACGGCCGCGCGGCGGACGGCGGCCCGGCGGGCGGGGACGGCGCGTCCACCGGTGCCACGGCCCCCGGCGGCGACGGCGGCGGAGCCCCGGGCGGTGGGACCGCGGCCGGGGACGGCACGGCCCCGGACAGCGCGGCTCCGGACGGCACGGCTCCGGACACCGCCGCCCCGGCGGACACCGCGGCCCCCGGCACCCGCCCGGCGGGCGGCGGCGGGCGGACCGCGTGACCGGCCCGGCCGCCGAACCCGTACCGGCGGGCGCGCCGCTCCCCGGCCCGGACGGCCTGCTCCGCTGCCCCTGGGGCCTCTCCGCCGAGGAGTACGTGGCGTACCACGACACCGAGTGGGGCCGCCCGGTCCACGGCGACGACGCCCTCTTCGAACGGCTGTGCCTTGAGGCGTTCCAGTCCGGGCTGTCCTGGCTGACGATCCTCCGCCGCCGCGAGGGCTTCCGGGCGGCCTTCAAGAACTTCTCGATCCCCGGCGTGGCCGCGTTCACCGGAGAGGACGTGGAGCGGCTGCTCGGCGACACCCGGATCATCCGCAACCGCGCCAAGATCGAGGCGACGGTGGCCAACGCCCGGGTCGCCGAGCGGTGGGAAGAGGGCGAGCTGGACGCGCTGGTCTGGTCGTACGCGCCCGCCGCCCGCCCGGCCCCGCGCACGCTCGCGGACGTCCCCGCCGCCACGGCCGAGTCGGCGGCGCTGGCGAAGGAGCTCAAGAAGCGCGGCTTCCGCTTCGTCGGGCCCACCACCGCCTACGCCCTGATGCAGGCCTGCGGGCTCGTCAACGACCATCTCGCCGAGTGCTGCGCGCGGGCGGGCGGCCGGGCCTGACGGCGTGGCCCGGCCCCGCCCGGCCGGCCTCCGCGCGGCCCGGGCCCGGCTCCGGCGTACCGGCTCCGGGGCGCCCGCCTCCGGTGTGGGTCACCGGCCCGTGAAGCGCGGCTTCTCCTTCCGCACGAAGGCCTCGACCGCGATCGCGTGGTCCTCGGAGGCCCCGGCCCGGGTCTGGAGCTCGTCCTCCTTGGCCAGCGTCTCGACGAGGGTGTGCGTGGTCCCGTAGGCCATCGACTCCTTGAGCGCCGCGTAGGCGAGGGTCGGCCCGCCGGCCAGTTTCCGGGCGACGGCCTCCGCCTCGGCGGTGAGCTCGTCGGCCGGGACCACCCGGTTGACCATGCCCAGGTCCAGCGCCTCGTGGGCGTCCACGGTGCGCGGGAAGAGCAGCAGATCGGCGGCCCGGCCGTGGCCGATCAGCCGGGGGAGGGTCCAGGAGACCCCCGAGTCGGCGGTGAGGGCCACCCCGGCGAAGGATGTGGTGAAGGCGGCGGTGGCGGCGGCGATCCGGTAGTCGGCGGCGAACGCGAAGCCCGCGCCCGCCCCGGCGGCGACGCCGTTGACCGCGGCGACCACGGGCTTGGGCATCCCGGCGATGGCCTCGGTGATCGGGTTGTAGTGCCTGCGCACGGTGTCCATCGAGTTGCCCACGCCGGACTCCCGCGCCTCGGCCAGCGTGCCGATGTGCTCCTTGAGGTCCTGGCCGACGCAGAAGGCCCGGCCCCGGCCCGTGAGCAGCACGGCCCGTACGGCGGAGTCCGCCGCGGCCTGCTGGAGGGCCTCCCGCAGGGCCTCCTTGATCTCGGTGTTCAGGGAGTTCATGGCGTCGGGACGATTCAGGGTGATCGTCGCGAGTCCGTCGGTCACCTCGTGGAGCACGGTGTCGGCCATCGCCGGCTACCTCCGTCAGGGCTGGTGGGAATGGTGGTGGGCGGTCGGATCACAGCATGACGGAGACGGGCGGCGGCGGACATGTGACCTGCGTCAAGGCGGTGGACCGGCCGGGGAGGCCGGGCGGCGGCGGAGTATGGCAGCCGCATGGGCCAATTGTCAGTATTTGCGGAAGCCCGTTGTGCAAGCGATGCAGACCGATGTTGGTCATCGGGTCCCGCGATGCGGGATAATGGCCTGGAAGCAATCTGTTCGATGCCGGTGACGCTGCCTAGCAGGGGCCGTCGGCTGACTGTGAGCTGGTTTCAGGAAGGGGAACGAGCATGGCGGCCATGAAGCCGCGGACGGGCGACGGCCCGCTCGAGGTGACCAAGGAGGGGCGGGGCATCGTCATGCGCGTTCCGCTCGAAGGCGGCGGTCGGCTCGTCGTCGAACTCACACCCGACGAGGCCGATGCGCTGGGCGACGCTCTGAAGAAGGTCGTCGGCTGAGGCCGGGTCACCACACTCGTCCCGCCGCCCCGGCGGGAGCCGCGTACTCCGGTACCGGCTCCTGTCCGGGGCGGTGGCGTGTCCGGGGCGGGGGCCGGGCGGGGCGGAAAGCGCGCCGGGCCTACGGGCCGCGCTTGACCGCGCAGAGCAGGCCGTCGCCGACCGGGAGCAGCGAGGAGAGCAGCACCGTGCTCTCCCGCACGGTGCGCAGCAGTTCGCGCAGCCGCTGCACCTCCAGCGGCTGGGCCGAGGCGTCCATGGTGCGGCCGTGGGCGAAGACGCCCTCGAAGACCACCAGACCGCCGGGGCGGAGCAGGCGCAACGATTCATCGAGGTAGTCGAGGCACTCGGCGCGGTCGCCGTCGCAGAAGACGAGGTCGTAACCGCCGTCGGCCAGCCGGGGCAGCACGTCCAGCGCGTGGCCGGGGATGAAGCGGGCGCGGTTGGCGGCGAAGCCGGCCGCGCGGAAGGCCTGGCGCGCGAACTGCTGGCACTCGGGGTCGGTGTCCACAGTCGTGAGCACGCCGTCCGGCCGCATGCCGTGCAGAAGATGGATCCCGGAGACGCCGGTGCCGGTGCCGATCTCCGCCACGGCCTTGGCGTCCACCGTGGCGGCGAGCAGGCGCAGGGCGGCACCGGTGCCGGCCGACACCGAGCGGAGCCCCGCCTCGCGGGCCCGGTCCCGGGCCCAGAGCAGGGTCTCGTCCTCGGCGACGAACGCATCGGCGAACGCCCAGCTCGTCTGCCGGTTGCCGGTAATGGCCCTCTCCTGTCCCCGTAGTCGACGCAACGGTGACTGTATCCGCTGCCCTCGGGAACCCGCTGATGGGACCGGACGTTAGCCCAGCGGGGAGAAGGAAAGGGGTCGGGAGAGCGGTGACCGAAAAGCGGGTCAAGGAAGCTTATCCGGAGCTAACGGGCGAGCTGGCTATGGTAGGTGCTCCACTGGACACCACCAGAGCCACCAGGGGAGGTGCGGCTGCAGCCGGTGACCGGGGGGTGCTCCGCCGCCTCCGCAGGTACTCCGGTGAGCCGAAATCCGTGACCGACACCGCTGACCGTCCGCGTCCCGCCGACTCCACCGCCACCGCGACCTTCTCCACGACGGCGTCGTTCGGTGAGGGGGAGTCCCCCGCGTGGACCCCTCCCAGCTGGGAGGAGATCGTCAGCACCCACAGCGCGCGGGTCTACCGCCTGGCCTACCGCCTGACGGGAAACCAGCACGACGCCGAGGACCTCACCCAGGAGGTCTTCGTCCGCGTCTTCCGCTCGCTGTCCACCTACACCCCCGGCACCTTCGAGGGCTGGCTGCACCGGATCACGACCAATCTCTTCCTGGACATGGTCCGCCGCCGGCAGCGCATCCGCTTCGACGCCCTCGGGGACGACGCCGCCGAGCGGCTCCCCAGCCGCGAGCCCTCCCCGCAGCAGCACTTCCACGACGCCCACTTCGACGCCGACGTGCAGCAGGCGCTGGACACCCTGGCCCCCGAGTTCCGCGCCGCCGTCGTGCTGTGCGACATCGAGGGGCTGTCCTACGAGGAGATCGCCGCCACCCTCGGCGTGAAGCTCGGCACCGTGCGCAGCCGCATCCACCGCGGCCGCTCCCACCTGCGCAAGGCGCTCCGGCACCGGTCGCCCGCGGCCCGTGCCGAGCAGCGCGCCTTCGCCACCGCGCTCCCGGGACAGGGAGGACTCGGAGGAGAGGTCGGGACGGCGTGACCGGATCGGGCGGTGCGAGCCCCGCCGAGCAGCATCTGGGCGACCGTCTCGCCGCGCTGGTGGACGGGGAGCTCGGTCACGACATGCGCGAGCGGGTGCTCGCCCATCTCGCCACCTGCTGCAAGTGCCGGGCCGAGGCCGACGCCCAGCGGCGGCTGAAGAACGTCTTCGCCGAGGCGGCCCCCCCGCCGCCGTCGGCGGGGCTGCTCGCGCGCCTGCAGAGCCTGCCCGCGGGAGACGGATCACCGGAGAGCCCGGACGGCCCGTTCGGCGGCCCGGTGTCCTCCCCCGCCGAGCGCGGCCCACGGCCCGGCCGGTCCGCACCGGGCGACTGGTTCACCGGCGGCGGGGCCGAGGCCGCCGTGGCCGTGTCCGGCGGGGCCCGGCGGAGCGGCTTCCGCGTCCACGAGTTCGCCCGCCGCCCCGAGCCCTCCGCCTCCGCCCTGGCGCCGGGTGTGCGCCAGGGTCATCAGCAGCGCAGCCGCCGTTTCGCCTTCGCCGCCGCGGGAGCGGTGTCGCTGGCCGCCTTCGCGCTCGGCGGTGCCCTTCCGCTGGAAGCGGCGGTGGACGGTCCGCGAGGCCGGGCCGACACCGCGGGCGCGGCGGACCGGCCCGGCACCGCGGGGGCCGGCGACGTGGTCGCCGCCTCGGTCGCCGCGGGGAACGGTTCCGGCCGCTCCGGCGGCGCCACCAGCGTGGACCTCCCGCAGTCCGCCGCACCGGCCGGCCCGGTGACGCCCACGCCGACCACCCACCCGGAACAGGCGCTGAGCCGGCCCGCTCCGCTGCTCCCCGCCGACGCCGCGCTCTCGCCGCTCATACGCCACCTCATGAACGCCCGGCTGAGCGACGGGCTCCCGGGCTCCCCGCTCGGCGGTCCGGCGCTCTCCCCCTCCCCGACGACGCTCACCGGGCCCTCCGCGCCGACGCGGACCCCCGAACCGGGGAACCGGGTGGCGCCGCTCGCGGGCGGCGCCACGGCCACCGCCTTCCTGCCGCCCGCCGCCCGCTGAGCCGTCCGTTCCGGACCGGCCGGAACCGGACCCTGCGGAGCGGCGCGCGAACCTGGTTGAATCGCACGGTGGACCGCGGGCGGCTCGCGCCGCGGACGGACTGTGGGGAGAACATGAACCAGGGCAAGGCCACCGGCCCGAAGCCGCAGTGGTGGAGCCGCCCGCGGGGCGGCACCGCCCCCGATCCGGCACCGGACCCCGAGCGGCCCCCCGTCACCGAGCCGCCCCCCGCCGCCCCGCCCGCCGCGAGCGGCCCGGGCACCCCGGCCGATCCCGTCCCCCCTTCCGGCCCTCCGGCTCCCGGGGTGCCCCCGGAGCGACTCCCCGCGCCGCCCTCCGTGCCACCGCCCGCGCCGGTCCCGTCCGCCCCGGACGCGGAACGGCCCGCCGGGGAGCCGGGGCACCCGTCCGATCCCTACAGCACCCCGCCTTACGGCACCCCCGGCCCCTGGGCCCCCGCGCCGCCGGTCCAGCGTCCGGCGGTGACCCCGGCCCGGGGCACGGCCCTGCCGGCGGAGAAGGCGGTCCCTCCGCCGCCGGGCGGGACGGGCGCGGAGGACGCGGCCGCCGGCCGGCTCCCCGCGGCCGTACCGCCGGCCGGGGCGGATGGCACCGTGCCGCCGCCCGCCGCGGAACCCGCCGTGCCGCCGCAGGGCCCGCCCGTACCGGCCGCCGGTGCCCCGGCCGGGGAGGGCTCCGCACCCGCCGCCGCACCCGCCGCCGCACCCGCCGCCGCGACCGAGCCCGCGGCCTCTCCCGCCGCCCCCGCACCGGCTGGTGACGCGGCATCGGAGGGCGCGGCGCCGTCGTCCCCGGCAACCGGCGGTGCCTCGCCGGGGCCGGCGCCCGCGCCCGTTCCCGCCGGACCGGCTGCCGGGCCCCCGGCCGCACCGGTCCCGCCGGCCGCGCCGTCGGCGGGGGGAACCGGCGGGCACTGGGAGCGGTACGACCCCTGGCGCGCTCCCGGCTCCCCGGTCACCGGGACTGCCTTCCCCTCCCCGGACGGGCCGGAGCCCGCCGCGCGCCTTCGCCGGAGCCCCTCCCGGGGCGCCCTGCTGGCCGGCGCGCTGCTGCTCACGCTGGTGGCCGGAGGCATCGGCGGCGGCGTCGGCGCGTACATCGAACGCAACGGCGGCGTGGTCGACGTCGCGCTGCCGCAGGCGCCCGCCGAGGACCGCCCCCGCGACCCCCGCAGCATCGCGGGCATCGCCGAGGCCGCGCTGCCCGGTGTGGTGACCTTCCACGTCAAGGGCGGCGGCAAGGAGGGGACGGGCACCGGCTTCGTCCTCGACCGGCGGGGCCACATCCTGACCAACAACCATGTCGTGGAGGCGGCGGCGTCGGGCGGCGACATCTCCGTGACGTTCAGCGGCGGCACGACGGCCGAGGCGGAGATCGTCGGCCGCGACAGCGGCTACGACCTCGCGGTGGTCAGGGTCTCCGGCGTCCGGGGGCTGCGTCCGCTGCGGCTCGGCAACTCCGACTCGGTCCGCGTCGGCGACCCGGTCGTCGCGATCGGCGCCCCGTACGACCTCGCGGGGACCGTCACCTCCGGCATCATCAGCGCCAAGGAGCGCCCGATCACGGCGGGGGGCGGGGACGACGGGGGCAGCGACGTCAGCTATGTGGACGCCATCCAGACGGACGCGCCCATCAACCCCGGGAACTCCGGCGGCCCGCTGATGGACGGGGAGGGCCGGGTCATCGGCATCAACAGCGCGATCCGGGCCGCCGACGACGAGACGGGTCTCGGCGCCAGCCAGGGCGGCAGCATCGGCCTCGGCTTCGCCATCCCGGTCAACCAGGGCAAGCGGGTCGCCGAGGAGCTGATCAACACCGGCCGGGCCACCCACCCCGTGATAGGGGTCACCCTCGACATGCGCTTCACGGGCGACGGCGCCCGGGTCGGCGTGGACGACGGCGACCGTCCCGCGGTCACCCCCGACGGCCCGGGCGACAGGGCGGGCATCCGGGCCGGTGACGTCATCACCGCGGTGAACGGCGCCCGGGTGCACAACGGCGAGGAGCTGATCGTGAAGATCCGCGCGCACCGTCCCGGCGACCGGCTGGAGCTCACCCTGGAGCGGGACGGCCGGGAGCGCACGCTGCGGCTGACCCTCGGGTCGGCGAGCGACGACCGATGACGGCCGGGCCGCGGCCGCTCCGCACGGCGCGGCCGCGCCTGCCGGAAACCGCCCCCCGGGGGACGCCGGGGCTTCACCGTGCCGTTCCCCGGGCAGTACCGTCCACCCCGCACCGCCGGGTACCGTGGACGGGCCCCGACCTCGTTCCCCCACCGTCCACGGCGGCGGAGACCCACCCGACAAGCGGGCCGTGGACGTCCCAAGGAGCTGCACGGTGTTCAACGACATAGGCGCACTGGAGCTCGTGGCGCTCGTGATCCTCGCGGTGCTCGTCTTCGGCCCGGAGAAGCTGCCCAAGGTGATCCAGGACACCTCGCGCTTCATTCGGAAGATCCGGGACTTCTCGGAGAGCGCCAAGGCGGATATCCGCTCGGAACTGGGCCCCGAGTTCAAGGACTTCGAATTCGACGACCTGAACCCGAAGAACTTCGTCCGCAAGCAGCTCCTGGAGAACGACGAGCTCGGGATCAAGGAGATCCGCAGCAGCCTCGACCTCCGCAAGGAGATGAACGAGGTGGCGGACGCCGTCAACGGCCGGGACGGTGACGCGTCCGGCGGCGACTCCGCGAGTGGTTCCCGTCTCTCCCTGGAGAAGTCCCCGGGTGGTACGGGGAGCGCGGGCGGCGGCCCCGACCTGCTGCGGAAGCGGGACGGGCTGGAGCCGGGCGAGCGTCCGCCCTTCGATGTGGATGCCACCTGAACCAGCCATATGTCCGAACGAAACGACTGGTGTGGTTATCCTCCCTGTGTCCGGGGTCAGCCCGCCCGCTCGGCGGTTCGCCCTTCGGCAACGGGGCAATGAGGAAGGACCACGCAGATGGAGACGACGAGCCGGGCAGGGGCGCAGGGAGCGCTGGAGGAGGCCGGGGGCTCCGGGGCGGTGGCCCGGGACAGGGCCCGGAGGGTCCTGGAATCCCGCCCGGCGGACGGGTATCTGCGGGCCGACTTCCCGTGGTACGGCCTGGACGAGGCGTTCACCGGCCCCCGCTGGCTGACCGGCGTGGGGACCGCCGCCGACGGTACGGTCGAGCACGGCTCCACCGGGCACGGTGAGGTCCCCTCGTACCGGGCGGAGACCGAGGAACGGGACCAGCGCTTCGTGATCGTCGTCACGGTGGCCGACCGGCCCGTGCGCAGCAGCGCCGACGGCACCGGCACCCTGGAGGCCACCTCGGTCTCCTCGGCCGCCTGGCTCGCCGGCTCGGGGCTGCTGTCCCGCACCTGGCCCAACCAGATGGAGCGCTCGCTCCGCGAGGACTGGCTGGAGCAGCAGACGGCGATCGCCTGGGAGCTCGCCGACGACCTGGACGGCCCGGCCTGGTCGGTGCTGTCGCTGCCGGTCGACGGGGTGCCGACGCCCTTCCGCCACCGCGAGTCCGAGTACGGCTGGGTGCTGGCGGGCGAGGCGCCGGGCGGCGTGCTGCTCGGCGCGTACGGACGCGGCATGAGCCCCTACGGACTGGGCTTCTCGGTGATCAAGGACATCGCCGGATACGCCGGCTGAACGGCTGAACGGCTGAACGGAGAACGGCCGCGGGCCCCGTTCCGCCGCCCCCGTACCAGGGGCGGCGGAACGGGGCCCGCGGCGCGGAAGCTCCCGGACGGCCGGGAGTCCGCGGGGCTCAGAACTTGTTGCGCGGGGTGATGCCCAGCGCCATCCCCGACAGCCCGCGCTTGCGGCCGCCGAGCTTGCCCGCGATCGAGCGCAGCGCGCTGCCGGCCGGGGACTCGGGGTCGGTGAGCACGATCGGACGGCCGTCGTCGCCGCCCTCGCGCAGCCGGACGTCGATCGGGATGGTGCCGAGCACTGGCACGTTCGCACCGGTGGTCCGGGTCAGCCCCTCGGCGACCCGCTCACCGCCGCCGCTGCCGAAGACGTCCACCAGCTCGTCGCAGTGCGGGCAGGGCATCCCGGACATGTTCTCGACCACACCGACGATCTTCTGATGGGTCTGCACGGCGATGGAGCCGGCCCGCTCGGCGACCTCGGCCGCCGCCTGCTGGGGCGTGGTGACCACCAGGATCTCCGCGCCGGGGACGAGCTGCGCCACGGAGATGGCGATGTCGCCCGTGCCCGGCGGCAGGTCGAGCAGCAGCACGTCGAGGTCGCCCCAGAAGACGTCCGCGAGGAACTGCTGGAGCGCCCGGTGCAGCATCGGTCCGCGCCACACCACGGGGGCGTTGCCGGGGGTGAACATGCCGATGGAGATGACCTTCACGCCATGCGCCGAGGGCGGCATGATCATGTCCTCGACCTGGGTCGGACGGGCCTCCGTACCCAGCATGCGGGGCACCGAGTGGCCGTAGATGTCGGCGTCGACGACCCCGACCTTCAGTCCGTCGGCGGCCATCGCCGCGGCGAGGTTGACCGTCACCGAGGACTTGCCGACACCGCCCTTGCCGGAGGCCACCGCGTAGACGCGGGTGAGCGAGCCGGGCTTGGCGAAGGGCACCTCGCGCTCGGCCTTGCCGTCGCGGAGCGCGGCGGCCAGCTCCTTGCGCTGCTCGTCGCTCATCACGTCCAGCTCGACGCTCACCGAGGTGACGCCCTCGACGGCGGAGACCGCCTCGGTCACCTCGCGGGTGATCGTGTCGCGCAGCGGGCAGCCGGACACCGTCAGATACACGCCGACCGCGACGGAGCCGCCGGCGGCGATGTCCACCGACTTGACCATCCCGAGCTCGGTGATGGGGCGGTGGATCTCCGGGTCGTTGACCGTCGCGAGGGCGGCGCGCACCGCCTCCTCGGAGGGCGTGGAGACGGGGGGAGTGTCGGTAGCCATACCGTCGATGGTACGGCGCCCGCGCGGCTGTGCGGACGGCCGGTCCGGGAGGTGCGTCACAGTTCCCGGAGCCGGGGCGCGGACGGGCGCGGACGGGAGCGGGACGGGCCGGGCGGCGGGCCGCGCGGCGGTCCGGGCCCGGACGGGAGCGGGGCGGTGCCCCGGCCCCGCCGTCAGCGCTCCGCGGAGCGCTCGCCGGCCGCCGTACGGCCCTCCAGCTCCTTGAGCAGGTCCTGGAACTCGGAGCGGATCCAGTCCCGGGTGGCGACCTCGCCCAGGCCCATCCGCAGGGCGGCGATCTCCCGGGTCAGATACTCGGTGTCCGCGATGCTGCGCTCGTTCTGCTTGCGGTCCTGTTCGAGGTTGACCCGGTCCCGGTCGTCCTGCCGGTTCTGCGCGAGCAGGATCAGCGGCGCGGCGTAGGACGCCTGCAGGGAGAGCATCAGCGTCAGGAAGATGAACGGGTACTCGTCGAAGCGCAGCGCGGCCGGGCCGAAGGTGTTCCACAGCAGCCACAGCACGATGACGACCGTCATCCAGACGATGAACCGCCCGGTGCCGAGGAACCGCGCGATCTTCTCGGAGACGCGGCCGAAGGCCTCCGGGTCGTACTCGGGCATCAGGCTGCGGCGGGGGGCCCGCGGCTGGTCGAGGCGGGTGCGTTCGGTCGTGCTCATCGGCTGCCTCCGGACAGGTTCTCGATGCCGGCCGGCCCGTGGAACTCCGTCTCCCGCCAGTCCTCCGGGAGCAGGTGGTCGAGGACGTCGTCGACGGTCACCGCGCCCAGCAGCGAACCGCCCTCGTCGACGACGGCGGCCGCGACCAGGTTGTAGGTGGCGAGATAGCTGGTGATCTCGGTCAGCGGGGTCTCGGGGCGCAGCGGCTGCAGGTCCTTGTCGACGATGGAGCCGACGAGGGTGAACGGCGGGTCGCGCAGCAGGCGCTGGAAGTGCACGGTGCCGAGGAACTTGCCGGTGGGGGTCTCGTCCGGCGGCCGGGTGACGTACACCTGGGCGGCCAGCGCGGGGGAGAGGTCGCTGTTGCGGACCCGGGCCAGCGCGTGGGCGACGGTCGCGTCCGGGCGCAGCACGATCGGGTCGGTGGTCATCAGACCGCCGGCCGTGCGCTCCTCGTACGACATCAGCCGCAGGACGCCGGCGGCCTCCTGCGGCTGCATCAGGGCGAGGAGCCGGTCCTTGTGGCGCTCGGGCAGCTCGGAGAGCAGGTCGGCGGCGTCGTCCGGGTCCATCGCCTCCAGGACGTCCGCGGCGCGCTCCTCCTTGAGCTTGCCCATGATCTCCACCCGGTCGTCCTCCGGGAGTTCCTCGAGGATGTCGGCGAGGCGGTCGTCGTCGAGGGCCGAGGCGACCTCCACGCGGCGCTTGGCGGAGAGGTGGTGCAGCACATTGGCCAGGTCGGCCGGGCGCAGCTGTTCGAAGGTGGCGAGCAGGTTGGCGGCGCCCTGGCCGTGCTCCTCCAGGGAGAAGCCGGTGACGGCCGACCAGTCGACGGTCAGCGCCTCCCCGCGCCGCCGCAGGGCGCCGCCCTTGCCGCGCCGGACGAACACCTTGTCGATCTCCCAGTCGCGGCGGGCCGGGAGCTGGATGATCCCCACGTCGAGCACCGTCACCTCCTCACCGCTCTCCACCAGGCGCACGCGCCGGTCGAGCAGTTCGCCGAGCACCAGGGTCTCGGTCGCCCGCTGCTCGAAGCGGCGCATGTTCACCACACCGGTGGTGATCACCTGCCCCGACTCGACGCCGGTCACCCGGGTCATGGGCACGAAGATGCGCCGCCGGCTGACCACCTCGACGACCAGACCGACCAGCCTCGGCGGTCTGTTCCCCAGCCGCAGCATCGCCACGAGGTCCCGGACCCGCCCCACCTGGTCGCCATTGGGATCGAACACCGGGACACCCGCGAGGTGCGAGACGAACACCCGGGGGGTGCCTGACGCCATGGCGCGGGTCTCCTTTGCCGGGAAAAACGGGCTGATGACTGGGTTCAGGCTAACGTGCCCCGGTCCCGCCCGCCGTGGTGCCGGCGGCGGCCCGCGGGCCCGCCGGGGGGCCTGGACAGCACCGGTACGCTGCCGTCCAGTTCCCCCGCACTCAGGAGGCACAACCGACGTGACCGCACATCTCCGGACCACGGCCGCCGCCCCCCGCACACGCTACGCGGCGTCTGTGGCCGCGGTGTTGCTGGGATTCACCGCGGCCCTCACGGGATGCTCCGCGGAGGAGGAGGATCCGGACGCGGGAACGAACGGGGTCGGCAAGCTCTCCGCCAAGAAGATCGAGGGCCGGGCCATCAAGGCGGCGGACGCGGCCGACGCCGTCCGGCTGTCCGGCAACGTCGTGAGCAAGGGCCGGACGTACGAGCTCGACATGCGGCTCAGGGAGGACGGCGGCAGCGGCCGGGTCACCACCGGCTCCAGCACCTTCGAACTGCTGCGCGTGAAGAAGGACCTCTACCTCAAGGCCGACGCGGCGTTCTGGAAGAGCCAGCAGGAGAAGCCGAGCAAGGCCGACGCCGAGGCGGCCGGGAAACTCGACGACAAGTACGTCAAGGTGCCCCCGGCCGACCCCGCGTACCAGCAGTTCACCGGGTTCACCGACATGAGCGTGCTGCTCGACGGGCTGCTCGTCCTGCACGGCGACCGGTCCAAGGGGGAGCGCACGGAGATCGGCGGCGTCCGCGCGATACGGGTGGCCGCCGGTGGCGGCACCGGCGGCACCATCGACGTCTCCCTGGAGGGCACGCCGTATCCGCTGCGCTTCCAGCGGGCCGGGGACGCGGGGGTTCTCCGGCTCACCGACTGGAACAAGGACTTCGGGCTCAAGGCCCCGGAGAAGGACGACATCGTCGACTACGGGCAGGAGATCACCACGGAGTGACGGAGGCACGGCCGCCGCGCCGCCGCGCCGTACGTCCCGTACGCCCCGTTCTGCTCGGCGCGCTCCCCCGGCCCGCTTCCCTCGGCCCGTCCCGCTCCGCGTCAGCGGCGCCCGCGCCCGCGCAGCAGCAGCTTCGGCAGCGCGCCCGGCGCCGCCCGCCGGGTGGTGGCGGGCGTGGCCGGCGGGGCCGCGGCCAGCGAACCGTCCGGCAGCGGCGCCGGACCGCCGGCCGGGGTCAGCCGCAGCACCCGGCACTCGCGCGCCCACCGCTCGGTGATGGTCTCGGAGTCGGGCGCGTTGAGCCGCTTGCCCTTGAGCTCGGCCACGGCCGCGGCCCACTCCCCGGAATGGGGCGGGAGTTCGGCGACGGCGGCCTCGAAGGAGACCAGCCGCCCGCCCTTGTCCTTGCTCCGCACGGTCACCGTCACGGTGGCGCGGGCGCCGTCCGCCCGGCCGAGCCCGGTGAGCGGCTGCTCGCCGGGGCCGTCGCCGACCACGCACACGGCGCCCTCGTGCCAGACGTGCCACAGGGCGCGGTCCGGGCCCTCGGAGCCCCGCACCCAGACCAGCGCGGACTTCTTCGCGGCCTCCTCGACGATCGCGCGTTCCAGCGGCGTCGCCGGCGCCCCCGTCTGCCCCTGCGTGCTTGTCATGCCCGCCAGCCTACGCAGCCGCGGCGGGCGGTCACAGCCAGCCGTTGCGCTTGAAGAGCCGGTACATGGTGAGACAGATCCCGGCGATCGCCGCCATCACCACGGGATAGCCGTACTTCCAGTCGGTCTCCGGCATGTAGGAGAAGTTCATGCCGTAGACCCCGCAGATCATGGTGGGGACGGCGATGATGGCTGCCCAGGCCGTGATCTTGCGCATGTCCTCGTTCTGCGCGACGGTCGCCTGCGCCAGGTTGGCCTGGAGGATCGAGTTGAGCAGGTCGTCGAAGGAGACCACCTGCTCGTTGACCCGGGCGAGGTGGTCGGCGACGTCCCGGAAGTAGGTCTGGATCTCCGGGTCGACCATCCGCATCGGCCGCTCGCTGAGCAGCTGCATCGGCCGCAGCAGGGGCGAGACCGCCCGCTTGAACTCCAGGACCTCGCGCTTGAGCTGGTAGATGCGCCCGGCGTCGCCGCCGCGGGTTCCGCCGCGCGTCCCGCCGCCGGCCGGCGCCGAGCTGAAGACATCGATCTCGACCTCGTCGATGTCGTCCTGCACGGCGTCGGCGACCGCGATGTAGCCGTCGACGGTCTGGTCGGCGATGGCGTGCAGCACCACGGAGGGCCCTTTGACCAGCAGTTCCGGGTCGTCCTCCAGCCGGTGGCGGAGGCCCCGCAGGGACCCGTGGCCGCCGTGCCGGACGGTGATGACGAAGTCCCGGCCGGTGAAGCACATGACCTCGCCGGTCTCCACGACCTCGCTGGTGGCGGTGAGTTCGGCGTGCTTCACGTAGTGGATGGTCTTGAAGACGGTGAAGAGGGTGTCGTCGTAGCGCTCCAGCTTCGGCCGCTGGTGGGCGTGGACGGCGTCCTCGACGGCCAGCGGGTGCAGCTCGAACTCCCGGGCGATACCGGCGAATTCGGCCTCCGTCGGCTCGTGCAGGCCGATCCAGACGAAGCCGCCCTCGGAGCGCACCCGCTCCACGGCGGCGGCGGGGGAGAGGCGGTCGCGGCTGCGGCGGCCGTCCTGGTAGACGGCGCAGTCCACCACGGCGCTCGGGGCGTCGGGGCAGCCGGGCGGGACGGCCGCGCCCGGGTAGGGGTGTCCCTTGCGCAGGGAGGGACGGAACGACGGGCGCACCGCCGCTCGCAGGTCGCGGATCATGGACATGGCAAGCTCCTTCGCGGGCCGGCCACCGGGCGGACGGGCAGCACTGCCGGGAATGGGGGCGTACGGCGGCGTACGGCCGAACGTCCGCAAAGCCGGCGGTGCGGCGGGTCGCGCGGCGAGCGGCGGGTATCGCTGCGGACACGGAACGGGATGGAGACGGAACGCTCTTCCGCCGTGCGCTGCGGAACTCCGCGGTGACGGTCTCCGGGTGCCCTCGGGCGGTGGGGAGAAATCCTGGGACCGGACGATTACCGCGCTGCGCGGTGGGGTACGTCAGGGCTCAGATCGCGAGGAACAGCCGCGGTGCGGAAGAGCTGCCGGTACTGCACGGTCGACTCGGATCCATGTGCAGCCCCACCTCCTCCGGTCGGTCCCCCGTGGGGGAAGCGCCGATCGCGGCGCGTGCCGCGAGACTGACATCCGGCCGCGTCCGGACGGTGCTCTCGCACGCACGTCCTGGCCGACGGCCCAGACTAGCAGTCATATGTGATGCCGGGACGCCTCCGCACGGGCGCCCCGCCCTTCTCCCTCGCGTCTATGCTCGCCCCATGTCCCACGTTTCGCAGCTGGTGGAAGCCCGGCTGAGCTCCGCACTCGGCGAGCCCGAGGCCCGCGCGGCCGTCACCTTCCTGGGCGCGGACCGCATCGAGGTGCTCCGCTTCCGCGACGAGGGTCTCGTGAGATACGCCACGCTCGGGATGTCCGCCCACCCCATGACCGACCCGACGGCCGTGACCGCCGACCCGGTGCGCGGCCCGCGCGCCGAGCTCGTCCTCTCCGTCCGTCCGGGATACGCGGACACCGACCAGGTGTTCCGGCCGCTGGCCGTGCTCGCAGCCTCCCCGCAGGTGGAGGGCGTGGTGATCGCCCCCGGCGCCTCGCTCGGCCTCGGCGAACCGCTCTGGTCCGGGGCGCCCTTCGACTCCGTCCTGGTGGCCGAGCCGGGCGGTCTGGTGGAGGACCTGGAGCTGGACGAGCCCATGGACCCCGTCCGCTTCCTCCCCCTGCTGCCGATGACGGCCAACGAGGCGGCGTGGAAGCGGGTGCACGGTGCCGCGGCGCTGGAGGAGCGCTGGCTGGCCCACGGCACGGACCTGCGCGATCCGCTGCGCGCGGGCGTCGCCCTGGCGGACTGACGGTGGCCGGCGGCGGGCCGTGCCGGATACGTCCGCGGGATGTCATATGCGTCCGGCGTTTGTCGGACTTTTGCGCCCCCGGACGAGTGATCGTCCTTGACGCGACGGGTGCCGGAGAGGACCGTTGGTCCTTATGAGGGGTGAACCGAGTTGCCCGAAGTGCGGTGGGAGGGTCCGGCCTCCCGGACTCTTCGCGGACACCTGGCAGTGCGGTCTGCACGGCACGGTTCATCCCCTGCAGCCGGTCGTCCCGCCCAGCGTCGAAGCCCTCACGGTCGTGGTGAAGCGGGCCCGGGTCCCGGTGTGGATGCCCTGGCCGCTGCCGGTCGGCTGGCTGTTCACCGGCATCGCGTGCGCGGGTGACGACCGCAGCGGCGGCCGCGCCACCGCCGTCGCCTGCTCCGGCCCCGGCCCGCTGGGCGGCATGGGCGAACTGCTGCTCGTCGCCGAGGAACTGGGCGTCGGACTGGGCGCCCGCTACGCGGGGATCGACGGCCCGGACCCCGGCCCCCACCTGCGCGTGGACGACCCGCCGGACGTGAAGCTGCACGCGGCCGGCCGGCCCACCCCCCTCTGGCCCGTCCGGGAGGTCCCGCCGGACCGCGCCGTCTTCGCCGGTGAGGCGCTCGGCATGTGGCTCTGGGCCATCGTCTGGCCCGAGCAGACCGGGCTGCTGATGTACGACGAGCTGGTCCTCACCGACCTGCGGGACGCGGGTGCCGAGGTCGACCTGCTGCCCTGCGGCGCGCTCTCCCCGCGCCTGCTCACCTGATCCCGCTCCTCGTCCGGTCCCGCCCCCGGCGGGCGGCGGCCCCCGCGGAGCCCTGTCCGGTGCCGCCGTGACGTGTGGCCCGGTGGGCCCGTACGGGCAGGGCCGGACGGCCCCGGGGCAGGCGTGCGGGCCCCGGTAGAGTGGAGCGTCGTCCCTCACCGTCCCGTACCGTCCCTGGAGCCGTGCCGTGCGCATCGACCTGCACACCCACTCCACGGCCTCGGACGGTACCGACACCCCCGCCGAGCTGGTGCGGAACGCCGCCGCGGCCGGACTGGACGTGGTCGCGCTGACCGACCACGACACGGTCCGCGGCCACGCCGAAGCCGCCGCCGCGCTCCCGGAGGGGCTCACGCTGGTCACCGGCGCCGAGCTGTCCTGCCGTACGTCCGGCGGGACCGGGCTCCATCTGCTGGCCTACCTGTTCGACCCGGACGAGCCGGAACTGGAGCGGGAACGGGAGCTGGTCCGGGACGACCGGGTGCCGCGCGCCCGGGCGATGGTCGCCAAACTGCGCGATCTGGGCGTCCCGGTCACCTGGGAACAGGTGGCGCGGATCGCCGGTGACGGCTCCGTCGGGCGCCCGCACATCGCCACGGCCCTGGTCGAGCTGGGGGTCGTCGGCAGCGTGCCGGACGCCTTCACCCCCGACTGGCTCGCGGACGGCGGACGGGCGTACGCCGAGAAGCACGAACTCGACCCGTTCGCGGCCGTCCGGCTGGTCCGGGCCGCCGGAGGGGTCACCGTCCTCGCCCACCCGCTGGCGGCACGGCGCGGCGTCGCGCACATCGGCGAGGACGAGATCGCGGAACTGGCCGGGGCCGGCCTCGACGGCATCGAGGTGGACCACATGGACCACGACGCCACCGCCCGCGCCCGGCTGCGTGCCCTGGCCGGGGACCTCGGGCTGCTCACCACCGGATCGAGCGACTACCACGGAAGCCGCAAGAGCTGCCGGCTCGGCGAGTACACCACCGACCCCGAGATCTACGGCGAGATCGTGCGCCGGGCCACCGGCGCCTTCCCCGTGCCCGGCACCGGCGGCTGAGCCCCGGCCGCTCCCGGCCCGTCCTCCCGGGCCCGTTCGCCCCCGCCCTCATCCGGGCCGCGGCCGGCCGTCCGCCGTCCGTCTCCTCCACCCCTCCTCCCGCAAGGCGCCCCCGTGTTCGACGTCGCTCTCTTCGGTTCGGTCTTCGTCACCCTTTTCGTGATCATGGATCCGCCCGGTATCACCCCGATCTTCCTCGCCCTGACCTCCGGCCGGCCCTCCAAGGTGCAGCGCCGGATGGCCCTCCAGGCGGTGTTCGTCGCCTTCGGCGTCATCGCCGTCTTCGGGGTCTTCGGTCAGCAGATCCTCGACTACCTGCATGTCTCCGTCCCGGCGCTGATGGTCGCGGGCGGGCTTCTGCTGCTGCTCATCGCCCTCGACCTGCTGACCGGCAAGACGGACGAGCCCACGCAGACCAAGGACGTCAACGTCGCGCTCGTCCCGCTCGGGATGCCGCTGCTGGCTGGGCCCGGCGCGATCGTCACCGTCATCCTGGCGGTGCAGGAGGCGGACGGCCTGGGCGGTCAGCTCGCGGTGTGGGCGGCCATCCTGGTGATGCACGTGGTGCTGTGGCTGGTCATGCGCTACTCGCTGCTGGTCATCCGGCTGATCAAGGACGGCGGTGTGGTGCTGGTGACCAGGCTGTCCGGGATGCTGCTGTCGGCCATCGCGGTGCAGCAGATCGCCAACGGGATCATCCAGTTCGTCGAGCAGGCCTGACGCCGCCCCGGGGTTCCCGCGGCATGACCGCGCCCCCGTGCGCCGTGGCGTACGGGGGCGTGATCACCCGGCCGGTCCGGCCGGGCGCGGACGCGGGCCGGCCCGGCGGCGCGGGTTACGAGGCCGGGGTCTCGGCCGGGCGGATGTAGAGGCGGCGGCCGGTCGCGGCCGCCTGCTGCACGATCCGGTTGACGGAGGCGGCGTCCACAACGCTGCAGTCGACGGCCGAGCCGTCGATGTCGTCGAGGTGCATGATCTGGAAGCGCAAGCGCTTCTCCCTTCGTCTGATCCTCCTGCGGAGAACTGCTGGTGCGGGAACGCGGAGGCGGTCCCGCGGTGTCACGGCGGTCGTCCGGCCGTGGCGGAAGAGTGGTCGGCGGGGTGGGTCCGTCCCCGCCTCTCCCCGGTGCCAACGAGGTGCACCGTACAAACATTCCCTACGCTAACGAAATCTTTTCCCGGCCTAACCAATGCTCGGCCGGAGCCGCGGGAACCGTCCCTGGCCCTCCCCGGCCGCAGGCCGGTTGTGTCCTCCGGAGGGCCGCCCGGACAATGGAGTCCTATGGACGACGCCGCAGAGACCTCCCCGATCCCGCTCCCGCGGCCGCTCGCGGGCGCGGACCCCGCGCCGGAGCCGGACCCGGGCCCCGGGCTCGGCGAGGTCGCGGCCGGTATCCGGCGGACCAACGAACTCCTGCAGCGGGTGCTCGCCGAGGTCGCCACCACGCCCTCCACGCACGCCGTCTTCGCCGACGCCGGATACGTCTACGCGGCGGCCGGACGGCTCGTCACGGGCGTGGAGGACCGGCGGGCGTTCGATCTCGACGCCGAGGGCCTGATCGAGGCCTTCATCGACAAGGCCCGCACGATCTTCCCGGACAGCCGGCTGCTCCGCGTCTACTGGTACGACGGCGCCCGCCGCCGGATCCACACCCCCGAGCAGCAGCGGATCGCCGAACTCCCCGACGTCAAGGTCCGGCTCGGCAACCTCAACGCCAACAACCAGCAGAAGGGCGTCGACTCCCTGATCCGCGGCGATCTGGAGTCCCTCGCCCGGCACCGCGCCATCAGCGACGCCGTGCTGATCGGCGGGGACGAGGACCTCGTCTCCGCCGTGGAGGCCGCCCAGGGCTACGGCGCCCGCGTCCACCTCTGGGGCATCGAGGCGGTGGCCGGCCGCAACCAGGCCGGTCCGCTGCTCTGGGAGGTGGACAGCCAGCGCGTCTTCGACCTGGAGTTCTGCAAGCCCTATGTCACCGGCCGGGGCGCCGCGGAGCCCGCCGGCGCCCCCGTGCTCTGCGAGGGACACCCGCCCGGCCGGGAGGACGTACGGTTCGTGGGCGCCCGGATCGCCGCCCGCTGGCTGGCCGAGCGCGGCCGGGACGCCCTCGCCGAGATGCTGCCCGGCTATCCCTATCTCCCGCCCCAGGCGGACCAGGAACTGCTCAACGAGGCCGAGGAGCTGCTCCAGCACTCCCTGCGCGGCCACGCCGGTCTGCGCCGGACCCTGCGCGACGGCTTCTGGGACCATCTGCGTCCGCAGTACTGACGGCCGCCGCGGGCCGCGGCGGCCCTCCGGTCTCCGGGCGGACGGAGCTCAGCCCCCGGACCCGCCCCCGGCCGCCGCCCAGAACCGCGCCAGCGCCCGTGCCGTCTCCTGCGGGCGTTCGGCGTTCGGCGAGTGCTCCGCGCCCTCGATGACGGTGCGCCGCGCGCCCAGCCGTACCGCCATCTCCTCCATCAGCGCCACCGGCCAGGCGTAGTCGACCGTGCCCGACAGCACGTGGATCGGCAGCGGTACGGCGGCCAGCTCCGCCACCCGGTCCGGCTCGGCGATCAACTGCCGCCCGGTGGCGATCAGTTGCTCCGGCACCGTGGCCATCCAGCGGCGGTGCAGAAACGCCGCCGTGGCGTCGGGGACCTCCGGGGCGTCCGCGATGTCGGCCACCTCCGGGGTGCCCGCAGCGCCGTTCCCGACCCCGGCGGCCGCCCGGGCGTCCGACTCCCGCATGGCCTGCCAGACCGACGCCATGTCCATCACCCGCAGGGCGTCGACCAGCTGCTTGGTCCGGGCCTGCTGCGCCGGCGCGACCGCCGCCGGGCCGGAGCTCATCAGCGTCAGGGAGGTGAAGGGCGCCGGGTCCAGCAGCACGGCGGCCCGGCCGAGCAGCCCGCCGAGCGAGTGCCCCAGCAGATGCAGGGGACCGGCCGGTGCGGCCCCGGGCGTCTCCGCCCGCACCGCCGCGGCCTGGGCGAGTATGTCCCGGGCCAGCTCGGCCTGTGCGTAGGCGGACTCCTCGCGCGGGCCCCCGCTCTCGTGCTGCCCCCGCCCGTCCACCGCGACCACCCGGAAACCGGCCAGCGCCAGCGGCTCCAGCAGCGCGATGAAGTCCTCCTTGCTGCCCGTGTAGCCGGGAATCAGAAGGGCGGTGCCCCGGGGCGCCGTGCCCGCGGGCGGTACGGCCTCGTGCACGGCGAAGTCGCCGCGCGCGGTGGGAAGACGGCGGGCCCGGGCGCACGCGGGCAGGGTGAGGAACGGCGGCCTGCTCATGGGCCCGAGGCTATCGGTCCGCACCGACGGCGAGGGAACGGCCGCCGCCCCCGGGCAGCCGGACGGCCCGGTTCCCCGCCGAGCGGAGGACCGGGCCGTGGGGCCGTGCGGTGGTGCGGGTCAGCTCTCCGGGGGAGCCTCGGCGGAGGCGGACGAACCGGCGCGGGTGCGACGGCGGCGTCGGGCCGGCTTGGCCTCGCCGCCGCCCGGGCCCTCGCCGTGGCCCTGCGACGGTTCCCGCTGCGCCTCCGGGGCCGCGGCCGCGGCCTCCGGCTTGGCCGCGGCGCCCGAACGGGTGCGACGGCGGCGGCGCGGGGTCCGCGGGGCGGTGGCGTCGGCGCCGTCCGCAGCGGAACCGGAGGCTCCGCCCGGGGCCGCGCCCTCGGCCGTGGCGACGGCCTGCTCCGCGGCGCCGCTCTCGCCGGCCAGCGGCTCGCCGGCCCGGGTGCGGCGGCGGGCGCGCGGAGTGCGGGTGCGCCGCGGGCGCTCCTCCTCCTTGGCCGCCGGGGCCCCGCCGCGTCCGCCGGTGGAGCGGCGGCCGCGGCCACCGGTCTCACCGAGGTCCTCGATCTCCTCGGCGCCGAGACCGGCACGGGTCCGCTCGGCCCGCGGCAGGACGCCGGTGGTGCCCTCCGGGATGTTCAGCTGCTCGTACAGGTGCTCGGAGGTGGAGTAGGTCTCCTCCGGGTCGTCGAACGGCAGGTCCAGCGCCTTGTTGATCAGCTTCCAGCGCGGGATGTCGTCCCAGTCGACGAGGGTGACGGCGATGCCCGACTTGCCCGCGCGGCCGGTGCGGCCGATGCGGTGCAGGTAGGTCTTCTCGTCCTCCGGCGACTGGTAGTTGATGACGTGGGTGACGTTCTCGACGTCGATACCGCGCGCGGCGACGTCGGTGCAGACCAGCACATCGACCTTGCCGTTGCGGAAGGCGCGCAGCGCCTGCTCGCGCGCTCCCTGGCCGAGGTCTCCGTGGACGGCGCCGGAGGCGAAGCCCCGGCGGGCGAGCTGGTCGGCGATGTCGGCGGCCGTCCGCTTGGTGCGGCAGAAGATCATCGTGAGCCCGCGGCCCTCGGCCTGGAGGATGCGGGAGACCATCTCCGGCTTGTCCATGGAGTGCGCGCGGTAGACGAACTGCTCGGTGTTGGCCACCGTCTGGCCCGCGTCGTCCGGGGTGGTCGCGCTGATGTGCGTGGGCTGCGACATGTAGCGCCGGGCGAGGGAGATGACCTGCCCGGGCATGGTGGCCGAGAAGAGCATGGTCTGCCGCTTGGCCGGCAGCAGCTGGATGATCCGCTCCACGTCCGGCAGGAAGCCCAGGTCGAGCATCTCGTCGGCCTCGTCGAGGACGAGCACGCGGACGGCGGAGAGGTCCAGCTTCCGCTGGCCCGCCAGGTCGAGCAGCCGGCCCGGGGTGCCGACGACGACGTCGACGCCCTTCTTGAGCGCCTCGACCTGCGGCTCGTACGCGCGGCCGCCGTAGATGGCGACGACGCGCACGTTGCGGACCTTGCCCGCGGTGAGCAGGTCGTTGGTGACCTGCTGGCACAGCTCGCGGGTGGGGACGACCACGAGCGCCTGCGGGGCGTCGGTCAGCTGCCCGGCCCCGGCACGGCCGGCCTCGACGTCGGCGGGGACGGTCACGCGCTCCAGGATCGGCAGGCCGAAGCCGAGCGTCTTGCCGGTGCCGGTCTTGGCCTGGCCGATGACGTCGGATCCGGAGAGCGCGACGGGGAGGGTCATCTCCTGGATCGGAAAGGGGGACGTGATGCCGACGGCCTCAAGGGCCTCGGCGGTCTCGGGAAGGATCCCGATGTCTCGGAACGTAGTCAGGGTCTTGCCTCTTCTGTGAGACGCGACACGAGGCGGCGGAGGGGGTCAGTACCGCGCCGGTTCATCGGCCGGTCACCAGGACCTGCCGGACAGTGCGGGACCACTGCCTCCGCATCACGCGCTCGCGTCACGAGCGGTTCCCTCATGTGCGGTCCGTACGGTGGTACGCACCGCGGGAGGGCGGTCGGGGTTGGAAGCCGATCGGCCAACCGACCGGGCATCCGCTGGGGTGCTGAGGGATGTGCCTCAGGTGACTCCACATGCGACGGACTCCTGGGGGAGGACTCCACGTGCTCCACATGCGACGGACCCGCCGGTATTCGGCGGGCGCAATACCACTGTACCCCGGAATCGCGCATTTGTATTGGGTCCTTCTCGCTCCCGGGCCGTACGGGAGGGGTCGGCCGGCCCCTCCCGGGCCGCCACGGGCGGACTATTGTGCGCTGCATGGAGACGCCCGACGAGACCCCCGACGCAACCACCGACCCTGCCGAGCAGCACACCGGGATCGCCGCCCAGAACTGGGCCGAGGCATCCGCCGACCCGCAGTACCGGGCGGCCGTGGTGGATCTGCTGGGCGCCCTGGCGTACGGCGAGCTCGCCGCCTTCGAGCGGCTGGCCGAGGACGCCAAGATGGCGCCCACCCTGGAGGACAAGGCGGAGCTGGCGAAGATGGCCTCCGCCGAGTTCCACCACTTCGAGCGGCTGCGGGACCGGCTGAGCGCGATCGACGCGGAGCCGAAGACGGCCATGGAGCCCTTCGCCGCGGCCCTGGACGGCTTCCACCGCCAGACCGCCCCCTCGGACTGGCTGGAGGGCCTGGTCAAGGCGTACGTCGGCGACTCCATCGCCAGTGACTTCTACCGGGAGGTGGCCGTCCGGCTGGACTCCGACACCCGGGACCTGATGCTGCAGGTCCTCGACGACACCGGGCACGCGAGTTTCGCGGTGGAGCGGGTGCGGGCCGCCATCGAGGCCGAGCCGCGGGTCGGCGGGCGGCTGGCGCTCTGGGCGCGGCGGCTGATGGGCGAGGCGCTCAGCCAGGCGCAGCGGGTGGTCGCGGAGCGGGACGCGCTCTCCACGATGCTGGTCGGCGGTCTCGCGGACGGCTTCGACCTCGCCGAGGTGGGGCGGATGTTCTCCCGGATCACGGAGGCGCACACGAAGCGGATGGCGGCGCTGGGTCTCGCCGCCTGAGGCCGCGCGGGCGCGGGGGCCGGGCAGGCCGGGGGCGGGCGGTCGGTTCGGGCGGGACCGTCAGGCCGCGGCCGACCGGCGCATCCGCCCCGGCCTGCGGACCAGCAGCGACAGCAGCGCGGCGGCGACCACGAGGGCCCCGGTCAGGCTCGCGAGGGCGTGGTCCGGCCCCACCACCGTGCGCGTGATGAGGCAGCCGAACAGGGCGGCGACGGGGCCGGTGGCGTACACCAGCGGCGAGGCCGGGAGCCGGCCGGACAGCCACCGCACCCCGGCGGAGGCGACGGCCAGGCCGATCAGAACCGATCCCAGGGCTTCCCACAGCATCGCAGCGTCCCTCCCGTTTCCGTGGCCGGCGGACGGCGCGGCGCCGGCCCCTGCTGCGTCGTACCCCGCGCCTCCGGACGGTAATCCTCCGGGTCCGGTGGGTGGTTCCGGTGGCTCCGGCCGGGCCCCGGTACGCGGACGCGCGGCGGCCCGGTGGTCCGCGGACCACCGGGCCGCCGCGCGTGCGGTGTGCTGCGGGTCTGTCCCGGTCTACAGGGCGCCGAAGCCGACCTTGCGGACCGCCTGCTCGCCGATCTCCACATAGGCGAGCTTCTCGGACGGCACCAGAACCTTGCGGCCGTGCTCGTCGACCAGGGTCAGCAGCTGTGCCTTGCCGGCGAGCGCGTCCGCCACCGCACGCTCGACCTCGTCGGCAGTCTGCGCGCTCTCGAGAACGATCTCCCGAGGCGTGTGCTGCACGCCGATCTTGACCTCCACGGCTATGTCCCTCCGACGTTTTCGATTTCCCCGGCGAACGGGCCCGGGGAAGGATGCGCGGCCTGCCGCGCCGTACGCAGGCAAGATTAGCCCCGTCCGGGACCCGTACCCGTGTACGGCCGCACGCTTGCGGCGAACACGGGACGGCGCCGGATCAGTCCTGCTGGTTCGAGCCGTGCAGCGGGAAGCCGGCGATACCGCGCCAGGAGAGCGAGGAGATCAGCTTGGCCGCGGCGTCGCGCGGCACCTGCTGGCCCGAGGCGAGCCAGTAGCGGGCGGTGATCTGGGCCATGCCGCACATGCCGACGGCGAGCAGCATCGCTTCCTCGGAGGGCAGGTCGGTGTCCTCGGCGATCACTTCGCTGACGGCCTTGGCGCTCTCCAGGCTGACGCGCTCGACGCGCTCGGCGACGGCCGGCTCGTTGGTGAGGTCCGACTCGAAGACCAGACGGAAGGCGCCGCCCTTGTTCTCGACGTACGCGAAGTAGGCGTCGATGGTGGCCGCGACGCGCAGCTTGTTGTCGGAGGTGGAGGCCAGAGCCGTGCGGACGGCGTCCAGGAGGGCGTCGCAGTGCTGGTCCAGCAGGGCGAGGTAGAGATCGAGCTTGCCGGGGAAGTGCTGGTAGAGCACCGGCTTGCTGACCCCCGCGCGCTCGGCGATGTCGTCCATCGCCGCGGCGTGGTACCCCTGGGCCACGAAGACCTCCTGGGCGGCCCCCAGGAGCTGGTTGCGACGGGCTCGGCGCGGCAGGCGCGTGCCCCGCGGGCGCGCCTCGGTCTGCTCGATGGCTGTCACGCCGCCTCCCAAGAATCGTTCCGTGCACGGTGAGCACCGCGCCGCCATCGTACTTTCGGGTAACCCGGCTGTGCGCGGTGCCGACCGACAATTTCACCGACCGGACAGGGCATTGCGGAGAAAAGGGGCGAACCGCCCCGGTGGCCGGCCGGCTCCCGGCTCCGGCGCCCTCCGTTCCCGGCCCCCGGGTGCGGCCACCGGCCGGCTCAGCGGTAGTCCTCCTCGTCGATCTCCACCACCCGGGCCTGTTCCACGGCGTCGGCCGGGTTGGCGGAGTCGGGGACGTGGTCGGGCAGCGGGGCGTCCTCCTGCTCCAGGAGTTCGGCGCGCTGTTCGGCGGCGTCCGCCTCGGGGGTCTCGATGTCGGGCTCCTCCTCGCCGGGGCCGGTCTCGTCCTCGAAGGTGTCCGGTTCTGTGGGATCTGCTGACATGCGTGCTTCCCTTTCCAGGCCGAGCGCTCTTACACCGAACCCGGGCTCTCCGTACCGAGCCTAGGAGCAGCGGCGGTCCCCCGCTATGCGGGCCCGGCGCGGTCTGTGACGGCGGACACACGGGAGGGGGTGTGATCGTCTCGTAACATTGCGGCATGTCGTCGACCGAACTGCCGTGGGCCCGCGCCGCGGCCGAGGTGACCGGGGCGCACGGGGCCGCGGTCGTCCCCGGTGAGGAACTGCGGACCGTCGCCCTGCCCGGACTGACCCTCGCCGTCCGTACCCGGCCGCCCGCGCGCGAAGGGCTGCCGCCCGCGCTGTACGTCCACGGCCTCGGCGGCTCCTCCGCCAACTGGTCCGCGCTGATGCGGGAGTTGACGGGGCATCTGGACGCGGAGGCGGTGGACCTCCCGGGCTTCGGTTTCTCCCCGCCGCCCGACGACGGCAACTACTCGATATCCGGGCACGCCCGCGCCGTCATACGGCTGCTGGAGGCCTCCCGCCGCGGCCCCGTCCATCTGTTCGGGAACTCCCTCGGAGGAGCCGTTGTCACCCGCGTCGCGGCGGTCCGTCCCGACCTGGTGCGCACCCTCACGCTCGTCTCGCCCGCGCTGCCCGAGCGGCGACCCCAGCTCTCCGCCGTCCCGACCGGACTGCTCGCGGTGCCCGGCGCGGCCGCCCTGTTCAGCCGCGTGACCAGGGACTGGACCGCCGAGCGGCGCACCCGCGAAGTGCTCACGCTCTGCTACGGAGATCCGGCGCGCGTGGACACCGACGGATTCCGCGCCGCCGTCGCGGAGTACGAGCGGCGCCTCGGACTGCCGTATTTCTGGGACGTGATGACACGCTCGGCCCGGGGTGTGGTGGACGCGTACACCCTCGGCGGGCAACACTCTCTGTGGCGGCAGGCCGAGCGGGTGCTCGCACCGACCCTGCTCGTCTACGGCGGTCGCGACCGGCTCGTATCCTTCCGGATGGCCCGCCGGGCGTCCTCGGCCTTCCGCGACTCCCGGCTTCTCGCTCTGCCGGAGGCCGGACACGTAGCGATGATGGAATACCCGGAGGCGGTGGCGCGGGCCTTCCGCGAACTGCTGCACGAGACGACCGCTGATGCGGGCAGGAGCTGAAGCGACGCGTGGGACGTCATAGCCGTCGGAGCCGCACCGAGCCGGCCGCGGACACCGGATCCCCCGGGCCGGACGCGCCGGCCGCCACCGGAAACCCCGGCGCTCCCGGCGCGGGCCGGCGCGGGCCGGCCGCGGCGACGGCTCCCGGCGCACCGTACGAGCGTCCCCGGGCGCCCGGGGCGCCGCGGCCGCAGGACGGCCCGTACGGCACGCCTCCGCAGGGCACTCCGGCGCGGGGCACCCAGGCGTACGGCACCCCGCCCCGGGGCACGCCCGCCTACGGCACGCCCCCGCACGGGACGCCCGTCCACGGGACGCCCGCCCACGGCACTCCGGCGTTCGGCACCCCGCCGCACGGCTTTCCCGCCCACGGGACACCGCCGCACGGCACGCCCCGGGTCCGCGGCGGGCACCCCCAGCAGTACGAGGCCGGCGGCGGATGGGGTGCCGCGAGCGCGCGCCCGGCGCCGTACGCCACGGGTGTCGCCCCGCCGCTGCAGCCGGCGTCCGGAACCGTGCCGAGGCCCCGGCAGGACTTCGTCGAGGCGTTCGACGACGGGGTGTTCCCGGCCCGTACCCCCGCGCCGCCCGCCCGGCCGCGGCCCGGTGGTCCGGACGGCGGCCGCGGCCGGGGACCCGAGCCCTCGGCGGCGGGCGGCGAACCGCCGGAGGACGGCGACGGGGGCGGCCCGGGGGGCATGGGCGGCGACGACCCCGACCGCCAGGCCCGCCACTCCGGGACCGGTGACGCCGTGGAGAAGGGCGGCAGGGGCCGCGCCTTCACCGGGGTCGCGGCGGCCGCCGTGACGACCGTGCTGGCGATCGTCGTGGCGGGACAGGTCGCCGACGGCGGTCCGAGCAGCGATGCCGCCCCGGTGCTCGGCGGCGGACAGCGTGACGACGGCGCGGGGCTCTCCCGCTCCGACGACCGCAAGGCGGCGGAACAGCCCGGCGGCGTGGTCCGGAAGCCGCAACGGCTTTCGTACACGGACCGGTTGGCGCGCAAGGACACCCTCGACCCGCAGCTCTCCGGCCCCGGCGCCTTCCGGACCGTCGGCAGCCCCGCGGAGGGCACCGGCAAGGGCCAGGTGGTGCGCTACCGCGTCGACGTCGAGAAGGATCTCCCGCTGGACGGCGACCTCTTCGCCGAGGCCGTCCACCGCACCCTCAACGACGAGCGGAGCTGGTCCCGGGGCGGGGCCCGCACCTTCGACCGGGTGACCGGCGCCGACGCGGACTTCGTGATCACGCTGGCCAGCCCCGGGACGACCGGGGTCTGGTGCGCCAAGTCCGGACTCGACACCACCGTGGACAACGTTTCCTGCGACTCGGCGTCCACCCCGCGGGTGCTGATCAACGCCTACCGCTGGGCGCAGGGGGCGAAGACCTTCGGCGACGACATCGCCGGGTACCGCCAGATGCTGATCAACCACGAGGTGGGCCACCGGCTCGGCCTGAACCACCGGTCCTGCACCGCGCAGGGCGCGTTGGCGCCGGTGATGATGCAGCAGACCAAATCGCTCTCCTCGGCCGGCATCACCTGCCGGCCGAACGCCTGGCCGTTCCCGTAGCCTCCGGGCCGCCCCGGGCCCCGGGTGCTGCTCCACGGGCGTGCGGCGGGCCGGGTGAGGCCCGGTGACAGCCGCCCGGCGCCGGGGCGGATGATCATGCAACGCCTCCGGGCCTGAAAAGTCACGAGCATTCACCCCTTTTGGTGGTGCTGCGGACAACCGT
This sequence comes from Streptomyces xinghaiensis S187, assembly GCF_000220705.2. Classification (GTDB taxonomy): domain Bacteria; phylum Actinomycetota; class Actinomycetes; order Streptomycetales; family Streptomycetaceae; genus Streptomyces; species Streptomyces xinghaiensis. Next base: position 2,424,332 of record NZ_CP023202.1, on the reverse strand, counting down.
CCGTCGGGCCGCCCGGCGGCCTCGTACGGTCGTCCCGCTGTCCGCCGGACGGCCTGTGCGGAGACAGGTGGTGCACTCGTGCGCGTTGACATATTTACGGAACGTGTGGGTCCGTATGCGAACCGTGAGGCAGAGGTGTCCCGGGGCGCCGGGGATTCGCCGGGCGCGGGTTGTGCCGCGGCCCCCTCCGCGGGCCTCCGCGGCAGGGTCTCCCGGGCGGAGGCGGAACGTTCCGCTCCCACCGCCGGCCGCCCCCCGCCGCGGGACCTCCGCCCCGCGCACCGGATGCGCTGATCCCCGGCGGACCGTCAACGGCCGGAGAACACCACCGGCTCCCTCCCGTCCACCCGCCGCGACCCCCCGCCGCGGCGTCACCCGGCGGCCCCCATCCCGGCCGTCCCGCCGGTTCCCGCACGGGAACCGGGCTCCGCCCTTCCCGAATCGCAAGGAGAACGAGACATGACGTCACGCGACTTCCGTACCGGCGCCCCGGGTCCGTCCCGCCGCACCGGCGACCTCGCCGGCCGGAAGCGGGAGGGCGGGCGATGAGGGTGCTGCTGATCGGCGCCAACGGCTTCATCGGACGGCATGTCGCCGAACGGCTGCTCGCGGACCCGGCCGCGCAGCTCACCGCGCTCGGCCGGGGCGACGACGCCGACGTCCGCTTCGACCTGGCCGGCGGCAGCCCCGGCGCGCTGGCCCGCTTCCTGGACGCGGTGCACCCCGGTGTGGTCGTCAACTGCGCGGGAACCACCCGCGGCGGTGCCCGGGAGCTGACCCGGCACAACACCGTCGCCGTGGCGACGATCTGCGAGGCCCTGCGCCGTAGCCGCTGCGGCGCGCGGCTGGTGCAGGTGGGCTGCGCCTCGGAGTACGGGCCCGCGCAATCCGGCTCCTCCACGGCCGAGGACGCGATGCCGCGCCCCGGCGGGCCGTACGGCGTGAGCAAGCTGGCGGCGACCGAGCTGGTCCTCGGCTCGGACCTGGACGCCGTGGTGCTGCGGGTGTTCTCACCGGCCGGGCCCGGTACGCCGGCGGGTTCGCCGCTCGGCCGGCTGGCCGAGGCCATGCGGCGCGCCCTGCAGTCGGGCGACACCGAACTCAGGGTCGGCGGCCTCGGCGTGCAGCGCGACTTCGTGGACGTACGGGACGTGGCGCGCGCGGTGCACGCGGCCTCCCTGTCGGCCGCCCAGGGCGTCGTCAACATCGGGACCGGACGAGCCGTGCGGCTGCGGGACGTGGCCGGAGTGCTCGCGCGGGTGGCCGGATTCGGCGGGGCTGTCCGCGAGCTGGACATCGCGTCTCAGCGCGGGCCCGGCGGAGGCGGGACGGGGGAGCAGCAGCCGCCCCAGCCGGCCCCGCATCCGTACCCCGACGGCTGCGGCGCCTGGCAGCAGGCGGACGTGCGCACCGCCCGCGACCGCCTCGGCTGGCGGCCCCGGATCGGTCTGGAGGAGTCGCTGGCCGACATCTGGATGGAGGCGGCATGTCGTCTCTGACCCGGAGCGGCCCCCGCCGGGGGGTGGGAGCGGCGGCGGCCGCCCGGCCGGGCGTCGGCGTGCCCGGCTGCGCGCATCCGCTGCTCGCCCCCGTGGAGTGGGCGGCTCTCACCCGTCCGCACACCCCGCTGGACTGGGCGGTCCTCGACGTCGCGCGCGGGCCGGGCGTGCTGCCCGACCCGCGCTGCCTGGAGGCGGCCGGACGGCTGCGGAACGGCGGGGTGCGGGTCCTCGGCCTGCTGGACCTGGGCCACGGCACCCGGCCGTTCGGCGAGATCGTCCGGGACGCGCGGCGTTTCACCGAGTGGTACCGGACGGACGGCTTCTATCTGCGCCGCTGCCCGGGCCGGTACGCCGCCCTCGACGGGGTCCGCCGCCTCGCGGACGCCCTGCTGGCGCTGCGGCAGGACGCGCGTCTGGTGCTGGAGCACGGGCTGCACCCGGACCCCGGCTTCGCCGAGATCCCGGGCTGCCAGCTGGTGACCTTCGCCGGGCCGTGGGCGGAGTACCGCTGGTCACAGGCGCCCGAGTGGACGGCGGAGTACCCTCCGGAGCGGTTCTGCCACCTGGTCCACTGCCTGCCGCGCGGCCATCTGGAGCAGGCGCTGCGGACCGCCCGCTGGCTGGGGGCCGGGACCGTCTACTTCACGGACCGGACCGACCGCGGCGACGGCGGGGGACCCTGGGAGGCGCTGCCCGGGTACTGGGACGAATTCGTCTCGCGGATCGGAACGCGTGTCTCGGAATGAGAAGGGGCGTGGCAGTGTTACGGAGAGAACCAACTGTCCTCTTAACGACCAACGGAGTCCCCGTGTCGCTGCCACCCCTGGTCGAGCCGGCCGCCGAGCTCACCGTCGACGAGGTCCGCAGGTACTCCCGCCACCTGATCATCCCGGATGTCGGGATGGACGGGCAGAAGCGGCTCAAGAACGCCAAGGTGCTGGCCGTCGGGGCCGGAGGGCTGGGCTCGCCGACCCTGATGTACCTCGCCGCCGCGGGCGTGGGCACCCTCGGCATCGTCGAGTTCGACGAGGTGGACGAGTCCAACCTGCAGCGCCAGGTCATCCACAGCCAGGCCGACATCGGCCGGCCCAAGGCGGAGTCCGCCCGGGACACCATCCTGGGCATCAACCCCTACGTCGACGTCCGGATCCACGCGGAGCGGCTGGACAGCTCCAATGTGATGGAGATCTTCGCCGAGTACGACCTGATCGTGGACGGCACGGACAACTTCGCCACCCGCTACCTGGTGAACGACGCCTGCGTGCTGCTGAACAAGCCGTACGTCTGGGGTTCGATCTACCGCTTCGACGGCCAGGCCTCGGTCTTCTGGAGCGAGCACGGGCCGTGCTACCGCTGCCTCTACCCGGAGCCCCCGCCGCCGGGCATGGTCCCGTCCTGCGCCGAGGGCGGCGTGCTCGGCGTGCTCTGCGCGTCGATCGGGTCGATCCAGACCAATGAGGCGATCAAGCTGCTGGCCGGCATCGGCGAGCCGCTGCTCGGCCGGCTGATGATCTATGACGCCCTGGAGATGACGTACCGGCAGGTCAAGGTCCGCAAGGACCCGAACTGCGCGGTCTGCGGCGAGAACCCGACCGTCACCGAGCTCATCGACTACGAGGCCTTCTGCGGTGTCGTCTCCGAGGAGGCGCAGGAGGCGGCGGCGGGCTCCACGATCACTCCGGCGCAGCTCAAGGAGTGGATCGACAGCGATGAGAAGATCGACATCATCGACGTCCGGGAGCCCAACGAGTACGAGATCGTCTCGATCCCCGGCGCGCGGCTGATCCCCAAGAACGAGTTCCTGATGGGCACCGCCCTCCAGGACCTGCCCCAGGACCGGAAGATCGTCTTGCACTGCAAGACGGGTGTCCGCTCCGCGGAAGTCCTCGCGGTCCTGAAGAACGCGGGCTTCTCGGACGCCGTCCACGTCGGCGGCGGCGTGATCGGCTGGGTCCACCAGATAGAGCCGGACAAGCCGGTCTACTGACCGGCGGTGCCGGCGGCCCGGCCGGCACGGGTCCGCGGAAGGCCCCTCGCGCACCGCTCGGTGCGACGGGGGGTCTTCCGCTTGTCCGCGCGGGGCTCAGGAGCAGGTCGTGCCGTCCTCGGGGACCTCGCCGTCGAGGAAGTAGGCGTCGACGGTTTTCTTCATGCAGGCGTTCCCCGAGCTGTAGGCGCCGTGGCCCTCGCCCTCGTACGTCAGATGGATGCCCACGCCCTCGCCGAGCCCGTCGGCCATGATCTTCGCGCCCTCGTAGGGAGTCGCCGGGTCGCCGGTGGTGCCGATCACCAGGATCGGATCGGCGCCCTCCGCGCTCACCTCCGGGCGGCCCGCGTCCTCCCGCACCGGCCAGCCGGCGCACCAGCCGGCCAGGTCCCAGGCCAGGAACTCCCCGAAGACCGGGGAGAGTTCGCGGAACTCCGGCAGGAGGTCCCGGGCCTCGCCGAGACTCATCCGGTCGGCGGAGTCGGCACAGGATATGGCCCGCTGGGAGTGGCTCTGGCTGCTGTACCGGCCGTTCTCGTCCCGGTCGTTGTAGGCGTCGGCCAGGGCGAGCAGCCGGCTGCCGGTGCCCGCTTCGAACGCTTCCCGCAGGGCGCCGGTCAGCTGTTCCCACAACTGCTCGGTGTAGAGGGCGCGGACGATGCCGGTGCGGGCCAGCGACTCGGTCAGCTCGCGTCCGCCGGAGGCCGGCAGCGGATCGCGGTCCAGCCGGCGCAGCAGTCCGGCGATCTTCTCGGCACCGGCCGCCGGATCGCCGCCGGCCGGGCAGGCCGCGCCCTGTGCGGCGCAGTCGGCGAGGTAGTTGTCCAGCGCCCGCTGGAAGCCGGTGGTCTGGTTGCGCGCGTGCCGCACGTCGTCCGCGGAGGGGTCGCTCACCGCGTCGAGCACCAGCCGCCCCACCCGCCGCGGGAAGAGGTGGGCGTAGACGGCGCCGAGCCGGGTTCCATAGGAGAAGCCGAGGTAGTGGAGCTTGTCGTCACCGAGGACCGCGCGGAGCAGGTCCAGGTCGCGGGCGGCGCTCTCGGTGCCGACGTGGGGCAGCACCGCGCCGGACCGGCGCTCGCAGCCGGCCGCGAAGTCCTTGGCGTCGGCCAGGAACGCCTTCTCCTCCGCCGCGTCGTCCGGCGTGTGGTCGAGCCGGGACGCTGCGGCCTCCATCGCCTCGCTGTCCCGGCAGACCACTCCGGAACTCCCGGCGACGCCGCGCGGGTCGAAGCCCACCAGGTCGTACCGGGAGTTCAGGTCGTCGAAGACGGTGCCCCAGCCGGGGAGGCTGGCCACCCCGGAGTTGCCGGGGCCGCCGAAGTTGAGCAGGAGTGAGCCGATCCGCTCCCCTCGGCCGGTGGCCCGGGCTCGGATCAGGGCGATGCCGAGGGTGTCGCCGTCCGGGTCGGCGTAGTCCAGCGGTGCCTCGACCGTGGCGCACTGCCAGCGGGCCCCGGGGGCCCGGCCCGTGGAGCCGAGCGCCGCGGCCGGTGCCCCGCACTCCTTCCAGCGCGGCTTCTGGCCGGTCAACGCGGCGGGCAGGGCGGGCGGTTCCCCGCCGTCCGCGCCGGGGGAGGCGGACACGGCGGCCTTCCCCGGCGCGCTCTCCTTCCCCTTCTCCTTGTCCCCGCACGCGGCCGTGGTGGCGGCCAGCAGCAGCGCGACGGCGGCCAGCGCCCCGGCCCGGACGGTTCTGGACATGTGGGCTCCACTTCGCCTGGCAACCGTCGGCTCGGGGGCGCTCGACGTGAGAGGAACGACGACGCAACATCGTAGGCCCTGGGTCTGTCAGAGGGTGACGAAAGTGACTTCTGTGGCCTTGACCCCGACCCAGACCGGGGAGCCCTCGCCGAGTGCCAGATCGGCCGCCGCCTGCGGGGTGATCTCGGCGACGACGTCCGGTTCCGCGTCGATCAGCACCCGCAGCCGCCCGCCCTGCGCGCTGATCTCCCGTACCGTGCCCCGCCAGACGTTGCGCGGACTGCCGGACGGCCGCCGGGTGTGGAGGGACACGGCCTCGGGACCCACCACGGCCAGCACCCGGCTGCCCGCCGGCGGCAGCGGGTCGGCGGCGACCAGGCGTCCGCCGCCGTCGAGGTGCAGGACACCGGCCGCACCGGCCGCGCCGTCCGCCGCCGCGGTGGTGCCGGGCCACGCGTTCCGGCCGAGCATCCGCGCCACCCACGGGGACCGCGGATGGCGGGAGACCTCCGGCGGTGCCGCGTACTGCACGGCCCGGCCCTCCTCCAGGACGAGCACCCGTCCGGCGAGCGACACCGCCTCGACCGGATCGTGCGTGACGATCAGGCAGACGCCCGGGAAGCCGGCCAGATGGGTGCGCAGGGTGTGGCGCACCGCGGCCCGGGTGGTCTGGTCGAGCGCGGCGAGCGGCTCGTCCAGGAGCAGCAGCCGGGGGCGTGCGGCCAGGGCCCGGGCGAGGGCGACGCGCTGCGCCTGGCCGCCGGAGAGTTCCCCGGGCCGCCGGTGTGCCAGCCCGCCCACACCGAGCCGGTCGAGCCACCGCTGGGCCTCCCGGCGTGCGTCCGCCCGGCCCACGCCCTGGGCGCGGGCGCCGTAGGCGGTGTTGGCGAGGGCCGGGAGATGCGGGAAGAGGGCGCCGTCCTGCGGTACCCAGGCGATGCCGCGGCGGTGCGGGGGGAGTGCGGAGACATCGCGGTCGCCGAGGAACAGCTGTTCGGCCCGGGCGCGGGGGGTGAGCCCGAGGAGGGCGCGCAGCAGGGTCGTCTTGCCCGCCCCGTTGGGGCCGACGACGGCGACGGTCGTTCCGGCGGGCACGCCGAGGGAGACCCGGGTGGCGCCGGTGACCTCCGCGGTGAGGGCGGGCCCGCCGTCCGGGGCGGCGGGCGGGGGCGGTTCCGGGGCCGGGCCCGGGCCCGGGCCCGGGGCGCTCCGCGTACCGCCGCCCGTGCCCGCCTCCGCGCCGCCGTCCGCGGGGGTGCGCGTGCCGCCGCCGGCCGCGCCGGGCGGAGGCGCGGAGGGGTCCGCCCCGGCCGGGGCGGAGACCGCCGGACGCCGGCCGGTCAGCCAGCGGCCGCGCAGCGCGATCAGCACGGCCGTCGCGATGGCGAGCAGCAGCAGGGAGACCGCCGTCGCGCCCTCGGGGTCGTCCTGGAGCAGGAGGTAGACCTGGAGGGGCAGGGTCTGGGTCGTTCCGGGGAGGTTCCCCGCGAAGGTGATCGTCGCCCCGAACTCGCCGAGCGCCCGTGCCCAGCACAGCGCCGCCCCCGCGAGCAGGCCCGGCGCGACCATCGGCACGGTCACGGTGGCGAACACCCGCAGCGGTGAGGCGCCCAGGGACGCGGCCGTCTCCTCGTAGCGCGGATGGAGGCCGGACAGCGCCCCCTCCAGGCTGATCACGAGGAAGGGGAGGGAGACGAAGGCCGCCGCCACGACGGCCCCGGCGGTCGAGAAGGACAGGGTGAGCCCGGTCCACGCCTCCAGCCGGCCGCCGAGCAGGCCCTGGCGTCCGTAGCCCTGGAGCAGGGCGACACCGGCGACCGTGGGCGGCAGGACCATCGGCAGCATCACCAGGACGCGCACCAGGCTCCGGCCGGGGAAGCGGACGCGCGCCAGCAGCCAGGCCAGCGGCACCCCCAGGACGAGGGACAGCAGCAGGGCCCAGCCGGAGACGGCGAGGGAGAGCGCCAGCGCCTCCAGGACGGCGGGCCGGGTCAGCCGTTCCGGCAGTCCGGTCCAGGGCGTCCCGGCGAGCACACCGGCCAGCGGGACGAGGAGGAAGGCGACGGCGAGGGCGGCCGGCAGCGCGAGGGCGAGTGGCGGGCGCCCTCCGGGCCGCCGGAGACGGTTCCGCGCTCCGGGCCGGGCGCGCCGGGCGGTGGCGCCGCCGGAGCTCCCGCCGTGCTGTTCCCGGCCTTCCCCGGGGGTCTTCCCGGGGGACGTCCCGGGGGTTCCGGTGCGGCTCACGGCCGGGTGAACCCGGCGTCGCGCAGCAGGCGCTGGGCTGGCTGCGAGCGCAGCCAGCGGACGAACTCGGCGGCCGCGGCGGGGTGGCGGGAGCCGCTGAGCGCGGCGGCGGGATAGGAGACGGCGGCGTCCCGGCCCTCGGGCAGGTCCACGGCCGAGACCGCGTCCCCGGCGCTCATGACGTCGGTGCGGTAGACGAGGCCGGCGTCGGCCTCCCCCAGCCGGACCTTGCCCAGGACCGCTCGGGTGCTCGGTTCCCGGGAGACCGGGGTGACGGTGACGCCCGCCCCGTCCAGGACCCGCTCGCTGTAGCGGCCGACCGGGACCTCGGGGGCGGCCAGGACGACCTTGAGGCCGTCCCGCCCCAGATCGCGGAGGCCCCGGACGTTCTCGGGGTTCCCCGGGGCCACGGCGACGGCCAGCTCGTTGCCGGCGATGACGGCCGGGGTCTCCGTGTCCTCCGCCACCGCGTCCATGGTGGCGGCGTCGGCGGTGACGACCACGTCGGCGGGCAGCCCCTGCCGCACCTGGGACACCAGTTCCTGCGAACCGGCGAAGGAGAGACGCACCGAGGTTCCGGGGTGCGTCCGCTCGTAGCGGGTGGCGAGCCGGGCGGACACATCGGTGAGCGAGGAGGCGGCCAGGACCGTCAGCTCCGTCGTACCGCCGTCCGCATCCGTGCCGCCGGAGCCGGAGCCCGGGGCGCAGGCGGTGGCGGAGGCGAACAGCAGAGCGGCCGCGAGGGCGGCCGGCGAGCTCCGTGCGGCGGCCACCGCGCGGAGTGCGGGGCTGCTGTGATCCATGGCTGCTGCTCCGTGGCTCAGACGAGATCGATGTGGACGTTGGTGGACTTCACCCGGGCCACCGCCTCCATCCCGACGGCCAGACCCAGTTCCTCCACCGCCTCCCGGGTCAGCAGGGACACCAGGCGGTGCGGACCGGCCTGCACCTCCACCTGCGCGGCGACATCGCCGGTCTTCACCGAGGTGATGATCCCGGGGAAGGCGTTGCGGGCGGTGGTGTACGGCTCCTCCTCGCCGTCGCCCGGGTGGCCCTCGGCGGCCAGGGCGACGGAGAAGGCGGCCAGGTCCGGGCCCTCGATCAGCCGCTTGCCGGCGCCGTCCCGGCGGGTGGGGAGCCGGCCGGAGTCCGCCCAGCGGCGGACGGTGTCGGGACTGACGCCGAGCAGCCGGGCCGCCCGTCCGATGGTGTAGGACCGCATGTGCGGCACTGTACGGACGATTCCCTCGCACATGCAAGGTGATGGGCGGGCTCGGTCCGGCAGCTGCGGTGCCGCGAACACGGCGCGGCCGTACGGAGGTGGGCCCCGGCGGGCAAGGGGGAGACGCGCCCCGGGAGGCTGCGGGCCGCCGCGGCCCGGTCACAGCACTAGATGGCGGCCTTGCGGGTGAGCTGCGTGAAGGCGAACCATCCCGGCAGCACCGGCAGCCAGAACGTCATCAGCCGGAAGAGCAGCACCGCGGGGGTGGCGATCTCCTTCGGCAGACCGGCCGCGATCAGGCCCAGCGTGAGCGCCGCCTCCACCGCGCCCACACCGCCGGGGGTCGGGGCCGCCGAGCCGAGCGCGTTGCCGGCGAGGAAGACGACGGCGATGCTCGCGTAGCTCAGCTCGCCGCCGAACGCCCGGATCGAGGCGTCCAGGCACATGACGAACGCGAGCTGCATCAGCAGCGTGCCGCCGATCCCGGTCAGCAGCTTCTGCGGACGCTGCATGATGTCGAGCATCCGCGGCACCACCCCGGCGAAGAGCGACCGGACCCGGGTGGAGACGAACTTCCGCAGCACGGGCACCGCCGTGACGATCAGCGTCAGCACCGCCGCCGTCAGCAGTCCGGCGATCACCGTGCGGGAGGGCGAGAGCGACGGAGTGCGCTCCGTGCCGGTGAGATAGCCGAAGGTGGCCAGCAGCAGGATGTGCAGGCCGAGGCCGACGAGCTGCGAGGCGCCGACGCTCGCCACCGCGAGCCCCGGGCGCACCCCCGCCCGCTGCAGGAAGCGGGTGTTGAGCGCGACCCCGCCGACGGCGGCCGGGGCGACCAGCTTCACGAAGGAGCCGGCGACCTGGGCCATCACCGTCCGGAGGAAGGGCACCTTCTCCGAGACGAAGCCGAGGAGGTTCAGGGTGGCGCCGAGGTAGCTGAGCGCCGCGAAGAGCAGGGCCGCCGCCACCCAGCCCCAGCGGGCCTCGGCGACGACGTCCCGGAAGCTCACATGGGTGAGCTGGGAGAGCAGGAAGTACGCGGCGAAGGCGCCCGCGATGAAGGTGACGAGGGTGCGCGGCCGGATCCGTTCCAGCCGGGCCGGCTCCACCGGGGCCTGCGGGCGGATCAGCAGGACCTGCCGCCGGATCTGCGCCAGCAGGTCCTCCTCGCGGGCCTCCTCGATCGCCTCGTCCACGGCCCGCTTCTCGGCGCGTACGGCCTTGCGGTCCGGCAGCAGTGAGGACGGGCCGTGGGCGGCGGCGTGCCGGGCCCGGGACGCCGCCACCGCCGCCTCCCGCTCCCGCTGCGCCCGGTCCTTGGCGCGTCTGCGGAGTTCGGCGCGGGTGGCGCGGCTGAGGGCGATCGGCTGGAGCAGCGGCAGGCTGTCGGCGACGGCGTCCGGGCCGAGGACGGCGACCGCGGCGCTCACCGACCGCTCGGCGCCCACCCGCAGCCCGAGTGTCGTCAGCAGCTGGGCCACGTCCATGCGGAGCACCAGGTCGCTCGCGGCGATCTCGCCGCCGCGCAGGTCGGTGAGGACCACCCCGCCCGAGCGGTCCACCAGGATCGCGTCGCCGACGAGTCTGCGGTGGGCGATCCGCCGTGACTGGAGTGCGCGCACCTGGTGCCAGGCGCCGTGGAGCAGCTCGTCGGTGATCTCCTCCGCGGGCAGGGAGTCCAGGCTGCGGCCGCCGGTGTGCTCGTAGACGAGCATCACGGCGTCCGGGCCGAGCTCCGAGGTGGCGATCAGCCGGGGCGCGTTGGCGCCGGCCGCGATGGCGGCGTAGGCGAGCAGCGCCTCCTGTTCCAGTGCCTGGCGGAGCGACTGGAGGCTGCGGCGCTGGGTGATGCCGCGCAGGGCCATCCGGCGCCAGACCCGGTAGAAGAAGCCCTGCGCCTGCTGTTCGCGGTCGACGACGGTGACGTCGAGGGGCGGGCCGTCCTCCAGGGTGACGAGGTAGCTGCGGCCGCGGTCCTGCCGCTCCGCCTCCTGGTCGTCCTCGGTGCGCATGGCGCGGACGGGGGTGAAGCCGACGCGGCGCAGACCGGCCAGCAGCGTCTGCCCGGTCGGCCGTACGTTCGGTGAACCGACGGCGTAGAGCGTGCCGTAGGCGACGGTCCAGCCCAGCAGCACGGTGACGACGATCGAGAACGGGGTCGAGAAGCCGCCGACGAGCACCGCCAGCGAGTCGAGCAGCAGGACGAACCAGAGCACCACCCGCCAGCGGGGCCGCCGGGCCATCCCGACCGCCGTCATATAGGCGATGACGGGCGCCAGATAGCCGTGCACCGGGTCGGTCACATCGCCGCTGGGCGCCTGCTGGGTGAGCGCGTCGCGAATGGAGCCGGGGGCCGACTCGGCCACCCACAGGTCGGTGAGGAGCGCGAGGCCGTGGGCGAGGACGGCCGCCAGCACACCGTCGGCGATGCGCAGCCCGTCGCGCTTGGCGAGCCGTTCGATGGCGAAGGCCACCGGCACGATCAGCACGGTGACGCTGGAGGCCAGACCGGCGAAGTTGATCAGGAGGGTGGGCGCCTGGCCGGTGCCCTTGCCGATGTCCTTCTCCAGGCCCTCGGTCGTGCCGTGGGCGAAGGCGGCGACGGCCAGGACCACGGCGATGCCGAGCACGCCGAGCAGCAGCCGTACGAGGTCGGGCGGGCGGTGTACACGGGCGGGCAGCAGCGGCTCGTCCCCGGAGACGGGGTCGGTGTGCTCCTCGGCGCGCCGCCCCGCGGGGGTGGCGCCGGAGTCGGCGCGCTCGCCGCCGGCCGCGCCGTCACCGGGGGAGCCGTCGGCGGCGGTGTGACCGGCGGGGATGTCCGGGCGCGGCGGCGCGGCGGAGCTGCCGGCCCCCTCGGGGCCGCGGCCGTTCCGCTGCTCTGCCGTCTCTTCTTGGTCTCGTATCACCAGTCACCGCCCGGAAGATGGTGTCACGGTTGCGCCCGGTCGAGGGGCAGGAGGGCGCATTTCGGAGGCGTGGGAAATCCCACGCACGCCCCTCGGCGCGCCGCCCGGGACCGGGTCGGCGGCCGCACCGGGACGGTGTCGGCGCCGTGGTGCAGGATGGGCCGGATGAGTGGAGAGAGCACCCCGGAGGGACCGGGGGACCTGCCCGAGTACGCGGAGCGGGTGCTGGCGACGGCCGAACTGATCCCGCCCGGCCGCGTGATGACGTACGGCGACGTGGCCGAGTGGCTCGGCGAGGCCGGTCCCCGGCAGGTGGGCCGGGTCATGGCGCTCTACGGCGGCGCCGTCCCGTGGTGGCGCGTGGTGCGCGCCGACGGAGCGCTGCTGCCCGGGCACGAGAGACGGGCCCTCGACCACTACCGCGCCGAGGGCACCCCCCTGCGGCAGCCCCGGGGCGGCTCCGGCCGGACCCCGCGCATCGACCTGGCGGCCGCCCGCTGGGACGGCGGCACCGGCGCGGCGGCAGCGGGGGACGGCGCCGCACCGCGCGGTGCGGGGGGCGGCGCGGAGCGCGGTGCCGGGGCGGGGGATCACATCGGACAGCATCCGTCATCCGGCCCGTGAAACGCCCGCGGGTTTTCCCCGTGAGCCGCCCGCGCGTTCCCCCCGGGCCCCGGACGGACCGGTGTGCCGCGCGGCGCCCCGTGCTTCCATGAGCGGGGTGCCCCCGCCGCCGCGGACGGGCGGCACCCGCGCACCACCGTCACACCCGGCCGTCACCGGGCGCCCTCCGGCACACGGCGACCAGCACACCCACCAGGACCGGCGACCCACGTGAGCACCTCCCTCCCGTCCCTCTCCCCGCACCCGCGGGTACGGCAGCAGCCGGCGGGTCCGTACCGGCTCGTGCGGACCCCGCCCGGGCCGGTGGCCCCTCCTGTCCTGGACGCGGACCAGCGCGCCGTGGTTGAGCACGGCGGGGGACCGCTGCTCGTGCTCGCCGGGCCCGGCACCGGCAAGACCACCACCCTCGTGGAGACCGTCGCCGAGCGGGTGCGCCGCGGCACCGACCCGGCGCGCGTCCTCGTCCTCACCTTCAGCCGCAAGGCCGCCGTCGAACTGCGCGACCGGATGGCCGCCCGGCTCGGCGGACGCGGACCACAGGCCACCACCTTCCACTCGTACTGCTACGCGCTGGTGCGGGCGCACCAGGACGCCGATCTCTTCGCCGATCCCCTGCGGCTGCTGTCCGGCCCCGAGCAGGACGTCGTCGTCCGCGAGCTCCTCGCCGGGCAGACCGAACTGGAGCGCGGGGGGCGCGGTGCGGTGCGCTGGCCGGACGACCTCCGCGCCTGCCTGACCACCCGCGGCTTCGCCGACGAGGTCCGCGCCGTCCTGGCCCGCAGCCGGGAACTCGGCCTGGGCCCCGGAGCGCTGGGCGCCTTCGCGGCCCGGACCGGACGGCCCGACTGGGGCGCCGCGGCCTCCTTCCTCGCGGAGTACCTCGACGTGCTCGACGCGCAGGGCGTGCTCGACTACGCCGAACTGGTGCACCGGGCCGTGCTGCTCGCCGAACGTCCCGAGGTCGCCGCCGAGATCGCCGGGCGCTACGACGTGGTGCTGGTCGACGAGTACCAGGACACCGACGCGGCGCAGGTCCGGCTGCTGCACGCGCTGGCGGGCCGGGGCCGCTCCCTGGTGGCCTTCGGCGACCCCGACCAGTCGATCTACGCCTTCCGCGGCGCCGACGTGAACGGCATCCTCGGCTTCCCGCACGCCTTCCCCCGGGCCGACGGCCGGCCCGCGCCGGTGCGCGTGCTGCGCACCTCCCGGCGGTCCGGTGCCGCCCTGCTCGCGGCGAGCCGCCTCGTCACCCGCCGGATGCCGCTGCCCCGGCTGCCCGCCGACGTCGTCCGCGCCCACCGGGAGCTCGTACCGGTACGGGACGGCGGCCGGGCCGAGGTCTTCACCTATCCGACGGCGGGCGCCGAGCTGGACAACATCGCCGACATGCTGCGCCGCGCACACCTGGAGGACGGCGTGCGGTGGAGCGACATGGCCGTCCTGGTGCGCGCCGGGGGGCGCTCCATCCCGGGCGTGCGCCGGGCGCTCACCTCGGCAGGCGTCCCCGTGGAGGTCGACGGCGACGATCTGCCGCTGCGCCACGAACCGGCGGTGGCACCGCTGCTGACGGCGCTGCGCGCGGCGGCGACGGCCGCGCTCCCCGGCCGGCGGGAGCCCGCGGGCCGCGGGACGGGCGGCGGCGTCCCGGCCGGGGCGGAGGACAGAGCCGGCGCGGAGGACGGAGCGGGAGCCCGGACGGAAGCCGGGCAGGCCCCTGTGGCGGCGCCGGAGGCCGGGACCCGGGCGGCCGGGGCGGGCCCGGAACCGGAGCCGGAGCCGGGGTTCCAGCCCGAGCCGTGGGCCGCCCGGCTCGACACCGAGACCGCCCTCACCCTGCTCACCTCCCCGCTGGGTGGCATGGACAGCACGGACCTCCGGCGGCTCGGCCGGGCCCTGCGCGAGGAGGAGCGTGCGGCGGGCAACCCGCTGCCGCGCCCGTCCGACGTCCTGCTCGCCGAGGCCCTCGCCGAACCGGAGCGGCTCGTCGCGCACGACCCGGCGTACGCGCGGGGCGCGCAGCGGCTCGGCACGCTGCTGCGCAAGGCGCGCGAGCTGCTGGCCGGCGGCGGCACCGCCGAACAGGCGCTCTGGGAGCTGTGGGACGGCACCCCCTGGCCGTCGCGGCTGGAGCGGGCCGCCCTGCGCGGCGGCGCGGCCGGGCGCAACGCGGACCGCGATCTGGACGCCGTCTGCGCGCTGTTCGAGACCGCCGCGCGCGCCGAGGAGCGCGTCGGCGGCCGGGGCGCCCTCAACTTCCTGGAGGAGCTCGACGCCCAGGACATCGCCGCCGACACGCTCTCCGGCCGCACCGTCCGGCCCGACGCCGTCCGGCTGATGACGGCGCACCGGTCCAAGGGCCTGGAGTGGCAGCTCGTGATCGTCGCCGGGGTGCAGGAGGGGCTCTGGCCCGATCTGCGCCGCCGCGGCTCGCTGCTGGAGGCCGACCGGATCGGCCGGGACGGCATCGCCGAACCGCTCACCCCCGGCGCCCTGCTCGCGGAGGAGCGGCGGCTGTTCTACGTCGCCGCGACACGGGCCCGCGAACGGCTCGTCGTCACCGCCGTCAAGGCGCCGGCGGACGACGGTGACCAGCCCTCCCGCTTCCTCACCGAACTCGGCACGGACCCGGTCGACGTCACCCAGCGCCCGCGGCGCCCGCTGTCCGTGGCCGCGCTCGTCGCCGAGCTGCGGGCCACCACCGTCGATCCCGCCGCCTCACCGGCGCTGCGCGAGGCGGCGGCCGAGCGGCTGGCCCGGCTGGCCGCACTGCGGGACGAGGACGGCCGGCCGCTCGTGCCCACCGCGGACCCCACCCGCTGGTGGGGCCTGTACGAGCCGACGCACAACCGGGTCCCGCTGCGCGACCGGGACCAGCCCGTCGCCCTCTCCGGCAGCGCGCTCGACCAACTGGTGAACACCTGTTCACTCCAGTGGTTCCTGGGGCGGGAGGTCAGGGCGGACAAGCCGTCGACCGCCGCGCAGGGCTTCGGCAACGTCGTCCATGTGCTCGCCGACGAGGTGGCCTCCGGCCGCACCCCCGCCGATCTGGACGTCCTCATGGAGCGGCTGGACTCCGTCTGGGACTCCCTCGCCTTCGACGCCCCCTGGAAGTCCCGCCAGGAGAAGGAGAACGCGCGTGCGGCGCTGGAGCGCTTCCTCAGCTGGCACGTCCTGGACCGCGGCGCCCGTACCCCGGTCGCGGGCGAACACGGCTTCGACGTGACGCTGGAGGCCGGCGACCACGCCGTCCGCATCCGGGGCAGCATGGACCGGGTCGAGGCGGACGCCGAGGGACGCGCCTACGTCGTCGACTTCAAGACGGGCAAGTCCAAGCCGGCCGGCCCGGAGGTGGCCCGCCATCCGCAGCTGGCCGTCTACCAGCTCGCGGTGCGCGAGGGTGCGCTGGACGAGGTCTTCGGGGGCCGCACCCCCGAGGCGGGCGGCGCCGAGCTCGTCCATCTGCGGCTGGGGGCGCCCAAGAAGGAGGGCGGTGACGCCCTGCCCGCCGTCCAGGCGCAGGAGCCGCCGGTGACGGAGGCCGGCGAACCGGCGGAGTGGGTGAGCGGGCTGCTCGCCGACGCGGCCGGCCGGGTCCTGGACGAGCGCTTCACCCCCAGCACCGGGCAGCACTGCGGGCACTGCGCCTTCCAGAACTCGTGCTCCGCCCGGCCCGAGGGCCGGCACGTCGTGGACTGAGGCCGGTACCGCGGAAACGGCGGCCGGGGCCCGCCCGCGACGGCTAGGCTGCCGGGACCGGCGCGGGCCGTCCGCGGGGTCCCGGCCCCGTCGCCCTCCGCCCCCAGGGCACCAGGGCTCCGGGCCCGCCGCTGAAGCCGCCGCGGCCACGGCTGTCGGCGGGCACCGCTAGCCTCACTCGGGTGGCAGCACGCATCACCGACCCCGAGCAGCTCAAGGAGCTCCTCGGCATCCCCTTCACCCCGGAGCAGACGGCCTGCATCACGGCGCCGCCCGCCCCGCAGGTGATCGTGGCCGGGGCCGGCTCGGGGAAGACCACCGTGATGGCCGCCCGCGTCGTCTGGCTGGTCGGCACCGGACAGGTCGCGCCGGAACGGGTGCTGGGCCTGACCTTCACCAACAAGGCGGCCGGAGAACTCACCGAGCGGGTCCGCAGGGCCCTCGCGGCCGCCGGGATCACCGACCCGGACCCCGCTCCCGGTCCGGGCCCCGGCCCCGGAGCGCTGCCGCGGCCGCGCGGCGAGGGGCGGGAGCGCGTCCGGGCCGGTGGCGAGCCCGGTCCCCCCGGAGCCCCGGACGGAGCCCCGGCCGGCGACGAGCCGTCCGGTGAACCGCAGATCTCCACCTACCACGCGTTCGCCGGGCAGCTCCTCAAGGAACACGGCCTGCGCATCGGCCTCGAACCCACCGCCCGGCTGCTCGCCGACGCCACCCGCTTCCAGCTCGCCGCGCGCGTGCTCCGCACCGCCCCCGGCCCGTACCCGGCCCTCACCAAGTCCCTCCCGGCCCTGGTCGAGGACCTGCTCGCGCTGGACGCGGAACTCGCCGAGCACCTCGTGGAGCCCGAGCGGCTGCGCGCGCACGACACCGCGCTGCTGCGCGAGCTGGACGGGGCCCGGCTGAGCAACGCCGAGCTGCGGAAGGTCCCCGAAGCCGCCCGCGCCCGGCTGGAACTCCTCGAACTCGTGAGCGCCTACCGCGAGGAGAAGCGCCACCGCGACCTGCTCGACTTCGGCGACCAGATCGCGTTCTCCGCGACCCTCGCCCGTACCCGCCCCGAGGTCGGCCGCATCCTCCGCGAGCAGTTCGAGGTCGTCCTCCTGGACGAGTACCAGGACACCTCCGTGGCCCAGCGCATCCTGCTCTCCGGGCTGTTCGGCGGCGGCACCGGCCACGCCGTCACCGCGGTCGGCGATCCCTGCCAGGCCATCTACGGCTGGCGCGGCGCGTCCGTCGCCAACCTCGACGACTTCCCCCGGCACTTCCCGGACGCGGCCGGCCGCCCCGCCCGCCGCCAGGCGCTCAGCGAGAACCGCCGCAGCGGCGGCCGCCTCCTCGACCTCGCCAACCGGCTCGCCGCCCCGCTGCGCGAGATGCACGAGGGCGTCGAGGCGCTGCGCCCCGCGCCCGGAGCCGAGCGGGACGGCGGCGTGCGCTGCGCGCTGCTCC
This sequence comes from Streptomyces xinghaiensis S187, assembly GCF_000220705.2. GTDB lineage: Bacteria > Actinomycetota > Actinomycetes > Streptomycetales > Streptomycetaceae > Streptomyces > Streptomyces xinghaiensis. The sequence goes on along the minus strand of NZ_CP023202.1, from coordinate 2,406,995 downwards.
CGACCCACGCCGGGGAGCTGGCCTGGCTGGCCGACTCCCTCGCCCACCTGGTCCGCACCGGCACCCCGCCGGGCGAGATCGCCGTGCTCTGCCGCACGGCCGGCGACTTCGCCCGCATTCAGGGCGCGCTCGTCGAACGGGACGTCCCGGTGGAGGTCGTCGGCCTCTCCGGGCTGCTGCACCTGCCCGAGGTCGCCGACCTGGTCGCCGTCTGCGAGGTGCTGCAGGACCCGACGGCCAACGCCGCGCTGGTCCGGCTGCTGACCGGACCGCGCTGGCGGATCGGCCCGCGCGACCTGGCACTGCTCGGCCGCCGCGCCCGTCTCCTCGTCCGCTCCCGGCGAGGCGGCGACGCCGGTGACGACCCGGACCGGCGGCTGGCCGAGGCCGTCGAGGGCACCGACCCCGCCGAGACGGTCTCGCTCGCCGACGCCCTCGACACCTTCCTCGTCCCGGACGGGGCGGGACGTTCCGGCCCGTCCGGCCGGCCCGAACGCTCCGACGACGGACTGCCGTTCTCCGCCGCGGCCCGGGTCCGGTTCGCCCGGTTCGCGGCCGAGCTGCGCGAGCTGCGGCGCTCGCTCGCCGATCCGCTGATGGACGTCCTCCACCGGGTGCTGGCCACCACCGGCCTGGAGGTCGAGCTCTCCGCCTCGCCGCACGCGCTCGCCGCCCGCCGCCGCGAGACGCTCGGCAACTTCCTGGACGTCGCCGCCTCCTTCGCCGCACTCGACGGAGAGGCCGGCCTGCTGGCCTTCCTCGGCTTCCTGCGCACCGCCGTGCAGCACGAGAAGGGCCTCGACAACGCCCTGCCCGGCGGGGACAACACGGTCAAGGTCCTCACCGCGCACAAGTCCAAGGGGCTGGAGTGGGACGTCGTCGCCGTACCGGGCCTGGTCGCCAAGCAGTTCCCCAGCGCACAGCCGCGCGACTCCTGGACCTCCCGGGCCAAGGTCGTGCCGCACGCCCTGCGCGGTGACGCCGGCACCCTGCCGGACGTCACCGCGTGGACGGGGGAGGGGATCAACACCTTCCGGGCCGCGATGAAGGAACACCAGGCGACCGAGGAACTGCGGCTCGGCTATGTGACGTTCACCCGCCCGCGGTCGCTGCTGCTCGCCTCGGGCCACTGGTGGGGGCCGTCGCAGAAGCGGCCCCGCGGCCCCTCCGCGTTCCTCGAAGAACTGCGCGGGCACTGCGAGGCGGGGCACGGGGAGATCGACGTCTGGGCCGAGCCGCCCGCGGAGGGCGAGGAGAACCCGGCCCTGCGGGAGGCCGCCGAGGAACAGCCCTGGCCGCTGCCGCTCGACCCGGCGGCCCTGGAGCTGCGCCGGAGGGCGGCGGAGCGCGTCATGGCCCACCTGGACCGGATCGTCCCGGGAGAGCGCGGGCTGCCCGGGGAGACGGACGCAGGTCCCGCCGGGGTCGGCGGCCCCGGTGTGCCCGGGACCGAGGCCCTGCCGCATCCGGCGGACGCCGTCGGGCCGGAGCGGCACGCTGAGCCGGGGAACGCGGCGGGAACCGGCGGCGAAGTGACCGGTGCGGAGGTGCCGGGTGCGGATGCGCCGGGCGCGGAGGTGCCCCCGGGCCTGCTCTGGGGACCGGAGCTCCGGGACACGGAACCGCCCCGGGATCCGGACTGGCCGCCCCCGCCGGAGGACGAGGACGGCAGCGATCCGTTCATCCCCGGCAGCGGTGCACCCGCACGGCCCGCGCCCCGGGACCGGCCGGAGCACGGAGAGACCCCGGCGGCACCGGGCCGCCGGCCCCGCGACGGTGCGCCCGGCGGAGCTCCCGGCGGTGCCGACGCCCACGGCGCCGTACCCGACCCCGCGCGGGAGCGCGACGGAGCCGGGGAGCACCCGCGTGAGCCGGACACCACGGAGCCCGGCTCCGTCCCTCCGCACCCCGGCCGCCCCGGTGCCGTCCCGGCCCGGCCCCGGGTTCCGGGCGGACGTGAGCGCACCGCGGAGACGGACCCGCTCCCGGACCCGGACGCGGAGCCCGCCGCCGGACGGCTCATCCCCGAGGAGGCCCGCACCGTCGCGTCATGGGACCGGGATCTGGACGCGCTCGCGGGCGAGCTGCGCCGCGCCCGCGAGGCCGTGCGCGAGGTGCCCGTTCCCCGCACGCTGAGCACCTCCCAGCTGCTGCGCCTCGCCGCGGACCCGGGCGGCTTCGCGCGTGAGCTGGCCCGGCCGATGCCGCGCCCGCCGCAGCCCGCCGCCCGGCGGGGCACCCGTTTCCACGCCTGGGTCGAGTCGCGGTTCGAGGAACTGCCGCTGCCCCTGCTCGGGCCGGAGGAGCTCCCCGGTGGCTTCGACGACGAGGGCGCGGCGGGGCAGGAGATCGCGGACGAGCGCGATCTGGCAGCGCTGAAGGAGGCGTTCGACCGCACTCCCTACGCGCGCCGCACGCCGTTCCGCGTCGAGGCGCCGGTCCAGATCACACTCGCGGGCCGGGTCATCCGGGGCCGCATCGACGCGGTGTACCGGGAGCGCGGCCCGGACGGAGACGTGTTCGAGATCGTGGACTGGAAGACCGGCCGCTCCCACTCCGCCGACCCGCTCCAGCTCGCCGTCTACCGGCTCGCCTGGGCCGAGCAGACGGGGGTTCCGCTGTCGTCGGTCACGGCGGCGTTCCTGTACGTCCGCAGCGGCGAGGTGGTCCGCCCCCGGAACATGCCGGACCGGAGGGCCCTGGAGGACATCCTCCTGGGCGGGAGCGGCAGTGACCGCGACGAGGACGGCGGAGACGGTGACAGCGGAGACGGCAACGGCGGAGGAGACGGCGACGGCCACGGCGGAGGAGACGGTGACGGCGACGGCCACGGCCACGGCCCCGGCACGGGTGACCGCCGCGGCGCGGGTGAGGAGCGTGCGGACAGCGGTGAGGGCACCCGGGCAGCGGACGGCGGTGACGCCGGGCCCTGACCGCCGGAACCCGACCGCCGGCGGCGGCCGTCCGCCCCCGCCCGGCTCCCTCCGCCCGCGAGCGGATCGCCGCGCGGCCCGCCCGGAGTCCGCCGCCACCCGGCCGGATAGGCTCGGAACCATGAGCGTCACCCCGGACAGCGCCGTCCGTGCCCCCGGTCCGTGCACCGTCCGGGCACCGCGCGGCCATGTCCGGCGGCCGCGGCGGGGCGCCGCGCACCCGCTCCCGGCCGGCAGCCGCCCGCCCCGCCCGGCGCCCGCGCCGTACCGCGCCGGCGGACCCGTTCCACCTGCCGGTCCCGGACCGCGTCCGGCCGGTCCCCGGCCCGTCACGGCGCGGCACACGCCGGCGCCCGCCCGTGCGGCGGAGGGAGAACACCGGCTCCCGCCGGAGCGGCCGGCCGCCCACGGCTCCGGTGGCCGGTCCGTGCCCGCACCCGGCTCCCAGCCGCCGGCTCACACCCGTCCGCACCCGCCCGCACCGTCATCCCGGGGGAGCAGGAAGAAGCCGTGACCATCTCCACCGACCGCCCCGACGCCCCGGACATCCCCCTCACCGCCCCGGGCGGCATCGACCGGGCCGCGCACCACCGCTTCGACGAGGCGTGGCTCGCCGCGGCGTGGAGCCATCCGACGACGCGGGTCTTCGTCGTCTCCGGGGGGCAGGCGCTGATCGACGACACCCCCGGCGGGCGAACCGAGCTGGTGATGACTCCCGCCTTCGAGGCCCCGGTCACCGAGACCCACCGCTACTTCCTCGGCACGGACGAGGAGGGCGTGCGCTACTTCGCGCTGCAGAAGGACGCCCTGCCGGGCCGGATGGACCAGTCCGCCCGCCCGGCCGGCCTGCGGGAGGCGGGGGTGCTGCTCTCCGCGCGCGACGCGGCCCTGATGGCCCACGCCGTCGCCCTGGAGAACTGGCAGCGGCTGCACCGCTTCTGCTCCCGGTGCGGGGAGCGCACCGTCATAGCGGCCGCGGGCCATGTGCGCCGCTGCCCGGCCTGCGGCGCGGAGCACTATCCGCGCACCGACCCGGCCGTGATCATGCTGGTGACCGATGACCGGGACCGCGCGCTGCTCGGCCGCCAGGTGCACTGGCCCGCCGGGCGGTTCTCCACCCTGGCCGGCTTCGTCGAACCGGGGGAGTCGATCGAGCAGGCCGTGGTCCGGGAGGTGGCGGAGGAGGCCGGGGTCGCGGTCGGCGAGGTCCGCTACGTGGCGAGCCAGCCCTGGCCGTTCCCGTCGAGCCTGATGCTCGGCTTCCTGGCCCGCGCCACGTCGCCGCACATCACGGTGGACGGAGAGGAGCTCCACGAGGCGCGCTGGTTCTCCCGGGAGGAGCTGCGGGCGGCCTTCGAGTCCGGCGAGGTGCTGCCGCCGACGGGCATTTCCATCGCGGCCCGGCTGATCGAACTCTGGTACGGCAAGCCGCTGCCCGCGGGCTTCCCGCGCTGAGGCGGGTGCCGCGGGCAGCGGACGGTACGGAGGCCGCGGGAGCGGGCGCCGGGCCCGGGCGGGGCACCGGCGGCGAGCGCGCCCCCGCGCCCCCGCAGCGCCGTCAGACGCCGAGCTTGGCCTTCACCTGGGCCAGCGAGGGGTTGGGCAGCGCGGAGCCGTCCGGGAACAGCACGGTCGGCACCAGCTGGTTGCCGTTGTTCACCTTCTCCACGAACTGCGCCGACTCCGGGTCCTTCTCGATGTTGACCTCGGTGTACGCGATGCCCTCGCGCTCCATCTGGCTCTTCAGCCGGCGGCAGTAGCCGCACCAGGTGGTGCTGTACATCGTCACAGTGCCCGTCGTGCCGGTCATGGATTACGGCTCCTTCGCTGTCGCCTGGTTACGGGGAGGCAACGTGCCGGCGTGCGCGACCATTCCCGGGCCGCGTCCCGTGCGCCCGTGATCCGCCCCTCACCGGACGCCTCCGCCGCCCGCGCACCCGGGCCCGCTCCCGGCTCCGTGCACCACCCCGCAAACAGCGCTCCGTGAGGGCCGTTGGCCCGTGCACCGTGAAGCCGTGCGGCCGGCACCGGACCCCGGCCCGCCGGGGCAGCGACCGGGGCGGCGGGTGCGGCGGCCGGGGAACCGGTACGACCGGAGGGGCCCGGCTGTGGACAACCTCCCGGCCGCTCCGGGGAACCTGGCAGCATGGCGGGGTGACACCAGCGACACCAGCCACTCCCTCCCCGCTCTTCCCGGGCCCCGCGGCGCCGTCGGAGTACCCGGCCGTGCCCGAGGGCGCCGACGCCGTGCTCGCCGGGCTGGACCCGGAACAGCGCGAGGTCGCCACCGCCCTCCACGGACCGGTGTGCGTGCTGGCCGGCGCCGGTACGGGCAAGACCCGCGCCATCACCCACCGCATCGCCTACGGGGTGCGCGCGGGCATCCTCCAGCCGGGCTCCGTGCTCGCGGTGACGTTCACCAACCGGGCCGCCGGCGAGATGCGGGGCCGCCTCCGGCAGCTCGGTGCCACCGGGGTCCAGGCCCGCACGTTCCACTCCGCCGCGCTCCGGCAGCTCCAGTACTTCTGGCCGAAGGCGGTCGGCGGCCCGCTGCCGCGGCTGGTGGAGCGCAAGGTCCAGGTGGTCGCCGAGGCGGCGGCCCGCTGCCGTATCCGCCTGGACCGGGGCGAACTCCGGGACGTCACGGGCGAGATCGAGTGGGCCAAGGTCACCCAGACGGTCCCCGAGGACTACCCGGCGGCCGTCGCCCGCGCCCGCCGCCAGCCGCCCCGGGACCCGGCGGAGACCGCCCGCGTCTACGAGACCTATGAACTCCTCAAGCGCGACCGGGGCGTCATCGACTTCGAGGACGTCCTGCTGCTCACGGTCGGGGTGCTGCAGGACCGGCAGGACATCGCCGACGAGGTCCGCCGCCGGTACCAGCACTTCGTGGTCGACGAGTACCAGGACGTCAGCCCGCTCCAGCAGCGGCTGCTGGACCTGTGGCTGGGCGAGCGGGACAGCCTCTGCGTCGTCGGCGACGCCAGCCAGACCATCTACTCCTTCACCGGGGCCACCCCGGATCACCTGCTGGACTTCCGCGCCCGTCACCCCCGCGCCACCGTCGTCAAACTCGTCCGGGACTACCGCTCCACCCCGCAGGTCGTCCATCTCGCCAACGGTCTGCTCGGGCAGGCCCGCGGCCGTCCCGCGGAACACCGGCTGGAGCTCGTCTCGCAGCGCGGCGCGGGCCCCGAGCCGGCGTTCGCCGAGTACCCGGACGAGCCGGCCGAGGCCGAGGGCACCGCCCGGCGGATCCGGGAGCTGATCGACTCCGGGGTCCGCGCCGGCGAGATCGCCGTGCTGTACCGCATCAACGCCCAGTCGGAGAGCTATGAGCAGGCCCTCGCCGACCAGGGCGTCCCCTACCAGCTCCGCGGCGCGGAACGGTTCTTCGAGCGGCCGGAGGTGCGGGAGGCCGGACTGCTGCTGCGCGGCGCCGCCCGCGCCGGAGGCTCCTCCGACCCCTCGCTCACGGAGACGGACATACCGTCGCAGGTGCGGGCCGTGCTCTCCACCCGGGGATGGAGCCCCGAGCCGCCGGCCGGCTCGGGGGCGGTCCGCGACCGCTGGGAGTCACTGGCCGCGCTCGTGCGTCTCGCCGAGGACTTCGCCCGGGCGCGGCCGCGGGCGGCGCTCGCCGACTTCGTCGCCGAGCTGGGCGAGCGGGCCAGCGCCCAGCACGCGCCGGCGGTGGAAGGCGTCACCCTGGCCTCGCTGCACGCGGCCAAGGGCCTGGAGTGGGACGCGGTCTTCCTGGTCGGCCTGACCGAGGGCATGATGCCGATCACCTACGCCACGACCGACGCGCAGATCGAGGAGGAACGCCGGCTGCTCTACGTCGGCGTCACCCGGGCCCGGGTCCACCTCACCCTCTCCTGGGCCCTGTCCCGGACACCGGGCGGCCGCGCCGGCCGGCGGCCGAGCCGCTTCCTGGACGGGCTGCGGCCCGGCTCCGCCGCACCGGCGGGCGCGGCGGAGCGCGGCCCGGCCGCCGGGGGCGGGGTGGAACGGGGCGGGGCGACGCGACGCCGCAAGCGGGGCCCGGTGCGGTGCCGGGTCTGCGGCCGCACCCTCACCGACGCGGGCGAGATGAAACTGATGCGCTGCGAGGACTGCCCCTCCGAGCTGGACGAGGGCCTCCATGAGCGGCTGCTGGAGTGGCGGGCGGAGCGGGCCCGCGAGCTGGGCCAGCCGGCCTTCTGCGTCTTCACCGACAAGACCCTGCTGGCCATCGCCGAGGCCGTGCCCGGGGATGCCGCCGAACTGGCGGTGATCTCCGGTGTGGGGCGGCGGAAACTGGACCGGTACGGGGCGGACGTCCTGGCCCTCTGCGCGGGTGAGGAGCCATCCGCCGGGACGCCGGACGGGCGGTCCGGCGGCTGATGCGAACTCGTCGGGAAAATAGTTTGCGCATGCCGCCGGATTCCCCATAGGTTCTCTTTCGCGGGCATGACAGGGCCTTTTTCGGGCCCACTGTTCCGTGCTCTACTTGTACGACGGACTGGTTCCCACCAGTCCCCGAGACGCCGAGAGGAGGCGAGCCCCAATGATCAGCATCACCAAACTGGCCGGTCGTGACGTGCCCGTCTCCTGCCTGTCCGGCGTCTCCGTGCTCCGTGGATCCGCCGTGCCCGGCGCCCTCGAAGCACGCCTCGCCGAGCGCTGCCTCCTGGCGAGCGCTCAGCGACCGACCAAGGCACCGGCGGCAGTAGTGGCGGCAGAGGCATCGGCCTATGCCCTCGCGGCCAAGGGTGCCGACCTCCGGCAGATGTGGACCGATGGCGGCTTTGCCAACGGTGCGGCGTCTGCGGCCGAGCACCACACGATTCGGGGCCTCCGCGGCCACGAACCCTGGAGAGATCCAGCCTGATCGCCACGATCAGGTCGGCACCTTCCAGGGCCGCGGAACCCGAACCGGGATCCGCGGCCCTTTTCGTTGCCCCGACCGGCATCGACGACCACCCCCGGCTCACCAGGCCGGCCGAACACAAGGAAGAAACCGACTGTGCCCAGCCCAGCGCCCGCCCCGTCCCGCACGCAGCAGCCCCCCTCCTCTCCACCTGGTCCTCCGGAGGTCCTCTTGTCCCAGCCCACCCGGCTCACGGTGCTCGACGACGAGATCGAGCGTCTCGGCGAGCTCGTTCCCTGCCGCAGCTACGACCCCGAGGTGTTCTTCGCCGAGTCGCCCGCCGACGTCGAGTACGCCAAGTCCCTCTGCCAGACCTGCCCGCTGCGCGAGGCCTGCCTCGCCGGGGCCAAGGACCGGCGCGAGCCGTGGGGCGTCTGGGGCGGCGAGCTGTTCGTCCAGGGTGTGGTCGTGCCGCGGAAGCGGCCCCGTGGCCGCCCGCGCAAGAACCCGGTCGTCGCATGAACGCCCCGGGAACCATCGACCGCCCCCTCACGCACGACCCGAAGAAGCAGGTCCCGACGATGAAGCCGTCCGCCCACGAGCCGTCAGCCGCCCGTACCACCGCCAGAACGGCGTCCGACGCGACCGACTCGCGTCAGAACAGGAACCGAGAAATGCAACTCATCCCAGAAGCCCTGGCTCGTGCTCATATGCACGAGCGCATCCAGGAGGCCGAGTCCGAACGCAGGGCCGTGCGTCTGGCCCGGGCCCGCCGGATGCAGCGCCGGGCCGAGCGCGCCTCGCTCCGCGCCCGGCGCGCGCTGGCCATGGCCGTCATGCAGTAGGGGTCACTCCCCGGCCGTCATGAGACGGCCGCCGCGCGGCAGCGCACCGCAGCCGAAGGGCCGTTCCCGTCCGGGAGCGGCCCTTCGGCCGTGGCACCGGTCCGTTGTCCGGACCGGCCGGAGGACGCACCGGGGCGGACCGGGCCGGGCAGCGCGCCGTCCCCGGCGGTGGACGGTCGTCGGCGTCTCAGCGGCCGGCCGCCTGCTCGAGTGGCTCGTCGGCCGGCTCCTCCACCGCTCCATTCACCGCTCCATCCGCCGGCCCGTCCGCGGGGCCGCACTCCGGGGGGTCCAACGCGCCGGCATCACTCTCACCGGGCCCGGGTTCACCGTCCTCGGCCATGTCCCCGCCCCCGCCGGCCCCGTCCCCGTCCTGGTCCGGGAGGAAACCGGGGAGCCAGTCGCGCAGCTCCTCCCGCAGCCGGACGGTCGCCCCCAGCTGGCACAGCACACCGATGGTGCTCAGGGTGACGCGGTGGATCAGCAGATAGGCGGGCGGCAGATTGAGCTGGCGGCCCAGTTGGTGCGCGGGCGACCGCGGGTCGGCGATCCGCGCCGCCTGGGTCCGCAGCCAGCCGCGGGTGAAGGTGAACTCCTCGGCCCGGGCCGGTTCGATGATCGGCACCAGATAGTCCAGGACGGCGTCCGGGTCCAGCTCCACGGATTCCCTGACGAAGCCCGCCTCGCAGAGCATCGCGTAGACCCCCTCCGCGTCGCCCTCCAGGGCTCCGCGCAGCGCGGCGCCGATCAGCGGCGGCAGCCCGTCCGGCAACCGGTCGACCGTGCCGAAGTCGAGGACGCCCAGCCGCCACTGCTCCGGCCCTCCGCCCTCCGCCGTTCCCGGCAGCAGCCGGAAGTTCCCCGGGTGGGGATCGGCGTGCAGCAGCCCCGTGCGGGCGGTACCGGAGAAGAGGAAACGGGCCAGCAGCTGTCCGGCCCGGTCCCGCTGCTCCGGGGTGCCGTCGGCTATCACCTCCGACAGCGGCACACCGTCCATCCACTCGGTGACGAGCACCTCGGAGCCCTGGTGGACGACATCCGGGATCACCACATCCGGGTCATCGGCGAACTCGGCGGCGTGATCGCGCTGCGCCTGGGCCTCCAGGGCGTAGTCCAGCTCCTCCGAGACCCGGTCGCGCAGCTCGGCGATGAGCGGCTTGATGTCCATTCCGGGGATGAGCGGGCCCAGCAGCCGGGCGAACCGGCCGAGCTGCGTGAGATCGGAGAGCAGCGCCTCACCCGCGCCCGGGTACTGCACCTTGACGGCCACCTCCCGGCCGTCGTGCCAGACGGCGCGGTGCACCTGGCCGATCGAGGCCGCGGCCGCCGGCTTGTCCTCGAACTCCTCGAAGAGATCACGCCAGTCGGACCCGAGCCGTTTCTCCAGTGCGGCGTGCACGCTCTGGGACGGCATCGGAGGCGCGGCCTCCTGGAGCCTGGTGAGGGCGGCGCGGTAGGGGCCGGCGATCTCCTCCGGGAGGGCGGACTCGAAGACGGAGAGGGCCTGCCCGACCTTCATGGCCCCGCCCTTGAGCTGGCCCAGGGTCGAGAAAAGCTGCTCGGCCGTCCGCTGCTGCAGCTCACTGGCGATCATCTCGGCGGGCCGCCCGCCGATCCGTTTCCCGAGCCCGAGGGCGGTGCGTCCGGCGAAGCCCAGTGGCAGCGCCGCCAGTTTGGCGGTCCGGGTGACCGCCTTGCGGGGAAGATCAGACATGCGCTCCTCCAACGTCACTGCGCTTCACCGGAGGGCAGCCGCCCTCCGCGTCGGTGCCCGGACCGGCCCGTTCCGGCCGTTCCGGTGGTCCGGCACCATCTGGTGAGTATGGACGCTCGACCGCTTCATACGCACCGCACCCGCAGGCCCGGTGCGGTGTGATGGAACACGGTTCCCACGCCAGATCGGGCAGTGCGAGCTCCAGCCGCGCCCCGGCGCACACCGGCGGCCGGCCGTCCAGAAAGGCCAGCGCGTGGGCCGCCGCCAGCCCCGCCACCACGGTGGCCAGCGCCGTGTCACAGGCCGGCTCGGCCGGGTTCCGGGCCGACCGCCACTGGGCGAGCAGCCGGGACCAGGCGGGATCCCGCTCGGAGCGGTGCCGTTGCAGACAGCCCGCGCAGGCCGACTCACCCGGCAGCACCAGCGGGCCGACCACGCCCGTGCCCTCCAGTACACCGGCATAGAGATGAGGGATGCCGGAGGCGAGCAGCGCCTCGGCCGGCACGGGATCGGGGGCGTAGGCGCCGAGACCGTCGCGCGGGGCCAGCACCGTCAGGGCGAGCCCCGCCCCGGGCGGCGGGCCTCCGCCGCCGGGCCCTCTCCGCCGGGCCCGGCCCCGCGCCGTCGCGGCGGCGCGGACGGCCTTGCGGGCGGCGGTGTCCCGGCGCTCGCCGGCCGCTTCCGGTGGCAGCCCGCCGGGGCCGGTCTCCCAGGGCGCGACCCGGCCGCCGTCCACCACGTCGACCTGTCCCACCCCCGCGGCCGAGAGCGCCGTCGCGACGGCCGCGCCGACCCGCCCGGCACCCCGTACCTGGACCCGTGCCGCCCCGCGCGCCGCCAGCCGGCGCCTGCCGCCGCCCGGTTCCGGATCGACCACCGACAGGGAACCCAGGTCGGCCCGCAGCCGGTCCGGGACCCCGGCCCGCTCCCGGCGCTCCGGCGGAGGGAGGCCCTCCGCCGCCGGGCCGTCGCGCGGCGCCGTCGGATCGTCCAGCAGACCCGCCGCCGCCAGACGCCTCAGCAGCTCACCGGGCCGGTCCCCGGACAGGCCCAGGGCCGCCGCCTCCGCCCGCAGCAGCGGAAGTCCCCGGGTGCCGTCCAGCAGGGAGAGGAAACTGCCGGTCGCCGTGTCGACCGGGCCCAGCAGCACGGCGTGTGCGGGCGTCACCCCGAACTGCACCGTCTGCCGGTCCCGCCAGCCGCGCCGCAGCACGGGCTTGATGATCGGATGCATGGCCGCCCCCTCGGTTTCTCCCGCTCGGTTCCTCTCCGACGGGTGCCAGCATGGCCGGGCGGGCGGACTCCCCGCCGAAAGTTGTCCACAGGGCCTGTGGATGGTCATCTCATCGGTCTCCACTTGTGGGGGAGTCGCGCACGAAGCGAAGACGGGCGGGACTTCCCGTGCCCGCAGCGGGTAACGTCGGCAGGGTGCCCTCCGATCCACTGAGCCGCGCCGGAGAGAACCCCCTCAGCACACCGGGCCGGCTCGGCCAGCCGCCCCGCCGTTCCCGGACCAGCGCGGTCGAGGTGCGCAGAAGCGCCCGCCGGCGCCGTACGGTCTCCGCCTACCGCGAGGGCGACCGCACGGTCGTCCTCATCCCGGCCCGGATGTCGCAGGCGGAGGAGGAACGCTGGGTGACGGTGATGCTGGACCGGCTCGCCGCCCAGGAGAGCCGGCGCATGCTGGGCGACAGCGAACTCGCCGAGCGGGCCGGGCGCCTGTCCGCGCAGTACCTCGACGGCAGGGCGCGCCCCCGGACCGTCCGCTGGGTCACCAACCAGAACACCCGCTGGGGCTCGTGCACCCCCGCGGAGGGCAGCATCCGCCTGTCACACCGGCTGCAGGGCATGCCCGGTTATGTGACGGACTACGTCCTCCTCCACGAACTCGCGCATCTGCTGGTCCCGGGCCACGGGGCCGACTTCTGGCGGCTGCTGGAGGCCTACCCCCGGACGGAGCGCGCCCGCGGCTACCTGGAGGGCGTGGTCGCGGCCGGACGGCTGCCGCATCTCACCGGCGACCCGGACGCCTGACCGCGCCGGTCCCGGTACGAGCCCGGGGCGAAACCTTTTCCGCCCCGAGATCGCCGGGGGCCGTGACCAGCGGCTAGCCTGGCGCGCAAGCACGTACAGCTCGGGATGGGGGACGGTCGTTACGCATGGCCAGGGAATTCCAGCGCGGCCACAAGGCCAGGATCAGTGACCTGACAGCGGGGACGGATCTGTACGTCGGTGTGCAGATATCCGGTCCCGGACTGTCCTTCGACATCAGCTGCTTCGGTCTCGACGCGGACGAACGGCTGTCCGACGACCGGTACTTCGTCTTCTTCAACCAGCCCACGTCGCCCGAGGAGTCGATTCAGCTCCTCGGCGCGCAGGCGGGGGACACCGAGTCCTTCCGCGTCACCCTCGACCGCGTCCCGGACGGCATCCACCGGCTGTCGTTCACCGCGACGATCGACGGTGCGGGTCAGATGTCCCAGGTGGGCGCCGGCTACCTCCGGATCGTCGCGGGCGGCGAGGAAGTGGCGCGCTACGCCTTCGACGGCTCGGAGTTCAGCACCGAACGGGCGGTGATGCTCGGCGACTTCTACCGGAAGGACGTCTGGCGGTTCGCCGCCGTGGGACAGGGGTTCGACGGCGGGCTGGACGCGCTGCTGAAGAACTTCGGCGGCGAGGTGCTGGAGGAGGAGACCCCGGAGCCGCAGCAGTCCGCGCCGCAGCAGGGCGGGGCGGTGCCCGGGTTCGCCCCGCCGGCGGCCGCGCCCGCCGCGCCGCCCGCGTTCGGCGTCCCGGTGGGGCCGCCCCCGTCGGCACCGCAGCCCGCGGCACCGCAGGCGCCCGCTCCCCAGGCGCCACCCGCGCCGCCGCCCGCACCCGCGCCGCAGGCCACGCCGCCGCAGTTCACGCCTCCGCAGGGCTCCCCGCCGGCGCCCCCCGCCCCGCAGCCCGCCGCCCCGCCGCCCCACGCCGGGGCACCGACCCTCGCCGCGCCCCTGGCGCCTCCCGGTCCGGTGCAGCCGCCCGGTCCCCCGCAGCCCCCGGCGGCGCCCGCCGCGCCCTACGGCCCGCCGCCCGGCTCACAGGCTCCGTTCCCCGGCGCCCAGCCGCCCGGGGCACCCGCCCCGTACGGCCATCCGTCGCCGGTGCCCGGCCAGATTCCCGGTCAGCCCGGTCAGTTCGGTCAGCCCGGGCAGCCCGGCCCGTACGGCCCGCCGCAGGGCGCGGGCGCCGCCCCCGCCGGCCTGGGGAGCGTCCTGGAGAAGTACCGCGAGGTGCCCACCGGGCAGCGGTGGACGCTGCAGAGCCGGCAGCTCGTCCGGGTCGACCTCGGCGCCGACGACCGGCCGGTGCTGGCCCGCCAGGGCAGCATGGTGCTCTACCAGGGCAAGGTCGACTTCGGCTACAAGGGAGCGGGCTTCGCCGGCCGGGTCGTCGGCAACGCCACCGGCCAGGAGATGCAACTGATGCGCTGCACCGGCCGCGGCCAGGTCTTCCTCGCCGAGGACGCCTCCGAGATTCACCCGATCGAGCTGCAGGGCGACGCGATCTGCGTCTCGGCCGAGAACGTCCTCGCCTTCGACGAGTCCCTCCAGTACGAGGTGCGGAGGATCGAGGGCCACGGCATCCCCGGCGGAGCGCTCTTCACCATGCTCTTCCAGGGCTCCGGCACCGTCGTGGTGAAGACGCGGGGGGCCCCGGTGGTCCTCCCCGTCACCCCGACGACCTTCGCCGACAGCAACGCCGTCGTCGCCTGGTCCGCCGCCTCGCAGGTGATCATCTCCAGCCAGGTGCGGCTGCGCCGCAACGCCTATCCCGGTCACAGCGGGGAGACCGTGAACCTCCAGTTCCGCGGTGCGCCCGGCAATTTCATCGTCGTCCAGCCGTACGAGGTCTGAGGGAGCCCGTGATGGACCAGCACATGATCTCGGGCTATGCCCCGGCCCCGGTGGCCGCCCGGATGGAGAACCACGGCCCGAGCATGCTCCGGGTCGCCATGCAGAGCGGACAGGACCTCTTCGCCCGCACCGGCTCGATGGTCGCCTACGAGGGATTCGTCCAGTACGAGCCCAACCCGCCGGCCGTGCGCCAGATGGCCTCGCAATGGCTCACCGGCGAGGGCGCGCCGCTGATGAAGTGCAGCGGTGACGGCCTGCTCTATCTCGCCGACTACGGCGCCGACGTCGTCTGCGTCAACCTCGCCGACGAGGCGCTGTCGGTCAACGGCACCAATCTCCTCGCCTTCGACGCACACCTCCAGTGGGGCGTCCAGCGGGTCAAGGGGATGGCCAAGTTCGCCGGCCAGGGCCTCTTCAACGTGGCCGTCTCCGGCACCGGCTGGGTGGCCCTGACCTCGCGCGGCACCCCCATCGTCGTCGACTGCGGCCGCGGCGAGGACGAGACCTATGTGGACCCGGACGCCCTGGTGGCCTGGTCCAGCGGTCTGAAGATGAAGGGGAAGCGCAGCTTCAAGGCGTCCTCGATGATCGGCCGCGGCAGCGGCGAGGCGTACCAGCTCGGCTTCTCCGGGCAGGGCTTCGTCGTCGTCCAGCCGAGCGAGGACAGCACCGACCGGCTCCGGGCCCGGGGCTGAGGGGGGACGGGAAGAGATGCAGAGTCCGCTGTTCGGCCACACCGAGAACCAGACCCAGGAGCGCTACTCCCTGCAGAACCCGCAGATGCTGCGGGTCGTGCTCGGCGGCCACGACGACATCCTCGCCCGCAAGGGCAGCATGGTCGCCTACCAGGGCCTGGTCGAGTTCGACGGCGAGTACCAGACGCCGGGCCGGCGCCGGTCCCGCGCCCGCACCGGTGAGGGCCTGGACCTGATGCGCTGCTCCGGCCAGGGCACCGTCTATCTGGCCAACCTCGCGCAGTACGTGCACCTCCTGGACGTGGACGAGGAAGGGCTCACCGTCGACAGCGCGTACGTCCTCGCGCTGGACTCCGCGCTGCACTGGGAGACCATCGCCGTCGACAGCCAGTTCGGCATCTCCGGTTCCGGCGCCTACAACCTGCAGATCTCCGGGCGGGGCAAGGTCGCGCTGATGACCTCGGGCAAGCCGCTGATGCTGCAGGTGACGCCCGACAAGTACGTCAACGCGGACGCCGACGCGGTGGTCGCCTGGTCGACGTCGCTGCGGGTGCAGATGCAGGCGCAGACCCACTCCTCCGGGGTCTTCCGGCGGCGCGGCAACACCGGCGAGGGCTGGGAGCTCAGCTTCCTCGGCCAGGGGTACGCCCTCGTCCAGCCGAGCGAGCTGCTGCCCCCGCAGAACGCCGTCGCCGGCCAGGGGCTCCGCGCCCAGTACGGCATGGGACCGCAGGGCGCGCAGGGCCAGAACCAGGGGAACATCTGGACGAACCGCTGACGCCCCGGCACGGGACGCCGGTCCGCGGCCGACAGGGCCCCGGGCCGGCGTCCGCCGTCGCGGCCGGCGCGAGCCGTTGCGCCGGCCCGGCCGTGCGGTGCCGTCACAGCAGCGCGCGGGTGCCCTCCGCCAGCCGGACCACGGACGCGTCCGCCACGCGCGGCACCTCGTCCCAGCCGTACCAGCGCAGTTCCAGGGACTCCCCGCTGACCGCCTCCACCGATCCGGCCGGGGCGAGGGCCGCGTACTGCACGTCCAGGTGCCAGGCGCAGGGGGTCCGGTGCCGGTCGAGCCGGACCGGTCCGCCGGGGAGCAGTTCCAGCCCGGGGATGCCGGACTCCTCGGTGGCCTCCCGCAGCGCGGCGCCCGCCAGCGTGGCGTCCTCCGGCTCGCAGTGGCCGCCGGTCTGCAGCCACATCCCCAGCTTCCGGTGCAGGGTCAGCAGTATCCGCCCGGTCCCCGGATCCACCACCAGCGCGCTGGCCGTGATGTGCCCCTCGCGGCAGTTCTTCCACATGCCGTCCGGGTGGGCGCCCAGATGGCCGAGGTAGTCCCGCCGCAGCTCCTCCTGGCCGGGACCGTCCGGGGGCGGCGAGCCCGGGGCCGGAGGTACGGCCGGGGCCGGCGGAAGCCGCGGGCTCCAGTTCTCCAGGACGCGGGTCGCTTCCGCGTGCAGGCTCACTTCTCGCCGTCGTCCTCCCGGCCGGACCCGTCCCGGCCACCGGAGCCGCGGGACTCCTCGCCGTCCCCGTTTCTGTTCCTGTTTCCGTTGCCGTCTCCGTTGCCGCCACCGTGCCCGGTGTCCTTGCCGGAGCCGTCGGCCGCCTCCCCGAGCATCTTGTCCAGCTCGGAGAAGTCCACCTGCTCGCGGTGGACGAAGCCGTCCGGGTCGTCGAGGTCCTCCGCGGTGGGCAGCATGTCCGGGTGCTCCCAGAGCGCGTCCCGGCCGTCGGCTCCGCGGGCGTCGGTGAGCGAGGCCCACAGCCGGGAGGCGTCCCGCAGCCGGCGCGGCCGCAGCTCCAGTCCGATGAGCGTGGCGAAGGTCTGTTCGGCCGGCCCGCCGGTGGCGCGGCGGCGCCGCAGCATCTCGCGGAGCGCGCCCGACGACGGCAGATGCGGCGAGGCCGCCGCGTGCACCACCGCGTCCACCCAGCCCTCGACCAGGGCGAGGGCCGTCTCCAGCCGCGCCAGCGCCGACTTCTGCTCGGGGGTGTCCTCGGGCTGGAACATGCCCTGCTGCAGGGCGTCCTGCAGCTGCTCGGGACGCGAGGGATCGAGCTGGCCGACGACGTCCTCCAGCTTGGCGGTGTCCACCTTGATGCCGCGCGCGTAGCCCTCGACGGCGCCGAACAGATGCGAGCGCAGCCACGGCACATGGGCGAAGAGCCGCTGGTGTGCGGCTTCCCGCAGGGCCAGGTAGAGCCGTACCTCGTCCAGCGGCACACCGAGGTCCTCGCCGAAGGCGGCGATGTTCACCGGCAGCAGCGCGGCCTTCCGCGGCGGTCCGAGCGGCAGGCCGATGTCGGTCGAACCGACCACCTCGCCCGCGAGCGTGCCCACGGCCTGGCCGATCTGGGTGCCGAACATGGCACCGCCCATCGACCGCATCATCCCGAGCAGCGGGCCCGCCATGGCCTGCATCTCCTCGGGCAGGACGTCGCCCATGGCACCCGCGACGCGCTCGGCGACCGGGTCCACCAGTTCCTTCCACGCCGGCAGCGTCGCCTCGACCCACTCGGCACGGCTCCAGGCCACCGCCGAGCTCGATCCGGAGGGCAGCGAGGTGACCCCGTCCAGCCAGAGGTCCGCGAGCCGCACGGCCTCCTCGACGGACGACCGGTCGCCGGGGGTGACGCTCGGGTCCCCGGCGCCCTCGGCGGCCCCCCGGGCCACGGTCTGCCGTGCGATGTCCTTGGCCATGTCCCAGTTCACCGGGCCGCCCTCGTAGGAGAGCATCTGGCCGAGCTGCTGGAAGGCGGCGCCCAGATCGTTCGGGTTCAGGGAACCGAACATCGCCGCGAGCGGGTTGTCACCGCCCGGGCCTCCGGGCCCCGTGCCGAACCCGAAGGGATTCGCCGGGCCCCGGCCACCGCCCTCGCCGCCCTGCTTCCTGCCGTCGTCGCCGTCCTCCGGCTCCTCCGGCGGAAGGCCGAATCCGAATGGGTTGTCACTCACGGGCTTCCTCGGCTCGTAGGGCCGCCGGCTCCGGCCGGCGGCGACTGTCCGGCGTCACCACCCAGCGTAGACACGTCGGCCGCGTTCTAGGCTCGGGTGCTCCGCCGCCCCACCGCCTGCGGCAGGATGGACGCCACCTGGTCCGTACGCTCAGGCGCACGTACGCATGTACGCAGACAACCGCTGGAGACGCCCGGTGAGTTCCCCAGACCCTCAAGTTCGCGCAACGCGAAACCCCCCGCCGGCGACCGTGCGGCGGCCTGTCGTCGCGGTCACCGGCGCCGCGACCGGAGCCGGGGAGCTGCTGACCCGGCGGCTCGCGGCCTCCGAAGAAATCAAGCAGGTCATCGCCATCGACGAGCGGCGCGGTGAGGTGCCCGAGGCCGAGTGGCACCTGCTCGACGTGCGCGATCCGCTCATCGCCGGGAAGCTCCGCGGGGTGGACGTGGTGGTGCACCTCGCCCTCGACCTCGATCTGGAGTCCGACGCGGCCGCCCGCACCGCGTACAACGTGCGCGGCACCCAGACCGTCCTCACCGCGGCCGCGGCCGCCGGTGTGCACCGCGTCGTGCTGTGCACCTCGGCGATGGTCTACGGCGCCCTGCCCGACAACGACGTACCGCTCGCGGAGGACGCCGAACTGCGCGCCACCGCGGACGCCACAGGCGTCGGCGACCTGCTGGAGATCGAACGGCTGGGCCGCCGGGCACCCCGCGCCCACCCCGGTCTCAACGTCACGGTGGCCCGCCCCACCGTGCTGGTCGGCGGCACGGATACGGCCCTGACCCGCTATTTCGAGTCACCGCGGCTGCTGGTCGTCGCGGGCTCCCGCCCGACCTGGCAGTTCTGCCACATGGACGATCTCGTGAGCGCGCTGGAGTGCGCGGCGCTGGAGAAGGTCGAGGGCGAGTTCGTGGTCGGCTGCGACGGCTGGCTGGAGCAGGAGGAGATCGAGGAGCTCTCCGGGATCCGGCGGATGGAACTGCCGTCCGCCGTCGCGCTCGGCGCGGCCTCCCGGCTGCACCGGCTCGGCCTCACTCCGTCCCCGGCCGGCGACCTGGCGTACACGATGCACCCCTGGGTCGTCAGCGGCAGCAGGCTGCACGACGCCGGGTGGCGGCCGCGGTACACGAACGAGGAGGTCCTGGCCGAACTGCTGGACGAGGTGGCGGGCCGGCACACGGTCGCCGGCCGCAGGCTGGGCCGCAAGGACGCGACCACGCTGGGCGCCGCGGGCGCCACCGTCGCGCTGGTCGGCACGGCCGCGCTGGTGCGCCGGGCGCGCAAGGCACGCCGCCGCATCTGAGCGCCGGCCGCCGCGGCGTGCGGGCGCCTGTTCCGAGATCCCCGTCCGGTGGGGCACGATGGGCGCCATGGCACGTACGTACGAGCATCCCGGCGAGCAGGCCCATCCCGACCCGATCCGCCTGCTGGCGGTCCGTGACAGCCCGCTCTCGCTCGACGAGGTGTTCGGTGCCGTGCCGGACGACGCCGCGGGCGGCACCGCGCTCTTCGTCGGCACGGTGCGGGACCACGACGAGGGCGCCGGTGTGGCCGCCCTGGGCTACACCGCGCACCCCACGGCCGAGGCCGAGCTGCGGCGGGTGGCGGAGAAGGTGGCCGCCGAGTTCCCGGTACGGGCGCTGGCCGCCGTCCACCGGGTGGGCGATCTGGCGGTGGGGGATCTGGCCGTGGTGGTCGCGGTCTCCTGTCCGCACCGGGCCGAGGCGTTCGACGCCTGCCGCCGCCTCATCGACGACCTCAAGCACGAGGTCCCCATCTGGAAGCACCAGCGGTTCACGGACGGTACCGAGGAGTGGGTGGGGGCGTAGAGGGACGGCGCGCGGGAGACGGTGCGCGAGCCCTCGCGGGCGGGACGCGACCCGGGGGCGGGCGGCCGGACGGTGTACGGTCCGTCACGCCGGGTATCACCCGGGACAGTCACCGCGCTGCCGCCCGGTTGCGTAACCGCCCCCCTGCCGTGAGCGTTGACAGTGCGGATGGCTAATCTGCTCATCTGTTGTTGACTGCGCTGATGAACGCGCTGGTGCAGGGAGTCGGGAGGCCGGCATGGCGGCTGTCGCCTGGTTGCTGATTCCGGTGGTCGCGGCGGTGGCCGCGGGGGTGTGGGCCCGCTGGGCCGCGCGCAAACGCAAGACGGGGGACGTCGCCGAGCTCGCGGGCTACGCGAGGTTCCGGGAGGCGATGGAGCGCCCCGGCTCCGCCCCCGGACCGGCCGCCTCGGACCGGGGCCCCGCCTCCGGCTCCGACGCCGCCTGACATCGGTCGTCCTCCCTTCGGGCGCCGGCCCCACCGGGCCGCCGGGAGCCCTCGCGGGCCGTCCGTGAGCCCTTCCGGGGCGGTCCCCGGACGGCCCGCCCGGCGAGTGCACCGGTGACCCGTTCCCGTACTGTCGTTCCATGCCACGCCGCACTGCGACGATGCTCGCCTCCACCCTGATGCTGATCGCGCTGCTGTGCGCCGGGGTGCTGATCCCGGTGCCGTACTCCGAGATGTCTCCCGGTCCGACCGTGAACACGCTGGAGAAGCACGGTGGCGAGGAGGTGCTCCGGGTGACGGGCCGGAAGACGTATCCGGCGGACGGCCATCTCAACATGACGACGGTCAGGGTCACCGGCGCCGACTACCGGATGAACCTCGCCGAGGCGGTCTACGGCTGGCTGTCCCCGAACGCCGTCGTACCGCACAGCACCCTCTACCCGGACGGGCAGACGGCGGAGCAGGCGGACGAGGAGAACGCCGAGGAGTTCAGCCAGTCGCAGGAGAGCGCCAAGGTGGCGGCCCTCAAGGAGCTGGGCATACCCGTGACCTCGCGGGTGGTCGTGGCCTCCGTTGTCAAGGACGGTGCCTCCGAGGGCAGACTGCACGCCGGTGACGTGATCAGGGCCGTGGACGGGAAGGCGGTGCGCAAGCCCGCGGACGTGGCGGACTTCGTCACGGAGCACGAGCCGGGCGAACGGGTCGAGTTCACCGTCGTACCGGCCAAGAAGGCCGAGGCGGCCGAGAAGGCGGGCAAGCCCGAGCCGAAGGCCACCGAGACGGTCACCGTCACCGCCGGGAAGGCGCCCGAGGACGGCCGTGCGCTCGTCGGCATCCAGGCCGGGACGGATCACACCTTCCCGTTCGACATCGACATCAAGCTCGCGGACGTCGGCGGTCCCAGCGCCGGGCTGATGTTCTCGCTCGGCATCGTCGACAAGCTGACGCCCGGGTCGCTGACCGGCGGGAAGTTCGTCGCCGGCACCGGGACGATCGACGACGCCGGCAAGGTCGGCCCCATCGGCGGGATCCAGATGAAGACGATCGGCGCCCGGGAGCAGGGCGCCGAGTTCTTCCTGACCCCGGAGGACAACTGCCCGGCCGCTCTCGTCGGCAAGCCGGACGGGCTGACCCTCGTCAAGGTCCGCACGCTGCGGGACGCCGTGGACTCGCTGGAGAAGATCGCCGAGGGCGGGACGGCCGGCCTGCCCGGCTGCTCGGCGAAGTGACCCGGCCGGCGCCCGCCGGTCCGTACGCGCCCCCGGGCGCCGCCCGGCCCGCCCGGGGGCGCGGAACCCGCCGGGCCCGGAGCCGGGCGGAACCGCGGCCCGGCCCGGCGGCCCGGCCCGCGCTACTCGGCGAAGGTCGCGGACAGCGCCTCGGCCAGCCCCGGCACGAGGCCGGCCCCGGTGAGCACCTCCGTGGGGGAGTCCTTCTCGCGCAGCCGCAGCGCCGACTCGCGGCTGCCGTCCCGCAGCACCGCCACCGTCATCCGGACCTCCTGCCGGTCCGGGTGGCCGGCGACCCACCGCGTCAGCTGTTCGCCGTCCAAACCGTCCGGGACGGACTCCTCGGCGGACGGCGGCAGCATG
The DNA here is from genome assembly GCF_000220705.2 of Streptomyces xinghaiensis S187. Taxonomy (GTDB): domain Bacteria; phylum Actinomycetota; class Actinomycetes; order Streptomycetales; family Streptomycetaceae; genus Streptomyces; species Streptomyces xinghaiensis. Next base: position 2,385,232 of record NZ_CP023202.1, on the reverse strand, counting down.
AGCCGCTCCACGGTCATGGCGCAGCCGCTCACGGCGTCGGGCCAGGCGATGGTACCCAGGAACTCGTCCAGCGGCGTTCCGGCCGGCAGTTCGTCCTGTTCGACGGGGGTCAGCGTGCCGGAGCCGTCACCGCTCTCCAGCCCGAGCTGGGCGGCCAGTTCGGGTTCCTCGGACAGCAGCCGCTCGGTGTCGACGAGGGCGAAGAGACGGGCGGGCTGGTCCCAGCCGAGCGCGGCCGCGTACTCGTCGATCTCGAGCACGGCACGGGTGAGCGGTCCGGCGGCGATCGGGTCCGGGCCCGCGGCGGGCTCGGGGTTGTCGGGGCCGTTCGGTACGGAGGAGGCAGACATGGTCCGTATCTTGCCTTCTTCGTGGCCGGAATCGGGAACTGGGTAAAGCTTGAGTAAGTTGCATGAGTGGGCCCTAGTATCTCTGGGCTCGTATCCACGACCCATATGACTGCGATTTCTTCGAGGGGCGCACCTTGGCTTTCCAGATGCCGGACCGCGGCGGAGGCCCGACCGGGCCACGGATGAGAGCCGGCGGACCGTCCCGGCGGTCCAGGACCCTGCTGCTGACCATGGCCGCGCTTGCCCTGCTGGCCATGGTGTTCGTGATGTTCGCCGGGTTCTGGACGGACTGGCTCTGGTACCGCTCGGTCGACTACTCCTCCGTCTTCAGGACGACCCTGTGGACCAAGATCGGGCTCTTCGCCGTCTTCGGACTGGTGATGGCGGCCGCCGTGGGCGTCAACATCTGGCTGGCGCACCGCATGCGGCCGCCGCTGAGCGCGATGTCGCTGGAGCAGCAGAGCCTGGACCGCTACCGGATGGGCATCGCGCCCTACAAGAAGTGGGCGCTCCTCGGGGTGACGGCCCTGGTGGGCCTGATCGCCGGTGCCTCGGCCGCCGGCCAGTGGCGCACCTGGCTGATGTGGATCAACGGGGTCCCGTTCGGCACCGAGGACCCGCAGTTCGGCAAGGACGTCTCGTTCTACGCCTTCGACCTGCCCTGGTACCGCTTCCTGCTGGCCTTCGGTTTCGCGACGGTCGTGCTGTCGCTGATCGCCGCCGCGCTGACGCACTACCTCTACGGCGGCCTGCGGCTCACCAGCCCGGGGGCCCGCGCCACCGGTGCGGTCACCGGGCACCTGTCGGTGCTCGTCGGCCTCTTCGTCGCGCTGAAGGCGGTCGCCTACTGGCTGGACCGGTACAGCCTGGCGGTGAAGTCCAGTGACTTCAAGGCCACCGGCAACTGGACGGGTCTGCGCTACGTCGACGCCAACGCCTACCTGCCGGCCAAGACGATCCTGTTCTTCATCGCCGCCATCTGCGCGGTGCTGTTCTTCGCCACGCTCTGGCGGCGCACCTGGCAGCTGCCGGTCCTCGGCTTCGGCCTGATGGTGCTGTCGGCCATCCTGATCGGCGGCCTCTACCCGGCCATCGTCCAGAAGTTCCAGGTCGAGCCGAACGAGCAGGCCAAGGAAGCCCCGTACATCAAGAAGAACATCGATGCCACGCGCGACGCGTACGGCATCGACGACGCCAAGGTGAGCGACTACGAGGGCAAGGTCTCCGTCGACGAGGCCGAGAGCGCGAAGCTGCGCGACGAGGCCGAGAGCACGGCCAGCCTGCGGCTCCTCGACCCGAACGTCGTCTCGCCCACCTTCCAGCAGCTCCAGCAGGTCCGCGGCTACTACGGCTTCCCGGACACCCTGGACGTCGACCGCTACAAGGACGGCGACGGCAGGGAGCAGGACACCGTCATCGGCCTGCGCGAGCTGAACATCAACGGCATCCCCGAGCGCAACTGGATCAACGACCACTTCAAGTACACCCACGGCTACGGCGCCGTGGCCGCCAAGGGCACCTCGACCACCCGCGGTGGCGCGCCGGACTTCACCGAGTCCGACCTGCCGTCCAAGGGCGAGTTCGGCAAGTACGAGCAGCGGGTCTACTACGGCGAGAAGACGGAGCAGTACTCCATCGTCGGCGGCCCGCAGAAGGAGCTGGACTACTCCGACGACAGCGGCGAGAAGCTGTACAGCTACACCGGCGACAGCGGGGTCGACCTCTCCGGCCCGGTGAACCGCGCCGCCTACGCGGCCGCGTTCAGCGAGCCGCAGATCCTGTACTCGGGGGCCATCGGCGAGGGCTCGCGGATCCTCTACAACCGCACGCCCAAGGACCGTGTCGAGGCGGTGGCGCCCTGGCTGACCATCGACGGTGACGCCTACCCGGCCGTCGTGGACGGCCGCATCCAGTGGATCGTCGACGCCTACACCACGTCGAACGGCTATCCGTACGCCTCCCGCACCACGCTGGGCGACACCACGGCCGACTCGCTGACCACCGGCCAGCGCGAGGTCGTCGCCCAGGAGAACCGGGTCAACTACATCCGCAACTCGGTGAAGGCCACGGTCGACGCCTACGACGGCTCGGTCAAGCTGTACCAGTGGGACACCAAGGACCCGGTGCTCAAGACGTGGATGAAGGCCTTCCCGGACACGGTCGAGAAGAAGAGCGCCATCGGCACCGAGCTGATGGAGCATCTGCGCTACCCGCAGGACCTGTTCAAGGTCCAGCGCGAGCTGCTGACCCGCTACCACGTCACCAACTCCGCGCAGTTCTACAGCGGCAGTGAGGTCTGGCAGGTCCCGGACGACCCGACGAACAAGTCGGGCAACTCCGTGCCGCCGTACTACCTCAGCATGCGGATGCCGGACCAGGACGAGCAGACCTTCTCGCTGACGACGACCTTCACCCCGAACCGGCGCGACAACCTCGGAGCCTTCATGGCCGTGGACGCCGACGCCACCAGTGACGGGTACGGGAAGATCAGAATCCTGAAACTGCCGTCCAACACCACCGTGTCCGGGCCACAGCAGGTGCAGAGCAAGTTCAACTCCGAGACGGCCATCGCCAACGAGATCAACATCCTCCAGCGGGGTGACTCGGAGATCGAGTACGGCAACCTGCTGACCGTCCCCCTGGACGGCGGCCTGCTCTATGTGGAGCCGGTCTACGTCCGCGGTGCCGGCACCAACTACCCGCTGCTGCGGAAGGTCCTGGTCTCGTACGGCGACGAGACCGCCTTCGAGGACACGCTCGGCGAGGCGCTGGACGTCGTCTTCGGCGAGAAGGAGCCCGGCGCCGGCGAGACCGAACCTCCGCCGGGCGAGGGCGAGGAGGGCGACACGGGCGACGAGGGCGAGCGCGACCGGCCCAGTGACGACCCGACCGTGCGCCAGGCCCTGGAGGACGCCCAGGAGGCCATCGAGGCGGGCGAGAAGGCGCTCGCGGAGCAGGACTGGACCGCCTACGGCAAGGCCCAGGACGACCTCAGGGACGCGCTGAAGCGGGCCGCGGACGCCGAGAAGGCGGCCAGGGAGCCCGAACAGGGCGGCTGAACAGGGCACACCCCGCGCCGTGGTACGGTTGTCACACAACGGCGCGGGGTGGAGCAGCTCGGTAGCTCGCTGGGCTCATAACCCAGAGGTCGCAGGTTCAAATCCTGTCCCCGCTACTCATATGAAGGACCCGGAGTCAACGACTCCGGGTCCTTCACTTGTCCGGGGGTACTGTGCGCCCCGGCGTTTGAGTCCTCGTCATGTCGGGAAGTCGACAAAACGCCGAAGTGACTTCACTGGCTGCGGTATACCAGGTGTACGCAGGTTTCAGGTGGTGCGACGATGGCCCTTATGGGGGACAAGGCAAATCTGTTGGAATCAGGTCGATTTGTGGCTCCACCGGATACCGGGAGGTATGCGGTCGCGCCGGCCGGCGCCGCAGCCTGCCCGGACGCCGTCACCACCCCCGCCCCGGAGACGACCGGCACCACCGCTCCGGAGTCCGCCGCCGAGGCGGAGAAGGAGGCCCGGCACCGCCGCGCCGCCGAAGCCGGTGACCCGGAGTCCGCCGGTGTCCTCGGGGCGCTGCTGCTCCGCCGCGGCGACCTCGACGGGGCGGAACCGCACCTCCGCGCCGCCACCGCCACCGGAGACCGCGCCGCCGCCAACAACCTGGGCGTCCTGCTGCACCAGCGCGGCTACGTCGACGAGGCCGCCGGCTGGTGGCGGATCGCCGCCGTCGCCGGATCCGCCGCCGCCGCGCACTCCCTCGGCCGCTACTGCCGCGAGCGCGGCGACGAGACCGGCGCCGAGTACTGGCTGCGCCAGTCCGCCGAATCGGGACACGCCCTGGGCGCCTACGCCCTCGGGGACCTGCTGGAGCACCGCAGTGACGTGGGCGCGGAGCGCTGGTTCCGCGTCGCCGCCGAGCAGGGCCACCGGGAGGCCGCGTACCGGCTCGCCCGGATCCTCGACCTGAGCGACCCGGCCCGGCGCGACCGCACCGCCGGCGCCCGCGAGCTCGGCCCCGGCCCGGCCCCGCCGCGCCCCCTGCCGGGCGACGGCGCGGAGCCGGGTGCCTCCGCCGAGGCGGAGCAGTGGTACCGCCAGGCCGCCGCGCGCGGCCACCGGCGTGCCGCCCTGTACCTCGGCACGCTCCTGGAGGAGCGCGGCGAGACCAAGGAGGCCGGCCGCTGGTATCTGAGCGCGGCCAAGGACGGCGAGGCCCGCGCCGCCTGCGCGCTGGGCTTCCTGCTGCGCGACGCGGGCGACCCGGACAGCGCCGCGGTCTGGTGGCGCCGTGCCGCCCAGGACGGGGACGGCAACGCCGCCAACGCCCTGGGCGCGCTGCACGCCGACCGCGGCGAGCCGCAGACCGCCGAGCGCTGGTACCGCGCCGCCCTGGACGCGGGCGACATCAACGGCGCCTTCAACCTGGGGCTGCTCTGCGCCGAGCAGGGCCGCAACGACCAGGCCGAGCAGTGGTACCGCCGCGCGGCCTACGCGGGGCACCGCGAGGCGGCCAACGCCCTGGCCGTCCTGCTGCTCCAGCAGGGCGATGCCGCGGGCGCGGGCCCGTGGTTCTCCAAGGCCGCCGAGGCGGGCAGCGTCGACGCCGCCTTCAACCTCGGCATCCTGCACACCGGGCGGGGCGAGGAGGCCGAGGCGCGGCGCTGGTACGAGCGCGCCGCGGCGGCCGGGCACACCGAGGCGGCGCTCCAGGTCGCCATCGCCCTGCTGCGGGACGGCGACGAGCGGGAGGCCGAGCGCCATCTGCGCTGCGCCGCGGGCGGTGGCAGCGCGGAGGCGGCCTTCCGCCTCGGCGCGCTGCTGGACCGGAAGGCGCGCGGCCGCTCCGGCGAGCAGGAGCCGGAGGCGGGTGCCGCCGGTCCGCAGGACGGTCCCGTCGCGGAGAGCGAGGAGTGGTACGAGCGCGCGGCCGAGCAGGGCCACCGCAGGGCGCAGGTGCGGTGCGGGACGCTCGCCGCGGCGCGCGGCGACGTGGTGCAGGCCGCCCGCTGGTACCGCCGGGCCGCCGACGCGGGCAGCCGCAACGGCGCCTTCAACCTCGGCCTGCTCTACGCCCGCGAGGGCAGCGAGCCGGAGGCCGCGCTCTGGTGGACCCGGGCGGCCGAGGCGGGCCACGGGCGGGCGGCGCTGCGGCTGGCCCTGCTGGCGGCCCGGCGCGGCGATCTGGTCGACGCCCAGCAGTGGTGCTCGGAAGCGGTGAAGCTGGGCCCGCCGGAGGTGGCGGAGCGCGCGGCGAGGCTCCGGGACGCCCTCCGGCAGGAGCTGTCGGCGTAGCCTCCCGGGGCCTTCCGCACCCGCGGAGGCGCCCGGGCCGCCCGGCTCTTTCCGCTGTTCGGGGGCCCGTGTCCCGGATTTGCGCTGGTTGTCGCCGACGGTTAGAGTGGAGATAACGACGCGGGGTGGAGCAGCTCGGTAGCTCGCTGGGCTCATAACCCAGAGGTCGCAGGTTCAAATCCTGTCCCCGCTACTCGGTACGAAGGCCCGGATCCCCAGGATCCGGGCCTCCGTCATGTCCGGGCCGGGTCGCGCCGCCCGGCGGTCCGCCCGCGGCGCCTCGGTGGCTGCCGCGCGCCGGCGCTCCGGTCACCCCCGCGGACCGGTCGCGGCGGAGAGGCCCCGGCTCCCGTGTGCCGTCGGCCCCGTCCCGCTCAGGCGGAGGAGGCGCAGGACGGGCAGAGGCCGTGGTACGTCACGTCGACCGCGGAGATCGTGAAGCCGAAGCGCTCGCTCTCGGGCAGATCGGCGAGCGGGGTGCCGGTGGGGTGGACGTCCCGCACCGTGCCGCACTGGCCGCACACCAGGTGCTGGTGCGGCCGGTGGGCGTTGGGGTCATACCGCATGGCCCGGCGGTCGGTGGAGACCTCGATGACTTCACCGAGGGAGACCAGCTCACCGAGGGTGTTGTACACCGTCGCGCGCGAGATCTCGGGCAGTCGCGCGGCGGCCCGCGCGTGCACCTCGTCGGCGGTCAGGTGGACATGGTCGCCGTCGAGAACCTCGGCGATGACCCGCCGCTGGGCGGTCATCCGCCAGCCGCGGCCACGGAGGCGGTCCAGTAGGTCACTCATGTCCATCACCTAACGAAATCTGGGGGTCCAGCTTAACAAGCGTGTACCCCGGGTTCCGAACGCGTACGGTCTTCGGATTCTTCTTGACTTGGACAGTGTCCAATGTAGGATCGGTTTCGCTGTAAACCAAGCTGTAGGGCAACAGAACTGCAGGTACTGCAGAAAACGCGGGAGGCGTAAGTGACGGTGCAGGGCGAGGCGACAGGGCCGCTGACGACAGAATCCGGGGCTCCGGTCGCGGACAACCAGAACAGCGAGACGGCCGGTGTCGGCGGTCCCGTACTGGTGCAGGACCAGCTGCTGCTGGAGAAGCTCGCGCACTTCAACCGCGAGCGGATCCCGGAGCGGGTCGTGCACGCCCGGGGCGCGGGCGCCTACGGCACCTTCACGGTGACCGCGGACGTGACCAAGTACACCAGGGCGAAGTTCCTCTCCCAGGTGGGCAAGGAGACCGAGGTCTTCCTCCGCTTCTCCACGGTCGCCGGCAACCTCGGTGCCGCCGACGCGGTGCGGGACCCCCGCGGCTTCGCGCTGAAGTTCTACACCGAGGACGGCAACTACGACCTGGTGGGCAACAACACCCCGGTCTTCTTCATCCGGGACGCCATCAAGTTCCCCGACTTCATCCACACCCAGAAGCGCGACCCGTACACCGGTTCGCAGGAGGCGGACAACGTCTTCGACTTCTGGGGACTCTCCCCGGAGTCGACGCACCAGGTCACCTGGCTCTTCGGCGACCGCGGCATCCCCGCCTCGTACCGCCACATGGACGGCTTCGGCTCGCACACCTTCCAGTGGAACAACGAGGCCGGCGAGGTCTTCTGGGTCAAGTACCACTTCAAGACCGACCAGGGCATCAAGTGCCTGACCCAGGAAGAGGCCAACAAGCTCGCGGGGGAGGACCCGGACAGCCACCAGCGCGACCTGCGCGAGTCCATCGAGCGCGGCGACTACCCGAGCTGGACCGTCGGCGTCCAGATCATGCCGGCGTCCGAGGCGGCGACCTACCGCTTCAACCCGTTCGACCTGACCAAGGTGTGGCCGCACGCGGACTACCCGGTCATCGAGATCGGCAAGCTGGAGCTCAACCGGAACCCGCAGAACATCTTCGCCGAGGTCGAGCAGTCGGTCTTCTCCCCGGCGCACTTCGTGCCCGGCATCGGCCCGTCCCCGGACAAGATGCTGCAGGGCCGGCTCTTCGGCTACGGCGACGCCCACCGCTACCGCGTCGGCGTCAACGCCGACCAGCTGCCGGTGAACCGCCCGCACGCCACCGAGGCCCGCACCCACGGCCGGGACGGCTTCCTCTACGACGGCCGGCACAACGGCGCCAAGAACTACGAGCCGAACAGCTTCGGCGGTCCGGCGCAGACCGGCCGCCCGCTGTGGCAGCCGATCCCCGTCAGCGGTGAGACGGGCGAGGCGGACACCCCCCGGCACACGGAGGACAACGACTTCGTGCAGGCGGGCAACCTCTACCGGCTCATGAGCGAGGACGAGAAGGAGCGCCTGGTCGGCAACCTCGCGGGCGCCATGAGCGGCGTCAGCCGGGACGACATCCTGGAGCGGGCGATCAACAACTTCCGCCAGGCGGACGAGGACTTCGGCAAGCGTCTGGAGGCCGCGGTCCAGGCCCTGCGCGGCTGACCCGGCGCCTGCCGCAAGGACGGAGAGAGCCGGTCCCCTCCGGGGGGCCGGCTCTCTCCGCCGTTCCGGGCGCGGGTTCCTCCGCCGTCCGGGCCCCGGCCGTCTTCGCCGGCGGTCCGGGCGGCCCCGCCCCGGCACGGTGGTGCTCAACCCGCCAGAGCGGCCGGCTCCCGGCGCGCCGGCGACCAGCAGCGGATGATGTCCCGGACCGAGACCACCCCCACCGTTTCCTGGTCGTCGAGCACGATCAGATGGCGGAAGCCGCCGTGCGTCATCGCCGCCGCGGCCTCCTCCAGCGTCCAGCCGGGGGCGGCGAAGACGACGTCGGTCGTCGTATGGGCCTGTGCGGTCTCGTGGTCCGGGTCCTGGCCGGCGCCCAGGGATTTGATGATGTCGCGTTCGGTGAGGATGCCGATGCCGCTGGTGTCGGGGTCGTGGACGATGGCGGCGCCGACGCGGCGGTCCGACATCAGACGGGCTGCCTGACGCAGCGTGTGGGCGGGGCCGATGGTGAGGACCACGGTGCTCATGGCGTCACGGACGAGCATGGAGCGGAGCCACCTCCTTCGCGGCTCCCCGGCCGGCCCTGACGGAACGGCCCGGCGGGAGACGCACAAATGCACAAGCGGGGGAATTCTCATGTTCACATGCGGCCGGCGGGCCGGGCAAGAGGGCGTACGGGGGCGTTCGGGAGCCGCCCGGCGCACCGGTGGCGGGCGCGGCGGGCGGCCGGCAGGGCGGGCCGGCCCGCCCTAACGCGGATTCAGATAGCCCAGCAGTTCGCTGTGGAGGAGCCCGTTGGACGCCGCGGCGTTGCCGCCGCCGGGCCCGCGCACCCCGTCCAGACCGGTGAACTCCCCGCCGGCCTCGCGCACGATGACCGCGTTGGCCGCCATGTCCCAGAGCGACAGCTCCGGTTCGGCGCACATGTCCACCGAGCCCTCGGCGACCATCATGTACGGCCAGAAGTCGCCGTAGCCGCGCGTCCGCCAGCAGTCGCGGGTCAGATCCAGGAAGCCGTTCAGCCGGCCCTGCTCCTCCCAGCCGGTCAGCGAGGAGTAGGCGAAGGACGCGTCCGAGATCTTCGAGACCTGCGAGACGCGCATCCTGGTCGCGGACGACAGGCTCCGCCCGGTGTACGCGCCCGAGCCCTGCACCGCCCACCAGCGGCGGCCGAGCGCGGGCGCCGAGACCAGCCCCACGACCGGCTGGTGGCCGGACTCGCCGGGCGCCATGAGGGCGATCAGCGTGGCCCAGACCGGCACCCCGCGGACGTAGTTCTTGGTGCCGTCGATCGGGTCGATCACCCAGCGCCGGGGCCCGGACCCCTCGCTGCCGTACTCCTCGCCGAGTACCGCGTCCCGGGGCCGGGCGCGGCGCAGCGAGGTGCGGATCAGCTCCTCGGCGGCCTTGTCCGCCTCGCTCACGGGCGTCATGTCCGGCTTGGTGTCGACCTTGAGGTCGAGGGCCTTGAACCGGCCCATGGTCTGGGCATCGGCGGCGTCCGCCAGGACATGGGCGAGTCGGAGATCGTCGTGATAGTCGGGCATGTGTGAACAGTATCGACGCAGCTCGCGACGGGCCACACGGCCGAGTCCGTACGGGAGCGGACGGGGCCCGGACGGGGGCACTCTTGACAGTCCCTGTCGGCGCGTCAATTCTGACCCCACAGCAGCCGTGTGAGACCAGGACGGGGACGCGCCCGGGAGGCGACGATGCCCACAGCACGCGAATCCTTGCTGGACGCCGCGTTCGCGGCACTCTCCGGGCGCCCCTGGCCCGGTGTGCGGATGGTCGACGTGGCGGTGGCCGCCCGGGTGTCCCGGCAGACCCTGTACAACGAGTTCGGCAGCAAGGACGGCTTGGCCCGGGCGCTGGTGCGGCGCGAGGTCGACCGCTATCTCGCGGGCGTCCGGCACGCGCTGGCCGGTCCGCCGCCGGGCGAACCCGGTGAGCGGCTGGCGGCGGTGGCGGACTGGACGGCGCGGACGGCCCGTCACAATCCGCTGGTCCGCGCGGCTCTCACGGGCTGCTGGGGCGAACGGCTGCCCCGCCCGCCCCGTGCGTCCGCCGGGCCGAACCCCGGGCCGTACGTCCCCGCGCAGCGGCGTGCGGACGGCCCGCTGCCCTCGCCGTCCGAACTGGTGGTGCAGATCAGGGATCTGGCGGCGGCGGCGCTGGCGCCGGGCCGGCCGCCGGAGGAGGTCCAGCGGATGGCCGGGGGCTGCGAGATCGCCGTGCGGCTGGCGCTGTCCTGTGTGGTGGCCCCGGTCGGCGAGCAGGAGACCGGCCGGCTGGTCCGGCGGGCCCTGCGTGCGGGCGGCGGTCTCTGAGGCGGACGTCTCCGGGGCGGCCGGACCCCGTCCCGCGGCCCCGTGATCCCGCCCGGGGCTCGGGGGCGGTTCCATTCCCCGGGCGGCCCGGGGGAGTTCCCCGTACGGGCCGCTCACGGCGGGACCCGGGGCGGAGACGCCGCTCAGTCCTCCTCGCGCCGCTCCCGCGCCGCGAGCAGCCGCCGCAGCGAGTAGAGCCGCTGCGGATCGGCGTGGCCGTCGGCGACCCACTGGTCCAGCGCGCAGTCCGGTTCGTCGTGGCTGCAGGCCCGGGGGCAGCGCTCCGTGCCCGGAACGAGGTCGGGGAAGGCCAGGACGAACTGGGAGGGGTTCACGTGGTGGAGCCCGAAGGAGCGCACGCCCGGGGTGTCGATCACCCAGCCGCCGCGCCGGCCGCCGGGCGCCCCGGGGGTGTCCGGCAGCGGCAGGGCGAGCGCCGAGGTGGTGGTGTGCCGGCCGCGGCCGGTGACCGCGTTGACCACTCCGGTGGCCCGTGCCCGGTCCGGCACCAGGGCGTTGACCAGCGTCGTCTTGCCGACCCCGGAGTGCCCCACGAAGACGGTGATGCGCCCGGCCAGCCGCTCCCGCACCCGGTCGGCGGCGGAGCCCCCGGCCAGCTCCGCGCGGCTGGTCACCACATACGGCACGCCCAGCGGCTCGTAGGTCTCCAGCAGCGGCGCCGCGGGTGCCAGATCCGCCTTGGTGAGGACGAGCAGCGGGTCCAGGCCGGCGTCGAACGCGGCGACGAGGCAGCGGTCGATCAGCCGCGGCCGCGGCTCGGGGTCGGCGAGGGCGGTGACGATGGCGAGCTGGTCGGCGTTGGCGACGATCACCCGCTCGTAGGGATCGTCGTCGTCGGCCGTGCGGCGCAGCACCGAGGAGCGCTTCTCCACCCGGACGATCCGCGCCAGGGTGTCCTTGGCGCCGGACAGGTCTCCGACGATGCCGACCCGGTCGCCGACCACGACGCTCTTGCGGCCCAGTTCGCGGGCCTTCATCGCGGTGACGCTGCGGTCGTCGACGAGGCAGGTGATCCGGCCGCGGTCGACGGTCAGCACCATGCCCTCGGCGGCGTCCTCGTGCTTGGGACGGATGCTGGTGCGGGGCCGGCTGCCCTTGCCGGGCCGGATCCGGACGTCGTCCTCGTCGGGGTGCTTGCCGTAGCGACGCATCGCGGGACGTCCCTCAGCCCTTCCGGGCGGGGGCCGCGGCCCGGGCCGGGCTCAGCATCTCCGTCCACAGCCGCGGGAAGTCCGGCAGGGTCTTGGCGGTGGTCGCCACGTTCTCGACCTCGACGCCTTCGACCCGCAGGCCGATGACGGCGGCGGCGGTCGCCAGCCGGTGGTCGTCGTAGGTGTGGAAGATCCCGCCGTGCAGCGGGCGGGGCCGGATGCGCAGGCTGTCCCCGGTCTCGCTGACGTCGCCGCCCAGCTCGTTGATCTCCTTGGTGAGCGCCGCGAGCCGGTCGGTCTCGTGCAGCCGCAGATGCGCCACACCGCGCAGGACCGACTCGGAGTCGGCCAGTGCGGCGACGGCGGCGATGCCGGGGGTCAGCTCGCCCACGTCACCGAGGTCGACGTCGATGCCGTGGACGCGGCCGGTGCCGGTGAACGTCAGGCCCTCGGAGGTGAGTTCGCAGGTGCCACCCATCTCGGTGAAGATCCGGCGCAGCGCGTCACCCGGCTGAGTGGTGTGCTCCGGCCAGTCGGGGATGGTGACCCGGCCGCCGGTGACGAGCGCCGCGGCCAGGAACGGCTGGGCGTTCGACAGATCCGGTTCGACGACGAGGTCGCGGCCGAGCAGCGCGCTGTGCGCGACCCGCCAGACGCCGGGCTCGCCGCCCGCCTCCGGGGTGTCCACGGCGGCGCCGGCCGCGCGCAGCATGTCCACGGTCATCCGGATGTGCGGCATGGAGGGCAGGGCGCGCCCCACGTGCCGCAGTTCGATCCCCTGGTTGAAGCGCGGCGCCGACAGCAGCAGCGCGCTGACGAACTGCGAGGAGGAGGAGGCGTCGATCTCGACCCTGCCGCCGTCCAGCGCGCCGCCGCCGTGCACCGTCATCGGCAGGGAGCCGCGGCCCTCGTCGTCGATGCGGGCGCCGAGGGCGCGCAGGCCGTCGATGACGCCGTGCAGCGGGCGCTCGTGGGACCGGGGGTCGCCGTCGAAGCGGATCGGGCCGTCGGCCAGGGCGGCCACCGGCGGCAGGAAGCGCATCACCGTGCCGGCGTTGCCGACGTCCACCACGGCCGGGCCGTGCAGGCCGGCGGGGATGATCCGCCAGGCCTCGCCGCCGGTGTCGTCGCCGGAGCTGGAGGAGACGGTCTCCTCGATGCCGGTGCCCATGGCCCGCAGGGCCTCGGCCATGAGGAGGGTGTCGCGGGAGCGCAGCGGGCGGCGCAGCCAGCCCGGCTCGGAGGCGAGGGCGGCCAGCACCAGGCCGCGGTTCGTGACCGACTTCGAGCCCGGCACCGTGACGGTCGCGTCGACGGGGCCGGACGCGATCGGGGCGGGCCAGAGGGCGGTGTGCTCGGGGGTACCGGTCATAAGCCTCACCTTAATGGCTCGCGGCATGCCGGAAACTTCAACAAAACTGCCGCAACGCGCTCGAAAGGTGTCAGGGGGATCATGGATCGTCCGGCCGTTTCCCGGCCGTCCGGCGCGGGTCCCCCGCCGGTCCGCCGCGGTCTCCCGCCCGGGTCCCGCCCGGGCCCGGTGGCCGGTCCGTACCCCGGTCACAGTCCCAGCAGCCAGCGCCCGCCGCCGGTCAGCGAGCAGAGGGTGACGGTGTGGAAGAGGAACAGCCACACCGCCGCCGGCGCGTGCGTCAGCCGCGCGAGCTGGTCCGCGTCCGAGTCCGGTGCCCCGCCCGCCGCCGTACCGCCGGTGCCGAACGGCAGCCCCCGCCTGCCGTACCGGCGCCGCTTGGCCTGGAGCTCGAAGACCGGCCGTACCCCGCCGAGCAGCAGGAACCACACGACGCCGTAGGCGAAGACCGCCTGGACGTCCGGACCCGTCAGCCAGGAGACGCAGAAGAAGAGGGCACCGGTGACCAGGACGGTCAGCACCCCGTAGGCGTTGCGGATCATCACCAGCATCACGGCGAGCAGCCCCGTCGCGCCCCAGAGCAGCGCGGTGATGTGCCCGGCCGCCAGCAGCCAGGCGCCGCCGAGCCCCAGCAGGGAGGGCGCGGTGTAGCCCGCGGCGGCGGTGAGGATCATGCCGGCGCCGGTGGGCTTCCCCCGGGAGACCGTCAGCCCGGAGGTGTCCGAGTGGAGCCGGATGCCGTCGAGCCGGCGGCCCGTGAGCAGCGCGACCAGCCCGTGGCCGCCCTCGTGGGCGATGGTCACGGCGTTCCGCGCGACCTGCCAGACCGGCCGCCACAGCACGGCGGCCAGCGCGACGGCCGCCGTCGCGAGCACCAGCCAGGAGGCCGGGTCGGGCTGGGAGCCGGTGACGCGATCCCACAGATCGCCGGGGCTGGTTATGTCCATCGGGCAGCGGTCCCTCGGTGTGCTTGCGGTGATGTCGGTGCGTCGTGGCAGTCTGGCACTCATGTGCGGCCGATACGCAGCAAGCCGGAACCCGGCGGAACTCGTGGACACCTTCGGGGTGGCGAAGTGGGACCCGTCGGAGACCCTCGCGCCCGACTACAACATCGCCCCGACCAAGACCGTCTACGCGGTCCTGGAGCGCCCGGACAAGGAGGCGGAGGCCCCCGACCCCGTCCGGCAGCTGCGGACGCTGCGCTGGGGGCTCGTCCCGTCCTGGGCGAAGAGCCCGGAGGGTGCCGCGAGGATGATCAACGCCCGCGCGGAGACGGTCCACGAGAAGCCCGCCTACCGCCGCGCCTTCACCTCCCGGCGCTGCCTGGTCCCGGCCGACGGCTACTACGAGTGGACGACCGGGGCCGCCGAGCGGGAGCTGGAGGAGAAGGGCCGCAAGAAGCGGCCGCGCAAGCAGCCGTACTTCGTGACCCCCGTGGACGGCTCCGTGATGGCGATGGCCGGACTGTACGAGTTCTGGCGGGACCGCACGCTGCCCGACGACCACCCCCGGGCTTGGTGGGTGACGTGCACGGTGCTCACCACCGAGGCCGAGACCACCCCGCTCCCGGGGGCCCGCGGCGGGAGCGGGCCCCGGGCGCTGGCCGACATCCATCCCCGGATGCCGCTCGCGCTGCCCGCCGAACGCTGGGACGCCTGGCTGGACCCGCGCACCACCGACCCGGACCGGCTGCGTGAACTGCTGGCCCCGCCCCCGCCCGGCACCGTCCGGGCCTTCCCGGTGCCGACCGAGGTCAGCAACGTCCGCAACAACGGCCCGGAGCTGCTGAAGGAGCTCGACGCGCCCGAGGAGGAGACCCTCTTCTGACGCGGGAGCGGGCCGGCCGGGGAGGATGGCGGCATGGCAGCAGACACCCCGGCCGGGACCCCGGCCACGGCAGCCGGCGGACAGCGGGCCGGCACCACCCGGACCACCGGTATCACGACCGTCCCCACCCCCGCCGGTGACGCCCGCGTCACCTGGCACCCGGCTCCCGACCCCCGGCTGGTCCTCGCGCTCGGGCACGGCGCCGGCGGCGGCATCGAGGCGCGCGACCTGCGGGCCCTGGCCGCCGCACTGCCCGCCCGCGGCATCACCGTGGCGCTGGTCGAACAGCCCTGGCGGGTGGCCGGCAAGAAGCTCGCCCCCGCCCCGAAGACCCTCGACGCCGCCTGGACCGCGCTCCGGCCCGCGCTGGCCGCACCCGGCCAGCCGGTCGTCGCGGGCGGACGCAGCGCGGGGGCGCGCGTCGCCTGCCGTACGGCGCGGACGCTCGGGGCCCGCGCCGTACTGGCGCTGGCCTTCCCGCTGCACCCGCCCGGCCGGCCGGAGAAGTCCCGTGCGGAGGAGCTGACCGGAGCCGGGGTGCCGGTGCTCGTCGTCCAGGGGGCCAGGGACCCGTTCGGCCGCCCGGAGGAGTTCCCGCCCGGGACGGAGATCGCCGTGGTGCCCGGCGGCGACCACGGCTTCGCGGTGCCGAAGAAGGCGGAGGTCCCCCAGGAACGGGCCCTCGGCCTCCTCGCGGAGGCCGTCGCCGGCTGGCTCGACCGGCTGCCGGAGGGCCCGCCGGCGACGGTGTAGGGGCGCGCGGGGGAGGCCGGTCGTGCCGCTGGGGAAGACCCCGCGCCACCCGGGAAGGCGGCCGCGCCGCCGGGAGGACGGACCGGGAATGCGGCGCGGGAGTCCCGTGTTCTGGAGGAGGTCCGCACCGACCGGCCGCCCGCCGGTCACCGCCTCAGCGAGGGAGTCCTCTCCATGGGTTCGACGCAGTGCCCCGCGCGCCCGCAGACCGGCACAGCCACGTGGTCGCGCATCACGCTGCCCGCACCCTCCGGAGCCGCGGCAGGAGGGCATCGTCGTCTATCCTCCGATTCGAGCGGGTCCGCATCCGGATCCGCCACGTCGCTGGAGGAGGTGGGTCCGGTCACCGGGACCGACGCAGGGGCCGAAGACGGCCGCGCCGAGGACAGTCGTACGGCCGAGACGGCGGAGGAGCGCAACGCCCGCTTCGAACGGGACGCCCTTCAGTTCCTCGACCAGATGTACTCCGCCGCGCTGCGCATGACCCGCAACCCGGCGGACGCCGAGGATCTCGTGCAGGAGACCTACGCCAAGGCGTACGGCTCCTTCCACCAGTTCCGCGAGGGCACCAACCTCAAGGCGTGGCTGTACCGCATTCTCACCAACACCTTCATCAACTCGTACCGGAAGAAGCAGCGCGAACCCCAGCGCAGCGCCGCCGAGGAGATCGAGGACTGGCAGCTCGCCCGCGCCGAGTCGCACATGTCCACCGGTCTGCGCTCCGCCGAGTCGCAGGCGCTCGACCGGCTGCCCGACTCGGACGTGAAGTCGGCCCTCCAGGCCATCCCCGAGGAGTTCCGCATCGCGGTCTATCTCGCGGATGTCGAGGGGTTTGCGTACAAGGAGATCGCGGACATCATGGGGACACCCATAGGAACCGTGATGTCGCGGCTCCACCGCGGCCGCCGCCAGCTGCGCGGCCTGCTGGAGGACTACGCCCGTGAGCGCGGGCTCGTCCCCGCCGGTGCAGGTGCTGCGCCGGGCGAGTCGCACGATTCGAAAGGCTCGGGCTCATGAGCTGCGGCAACCCGCACGAGATCGACTGCTCGGAGATTCTCGACCACCTGTACGAGTTTCTCGACCAGGAAATGCCGGCCGGGGACCGCGCCAAGTTCGAGACGCACATCGACGAGTGCTCGCCGTGCCTGGAGAAGTACGGCCTGGAGCAGGCCGTGAAGAAGCTCGTCAAGCGCTGTTGCGGCCATGACGACGTGCCCACCGACCTCCGCTCGAAGGTCATGGGCCGGATCGAGCTGGTCCGCTCCGGTCAGGCCGTCCCGGAGAAGCCGGTGATGGAACGCCGGCCCGCCGAGCGCGATCCCGGGTCCTGCGGCACGGCCGAGGACTCCCGGGAGACGGACTCCTCCGCGGCCGCCGCCCGCGCCGATTCGGCCTGACGGACTCCGATTCACCCGAAGGGACGAATCGGGGTCTCCCGGGCCCCCGCGATCCGCCGAACCCCCTGCCTCCCGGCGTCCGCCGTCCTATCCTCACCGGTCTGACGCGCCCACGGAGCCGTGGGCGCGGGACCGGCGGGAGGACGCTCCATGCGAGTGGTGCCACGGGGGGCGCGCGCGTATCTGTTCTGCGTCACGCTCGCCGCCGCGGTGTCCGCCGCCCCCGCGCTGCTCCCCGGGGCCCGCACCCCGTGGGCGGCCGTGGCCCTGCTCGCCGCCCTCTACGCCCTCTGCGGCGGGCTCGCCCGGCTCCCCCTTCCCGGCTTCCCGCCGTTCCTCGGCGCCACCGGGCACGCGGCCGCGCCGGGCGGTGGCCGTGTGCGGACGGGCCTTCCGTCCGCCGCGGGGAGCTTCGCGCCGATCCTGCTGGCCGGAGCGTTTCTGCTGCCGCCCGCCGCCGCGGCCCTCGTCCCCGTGCCCGGCGCGCTCGCCGGCCGGGTGGAGCGGCGGCCGGTGCGGCTCCGCCGCCTCTGGAACGCCGTACGGCTCTCCCTCGCCACCTGCGCCGCGGCCCACGTCCACGCGCGGGCCGCCGGCGACGCGGCCGGCGGGCCCCTCGGCGCCGGTGACGTCCCCGGTGCCCTGCTTCCCGCGGCCGCCGGCGCCGGCGCCTACTGCCTGGTGCTCGCCCTGCTGGACTGGGGCATCCTCGTCACGGCCGAGGGACTGCCGGCCCGCGACGCCTCCCGCGGCCTGCCGCGCACCCTGCCGCCCCATCTCCTGCACGGCCCGGCCGGGCTGCTCGCCGCGGCCCTGTGGCACAGCCCGTACGGCCCCGTCACGGCGGCGGCCGCGCTGCTGCCGATGTCGCTCTCCGGCTGGGTGCTCGCCCGGTACCACCACGAGCACACCGCCCACCAGGCCACCATCCGCGCCCTCGTCCAGGCCGTCGGCATCAAGGACCGCTACACCCGCGGCCACAGCGAGCGGGTCGGCCGCGCCTCCGTCCTGATCGCGCGCGAACTCGGCCTGGCCGGTGACCGGCTGGAGGCCCTGCGCTTCGCCGGCGTGCTGCACGACATCGGCAAGATCGGCGTCCCCACCCGCCTGCTGCGCAAGGACGGGCCGCTGACGCCCGAGGAGCGCCGCCTCATCCAGCTCCATCCCGAGTACGGGGACGAGATGGTGCGGGGCATCGCCTTCCTGGAGGAGGCGCGCGCCGCCATCCTCCACCACCACGAGCGGCTGGACGGGCGCGGCTATCCGTACGGGCTGAGCGGCGACGGGATCCCCGAATCGGCGCGGGTCGTCGCGGTCGCCGACGCCTTCGACGCCATGACCTCCACCCGCTCCTACCGGCGGGCCCGGCCGGTCGGCGAGGCCGTCGCGGAACTCCGCCGCTGCGCCGGGTCCCAGTTCGACCCGCGCATGGTGCGGGCGCTCTGCCGGGCGCTGGAACGGCACGGCTGGCATCCGGCGGCCGCGGTGCACACCGAGGCGCGGCCGGGACGCGGAGGGGGCCTGCCCCCGTCGCGCACGGCCGCGTCCGGCGGCCGGACGGAGGCGCGGGAGGCGCCGGGCGCGGGGGAGCGGCGGGGACCGGGCCGCGGCCCGCACGGAGGTGTCGCCCGGTGAGCCCCGGCGGAGCGGCCGCGGAGCTCCGGGCGGCGCGCCCGGATGCCGGGGCCGTTCTCCTTCTGGCGGCGGCCGCGCTGCTGGCGGCCGGGGCGCTCGGCCGGACACTCGCCCAGGGCGTCACGGGCCCGCGCACCGCGCTCGCGTTCGGTGCGCTGATCGCCGTCGGGGAGCTCCTCCGCTGCGGACCGGACCGGCGCGGTCCCGCGCCGCTGGCCGCCGCCGGCGCGGTGGGGTACGCGTTCCTGGGCCCGGCGGCCGGGGACCCCGGTGGCCCGGACGGCCCCGGGGTGCTCCAGACCGTCGCGGTCGTCCTCATGGCCGGGCTGGCCGGTCCGGCCGGTGCGGTGCTGTCCGCCCGTGCCGGCGACGGCGGCCGGGGCGGGCGGGCCGCCGTGGACGCCCGGGCCGCCAAGGCCGTCGAGCAGGCCCGGGCCGCCGTGGACGCCCGGCACGCCCGGGACCGGCTGGGCCGCCGGGTGCTGACCGCCGGGTTCGCCGCCTGCTGCGTGCAGCCGCTGTCCCACCCGGAGGCACTGCCCGTCTGGACCGGCGGCGGGCCGGGCCGGGCGCTGTACCTGCTGCTCGCCGCGGTCCTCACCGCGCAGTGCGACACCGCGCTCCGTGCCGTGTTCGCCCGCTCCCGGCGTGAAAGCCCTTCCGGGACGCGGTTCCCCGGGGAACCGCGGGCGCGGGCGGCCCCCGCGGCGGCGGTCTGCGGCACCGGCGCCCTGCTGGCCCCGGCCGTGGACGTCGCCGGCCTGTGGGCGCTGCCAGCCTTCTGCCTGCCGCTGCTGCCGGCTCTGTACGCCTACCGCCGCTATGAGGACGTCCGGGCCACCTGCCGCCAGACCATCGCCTCCCTCGCCCGTGCCACCGAGATCGCCGGCTGTGTCCCCGCGGGCCACGCCCACCGGGTCGCCGCGCTCAGCCGGGACGTCGGACGCGAACTGGGGCTGTCCGGGCCCGAGCTGGACGTCGTCGAGTACGCGGCGTTGCTGCACGACGTCGGCCGGCTCTCCCTCCCGGACCCCGCGCCCGGCGGGGCGGGGGAGCTCCCGGCCGAGGACCGCCGCCGGATCGCCCGGCTCGGCGGCGCGGTCGTCCGGCAGACCGGGGTGCCGCCCGAGGTGGCCGTGGTCGTCGAGCGGCAGGCGGACCCGTGCCCGGAGCAGCCGCTGCCCACCCGCATCATCCGGGCCGTCGACGCCTACGACGATCTGACGGACGGCGCCGGCCGTCCCGCCGGCGCCGAGGCGCTGGACCGGCTCCGGCGGGATGACGGGGAGGAGTACGAACCCCGGGTCGTCGACGCGCTCGCCAGGGTGCTCTCCCGCGGCGGTGCCGGGCCCTGACGGCCGGAGGGCCGGGCCCCGTCGGACCGGGGCGGCGGAACGCCGGAGCGGCGGGGCTGCGGAGAGCCCGGGCGGCGGAGCCGCGGAGCGCCGAGGAGGGGCGGGAGCGGGGTGAACGGGGCCGTGGCGCGGGTACCCCGGCGGACATGGTTGGATGCGGCCCAGAGGGATTCGGAGGCCGTCCGCGCGGCAAAGAGCTGTGGTGGGCGCCGATATCCGGGCTGAGGCGACGGCCGAAGTGTGGCAGGTTGTCCTCAGGGAGGAAGACGCGTCCCCGGTGCTTCGCGCACCGCATCCGGCCCCGGGCCGGCTGGAGCAGGGCAGAAGGACACGGAGCGAACCGGCAGGCGGGAATCGTGAAGATCTTCGGCAAGGTACGGAACCGGCCCTCCGCCTCCTGGCGGCAGGCGACCGACCGCGCTTTCACGCTGATCGGCGACGGCCGGTACGAGGACGCGGGAGCGCTGCTGACGCGCGCCGCGGACATGGAGCCCTGGATCTCCGAGTCCTGGTTCAACCTGGCGCTGCTGCACAAGTTCCGGCACGACTGGGAGCAGGCGCGCACGGCCGGCCTGCGTGCCGTCGCCCTGCTGGACCGGGACGCCGGCGCCCCGGACTGGTGGAACGTCGGCATCGCCGCCACCGCCCTGCAGGACTGGCCGCTGGCCCGCCGCGCCTGGCAGGCGTACGGACTCCGGGTCCGCGGCGACCAGGGCGCGGACGCCCCCGCCGGCGAGCCGGTGGGCATGGAGCTGGGCAGCGCCGCCGTACGGCTGTCGCCGGAGGGCGAGGCCGAGGTCGTGTGGGGCCGCCGGCTGGACCCCGCGCGGATCGAGGTGCTGAGCATCCCGCTGCCGTCCTCCGGACGCCGCTGGGGCGAGGTCGTCCTGCACGACGGCGTCCCGCGCGGTGAGCGGCTGACCGCGGCCGGGCCGTCGTACCCCGTCTTCGACGAGATCGAGCTGTGGGCGCCGTCCCCGGTGCCCACCTGGGTCGTGCTGCTGGAGGCGGCGGCCGAGGCCGACCGGGACGCCCTGGAGCGGCTGGCCGCTGACGCCGGGTTCGCCGCCGAGGACTGGTCCTCCTCGGTGCGGCTGCTCTGCCGCACCTGCTCCGAGAGCCGGATGCCGAGCGCCGAGGGCGACGGGGAGCATCTGGACCCGCACGACCACAGCGTCCCGGGTCACCCGGGCCCGCTGGGCCACCGCACCGCGGGTGACCGCTGGGTCGCGGAGCGCGAGTGCGGCATAGCCGCGCCTCCCGGACTGGTCCGCGGCCTCCTCGACGGCTGGGTCGCCGACAGCCCGGACACCCGCGCCTGGCGGGATCTCGAAGAGGTCTGCTGAACGGCCCTCCCCGGTGCCCGTACCCTGTACGGGCAGCACCACGAGGGTTCTTCAGGGAAGGCGTACGGCGGACATGGCCCAGCAGGACAGCGCACGGCAGGCGGCGGAGGGGACACCGGCCGCGGAGGCTCCGGAGCCCGCGGAGTCCGGGGAGGGCCTGGAGTTCTCCGACGACACGGCCGACGCCGAGGAGCGGGAGCGGGCGCACCGCGAGCGGGGCACGGCCCGCCCGATCACCGTGGTGGGCAATCCGGTGCTGCACCGCCGGTGCCAGGACGTCACCGAGTTCGACGACAAGCTCGCGCAGCTGATCGACGACATGTTCGCCAGCCAGCGCGCGGCGGAGGGCGTCGGCCTGGCGGCCAATCAGATCGGCGTGGATCTGCGGGTGTTCGTCTACGACTGCCCGGACGACGACGGCGTGCGCCACGTCGGCGCCATCTGCAACCCGGTCATCGAGGAACTGCCGGCCGAGCGCCGGGTGCTGGACGAGTCCAACGAGGGCTGTCTGTCCGTCCCGACCGCCTACGCCCCGCTGGCGCGCCCGGACTACGCGGTCTGCCGCGGCCAGGACGCCGAGGGCAAGCCGATCGTGGTCCGCGGCACCGGCTACTTCGCGCGCTGCCTCCAGCACGAGACGGACCACCTCGACGGCTATCTCTACATCGACCGGCTGTCGAAGCGTGACCGCAAGGACGCCCTGCGGCAGATGGCCGAGGGCACACCGCGCTACGAGACGGTGCCGAACGACTGACCACGGCGGTGCG
The DNA here is from genome assembly GCF_000220705.2 of Streptomyces xinghaiensis S187. GTDB lineage: Bacteria > Actinomycetota > Actinomycetes > Streptomycetales > Streptomycetaceae > Streptomyces > Streptomyces xinghaiensis. Next base: position 2,363,181 of record NZ_CP023202.1, on the reverse strand, counting down.
GCGGCCGGCCGCCGTCTCCCCCGTCCCTTCCCCTCCGGTGACTCCCGGGAATTTTCCGGGGGTTGAGGGACCCCGCGTTCGCCGAGGCGGCGGAGTCGTTACGACGATTCCGCCGCTTTCTGTTCGACTTCCGTACGGTTGACGCGCGTCGACCGTACCGTCAGTCTCTTCCGTACCGAATCCCCCACTCGTTGGAGGCACTTGTGATCAGACGTGTCGCACGGCTCTTGGTCGCCTTTGTCATGGTCATGACCGGTCTGACCGCCGGGGCGCTCGCCACGGCCGGGACCGCGCAGGCCGACAGCTGTTACACCTGGTCCCGCACCCTCTCCCAGGGCGCCTCGGGCGCCGACGTCAGCCAGCTGCAGATCCGCGTCGCCGGCTACCCCGGCACCGGCGGCGTCCTGGCCATCGACGGCTCGTACGGACCGGCGACCGCGGCCGCGGTCAAGCGCTTCCAGGCCGCGTACGGGCTGGCCGCGGACGGCGTCGCCGGCCCCGCGACGTTCAGCAAGATCTACGCGCTGCAGGACAACGACTGCACGCCGGCCCACTTCTCGTACAGCGAGCTCAACCAGTGCAACAGCACCTGGGCCGGCGGCGCGGTCAGCGCCGCCACCGCCAAGTCCAACGCGCTGCGCACCATGTGGAAGCTGGAAGCGCTGCGGCACGCGCTCGGCGACCAGCCGATCCGGGTGACCAGCGGCTTCCGCTCCACCGCCTGCAACAACGCCGCCGGCGGCTCCGCCACCAGCCGCCACCTCTACGGTGACGCGGCCGACCTGGGCGTCTCCCCGCACTCCCTGTGCACCCTGGCCAAGGCCGCCCGCAACCACGGCTTCCGGGAGATCCTCGGCCCGGGCTACCAGGGGCACGACGACCACACCCACCTCGCCCACCGGTCCAACCGGTTCTGGTCCGCGTCGAGGTGCGGTATCTGACGCGCTCCTCCCCGCCCCGGCGGGACCGGCGCCGGCCGCTCCGTCCGCTCCCGCGGGCGGAGCGGCCCGTGTCGGGGCCGGGCGGCCCGGCCCGGGTCACCGGGTGCCCGTCGCCGGTGAACTCCCGCCGCCGGGCACCGCGGTGGTTCAGCCGTCGTCCAGCGCGTTCAGATAGGCGAAGGCCAGCTCCGGGGACCGCTGCACGACGGCGGTGAGCGACGCGGCGATCACCAGGGACAGGGCCGGGGCCACCCGGAGCGCGACGGTGCGCCGCACCGGTCCGTGGCGGGCGCTCAGGGACGCCAGCGGCAGCCCCACGGTGAGCAGGATCACGGCGAGCAGGGACAGCGGCCTGATCGCCAGGGTGTGCAAGGCGCCCCAGGGCTGTGGCCAGGTGGTGAGGTACCGGCCCCACACGGCCAGGGACACCAGGAGGGAGGCCGCCGGTGCCGCGGCGACGGCCGTGGCCAGCCCGGTGGAACCGGTCAGCAGGACGAGCGTCACGAGACAGGCCACACCTGCCGAGGAGATCACCCACAGGTCGAGGAGACCGTCGGCCGGGCCGTAGCCTCCGGCCCGCTCGGCCGGCGGAACGGTCCAGCGCGCGGCGATCGCGCCGACAGCGGCCCCGAGGGCCGCCGGGACAACTGCGACCGGGAGGAAGGCGGCGCCCACGCCGCGGTCCGGCGCCGCCGGAGCGCCCCCGGGGCCGCCGCGGACGCTCCAGCGCCAGGCCAGGAACGCCACGACCGCCAGCGCGGCGGCGATCACGGTCTCGCGGCCGGTGAACATCGCGGCAGCGATGTACCCGTTCCACCAGACCGTCCAGCCGCCGCCCGCCGGTGAACTGCCGAAGATGTGAAAGGACAAGGCGGTGTCCTGCCCTGCCCAGAACGCCCCGGTGAACAGGGCCAGGTTGACCGCAGTGGCCACCAGCCGGTCCCGGCGCGTCATGCGGCCCGCCGTGCGCCCGCCGGACCGGAGCCGCGCCAGGACGAGGCTGCACCCCGCCGCACCGGCGACGGCCACCGGCACGGTCACCAGGGTGCTCCACAGGCCGAACGGTCCCGGCGTCCGGATGAGCCCGGTGGCCCACAGCTGCGCCAGCAGCCCGAGCAGGAGCCCGGCCGGCAGGGCAAGGAGCAGCCGGCGGGTTCCCGGCGGCCGGCCGGGAGCCCGGCCGGCCAGGACCCCCGTCCACAGCGGTACTCCCCAGGCCACGGCCAGGGCGAGCCCGGCCGGCACCGCGGCCGTGTGCAACTGGTCTCCCCACGGGAGCAGGCGATGGGGCCCCTGCGGCAACGCGGCTTCGAGTGCGGGGAGGAACATGCCCACCAGCAGACCGACCGCAGCCGTCCCCGTGACCGAACTGCGCAGGACGAGGTCGGGGCGGCGTACGGCGGCCAGTCTCCGTGCGGGGGCCGGGTGCAGGGCGAAGGGACGGTGCCACCACCGTCCGGAGGAGTCCGCCCGGTCGGTGAGCAGGGCCTGCAGGCCCCCGGTCGGCCGGCCGTGGACCGACCGGAGATCCGCCTCGTACTCGCGGCGTCGCAGCAGAGCGGCCGCGACCACGGCGGCCGTGCCCAGGAGCAGCACGGCCCGCAGCCCGTAGTCGAGATAGAAGGGCAGGGTGAACATCTTCCACAGCAGCCCGGGCAGGATGGCCGGCAGTGAGGAGAGCGACGGTGCGCCGTCGGTGGACGGCAGCGCGCTGACCAGTACATGGAGAAGCGGGACCATCAGCACGGTGAGCACCGCCCAGCGGACGCCGCGCGTCAGCCAGGCCAGGGTGATGTCTCCGGCGGCGACATGCGCCGTCTCGTGCCGTATGAGGGCCGTGCGCTGCTCGGGCGGCAGTCCCGCGGCCCCCGGCGGCAGGACGATCCGGGCCCGGCCGTGGTGGGCGTAGGCGAACGCCTCCCGCAACCGCAGCCCGCCGCGCAGGACTTCCGGTGCCCGCCGGAGCCCCAGCTCACGCGCGGCCTCGGCGGCCGGCTCGCTCCAGCCGGGCGGTGCGGGGACGAGCGGTCCGGCGCGGCGGGCGAGCAGCAGGGGCAGCAGCCGCATCAGGAGCAGACCGAGCGCGAGCGTCACCGCGGCGCCCGCCACCACGAAGACGTCCATCTCCCGCTGTACGTCGGCCGTGCATTCCTGCAGGCGTGCGAGCGCGGCCGCGGAACGCCGGGGGTCGGCCTGCGGCCCTGCCGGGGCCTCCCGTTCGTACACGGCCGAGCACTGCTCCAAGGCCCGCGCGGGGGCGCTGCCCCGGAGACCGACGAAGAGCACGCGGCCCGCGTATCCGCCGGCCAGCAGCAGGACGAGCAGCAGGAGCACGTACCGTCCCCGGCCGGGGGAGGGGTAGGAGGTGGAGTCCCACCGGGCTTCCGGAGACTCTCCCGGCTCCGCTTCCCGGCCGGGCGCCTCCGCCGGGGCGCTCACCCGGAGCTGCCGGCCGTGCCGGCACCGCTGTCGTCCGGGTCGCTCTCTCCTCTGCCGCCGTCGCGACCGCCGCTTCGCGGGGTGTCCTCAGGACGGCTGTCGCCTGCGTCGCCGGTGCCGCTGTGGCCGCCCAACGCCTCCATGACGGCGTTCACATACCGTTCGGCAGTGACCTGGGGGACCCCCAGGTCCGCCGCCCCGGCTTCGAGCAGCGCCCGGACCTCGCGCCACTCCTCGGCGCCGAGTCCTGGCCCGCCGTCCTCCGGCCCGGAGCCCGTCCGGCCCTCCGTGGTGCCGCGGCCGCGACGGCGCAGCAGCGGCATCAGCCGCTCCCGGGTGACGCGGCTCAGCCCGTTGACGGTCTGCTCCGCCACCTTGGCCGCCACGGCCGAGACCAGCAGCGATACCAGCCAGAGCACTTGGGGTGATCCCAGAGCCAGGTCCACCCCCATGCCCACGGGGGGCCGCAGGGCGCCGCCCCGGGCGGCCTTCCTCGGGTTCTTCCGGTACGCGGTGAGGATGTCACCGAAGAACTCCCGCTCCTCCGGACAGGCCCGGCTCGACGCTTCCCGGCCGATGGCCGCGACGGCGGCCCACTCCTGCGGGCTGTGCTCGGGCTGCGGCAAGCGGGACCGTCTCCCGCCCGGACTCCACCACCCGCCGGCACCGCCACGTCGCGGCCATCGCATCTCCCGTGCTCCTCTCCGCCCCGGTTGCCTGCCCCGCTCCGGCCGCGACCGCCGCCTGCGCGGCGGGGCACCGTCCGGAGCGGCCGCTCCCCGGAACGGCGACCGGCAGAGGCGTCGGGGGAGCAGGGAGGGCGAGCATAGAACCGCAGGTCGTTCCTACCGGCCGGTTCGCACAGCAGAAGGCGGGGACTGACTGGATGTTGTCGAACGTGACCGGTTGCGCCGGGGTTCGGAGGACCTGTTCTCCCTCATGTGGTCGGACCGTCGGCGCGGCCACGGGCGCGGCCCCCGGGGCGGCCGTCGTGTCCGTCGGCCTCAAGGCATCCCGTTCCACCGGCGGAGCTGCCGTGGTGAGGACGTCCCGGAGGGACGGACCTCTTCCGCGGCAGCTCCGCTCTTCCGCCTGCCCGCGGCCCTGACCGACAGGCCCCGCACGCGGCGGAAGGGCGCCGGGCCTAGAAGTCGTCGTCGAAGGAGACGGACCCCTCCACCGCGACCTGGTAGGCCGACGGCCGGCGCTCGAAGAAGTTGGTCAGCTCCTGCACCCCCTGCAGCTCCATGAAGGAGAACGGGTTCCGCGCCCCGTAGCGCACCGGCAGCCCGAGCCGGCGGAGCCGCTGGTCGGCGACGCACCGCAGATACTCGCGCATCGAATCGGTGTTCATGCCCGGCAGCCCCTCCCCGCAGAGATCACGGGCGAACTGCAGTTCCGCCTCGACCGCCTCCTCCAGCATCGCCGTGACCCGGCCGGCCAGTTCCTCGTCGAAGAGGTCCGGCTCCTCCTCGCGGACGGTGTCCACGACCGAGAAGGCGAAGTCCATGTGCAGGGACTCGTCTCGGAACACCCAGTTGGTGCCGGTCGCCAGCCCGTGCAGCAGTCCGCGGGAGCGGAACCAGTAGACGTAGGCGAAGGCCCCGTAGAAGAACAGCCCTTCGATGCAGGCGGCGAAGCAGATCAGGTTGAGCAGGAAGCGCCGCCGGTCGTCCCTGCTCTCCAGCCGGTCCAGCTTCTCCACCGAGTCCATCCACCGGAAGCAGAACTCGGCCTTCTCGCGGATCGAGGGGATGTTCTCCACGGCGGCGAAGGCGGCGGCGCGGTCGTCGTGGTCGGGGAGGTAGGTGTCCAGCAGCGTCAGATAGAACTGGACGTGCACCGCCTCCTCGAACAGCTGACGGGAGAGGTAGAGCCGCGCCTCGGGGGAGTTGATGTGCCGGTAGAGCGTGAGGACGAGATTGTTGGCGACGATCGAGTCCCCGGTGGCGAAGAAGGCGACGAGCCGCCCGATGAGATGGCGCTCGCCGGGGGAGAGCCGGGCCAGGTCCGCCACGTCGGAGTGGAGATCGACCTCCTCCACGGTCCAGGTGTTCCGGATCGCGTCGCGGTAGCGCTCGTAGAAGCCCGGATAGCGCATCGGGCGCAGGGTCAGCTCGAAGCCCGGGTCGAGCAGGTTCCGGGCGGCCGGTGCCGCTCCGGTGCCGGACGGGGCCGCGGGTGCCGCGGCGGTGGTGGCCGGTGTCGCTTCGGTGGTCACTGGCAGGCCTCGCAGGAGTCGGGGTTCTCCAGGGAGCAGGCGGCCGCGTCCCCGCCGGCCGTCCGCTCCGCCGGAGCGGGAACGGAAACGGCGGCGGGGCCGGGGCGGTGCGCCGGGACGGGGACGGGTGCGGGTGCGGGGTCCGGCGGTGCGGCCGCCGCGTCGGCGGAACCGGCGGCCCGCGCGATCCGGGTGGCCGGGCGCGACCGCAGGTAGTAGGTGGTCTTGAGGCCCTTCCTCCAGGCGTAGGCGTACATCGAGCTGAGCTTGCCGATGGTCGGCGAGGCCATGAAGAGATTGAGCGACTGGCTCTGGTCCAGATACGGCGTGCGGGCCGCGGCCATGTCGATCAGCGCCCGCTGCGGCAGTTCCCAGGCGGTGCGGTAGCGGTCCCGCAGCCCGGCCGGGAGCCGGTCCAGCCCCTGGACGGAGCCGTTGCCGTCGCGAAGCGCCTCGCGGGTCCGCGCGTCCCAGCGGCCGAGCTCCTTGAGCTCCTCCACCAGATAGGTGTTGACCTGCAGGAACTCACCCGAGAGGGTCTCGCGCTTGAAGAGGTTCGACACCTGCGGCTCGACGCACTCGTACACCCCGGCGATGGAGGCGATCGTCGCGGTCGGGGCGATGGCGAGCAGCAGGGAGTTGCGCAGCCCCGTGGTGGCGATCCGGGCCCGCAGCGCCTCCCACCGCTCCGGCCACCGGGGCCGGACGCCGTAGTGGTCGGGGTGGAGCACGCCGCGCGAGGCGCGGGTGGAGGACCAGGCCGGGTGCGGACCGTGCCGTCCGGCGAGATCGCAGGAGGCCTCGTACGCCGCGAGCATGATCCGCTCGGAGATCTCGGTGGAGAGCCGGGCCGCCGCGGGGGAGTCGAAGGGCAGCCGCAGCCGGAAGAAGACGTCCTGCAGCCCCATCACCCCGAGTCCGACCGGGCGCCAGCGCCGGTTGGAGGCGGCGGCCTGCGGGGTGGGGTAGAAGTTGATGTCCACGACCCGGTCGAGGAAGGCCACGGCGGTGCGGACGGTGGCGTCCAGCCGCTCCCAGTCCATCGCCTCCGCCACCGCGGCCTCACCGGTACCGGCGTCCGCCGCGACATGGGCCGCGAGGTTGACCGACCCGAGGTTGCAGACGGCGGTCTCCCCGTCGTCCGTGACCTCCAGGATCTCGGTGCAGAGATTCGAGGAGTGGACGACCTTGCCGGGCTCGGCGGTCTGGTTCGCGGTCCGGTTGGCGGCGTCCTTGAACGTCATCCAGCCGTTGCCGGTCTGTGCGAGCGTGCGCATCATCCGGGCGTACAACTGCCGCGCGGGCAGCCGCCGGACGGCGAGCCCGGCCTCCTCGGCCCGGCGGTAGGCCGCGTCGAACTCGGCGCCCCACAGGTCCGGCAGCGCGGGCACGTCGGAGGGGGAGAAGAGCGACCACTCGGCGTCGGCCTCGACCCGGCGCATGAACTCGTCCGGGATCCAGTTGGCCAGGTTGAGGTTGTGCGTGCGGCGGGCCTCCTCGCCGGTGTTGTCCCGCAGCTCCAGGAACTCCTCGATGTCGGCGTGCCAGGGCTCCAGGTAGACGCAGGCCGCGCCCTTCCGCCGGCCGCCCTGGTTGACGGCGGCGACGGAGGAGTCGAGCGTGCGCAGGAACGGGACGATCCCGCCGGAGTGGCCGTTGGTGCCGCGGATCAGGGCGCCCCGGGAGCGGATCCGGCTGAACGGCAGGCCGATGCCGCCCGCGTGCTTGGAGAGCCGGGCGACCTGGTGGTAGCGCTCGTAGAGGGAGTCCAGTTCGTCGAGCGGGGAGTCCAGCAGATAGCAGGAGGACATCTGCGGGTGCCGGGTGCCGGAGTTGAAGAGGGTGGGGGAGCTGGGGAGGTAGTCCAGCCGGCTCATCAGCCGGTAGAGCGAGGCGACCTCGTCCACGGCCGCGGGCGAGTCGTCCGCGGCCAGCCCGCAGGCCACCCGGAGCAGGAAGTACTGCGGGGTCTCGACGACCTGACGGCTCACCGGATGCCGCAGCAGGTAGCGGCCGTACAGGGTCCGCAGCCCGAAGTAGCCGAAGCGGTCGTCGGCGCCGTCGGCGAGCGACGTCTCCACCAGGGTGTCCAGCCGCGCCGCGTGCTCGCGTACGAAGGCGGCGGTGCGGTCGGCGATCAGGCCCTCCCGGTGGCCAACCGCGATCGAGTCCGGGAACGAGACCGCGCCCCGGCCGGCCGCCTCGTCCGCGATGGCACGGCTGAGGAGCCGGGCCGCCAGCCGCGAGTACACCGGGTCCTCGGAGATCAGCCCGGCCGCGGCCTCCGTGGCGAGCTCGCGCAACGCGGCCTCGTCCGCGCCGGGTTCGCGGCCGCGCAGCGCGGCGGCGGCCACCCGGCCCGGGTCGGCGGCGGGCAGATCGGCCGTCAGCCCGGTGAGGAGGCGCAGCAGCGCGGTACCGGGGGCTTCCCGGCCGGCGGTCGCTGTGCCCCCGCTGTCGGCTGACACGGGATCGGCGGGCGCGATGGTCACGGAGAACTCTCCCTCGCTCGGCGGGGCCGCGGGACGGAGCGCGGGGCGTGCGCGGTCACCGTCCGCCCGGACGGGCAGGGGACCGCGCGACGTCCACCGGCCCAATCCCCGGAGCCCGGACGGAATCGACGCCGGCTCGGTCGAGCCGGACGTGGCCGACGGCAGGCGCTCGGACTCGAAGGCAGGCGAAAGCCGCCTTCACACCGTTGCGGGACAGTTCAGGATTCGCACCGGATTCCCCTGGCGCGTCAGCGAGCATGAGCATACATCTTGTGTCGCTTTCCGCGAGCGGCACTAGATGTTGTGTATCCCGGCGCACGGGGGCGCTTTGCAGGGGAACACGTCCGGGGCCGCCCCCAGAGTGCGTGGGGAGCGGGAACCGGCCCGCCTGGAAGGGCGGGTGTTCCCATTCGGGATCCCGGAAAAGTCCTCCGCGCCCCGGGCACGCCGATGGCCCCGGCGCGGGGCCGGGGCCATCGGGTCGTTCGGGCGGTTCCGCCGGAGCAGGGGCGTCAGCAGCAGCGGAAGCCCTCGCGGGGGTCGGCCTCGCGGCCGTCCACGCGCTGCTTCTCGAACTCGCGGCGGCTCAGCACCTCCGCGTCCGGATCGCACTTCCGTGCGTGGGCGACGTACCGGTCGTAGGTGGCCTCCCCGGTCGCCTCCCGCCAGAGGAAGCGGATCCTGGCGGCCTTCTCCCTGAGCGCGGGGCTCACGAGGAGTTCCCCGTGCCGGTGCTCTCCTTGCCGTCCGCGCCGGCGCCGGCCGCGACGAGTTCGGCCTTCTCCTCCTTGGTGGGCCACAGGGCGGCCGGGGCCACGAGCTTCGACTCCACGTAGGGCACCTCCTCCAGCTTGGCCTGCGCGGGATTGCGGATCGCCTTGACGCATACCCGCCCGGCGTCGACGAGTACCACGACGACCAGCAGGAGGAAGAGGACGGAGAGGACGCCGTCCACCGTCGCGTTGGTGACGACGGTGTGCATGTCGCCCATGTCCTTGGCGGGCGGCAGCACCTTGCCGTCCTCGATGGCGTCCTGGTAGACGGAGCGCTGTGTGAAGAAGCCGATCTTCGGGTCACCCGAGAAGATCTTCTGCCAGCTCGCCGTGAAGGTCACCACGACGTCCCAGGCCAGCGGGACACCGGTGACCCAGGCCCACTTGAGCCGTCCGGACTTGATGAGCAGCGTGGTGGCGACGGCCAGCGCGACGGCCGCCAGCAGCTGGTTGGCGATACCGAACAGCGGGAAGAGCTGGTAGATGCCGCCCAGCGGGTCGTGGACGCCGACCCAGAGGAAGTAGCCCCAGAGGCCGACGACGACCGCGCTCGCGATCCAGGCACCCGGCTTCCAGCTGACGTCCCGGAAGGGCTTGTAGACGTTGCCGAGCATGTCCTGGAGCATGAACCGGCCGACGCGGGTACCGGCGTCCACCGTGGTGAGGATGAACAACGCCTCGAACATGATGGCGAAGTGGTACCAGAAGGCTTTCATCCCGGCGCCGCCGAAGACCGAGGAGAAGATCTCCGCCATACCGACGGCCAGCGTCGGGGCGCCACCGGTCCGCGACAGCAGGGAGTCCTCCTCCACCGCCGCGGCGGCCGCAGCCAGATCGCTGGGCGAGATGGTGTAGCCGAGGTTCGCGACGGCCTCGGAGGCGGACTGCACGGAGTCGCCGATCAGGCCGGCCGGGGAGTTCATCGCGAAGTAGAGGCCGGGGTCGATGATGGACGCGGCCACCAGGGCCATGATCGCGACGAAGGACTCCATCAGCATGGAGCCGTAGCCGATCATGCGGACCTGGGTCTCCTTCTGGATCATCTTCGGGGTGGTGCCCGAGGAGACCAGGGCGTGGAAGCCGGAGAGCGCGCCGCAGGCGATGGTGATGAAGACGAACGGGAAGAGCGAGCCGGCGAAGACCGGTCCGGCGCCCGAGCTCGCGAACTCGGTGACCGCGGGCATCTTCAGGGTCGGCAGGGCGAACGCCACCCCGAGGGCCAGCAGGACGATCGTGCCGATCTTCATGAAGGTGGACAGGTAGTCACGCGGGGCCAGCAGCATCCACACCGGCAGCACCGAGGCGAAGAAGCCGTAGACCACGAGCCAGATCACCAGGGTGCCGGGCTGCAGGGTGAAGGTCTCCGCCCAGGAGGACTCGGCGACCCAGCTGCCGGAGATGATCGCGAGCAGCAGCAGCGCCACACCGATGACCGACACCTCGGTCACCCGGCCCGGGCGCAGCACCCGCAGGTAGAAGCCCATGAAGAAGGCGATCGGGATCGTCATCGCGATGGAGAAGGTGCCCCACGGCGAGTGCGCCAGGGCGTTGACGACGACGAGCGCCAGCACCGCCAGCAAGATGATCATGATGGCGAAGATGGCGATCAGCGCCGCGGCGCCGCCGAACGGGCCGATCTCCTCCCGGGCCATCTGCCCCAGCGACTTGCCGTCCCGGCGCATGGAGAAGAACAGCGTCACCATGTCCTGGACCGCGCCGGCGAAGATCACGCCGACGATGATCCAGATGGTGCCGGGGAGGTAGCCCATCTGCGCGGCCAGCACGGGGCCCACCAGCGGGCCGGCTCCGGCGATGGCGGCGAAGTGGTGGCCGAGCAGCACGCGCCGGTCGGTGGGGTGGAAGTCGACACCGTTGTCCAGCCGCTCCGCCGGGGTGGCCCGGGTCTTGTCGGCCTTCAGGACGCGGTTGGCGATGAACCGGGAGTAGAAGCGGTAGGCGATGGCATAGGAACCGAGAGCGGCGGCGACCATCCAGGCGGCCGACACCTCCTCGCCGCGCGAGAGGGCGAGGACGGCCCAGCCTGCCGCGCCGACGAGGGCCACAGCGGCCCAGACCGCGATCGATCCGGGGGTCATCCCGCGTTTCGCGGTGGTGGGCGGGGCTGCGGATGCTGACTCTGGCATGGGAGCGTCTCCGTTTTTTCCGGGAAGGATCTCCTGCGTAACGCGCAGGGAAATCTAGGGCAGCGCGCGGCCGGTGGTCACTACGCCTGCATACCGGTACGGACACATTGTGGAAACCATAGTTCGGCAGGCGGAATGGGTCGTTACTCTCCGCCCCGCCGTTCCCGGCCCGGCGACAGCCGGTGCCGGCCTGGCCGCCCGCGAAGCCCCCGGAACCCGCGGCCCCCCGGCCGTCTCAGCTCTTGGGGCGCTGGAGACGGGCGACGAACTTGTAACGGTCGCCCCGGTACACCGAGCGGACCCACTCCACCGGCGCCCCCTTCGCGTCGAAGGAGTGCCGGGAGAGCATCAGCATCGGCAGCCCGACGTCCGTCCCCAGCAGGCCGGCCTCGCGCGGGCTGGCGAGCGAGGTCTCGATCGTCTCCTCGGCCTCGGCCGGGCGCACTCCGTAGACCTCGGCCAGCGCGGTGTAGAGGGAGGTGTACTTCACCAGGCTGCGGCGGAGCGCGGGGAAGCGCTTGGCCGACAGATGCGTGGTCTCGATGGCCATCGGCTCACCGCTGGCCAGCCGGAGCCGTTCGATCCGCAGTACCCGGTCGCCGGTGGCGATGTCGAGCAGCCCGGCGAGCCGGTCGTCGGCGGTGACGTAGCCGATGTCGAGCAGCTGCGAGGCGGGCTCCAGCCCCTGGGCCCGCATGTCCTCGGTGTAGGAGGTGAGTTGGAGGGCCTGGGAGACCTTGGGCTTGGCGACGAAGGTGCCCTTGCCCTGGATGCGCTCCAGCCGGCCCTCCACGACGAGCTCCTGGAGCGCCTGGCGCACCGTGGTGCGCGAGGTGTCGAACTCGGTGGCGAGCGTGCGCTCCGGGGGGACCGGGCTGCCCGGGGGCAGGGTCTCGGTCATCTCCAGCAAGTGGCGCTTGAGCCGGTAGTACTTGGGCACCCGAGCGGGACGCCCGGTGCCCGCCGTGCCGCCCGGGCCGTTCTCGGCACCCCCGTCGGTCTCCATCGTCAGCCTTCCCGACTCCTGGCCTGCTGCCGTCACCGGCTCCTCCGTACGTAGGGCTCACATCGTGGCACGGTCCGGCGTTCACGGTGCGCTGCCCCTGTGCGGCCGGAAGGTGCCGGGCCCCGTCACCGGGGACCGACAGCCCTCCTTATACACCTCCGGGATCTCCGCGGCGCTCCGGTCCGGACGGCGGGACACGGGCGTATTGGTCTAAACCAAATGAGGGTACCCTGATCGCGTCCGGCCCCGCGCCGGAGCGGCCGCCGCGGAGCACCGCGGCCGGCCCTCCGGTGGCCCCAGAGCTACGGGAGGCACCCCGCATGTCCGCCAAGCAGCCGATCCGGTACCCCGAGCAGCCGGGCCGCATCATGGCCGGTGAGATCGATGAACAGCCCGCCGTGCTGGCCCGGATCCTCGGCGAGGACGAGGGCGCGGCCGCAATCCGCGAGACCGCCCGCCGGGTCGCCGCCCGCCGGCCGCGCTTCGCGCTGCTGACCGCCCGCGGCACCTCCGACAACGCCGCCCTCTACGCCAAGTACCTGCTGGAGATCCGCCGGGGCATGCCCTGCGGTCTCACCTCGATGTCCACGACCACCGCCTACGGGGCCCGCCCCGACCTCACGGACGTGCTGGTCATCGCCGTCAGCCAGTCGGGCGGCTCACCCGATCTGGTGGCCTCAACGGAAGCCGCCCGCGCGGGCGGCGCGGTCACCGTGGCGGTGACCAACAACCCCTCCTCCCCCCTCGCCGCGGTGGCGGAGTTCCACATCGACATCCTCGCGGGCGCCGAGAAGGCCCTGCCGGCGACGAAGACCTACACCGCCGAACTGCTGGCGCTCTACCTCTTCACCGAGGGCCTGGCCGGCGGGGACGGCGCGGCGGCCGCGGTGCTGCCGGAGCTGGCCCGGCAGATCCTGGACCGCGCGGCCGAGGTGCGGACACTGGCCGGCCGCTACCGCTTCGCGGAGCGCATGGTGCTCACCTCCCGCGGCTACGGCTATCCGACCGCCAAGGAGGCCGCCCTCAAGCTCATGGAGACCAGCTACATCCCCGCGCTCTCCTACTCCGGCGCGGATCTGCTGCACGGGCCGCTCGCCATGGTCGACAACGTCTCGCCGGTGATCGCCATCGTGCCGGAGGGCCGGGGCGGCGAGGCGCTGCGGCCGGTGCTGGACCGGCTCCGGGACCGGGGCGCCGACCTCGTCGTCATTGGCGGCGGCGAGCAGGTGAAGGCGGCCTCCGCGGGCTTCGCCCTGCCGACCGCCGGCGTCGCCGAGGAGGTGCAGCCGGTGCTGGAGATCCTGCCGCTGCAGATGCTCGCCCGCGAGGTGACGCTCGCCCGGGGCCAGGACCCGGACGCGCCGCGCGCCCTGGCGAAGGTGACCGAGACCCGCTGACGGAGCCCGGGGGGACGTGGACGGGGAAGGCCCGGGGGACGGGCCCGGGGACGAGCGGACCGTGCGGCCCGCCCCGGAAAAGACCCGCGGGCCGCGGCGCCGGGACAGGACCCTCAACCTGTCCGGCACCGCAGCCCGGAGCTGTACCGGCCGGTGGTTTCCCGGGGTGTGCGGTCCCCCGGGGCCGTTTCCGGCCGACCGGAGACCCGGACGCGGTCAGGGCAGAGAGCGCCCCGGGTCTCGTATCCGCCCTCCTGTGCGGGGAGGGCAGAGGCTTTGTTCGATTGACTCCCCACCATCTTGGACCGGACCTCCGCCGCTGTCCAAGCCCGCAGGTCCGGAGCCCGTCCGGGTAGGCTCGCGGGTGTGCCGTCCATGAACGACCTCGTCCGCCAGCACACCGCGCTCGGTGACTCCGACCTGGAGTGGCTCCACCTTCTGGTGTCGGAGTGGCAGCTGCTCTCCGACCTCTCCTTCGCCGACCTCGTGCTGTGGGTGCCCACCCGGGACGGGACCCGCTATGTGTCCGTGGCCCAGATGAGGCCCAACACCGGGCCCACGTCCTATCAGAACGACATGGTCGGCCATCTGGTTCCCCGCGGCCGCCGCCCGATGCTGGACGCCGCCCTGGACGAGGGCCGCATCGTGCGGGAGGGCGACCCCGAGTGGCGCGAGGAGGTCCCCGTCCGGGTCGAGTCCATCCCCGTGCGCCGGGAGGGCCGGGTCCTCGGGGTGATCGCGCGCAACACCAATCTGCTGACCGTCCGCACGCCCAGCCGGCTGGAGCTCACCTACCTCCAGAGCGCCTCCGACCTCGCCCAGATGATCGCCGCGGGCGCCTTCCCCTTCCAGGACCAGCAGGGCGACATGGACGTCTCGCCCCGCGCCGGCGACGGGCTGATCCGGCTCGACGCCGACGGCATCGTCCAGTACGCCAGCCCCAACGCCCTCTCGGCCTACCACCGGCTCGGTCTCGCCGCCGACCTGGTCGGCCTCCACCTGGGCCGGGCCACCGCCGAACTCGCGCCCGCGCGCGGCCCGGTCGACGAGGCGGTGGCCAAGCTGGCGAGCGGCTGGGCGCCGCGCGACTTCGAGGTGGAGAGCGACCAGGGCGTCATCCAGCTGCGGTCCATCCCGCTGAAGCCCAAGGGCACCCGGATCGGTTCCCTGGTGCTGCTGCGCGACGTCACCGAACTGCGCCGCCGGGAGCGGGAGTTGCTCACGAAGGACGCCACCATCCGGGAGATCCACCACCGGGTGAAGAACAATCTGCAGACCGTCGCGGCGCTGCTGCGGCTCCAGGCCCGCCGCATGGACTCCGACCAGGGCCGGGAGGCGCTCGGGGAGGCCGTCCGCCGGGTCGGCTCGATCGCCATCGTCCACGAGACCCTCTCGCAGAACCTCGACGAGCGGGTGGAGTTCGACGAGATCGCCGACCGGGTGCTGGCGATGGTGGCCGAGATCTCCCCGGGGCGGGTCGTCTGCCGCCGCACCGGCCGGTTCGGGATACTCGACGCGGACGTCGCCACCCCGCTGTCGATGGTGCTGACCGAGGTGGTGCAGAACGCCCTGGAGCACGGCTTTCCGCCGGGCGCCCCGGGCGAGCGGGGGAAGCAGCAGGGCACGGTCGAGGTGTCCGCGGTGCGGGGCGGCGGCCGGGCCGACCCGCGGCTGCTGGTCACCGTCCAGGACGACGGCGCGGGCCTCCCGGCGGACTTCGACCCGCACCGCACCGGCAATCTGGGCCTGCAGATCGTCCGGACGCTGGTGGAGGGCGAGTTGGGCGGCACCTTCGACATGCGGCCGGCCCCGGAGGGCGGCACCCGGGTCCTGCTGGGCATCCCGGTACGGGCCGAGGGCGCCGAGCGGAGGGTCCTTCCGCAGCCGGGGCGGCTCTGAACGGTCCGGCGCGGCCCGGCCGGGCACGCCCCGGCCCCGTACCGCGCCGGGCACAGCACTGAGCCCCGGCCGGGATCCGGCCGGGGCTCAAAGCTTCATGTGCAACGGGTACTGCGCGCTGCGACTCGGGGGGCGGGTGGTGCGTACCCGCTGGGATGACGTGGCGTCATCGGGAACACGCTCCGCCCGGGTGCAGGGGGGTTCAGGCGCTGGCGTTGCGCGCCCGGTTGCGAGCGGCGCGGCGCTTCATCGCGCGGCGCTCGTCCTCGCTGAGGCCACCCCACACACCGGAGTCCTGACCGGACTCCAGCGCCCACTGCAGGCACTGCTCCATGACGGGGCAGCGACGGCAGACGGCCTTGGCTTCCTCGATCTGCAGCAGCGCAGGACCGGTGTTGCCGATGGGGAAGAAGAGCTCGGGGTCTTCCTCGCGGCAAACGGCGCGGTGACGCCAGTCCATGGCTGCTCCATCTCCTTGTGATACTTGCTGATTGCTTGTGAATGTGAACGCTTTCACGAATCCCCCCGCGACAGAAGGGGCCGACGACCAGTTCCCTGGTGCGGTCCCAGCGGGATTGAGGAGGGGGGTTCGGGCTCTCAAGGGGGCCATGTGCGAGGCCGTCCCGATCGCCAGGAAGAGACTCGCAAACCTCGGCTACGGATACAACCCCTTCCGGAAAGTTTTTTTTGATTCCTTGGTGTCGCCTCGGTCACAGCCTCACTTCCAGGGGGTGGAAGATGGCCTAAACGTTCGAGTGAAAGGACTTTCTGCGGTTCCGCTCACACAATCACACGCAGTGCACGCCGTACGCCTGTGAACGTCACGCTGGAACGCAGTCCCAGGTGGTCACCGTCCATCTGAAACGGCAGTTTCGCCTGCGAATGCAAGGTGAAGTCCGTCAGGTCGTGCAGTGACAGAGCGTGCTTGCCGTGCGGGCCCTTCCCGGGCGAGGACGTGAGCAGCTGGGTCCCGTACCGCGCCACCGCGGCGGCGGACAGACTGCTCAGTCCGAGCACGTCCAGCGCGGTGTCGAACGTCGCCCCGGGGGCGGCGTAGACCGGACGATTGCCCAGGTAGGTCCAGGGGGCGGTGTTGCAGACGACCGACAGCACCAACTCCCGTACAGGCGTGTGCCCCGGCCGGTCGAGCGTAATCGTGCCGCGGCCGCGGTGCGGGTCGCTGAAGAACTGGCGGAGCACCTGGCGCACATACAGAGCGTGTGTTGAACGCCGGCCTCGCTCGCGCTGTTGTTCGACTCGGCCGACGACTCCGGCGTCGAATCCGAACCCCGCGGTGAAAGTGAACCAGCGCGCCGGAACCGCCTCGTCCACCGTTCCGGGAGTTCCCGAGGCAAGGCCCAGGCCGACCGTCCGTTCGTTTCCGTCACGCAATGCGTCCAGCAAAGCACCGGTCGCTTCCACGGCGTCATTGGGAAGTCCCAGGGCGCGGGCGAACACATTCGTGGAACCGCCCGGGACCACCGCGAGCCGGGGCAGGGAATCCGGGTCCGGACCGCGGTGCAGCAGACCGTTCACGACCTCGTTGACGGTGCCGTCCCCGCCGAGCGCGACGACCAGTTCGACCTCACCGCCCCCGGCCGCCCGCCGGGCCAGGTCGCGGGCGTGCCCCCGGTACTCCGTCGTCGCCACCTCCAGTTTGAGGTCGCTCGCCAGGGCGTGGATCAGGACGTCCCGCGTGCGGGCGCTGGTGGTGGTGGCTGCCGGATTGACCACGAGGAGGGCGCGCATGCCGTGCACATTACCTACCTGCCGGTATACGGCACAGTCCGGACGGCGCCCCGCACCGGACGGGAAGAGGACGGCGGATACGCTGCTGAGGTGAGCAGTGAGCAGCGACCGTCCACCGGTGCATCATCTCCCGACGCCCCCCGCCCGGCCCGGCTCTCCGCCGCCGCGGCCCTCTGCGCCGCCGAGGGCGTGGTGCTCGCCGGGTTCGGGGCGTATCTGCTCCTGATGGGGCTGCTCGGCGACCCGTCGAGCCCGCAGCAGGCGGAGATGGGCGGGCTGACCCTGCTGGCGCTGGCCGCGCTGCCGCTCGTCGCGGCCCGCGGACTGCTGCTGCGGCGCCGCTGGAGCCGCGGACCGGCGGTGATCACCCAGCTCATGGCCGTACCGGTCGCCTGGACGCTGGTGGGCACCGGCGGCGCGGTGATCGCCGCGGGGGCGGCGCTGGCCGCGGTGGCCGTCACCGTACTGGTGCTGCTGGTCAATCCGACGGCCACCGAGGCGCTGGGCGTCGGTCCCGGCAACGAGCGCTGACGGGCCCGGGGCGGCGCCTCCCGCGAGGGGCCGCCGCCCCGCGGGCGCGGCGGACCGCGCCACCCGTACGGAGCCGGGGGCGGCCCGCGGCGGTCACTCCTCGACGAGGAGCTTGTCCCGCAGCTGCGCCAGGGTGCGGGCCAGCAGCCGGGAGACGTGCATCTGCGAGATGCCGACCTCCTGCGCGATCTGAGACTGCGTCATATTGCCGAAGAAGCGCAGCAGCAGGATCTTCTTCTCCCGCGGCGGCAGCTCCTCCAGCAGCGGCTTGAGCGACTCGCGGTACTCCACGCCCTCCAGGGCGTCGTCCTCGGCGCCCAGGGTGTCGGCGACGGCCGGCGACTCCTCGTCCGTGTCCGGGACGTCCAGCGAGAGGGTGCTGTAGGCGTTGGCGGACTCCAGGCCCTCGAGCACCTCCTCCTCCGAGATGCCGAGCTGGACGGCGAGTTCGTGGACCGTGGGGGAGCGGCCGTGCCGCTGGGACAGCTCGGCGGTGGCCGTGGTCAGCGACAGCCGGAGCTCCTGGAGCCGGCGCGGGACCCGCACCGCCCAGCCCTTGTCGCGGAAGTGCCGCTTGATCTCCCCGACCACCGTCGGGGTGGCGTAGGTGGAGAACTCCACGCCCCGGTCGGGGTCGAAGCGGTCCACCGACTTGATCAGGCCGATGGTGGCGACCTGGGTCAGATCGTCCAGCGGCTCGCCGCGGTTGCGGAACCGCCGGGCCAGGTGCTCCACCAGCGGCAGATGCATCCGCACCAGATGGTCGCGGAGCTCGGCGCGCTGCGGCGAGCCCTCGGGGAGACCGCGCAGCTCGATGAAGAGCGCGCGGGCACCGCTGCGGTCGTGCGGATCCGGCTGCTCCCCGCGGGCGTAGTCGTGCTCGCGCCCCGGGTGCCCGCCCTGGCCCTGCTCGCGCCGGGGCTGCTCCTGCCGCTGCTCCTGCTGATGCTGGTCCATGTGGTCCGCCCGCTCTGCCTGTTGCTCGGGGATGGCCGCCCTGGGCACCGCCCCCGCCGAGCGCCTCTCGTCCTGCACCGGCCCGCCCGTTCCCTCCGTCACGGCTGACCGGGACCCGCGCCGCGCTTCTTGTGCAGTCCGATGCTCACCGTGCGGTCCTCGGCGACCGTGGAGTCCACCTCGCCGGCGAGCGCGGAGAGCACCGTCCAGGCGAAGGTGTCGCGCTCGGGGGCGCGGCCGTCGGTCGTCGGGGCCGAGACGGTCACCCGCAGCGAATCCCCGACCAGGCGGAAGACGCAGCTGAGCACGGAACCCGGCACCGCCTGCTGCAGCAGGATCGCGCAGGCCTCGTCGACCGCGATGCGCAGATCCTCGATCTCGTCGAGGGTGAAGTCCAATCGGGCCGCGAGGCCCGCCGTGGCCGTCCGCAGCACGGAAAGATAGGCACCCGCGGCGGGCAGCCGGACTTCCACGAAGTCCTGGTTCCCGGGCTCACCTGCGATGTGGGACACCCTCACCTCCAAGGTGACAAGCTCTTCGAGCTGATCGAGCGCCGGACCGCGCGCTTCATACGAGGGCGGAACCGGCGCAGCACATGGTTCGCCTGCGACGCTATCGTGATCTGTGGGCCGGTGTCGCCTGCGCGGGGGGCGCAGGGCACAGCGGGGCCGCCCTCCAACGGCCGGTCGGAGCCCGCGGTCCGGTGAACGTCACTCATTGTAAACACGTCTCTACGCACAGTGGCTAGGGGTGTGGCGGTCCCAATTCCCGTCATCCGGCGGCGGATTCACCCCGCGGGGCCGGGGGCGGCCGTCGTCACTGGTCAGCCGGGTCCGGTGAGAACGGCCGCGATCACCGTGCCCCGGGGGAACGCGCCCTCTTCGGTCAGTGACAACAGTCCGTAGAACATTTTGGCGACGTACAGTGACTCCAGGATAACCCCGTGCCGGGCGGAGAAGTCCTCCGCGAACGCCCGCAGTCGGGGCGGGACCTTCGCGTAGCCGCCGCAGTGGAAACGGTGCTCCACCCGCCAGTCGCCACGGCGGGCGCCGAACGCCTCGCGCTGCAGGCGCTCGACCTCGCCGTCCAGGAAACCGCCCTTCAGCACCGCGAAACCCAGGGCCCGTTGACCGGGCGCCAGCCCCGCCGCCAGCCCGGCGAGGGTGCCGCCGGTGCCGCAGGGGACCGCCACCACATCGGCCCGGCCCCGCAGTTCGCGGCCCAGGTCCGTACAGCCGTGCACGGCGAGGGTGTTGCTGCCGCCCTCCGGCACGAGATGGAAGGGGCCGAACCGTTCCCGCAGCCCCGCGACGAACTCGGGTGCGGTCTTGCGCCGGTAGGCGGCCCGGTCGAGGAAGACCAGCCGCATCCCGTCGTCGGCGCAGCGTTCCAGGGACGGGTTGAGCGGGCGGTCCGCCAGCTCGTCGCCCCGTACGACGCCGATGGTGGCCAGGCCCAGCAGCCGGCCGGCCGCGGCGGTGGCCCGGAGATGGTGGGAGTAGGCGCCGCCGAAGGTGAGGAGGGTGGTGTGGCCGCGCTCGGCGGCGGCGCGCAGATTCGGGGCGAGCTTGCGCCACTTGTTGCCGGGCAGCTCGGGGTGGATGAGGTCGTCCCGCTTGAACAGCAGCCGCACGCCGTGGCGCGCGAAGCGCTCGTCCCCGGCCGGGCGCAGCGGCGACGGCAGCCGGGGACGCAGGCCGGAAGGGGCACCGGGGCCGGAGGTGCGGCCGGGCGGGGTGCCCGGAGCGGCGGGGGAGGGGACGGACACCGGACCATTGTCGCCCGGTGCCGGCGTGGGACGCGCGGGCGGGGGCCGGCGGCCGCGGGCCACGGCGCCCGGTCCGGACGGGGCGCCCGGGGCCGGGGCGGAGTCGCCCGGTCCGGACGGCGGCACCGCCGGGGCGGGCCGCGGCCGGGGGCGGGCGCCGCGGACTCAGCCCCGCAGGACTCCGTCGCCGTGGGTCGCGATGTGCTGCTCCAGCGCCGCCATCGCCTGGCGGGTGGCCTCCGGGGAGCCGGAGCGGCGCTGCTCGGCGTAGTACGCCGCGCCGAGCTTCTTCAGCAGATCGGCACCGGCGCGCTGGGTCTGCACCTCGTCGAGCTTCTGCTTGCCCTGCGTGAGCCCGCGCTGCGCCTGTTCCTTGGCGCGGTCCAGAAACCCTGCCATGTGCTGCCTCCTGCGATCGGTGCGGCGGGGGCGGCCGGGCCGGTGCGCCACCCCTCGTCCCCTCAACGCGGGGGCCGGGCCGGACGTTCCCCGTGTCGCCCGGACGGAGGAGCCGCCCGGTCCTACGGGCAGCGGATGACCTGGCCCGCGTACGAGAGATTGCCGCCGAAGCCGAACAGCAGGACGGGAGCGCCCTGTTCGATCTCCCCGCGCTCCACCAGCTTCGACAGCGCCAGCGGGATGCTGGCGGCCGAGGTGTTGCCGGAGTCCACCACGTCCCGGGCGATCACGGCGTTGACCGCTCCGAGTCTCCGGGCGAGCGGCTCGATGATCCGCAGGTTCGCCTGGTGCGGCACCACCGCCGCCAGGTCCTCGGGCCGTACCCCGGCGCGGTCGCACACCCGGCGTGCGATCGGCGGCAGCTGGGTCGTGGCCCAGCGGTAGACGGTCTGCCCCTCCTGCGCGAAGCGGCTCGGGGTGCCCTCGATGCGCACGGCACCGCCCATCTCCGGCACCGAGCCCCAGACGACCGGCCCGATGCCCGGCTCCGCCGCCGCGGTCACCACCGCGGCGCCGGCGCCGTCCCCCGTGAGCACACAGGTGGTGCGGTCCGTCCAGTCGGTCACATCGGTGAACTTCTCGGCGCCGATCACCAGGGCGGCGCGGGCCGCGCCGGCCCGTATGGCGTGGTCCGCGGTGGCCAGGGCGTGGGTGAAGCCCGCGCAGACCACGTTGAGGTCCATGGTGGCGGGGGAGGGGAGGCCGAGCCGGGCGGCGACGCGGGCGGCCGTGTTGGGGCTGCGGTCGACGGCCGTGCAGGTGGCGACGAGGACCAGGTCCACCTCGGCGGCGGCGAGACCGGAGCTCGCCAGCGCCTTGGCGGCCGCGGCGGCGGCCATCTGGTCCACGGTCTCGTCGGGACCCGCCACATGGCGCGTGCGGATGCCGACCCGGCTGCGGATCCACGCGTCGTCCGTGTCGACCATGGCCGCCAGATCGTCGTTGGTCAGCACGGCGGCGGGCTGGTGGTGGCCGAGAGCCAGGACGCGTGAACCCGTCAAGGGGTCTCCCCTTCGTATCCGGCGGCACCGGTCGGACGACGGTGCCGGTGCGGTGGGCGCCGCCCCACCATCCTGGGCGCCCGGACCCCGGTGACCGGGTACGCGTTCGGCCAAGGATCGGGGCACAGAACTGGCGCGACCCGCCAGCGGGGCGCTCAGGCGCGGGCACCGTGGCGGCGCAGCGCCTCGGCGAGCGTGGGGACGGGACGGAAGCGGTGGTCGAGGCCGGTGATGCCCAGGATGCGCAGCAGGCCGGGCCGGTCGCAGACCAGGGCGAGGCGTCCGCCCTGGGCGTGGACGCGGCGGTGGACGCGGCACAGCAGGCTCAGCCCGGAGGCGTCGAGGAAGGTGACCGGGCTGAGGTCGATGACGAGCCGGGGCTCGGCCGTGGCGGTGGCCCGGTCGAGGTGCGGGGCGGTGTCGAGGGCCGCGGCGATGTCCATCTCGCCGCGGAGCTCGACGACCGTGCAGCCGCCCGTCCGGTAGGTGGCCATGTGCCGACTGGGCTTCGGGGTCAGCTGAACTCTCCTGTTCGGGCCACGCGCCGGACCCTTCCGCCCGGTCCTCCGCGCGTGGCTGTGCGAACCCCCGCGGCGGCCGGCGCCGCGCCCCCGGTCCGGCGGACCGGTCCGCCCCGGTCGTACGGCACCGGCGGGCGGACGGGCCGCGGGCGGCCCAGGGGAGGGGGTGACGTACCGTCACCGTAGCGGTACAGCATGGGAGGACGGGAGCGCAGAAACGGTCTTCGGCCCGGAAATTACATCCGTGTAGGTGATTTTCCCTACTTGGCATTGACGAGGGCCGGAAGGTCTGACCGCGCCGCCCGAGGCGCCCTGGAGGGCGGCTGCCGGACGTCCTACCGTGAAACCCACGAGACCCTGGAGGCAGCAGAAGATGTCATTGATCCCCACCGCCGCACCGACCCCGGGCATACGGCGCGCCGGAGCGGACGACCGCACCTGGGTCGCCTCCCTCCTGGGCGAGGCGTTCATGGAGGACCCGGTCAGCAGCTGGGTCTTCCCGGAGGCGGAGCAGCGCCGCGCGCTCCACCCGGCCTTCTTCGGCGTCTTCCTCGACGCCGCCCTGGAGGAGGGCTCGGTGGAGGTCACCGACGACGGCTCGGCGGCCGCCCTCTGGCTGTCCGTCCCGGCCGTGGCCGAGGCGGACGTCCCGGCCGCGATCGCGGAGGACGAGAAGGCCGCCGCCCTCATGCGCGCGGTGAGCGACCCCGCCAACGAGCGGACGGAGGCGGTCGGCCGGCTGACCGCACGGGTGCACCCCCGGCACCGGGAGCACCGGTATCTGATGCTCATCGGGGTCGACCCCGGCCGGCAGGGACAGGGGATCGGCAGCGCGCTCCTGGGGCCCGCGCTGCGGCACTGCGACAGCGCGGGCCTGCCCGCCTATCTGGAGGCCAGCAGCGCCCGCAGCCGCTCGCTGTACGAGCGCGAGGGCTTCGTCTTCACCGGCCGGACCGTCGACCTGCCGGACGGCCCCCCGATGTGGCCCATGTGGCGCGAGCCGCGCGGCTGAGAGCGGCGGAAAGCGGGGGAAGCAGACCGCACCCGGTCCACCGCGGCCGCCGGGGTCGGCGGCCGGTGGACCGGGTGTGGGCGGGAGGACCGGCGGCCGGGCGACCGCGGGCCGGGACCCTGACCGGTGGTCAGGCCTTCTTGGTCTCCCAGAAGATCTTGTCGATCTCGGCGATGAGGTCGAGCAGCTTCTGGCCGGTCGCCGGGTCCGTCGAGGCCTTGGCGGCGCTCGCGGCCTTGAGGGCGTCGTTCACCAGCTGGTGGAGCTGCGGGTACTTCTCGAAGTGCGGCGGCTTGAAGTAGTCGCTCCACAGCACGGAGATGTGGTGCTTGGCGAGCTCCGCGCGCTCCTCCTTGATGACGGTGGCGCGGGTGCGGTAGTGGGCGTCGTCGTTGGCCTGGTACTTCTCCTGGATGGCCTTGACGGACTCGGCCTCGACGCGGGCCTGGGCCGGGTCGTACACGCCGCAGGGCAGGTCGCAGTGGGCGCTGACCTTGACCGTCGGGGCGAACAGGCGGGAAAGCATGTAGCTGTCCTTCCTCGTGATCGTCTTCTCAGGTGGGACATTACTCCGTGAAGGCTGTCATGTGGCGAGTGCCCCAGCGGGCTTGGGACAAAAGTCCCAGTGAGGTCGGTACTCGTGGAGGAACGGACCGGGAGGTGCCGGATGCCTGATGCCGGTCGGCGGCGGGGATACGAACACGGGCGCGAGCCTGCGCCGGGGCCCGGGCCCGAGCCGGTGGACGCCGGGGGGCGCGGGCCGCTGCTGCCGTACGGGCTGGCCGAGGTCGTCGGCCCGTCGATGCTGCCGGCCCTGCGGCCGGGCGACCGGCTGGTCGTGCGCTACGGGGCGCCGGTGCGGCCGGGGGACGTGGTGGTGCTGCGCCACCCGATGCAGCAGGACCTGCTGATCGTGAAGCGGGCGGCGGAGCGGCGGGAGGGCGGCTGGTGGATGCTCGGCGACAATCCGGCCGCCGAGAGCGACAGCCGCGAGTTCGGGGTGGTCCCCGACGGACTGGTGCTGGCGCGGGCCCGGTTGCGGCTCCGTCCGCCGCGCATGGTGCGGGCTCAGCGGTCGCCGGCGGCGCTGGTGTCGTGGATGGTCTCGGCCGTGCGGCCGGTGCCGTCCTCGCGGCGGTCGGCCGGGCCGGTGCGTGCGCTCTCCAGGCGTTTGCGGGCCCGGTAGGCGGCCACGTTCGCGCGGGTCGCGCAGCGGTCCGAGCAGTACCGGCGGGAGCGGTTGGTCGAGGTGTCCAGATAGGCGTTGCGGCAGGGCGCGGCCCGGCAGATGCCCAGCCGGTCCGCGCCGTGCCCGGTGAGGTGGAAGGCCAGGCCCATGGCGGCCGTGGCGGCGTAGTTGGCGGTGGCGTTGGCCGCGTGGTCGGCGATGTGCAGGTGCCAGTCGGGGCGGCCGTCCGCGTCGCGCAGGGCGTGTCCGGAGATCTGCGGGCTGACCGGGAACTCCAGCAGCAGGGCGTTGAGGAGCCCCACCGCCAGGGCCTCGTCGTCGGCCTCCGCCGCCTCGAAGACGGCGCGGAACCGGGACCGTACCGACCGGAGCCGGGTGACGTCCGCCTCGTTCACGCGGCGCGCCGTCTGCCGGCCGGGGCCGAACAGGGCGCGCACCGCCTCGACGGAGGTGAGCCCGTCCCTGCCGCGGCCCGGTTCCTCGGTGTTGACCAGGCGCACCGCGAAGTCCGAGTAGGAGGCCAGTTCCACGGGGTTCCTTCACGGGTCGGGGTCGGGGTGCGCGGCCGGGCGGTCCGCGGTACCGGAAGTATCACGGACGGCGCGCTCCGGCGGTTCCGGCGCGTCCCCGGCACGCGCGGGTCTCCGGCACGCGCGCGGTCCGCGATGCCGGCCGCGGAGACGCGGAGGCGGTACGGACCGCTGGTCCGTACCGCCTCCGCCCGCTGTCCGCACTCCCCGGGGGGCCCTTGCTCAGAGCACCTTGGAGAGGAAGGACTTGGTGCGCTCGTGCTGCGGGTTGGTCAGGACGTCGCGCGGGTTGCCGGACTCGACCACCACACCGTCGTCCATGAAGACGATCGAGTCACCCACCTCGCGGGCGAAGCCCATCTCATGGGTGACGACGACCATCGTCATGCCCTCCTCGGCCAGTCCCCGCATGACGTCGAGGACCTCGCCGACCAGCTCCGGGTCGAGCGCCGAGGTCGGCTCGTCGAAGAGCATCAGCTTGGGCTCCATGGCCAGGGCCCGGGCGATCGCCACCCGCTGCTGCTGGCCGCCGGAGAGCTGGGAGGGGTAGTTGCCGGTCTTGTCGCCCAGCCCGACCCGGTCGAGGAGCTTCCGCGCCCGCTCGCGGGCGACCGCCTTGGACTCCCGCTTGACCTGGACGGGCGCCTCCATGACGTTCTCCAGCGCCGTCATGTGCGGGAAGAGGTTGAAGCGCTGGAAGACCATGCCGATGTCGCGGCGCTGGGCGGCGACCTCGCGCTCCTTCAGCTCGTAGAGCTTGTCGCCCTTCTGGCGGTAGCCGACCAGCCGCCCGTCGACGTAGAGCCGGCCCGCGTTGATCTGCTCCAGGTGGTTGATGCAGCGCAGGAAGGTGGACTTGCCGGAGCCGGACGGGCCGACCAGGCAGAAGACCTCGCGCGGCGCCACCTCCAGGTCGATGCCCTTGAGCACATGGGTGTGCCCGAAGGACTTGTGCACCTGCTCGGCCTTGACCATCGGGTGCTTGCTCACGGCGGTGCTCATACGGTGGTACCCCCCACCCGGCTCGGAGTGCGGAAGGAGCCCAGGTTCTTCCTGATCTTCTGCAGCGGCGTGGGCGGCAGGGTGCGGGTCGACCCGCGCTGGAAGTACCGCTCCAGGTAGTACTGGCCGATGCTGAAGACCGTGGTCAGGGCCAGGTACCACAGGGTGGCGACGATCAGCAGTTCCATCACCGCGAGGTTGCGGGAGTAGATCGTGCTGGCCGCCTTGAGCAGCTCCGGGAACTGGATGGCGAACGCCAGCGACGAGGTCTTGAGCATGTTGATGAACTCGTTGCCGGTCGGCGGAATGATCACCCGCATGGCCTGCGGCAGGACGATCCGCCGCATCGTGCGGGGGCCGGTCATGCCGAGGGCGTGGGCCGCCTCGGTCTGGCCCTCGTCCACCGACTGGATGCCCGCCCGGCTGATCTCGGCCATGTACGCGGCCTCGTTCAGGCCCAGGCCCAGCAGCGCGGCGAGGAACGGCGTCATGACGTCGTTCATCTCGTCGCGGTAGAAACCGAGGTCCAGGATCGGGAAGACCAGCGCGAGGTTGTACCAGAGCAGGAGCTGGACGAGGACGGGCGTGCCGCGGAAGAACCAGATGTAGCCCCAGGCGACGGAGGACATCACGGGGTTCTTCGACAGGCGCATCACCGCGAGGAGCGTGCCGAGCACGACGCCCAGGAGCATCGCCAGGACGGTGATCTTCAGGGTGTTCCAGGCGCCCGTGAGGATGGTCCCGTAAGTGAGGTAGTCGGGGACCGTGGGCCAGTGGATCTCGGCGTTCGCGAACGCCAGGCCCAGCAGCACGAGCAGACCCAGCACGATCGCGGCGCTGATCCAGCGGCCGTAGTGGCGTACCGGGATGGCCTTGACGGCCGCGGGCGGGACCGGGGAACCGGTGGTGGCCGGTCCGCCGGAGCCGGGCCCGGCGGTGTCGTCCTTGGATATCGACACCGCCCGGCCCGGCACCTTGTCATGGGGTTCTGACACGGAGAGTTACCTTTGCTGGGGAGCTGTGCGGTTCCGGCGGCTCACTTGCCGCCGTTGACGGTCGCCTCTTCCACCGCGCCGTTGGTGACTTCCCACTTCTCCAGGATCTTCTCGTACTCGCCGTTCTCGATGACGGCGTCGACGGCGGCCTTGATCGCGTCGCGCAGCTCGGTGTTCTTCTTGCTCACGGCGATGCCGTACGGGGCGGCGTCGATCTGCTCGCCGACGACCTCGAAGTCCTTGCCGCCGCCGGAGGTCTTGGCGTTGTACGCGGCCACCGGGAAGTCATTGATGTCCGCGACGGCGCGGCCCTGCTTGACCTGCAGCAGCGCCTCGGTGTCCTTCTCGAAGGCGAGCACCTTGATCGGCTTGTCGCACTTCTCGCTCTGCGCCTTGGCGAGGTCCTCGTTGGCCGTGCCGCGCTGGAGGGCCACGGTCTTGCCGCAGAGGTCGTCCAGGGACTTGATGTCCTCCGGGTTGCCCTTCTTGACGAGGATGGAGGAGCCGGCCCGGAAGTAGTCGACGAAGTCGGCGCCGTCGCCGACCTTCTTGTCGCCGTCCTTGCCCTCCTGGCGCTCCTTGGTGTCCGTCATCGCCGACATGATGATGTCGTGGCGGCCCGAGTTGAGACCGGTGATCAGGCCGTCGAAGGTGCCGTTGGCGAACTCGAACTCGACGCCGAGCTGCTTGCCGAGCGCCTCGGCGAGGTCCGGGTCGATCCCCGCGACCTGGTCCTTGTCGTCGTAGAACTCGACCGGCGCGTAGGCGATGTCCGAGCCGACCTTGACGACGCCCTTGTCCTGGATCTCCTTGGGGAGCTGGTCGAAGAGCGGGGCCTCGGATCCCTTGGTCTTCTTGTCGCCCGTGTCGCCGCCGTCCGCACCGTCGGTCTGGTCGCCGCAGGCGGTCAGCAGCAGGGCGCCGGCGACCGCTATCGCGCCGACGGCGGCTGTCCGTGACCTGCGGGCGGCCGTACGGCGGGTGGGGGAAGCGGTCATGGTGGGATCCTCCTGCGAGTGAGGGATGAAACTGCGGCCGGACACACTCCTGCGAGCGGCGCGACCCTGGCTGATTAGGGCATCTTGCCATCCGGACGGAACAGGACAGCCGGTGGTCGTGTCAAAATCGGATAACGGGCAATCCCCTTTGCGTACGGAACGAACACGGCCGAACACGCCACCGCCGTACGCCCCGAACGAGACCGGCATCACGGTTTCGTTCCCCGGCCGGTAAAAGCGCTGGTGAACGGCTTGATCTGGGCTTGACGACGCATCGTGCCGAGCCCAGATGCAAGGGAAGTCACTCGTATGAGCAACCGCTCGTCCGGTAGAAAAGACCCTTACACCCCTCACCCGGGGCTCAGGGCGCGTGTGCGGCGCGCCCGGCGTCCGTAACTCCCCCCAGCGCGGCTCCGGCCGCGGGGACGGCCAACCGCCGTCCGGGACCGCGGACGCGGTGCCCGCTCGCGCCTCAACCCGGCGCGGCAACCCTCAACACTTTCAGATTTAAGGGGTCAGAACAGTGGCAGCGGAGATCGTGAATCCTCGCAGCGACAGCGAAACGGACGGTGAAGAGCCCTTCGATCCGGCCTTCGCCCTGCACCGCGGCGGCAAGATGGCCGTCCGGGCGACGGTGCCCGTGCGCGACCGGGACGATCTGTCCCTCGCCTACACGCCCGGCGTCGCCAAGGTGTGCAGCGCCATCGCCGAGCAGCCGGAGCTGGTGTACGACTACACCTGGAAGTCGCAGGTCGTGGCGGTCGTCACCGACGGCAGCGCGGTGCTCGGGCTCGGCGACATCGGCCCGGCGGCCTCGCTGCCCGTGATGGAGGGCAAGGCCATCCTGTTCAAGCAGTTCGGCGGCGTGGACGCGGTGCCCATCGCCCTGGACTGCCGCGACGTGGACGAGATCGTCGACACCGTCGTCCGGCTGGCCCCCTCCTTCGGCGGGATCAACCTGGAGGACATCTCCGCACCCCGCTGCTTCGAGGTGGAGCGCAGGCTCCAGGAGCGCCTGGACATCCCCGTCTTCCACGACGACCAGCACGGCACGGCCATCGTCACCCTCGCCGCCCTGCGCAACGCCGCGAAGCTCACCGGCCGGTCGCTCGGGCAGCTGCGGGCGGTCATCTCCGGCGCCGGCGCCGCGGGTGTCGCCATCGCGAAGATCCTCATCGAGGCGGGGATCGGCGATGTGGCGGTCTGCGACCGCAAGGGCATCGTGTCGGCGGACCGCGACGACCTGACCGACGTCAAGCGGGACGTCGCCGGCTTCACCAACAAGGCGGGGCTGACCGGTTCGCTGGAGTCCGCGCTCGACGGCGCGGACGTCTTCATCGGGGTCTCCGGCGGCACCGTGGCGGAGGCGGCGGTCTCCAAGATGGCCGCGAACGCCATGATCTTCGCCATGGCCAACCCGGACCCGGAGATCCACCCGGACGTCGCGCACAAGTACGCGGCCGTGGTGGCCACCGGGCGCTCCGACTACCCGAACCAGATCAACAACGTCCTGGCCTTCCCCGGGATCTTCTCCGGCGCCCTCCAGGTGCGGGCCACGCGGATCACCGAGGGCATGAAGCTCGCGGCGGCCGAGGCGCTGGCCGCGGTGGTCGCGGACGAGCTCAGCGCCGACTGCGTGATCCCCTCGCCGTTCGACGAGCGGGTCGCCCCCGCCGTGACGGCGGCGGTGGCCGCGGCGGCCCGGGCCGAGGGCGTCGCCCGGCGCTGAGCCCCGCCCGGGGACGGCCGGCCCTCCCGGCTCCACCGGCCGCTGCCCCGATCCGCCGGGGCGGGCCGTGCCGGGTCCGGGTTTCCGTGCCGTGGTGCCGCCTCGGGGGTGGTGCCACGGCGCCGGTGTGTCCGCGGACGTCTCCCGCGCTGCGCACGTCTCCCGCGGGCCCGGTCTCCCGTGCTGCGCGCGGCCGCGAATACTGCCCTCCCGGCCGCCCCTCGCTGCCCGCCCGCTTCCTCAAGCGGGGGGCGCGGGGGCAACGGGGAGGCGCCGGGGCCGCCGGCCGGGGGCACGCGGCGCGCGTCACACCCGTGCGTGGTTCCGTGGGCTCGCCCCGGCGATCTAGGGTCGGATCATGTTCGCCGCCTACGCAGCTCGTATCGACCGTGACCAGCCGCTCAACGGACTGGAAGTGGGTGAGCGCCCCGCGCCCACGGCCCGTTCCGGCTGGACGACCGTCAACGTCAGGGCCGCCTCGCTCAACCACCACGACCTGTGGTCCCTGCGCGGTGTCGGTCTCGGTGAGGAAGCGCTCCCCATGATCCTCGGCTGCGACGCGGCCGGGACCGACGAGGACGGCAACGAGGTGGTGATCCACTCCGTCATCGGCCAGAGCGGCCACGGGGTGGGCCCCAAGGAGCCGCGCTCCATCCTCACCGAGCGCTACCAGGGCACCTTCGCCGAGCAGGTCACCGTCCCCGCCTGGAACGTGCTGCCCAAGCCGAAGGAGCTCAGCTTCGAGGAGGCGGCCTGTCTGCCGACCGCCTGGCTGACCGCGTACCGGATGCTCTTCACCAACGCCGGTGTCCGGCCCGGGGACGCGGTCCTCGTCCAGGGCGCCGGCGGCGGCGTGGCCACGGCCGCGATCGTCCTCGGCCGGGCGGCCGGGCTGCGGGTGTACGCCACCAGCCGGGACGAGGCCAAGCGGCGGCGGGCGGTGGAGCTGGGCGCCTACGAGGCGTACGAGCCCGGCGCGCGGCTGCCGGAGCGGGTGGACGCGGTGATGGAGACGGTGGGCGCCGCCACCTGGTCGCACTCCGTCAAGTCGCTGAAGCCGGGCGGCACTCTGGTGATCTCCGGGGCGACCAGCGGGCCGAACCCGAAGAGCGCCGAGCTGAACCGGATCTTCTTCCTGGAGCTCAAGGTCGTCGGCTCCACGATGGGCAGCAAGGACGAGCTGGAGGACCTGCTCAGCTTCTGCGCCGGCGCGGGCGTGCGGCCCGTGATCGACTCCGTGCTGCCGCTGGACCGGGCGCGGGAGGGCTTCGAGAAGATGGCGGGCGGCGACCTCTTCGGCAAGATCGTGCTCACGGTGTGACGCGCCGGACCGGGTCCTCCGGGGCCCGGTCCGGCCGGCCCGGGGCCCGTTTTTCCGGGCGCGTACGGCGGCGGCCCCCTCCGGGAGTCCGGAGGGGGCCGCGGCGTGCCGTACTGCCGTCCGGCCGCGCGCCGGTCAGGGGCGGTCGGGGTCGCGCAGTACGACTCCGATGCGGGCGGCCGCCGTGGAGAGGTGGCGGCGGGCCTCCCGGAGCTGTTCCTCCGTCACGCCGTGGTCGCGGGCCGCGTCGCGGATGTCGTCGCGGAAGCGGTCCAGCAGCCGCTCCAGGTCGCGTACGGGGTCCCCGGAGGGCTCCGGGGCCTCCCGCGCCCACTCGGGCTCGGGCGGGGCGGTGCCGGGCGCGGTGCCGGTCTCCGGAGCCATACCGGTGTCCGTGCTCGTCTCTGTGCTCGTCTCCGGGCCCGGGCCGGCGCCCGTCCGGCCGCCGGGGCCGCCCGAGAAGCGGTTGACCTCGCGGGTGATCTCCGCGAAACCCTCCCGCACCGCGCGCTGCCAGTCGCCGGTGCGGATGTGCTCCTGCGTCTGGTCCTGGAGGCGGCGGGCGAGCCGCTGGATCTCCTCCACGACGGCGTCCTGGGCGTCCCGGGCCGGCCCGCCGGCCCGCCGGGCCTTCCGCTCGGCGCGGCGGCTCTCCTGCGCGGCGCGGTGCGCCTGACGTTCCTTGGCGCGG
Source organism: Streptomyces xinghaiensis S187 (assembly GCF_000220705.2). Taxonomy (GTDB): domain Bacteria; phylum Actinomycetota; class Actinomycetes; order Streptomycetales; family Streptomycetaceae; genus Streptomyces; species Streptomyces xinghaiensis. The sequence continues at coordinate 2,331,416 of NZ_CP023202.1, read as the reverse complement.
CGGGTTTCCTCCTGGGCCCGCCGCCGGGCGCCCCCGTCGCCGGGAGCGCCGGGCTCCGCGGGGCCGCTGCCGTACTCGCCGCGGTGCGCGCGGGCGGTGCCGGAGGTGCGGGCCGTGCGGGCCCGCTCGGCCGCCGCGCGCATCTCGCGGCGCAGCTCGCTGGCGGAGCCGCGCACGTCCTCGCGGATCTCGGCGGCCAGGACCGCGACGGACTCCCGGATCTCGCGCTCCAGATCCGCCAATTCTGCCTGGCGCGCGGTGAGTTCGTCCCGTCCGGCCTCGGTGAGGGTGTAGACCTTGCGGCCGCCCTCGGTGGCGTGGCTGACCAGGCCCTCGCTCTCCAGTTTGGCGAGGCGCGGGTAGACGGTGCCGGCGGACGGCGCGTAGAGGCCCTGGAAGCGCTCCTCCAGGAGCCGGATCACCTCGTAGCCGTGGCGCGGTGCCTCGTCCAGCAGCTTGAGCAGGTAGAGGCGGAGCCGGCCGTGGGCGAAGACGGGGGGCATGTCAGAGCACCTTCTTGTCGTCCGCGGTGTGCGCCGAGCCCGCGGGGTCCGTGGTGTCCGCGGAGTCCGTGGTGTCCGCCGCGTCCGGACCGGGTGCCTCCTCCGAGGCGCCGGCCGTGTTCCCCGGCCCGCCGCGCGGGTCCGTTCCCGGGCCGCGACGGGGCGGCCGGACCCGGGCCGGGACCGGGTCCTCCTCGGCCCCCGGAGGGCGGCGGAGCAGCGCTATGGCGCCGGTGACACTGGTGACCCTCAGCCTGCCGCCGCCGTCCCCGAGCCGGCCGCTGATCTTCTTGGCGCCCCAGTGGCCGTCGATGTCGAGATCCTCGAAGGCGCAGGAGACGGCTCCGCCCGCGGTGTGCGCCTCGACCGTGGTGTCGGCGCGCCGCGGGAGCCGGACGGCGACCTCGCCGGAGACGGTGTTCAGCCGGACGTCCGACTCCCAGCCGGCGGTGGCGAGGTCGATGACCATGTTGCCGCTGACCGTGTCGGCGCGTACGGAGCGGCCGGAGCCCTCGATGACGGTGAGGTCGCCGGAGACCGAGTTGAAGCGCAGATCGCCGGTGACGGCCTGCGCCTCGACCCGGCCGGAGACGGTCTCGGCGCGGACCCGGCCGCTCAGCCCGGCGAGGGTGCTGTCCCCGGAGACGCCCCGGAGATCCGTACCGCCGGAGACCCCGGAGACGACGGTGCCCGCACCGACCGTGCCGACCTTGACCCGGCTGCCGGCCGGGACGGTCACCGAGACGGTGACCTCGCGGTCCCGGCCCTTGCGGTCGAGCCACTGGAGGAAGCCCTGCCAGGGCAGGTCGTCGTAGGCGATGGTCAGGGTGGAGTCCTCGTGGACGACGGTGAGCGGTGGCCCGTGCAGCTCGTCGATGTGGAGCCGGGCCGGGCCGCAGCCCTCCGTTCCCACGATGTTGACGTTGCCGCCCACCACGCGGACGTGGACGGCGGTGACGGGTGCGTCGAGGACGAACTTGCGCGCCTCGGTGACGGACCACTGGGACCGGGCTGGCATGGGCCTGACCTGACCTTCCTCCGGGCGGACGGCAGCACGCAACATATCGCGTCTACCGGAAGACACGATATATCGCGGATGGGGGAAGTCAACAGGCGAGGCCGGCCGGTGCGGCCCGGCCCGGCACGGCACGCAGCGAGTGCGTGCGGGGTTGAGCCGGCCGGTCGCCGTAGCGGCTACTCGTCGTCCTCGTCGTCGAGGCGGGCCAGCCAGGTGGCCAGGCGGTCCACCGGCACCTCGAAGTCCGGGTTGAGGTCGACGAACTCCCGGAGCCGCTCGGCCACCCAGGACAGCGGGACCTCCTCCTCGCCGCGCCGGTTCTCCAGCTCCTCGATACCGCGGTCGGTGAAATACAACGTGCGCTCCGCCAGGACGATCGGTGGGATGGGGCGGGGTCAGGATATTCCCGTCCGGAGGAGGGCCCTCCGCGGCCCCGGGAAGCCCGGGCGGTGCGGCGGCCGGGGCACCGGCGCGGAACGGGCCGGGCCCCCACCGCGGGGGTGGGGGCCCGGCCCGTTCGCCGTGCTGCCGTGTCCGGAGGACAGGTGCCGGACAGGTGCCGGATCAGGCGTCGAACACCTCGTTGACGAGCTGCTGCTGCTCCGCCTGGTGGCGCTTGGCCGAGCCGACCGCCGGGGAGGAGGAGTGCGGCCGGGAGATCCGGCGCAGCCGCTCGGCGGGCGGGAGGCCCGCGCCGACCGAGAGGTCCAGGTGGTCGATCAGGTTGAGGGCGATGAAGGGCCATGCGCCCTGGTTCGCCGGCTCCTCCTGCGCCCAGATGTACTTCTCGGTGCTGGTGTAGCGGGAGATCTCCGCCTGGAGCTCCTTGCCGGGCAGCGGGTAGAGCCGCTCCAGCCGGACCAGGGCGGTGTCGTGGGCACCGCGCTTCTCCCGCTCGGCGAGCAGGTCGTAGTAGACCTTGCCGGAGCAGAAGACGACCTTGCGGACGGCCGCCGCGTCCACCGTGTCGTCGCCGATCACCGGGCGGAAGCCGCCGGTGGTGAACTCCTCGGCCTTCGACGCCGCCGCCTTCAGCCGGAGCATCGACTTCGGGGTGAAGACGATCAGCGGCTTGTGGTGCGGGTTGTGCACCTGCCAGCGCAGCAGGTGGAAGTAGTTCGACGGCAGGGTGGGCATGGCGACCGTCATGCTGTTCTGCGCGCAGAGCTGGAGGAAGCGCTCGATCCGGGCCGAGGAGTGGTCCGGGCCCTGGCCCTCGTAGCCGTGCGGCAGCAGCAGGGTGACGCCGGAGGTCTGGCCCCACTTCTGCTCGGCGGAGGAGATGAACTCGTCCACGATGGTCTGCGCGCCGTTGACGAAGTCGCCGAACTGCGCCTCCCACATCACCAGGGCGTCCGGGCGGGCCAGCGAGTAGCCGTACTCGAAGCCCATCGCCGCGTACTCGCTGAGCAGTGAGTCGTAGACGTTGTAGCGGGCCTGGTCCTCCGACAGGTACAGCAGCGGGGTGTAGTCGTCGCCGGTCTCCCGGTCGACGAGGACCGCGTGCCGCTGGCCGAAGGTGCCGCGGCGGGAGTCCTGGCCCGCGAGGCGGACCGGGGTGCCCTCCATGAGCAGCGAGCCGATGGCCAGGGTCTCGCCCATGCCCCAGTCGATCGTGCCGTCCTCGACCTGCGCCGCGCGGCGCTGGAGCTGCGGCATCAGCCGCGGGTGGACGGTGATCCGGTCGGGGATGTTGGTCTGCGACTCGGCGATGCGCTTGACGACCTCGTAGGAGATCGCGGTGTCGACCTTCACCGGGAACTCGGCCTGCGGCTCCGGGACCTCGGGGGCCATCGGCGCCGCGGTGGCGTCGCGGACCTCGGTGAAGACCTTCTCCAGCTGGCCCTGGTAGTCCTGGAGCGCCTGCTCGGCCTCCTCGACGGTGATGTCGCCCCGGCCGATCAGCGACTCGGTGTAGAGCTTGCGCACCGAGCGCTTCTTGTCGATCAGGTCGTACATCAGCGGCTGGGTGAAGCCCGGGTTGTCGGACTCGTTGTGGCCGCGGCGCCGGTAGCAGATCAGGTCGATCACGACGTCCTTGTTGAACGCCTGGCGGAACTCGAAGGCGAGCCGCGCGACGCGGACCACGGCCTCCGGGTCGTCACCGTTCACATGGAAGATCGGCGCCTCGATCATGCGGGCCACGTCGGTGGCGTACATGGAGGAGCGGGCCGACTCCGGCGCGGCGGTGAAGCCGACCTGGTTGTTGATGACGATGTGCAGGGTGCCGCCGGTGCGGTAGCCCCGCAGCTGGGACATGTTGAGCGTCTCCGCCACGACGCCCTGGCCGGCGAAGGCCGCGTCGCCGTGGAGCTGGACGGGGAGGACGGTGAAGTCCGTGCCGCCCTTGCCGATGATGTCCTGCTTGGCGCGGGCGATGCCCTCGACGATCGGGTCGACGGCCTCCAGGTGCGAGGGGTTGGCGGCGAGCGAGACCTTGATCTGCTCACCGTCCAGGCCGGTGAAGGTGCCCTCGGCGCCCAGGTGGTACTTCACGTCGCCGGAGCCGTGCATCGACTTCGGGTCGAGGTTGCCCTCGAACTCCCGGAAGATCTGCGCGTAGGACTTGCCGACGATGTTGGCCAGGACGTTCAGCCGGCCGCGGTGGGCCATGCCGATGACGACCTCGTCCAGCCGCGACTCGGCGGCCGAGTCGAGCACCGCGTCCAGCAGCGGGATGACGGACTCGCCGCCCTCCAGCGAGAAGCGCTTCTGGCCAACGTACTTGGTCTGCAGGAACGTCTCGAACGCCTCGGCGGCGTTGAGCCGGCGCAGGATGCGCAGCTGCTCCTCGCGTTCCGGGTGGTCGTGGCCGCGCTCCACGCGGTCCTGGATCCACTTGCGCTCCTTGGGATCCTGGATGTGCATGAACTCGATGCCGGTGGTGCGGCAGTACGAGTCCCGGAGCACGCCGAGGATGTCGCGGAGCTTCATCATCGAGCGGCCCGCGAAGCCGCCGACGGCGAACTCGCGCTCCAGGTCCCACAGGGTGAGGCCGTGCTCGATGATGTCCAGGTCGGGGTGCTTGCGCTGCATGTACTCCAGCGGGTCGGTGTCGGCCATGACGTGGCCGCGCACCCGGTAGGCGTGGATCAGGTCGAAGACCCGGGCCGCCTTGGTGACGTCGTCGTCGTGCGAGACGTCGATGTCGCGGAGCCAGCGGACCGGCTCGTAGGGGATGCGCAGCGACTTGAAGACCTCGTCGTAGAAGTCGTTCTCGCCGAGCAGCAGCTGGTTCATGATCCGCAGGAACTCGCCGGAGGCGGCCCCCTGGATCACGCGGTGGTCATAGGTGCTCGTGAGCGTCATGACCTTGGAGATGCCGAGCTTGTTGAGCGTGTCCTGGGAGGTGCCCTGGAACTCCGCCGGGTACTCCATGGCGCCGACACCGAGGATCAGGCCCTGACCGGGCATCAGCCGCGGCACGGAGTGCACGGTGCCGATGCCGCCGGGGTTGGTGAGGGAGGCGGTGACGCCGGTGAAGTCCTCCATCGTCAGCTTGTTCGCGCGGGCGCGGCGGACGATGTCCTCGTACGCCTGCCAGAACTCGAAGAAGCTGAGCGTCTCGGCCTTCTTGATCGCCGCGACGACGAGCTGGCGGTCGCCGTTCGGCTTCACCAGGTCGATGGCCAGGCCCAGGTTGACGTGGTCGGGCTTGACCAGCGTCGGCTTGCCGTCCCGCTCGGTGAACGAGTAGTTCATCGAGGGCATGGCCTTGAGCGCCTGCACCATGGCGTAGCCGATGAGGTGCGTGAAGGAGACCTTCCCGCCCCGGGCCCGCTTCAGGTGGTTGTTGATGACGATGCGGTTGTCGAACAGCAGCTTCACCGGGACCGCGCGGACGGAGGTGGCCGTCGGCAGTTCCAGCGAGGCGTTCATGTTCTTCGCCACGGCGGCCGACGGGCCGCGCAGCGTGACGTACTCCGGCCCCTCGGCGGGCGCCGCGGGTTCGGCCGCGGCCTTGGCCGGTGCCTTCTTCGCGGGCGCCTCGGCGGGCTTGGCCGCCGGCTCGGCCGGGGCCTTCGCCGCGGGGGCGGGCGCCGGCTTCCGCTCGGCGGGCTTCTGCCCGGCGGGCTCGGCGGCCGGCTTCGGCTGCGCCGCGGGCGCGGCGGCCCGGGCCGGTGCGGGTGCGGCCGGCGGCGCGGATGCCGCCTCGCCGTTCGCTGCCGGGGCGGGCCTGGCCGGGGCGGCCGCTGCCGACCCGGTGTCGGCTCCCGGCTTGTAGTCGGCGAAGAAGTCCCACCAGGCTCGGTCGACCGAGTTCGGGTCCTGGAGGTACTGCTGGTAGATCTCGTCGACGAGCCACTCATTGGGACCGAAGGCGGCTGCGGGGTTGTTACCCCGTCCGTCCCGGTCGGTCGAGACGCTCGAAGTGTTGGGGGACTGTGGCGACACGGCGGCTACCGCCCTCTTCCGCTTCCTAAGGTGGTGGACAGCGGAAATAAAGGCTACGCCTCTTACCGCGTCCGGTGCAGGCCGGGCTGGTCAGTCGTCGCGCAAGTCACACTGACCGACTGGTTTCGGGGCAGCGCGCGGCGGGAAAATCCCCAGGTTTCGCGTCGGTGCGGGATCCCGGGGATCGCCGCCGGGCGGCGACGGCCTCCCGCTGCCGCGACCTCCGGCCGCGCGCCGCGGGCCGGGATGCCGTGGGCATCCCATCCGAACGGGCGCTTCCGCTTCCGCACCCTACGTCAACCCTGCCCTTGACGGCTGCCCGGGAGAGTGACCTTTATGCGGCAGCCGCGCGGCGACTCGGCCACACCGATCGAGCCGCCGTGGAGATCCACCGCCCAGCGGGCGATGGCCAGCCCGAGCCCCGTGCCGCCGTCGCTGCCGGGGCCGTGCGGGGTCGAGACGCGGCCGCGGTTGAAGCGCTCGAAGATCCGGGCCCGCTCCGGCTCCGGGATGCCGGGCCCCTCGTCCAGCACCTCCAGCACCACGCTCCCCGGCTCCTCGCCGTGGCGCGCGCGCAGCGTCACCCGGCCCTGCGGAGGGCTGTGCTTGATCGCGTTGTCGACGAGGTTGGCCACCACCTGGTGCAGCCGCTCGGCGTCCGCGTACCCGGTCAGCTCCGGCGGTGAGACGTCCAGATGGAGATGGACGTCCGCCCGGCCCGGCAGGCCCGTGGTGGCGGCCCGGCCGCGCGCCGCGTTGGCGATGCCGGCCTCCTTGATGATCCCGGAGAGATACGGCCAGACCTCGAAGCGCCGGGCGTGCAGCGGGACCACGCCGTTGTCGATGCGCGAGAGGTCGAGCAGCGTCTCCACCAGCCGGCCGAGCCGCTCGGTCTGCCCCAGGGCCATCCGCATGGTCTCCGGATCGGCCTCCGAGACCCCGTCGACGACGTTCTCCAGCACCGCCCGCAGCCCCGCGATGGGGGTGCGCAGCTCGTGCGAGACATTGGCCACCAGCTCCTTGCGGTGCCGGTCCACGGCCTCCAGATCGGCCGCCATGTGGTTGAACGTCCGCGCCAGCTCGCCCAGTTCGTCGCGGCGGTGCTCGCGGACCCGGCGGCTGTAGTCACCGTTGGCCATGGCGCGGGCGACGGTCTTCATCTCGTCCAGCGGGGCGGTCAGCCCGTGCGCCACGAACTGGGTGATCAGCATGGTGGCGATGATCGAGAAGATCGTGACGATGCGCAGCTCGGTGGCCGTGTTCAGGGCCATCACCACCAGCAGCGTGGTGATCGTCACCGAGCTGATCACCAGCGCGCCGAGCGCCGCCTTCACCGAACGGTACGGGTCCAGCGGGCGCAGGCTCTCCCAGAAGCGCGCCCACAGGCCGGGCTTCGCCGGCCCGGGCGGGCGGCTGATCACGGTGCGGGTGCGGCCGGGGTCTCGAGCGCGTAGCCGACGCCGTGGACCGTGCGGATCCGCTCGGCGCCGATCTTCCGGCGCAGCGCCTTGATGTGGCTGTCGACGGTGCGGGTGCCGGAGGCGTCCGCCCAGTCCCAGACCTCGGCCAGCAGCTGCTCCCGGGAGAGCACGGCGCGGGGGGTGGCGGCCAGGCAGACGAGCAGGTCGAACTCGGTCGGGGTGAGATGGACGTCCTCGCCGTGCACCCGCACCCGCCGCTGCGCATTGTCGATCTCCAGCTCACCGAGGCGGAGGATGCCGCTGCGCGGGGTGTGCGCGGCGAGCGAGGCCCGCTCCACGCGGCGCAGCAGGACGTGCACCCGGGCCGCCAGTTCGCGCATCGAGAAGGGTTTGGTCATGTAGTCGTCGGCGCCGACGCCGAGGCCCACGAGCATGTCGGTCTCGTCGTCGCGCGCGGTCAGCATCAGCACCGGCACCGGGCGCTGTGCCTGGACCCGGCGGCAGACCTCCAGCCCGTCGAAGCCCGGCAGCATGACGTCGAGGACGAGCAGGTCGGGCTGCCACGTCTGCGCGGTCTCCACGGCGGAGGGCCCGTCGTGCGCGGTCTGTACCTGGAAGCCCTCGGCGCGCAGCCGCACGGAGATCGCGTCCAGGATGGTCGTGTCGTCCTCGACGACGAGGACCCGGCGCTGGTTGCCGGTGGTGGCGCCCGCGGTGCCGCCCGCGCCGTTCTGTATCTGGTCCATTTCGGTCTGCCCCTGCTGTCCCCGTGCCTGGTGCCCCGTGTCTGCCGCGGCGCGTGCTGGCTAGCAGCGTAAAGGCAGGGCGAGGGGCGCGGCTACGCAGGACCGACGGCGAGATGCACGGCGTCCGGTACGCCCCGGGCAACCGGGATCTCTTCCGTCCGTACCCTGAGGAACCCGGCATTCCGCAAGGCCTGTTCGAAAGCGGCGGACGGCCGGGCGGACCAGACGGCGAGCACGCCGCCCGGGGTCAGCCGGGCCCGGCAGACGGCCAGACCGTCCGGGGTGTAGAGGCTGTCGTTGCCCTCGGTGACGGTCCAGTCGGGGCCGTTGTCGATGTCCAGGCAGAGCGCGTCGAAGGTCTCCCCGCGCGGCGCGGTGCTCAGGTGGCGGACGAGATCGGCGTGGACGATCTCCGTCCGGGGGTCGGCCAGCGCCGGGCCGGACACCGCGGCCAGCGGCCCGGAACGGTGCCAGCCGATCACCGCCTCCTCCCGCTCCACGACCGCGATCCGTCCCCAGCGCGGCTCGGCGGCGGCCCGGGCCAGCGAGAAACCGACACCGAGACCGCCGATCAGCACGGAGGGGCGCGGCCGGTCCGCGGGGAGCGCCGCCAGGGCCGCGTCGACGAGCAGCCGCTCGGAGCGGCCGTCGGAGGTGTCCATGAGGAAGCAGCCGTTGGCGATGATCTCGTACCGCCCGCCGCGCCGCCGCAGCACCACCTCGCCGTACGGGCCGTTCCGCCGCTCGACGACCACGGGCTCCCCGTCCGGGCCGTCGTCCCCGTGCACCGCGACCGTGTCCGGCCCCGGGGACGCGGCCGGCGGCGGGGACGACGGGGACGGCGACGACGGGGACGGTGCGGGCTGCATGGGCGGACCGGGTCCTTCTCGGAGCGCCCCGGTTCGGGAAGCCGGGGCGGCGGGCGGGTGGCGATGCTTCCCGTGCGGCGCGGCGGGCCGGCGGGAGGTGCCGCCCAGGGTAGTGATCCACCCGGCCGGCCGGCCCGGACTTTCCCCCGCCGCTACGGCCGGGTGACCCGGTCCGGGTCGCAGGCCCGGGCGGCGGCGAACCAGTCGGCGAACCAGGCCGCGCGTTCCGCGCGGCTCATCGCGTCCAGGGCCTGCACCACGGGGGTGTCGAGCAGGCGGTCGTCCATGGCGCCGGGCCACTGGCCGTGCGCCCACAGCAGCACCTCGTGGCCCCACTCGGGGCGGGTGCCCTCGCTCCGGCAGTCCCAGGAGAGCAGGGACTGGAGGATGGCGTCGCGCTGGAAGTAGTCGAGCCGCCGGTCGCTCCCGAGGGCGCCGCGGTGGACGATGCGGATCTCCACGGCTTCCGGACCCGCGGAGGGGCGGCCGCCCGGCGCTCTCTCCTCGAACCGTGCGGGCGCGCCCGGTGCCCCCGCGGTCAGGCCGTACGCCCAGCGGACAGGGCCGGCCACCCGCTCGCGCATGCCCTCGTGCGCCCGGCGCATACAGATCTGTGGGCGCTCCCCCTCGCAGACGAGCTCCACGGCGGCCCGGTCGTACACCCACACCTTGCCGGGCTGCTGGAGCAGGGGCACCGCCCCGGCGACCGCCACCGCCAGCGGCAGCGCCACCAGCCACTTCCGGCGCGCTCCGGCGGCCAGCAGCATGGCCGCGGCCAGCCCGGCGAACCAGGCCGTGTGCGCCGCGTTCGCCCACCCGGCGAGCGCGTGGCCCTCCCGGGGGTCGAACGAGGCCGGCAGCAGCTGCGCGACGCCGCTGCTCGCCGGTACGTTCCACAGGCTGAGAACGGCGTAGCCGGCCACCGCGACCAAGGGGGCCATGGACCACCACGGGACGTACCGGCCGAGGAGGTGCCCGCCCGCGGCGAAGGCCGCCACCGCGGCCAGGTCCGCGATCACGGGGCCGAGCTGCGGATGCCCGTACGTGGAGGCGTTCGGCCAGGTGAGCGCGGTCATGATGACCCAAGTGACGAGATAGGCGGCCACGGCCGCCAGCCACACCGGGAGCAGACCGGCGGTCAGCCGGTGCAGCGTCGGCCGGGGTGTCGCGCCAGCCCACTCGGCCGTGTGCCGGCGCCGCTCCCGCCCGGCCTCCCAGCAGGCGGCGCCCGCCACCAACGGGCCCAGCAGGATGTGCAGTGTGCGCAGCAGCTGCGCCATGGCCGACCAGTCCGCCCGGTACCGGTCGTGTCCGCCGAACACGGCGATCAGCAGGGCCGCGAGGCAGACGGCGAAGGTCCACGGCGCGATGCCGCGCAGGCTCTCCGTGCGGAGAACGGCGAGCGTGGGGGAGCGCGGGGTGGCGCGGTCCGGCTTCGCGGGGGCCGCGGTGTCCGGGGCGCCGTCCGTCATCAGCGGTGTGGGGGACATCAGAGCGCCGCCTTCCGGGTGTGCCGCGTGCCGTGGTTGTCCGTCCTGCACTCGCGCCGGTGGCGTCGCAGCGCGCTGGTGTAGCCGCGTTCCAGCGGGTTGTCGCCGGGCGCGTCGGTGTCCGTGTCCGCGCACGCGACCAGTTCCTCCGGCGTGCCCCGGAACGCGACGCGGCCGGACTCCAGCAGCGTCACCTCCGCGCAGGCCGGGCCGATGTCCTCGACGAGATGCGTGGAGACCAGCACGGTCGTGTCGCGGCCCAGTTCGCGCAGGAGGGCCCGGAACTCCACTCGGCGCTCGGGGTCCAGGCCGGCCGTCGGTTCGTCGAGGAGCAGCAGCTCGGGTCCGCCGAGGACGGCCTGGGCGATGCCGACCCGGCGGACCGCGCCGCCGGAGAGGGTGCCCAGTTTCCGGTCGAGGGAGGGCCCGAGCCCTACGAGCTCGGCCGCCCGTTCGACGGCGGCGGGTGCCTTCGCGCCGGGCAGCTCCTTCAGCCAGGCGAAATAGCCCAGCGTGTCGCGCACCGTGAAGGACGGGTAGTGGCCGAACTCCTGTGGCAGGTAGCCCAGCCGGCGCCGGATCTCCGTCCGCTCGCGGTGCGTGCCCGGGGTGAGACCGAGCAGGCGGACCTCTCCGGCGGCCGGGCGGGCGACGGTGGCGAGCACCCGCAGCAGCGAGGTCTTCCCCGCTCCGTTCGGGCCGAGCAGGCCGTGCACGCCGGTGCCGAGGGCGAGGTCCACCCCGTCCAGCGCGGTCGTGCGGCGGTGGCGGACGGTCAGGCCCCGGACGGCCAGGCCCCGGACGGCAGGTCGGAGGCCCGCGGGGCCCCGCCCGGTGGGCGTGGACACCGGATCGGAGGAGGTGGTCACAGTCGCTCCAGACGGTCGAAGGAGGTGCGGCGCAGGACCAGCAGCCCGCCGCACAGGACGCCGGCGGCCGCCCAGGCGCTCTGTGCGGGTGTGCCGGAGAGTGCGCCGAGGGACGTGGTCAGCAGTGCGGCCGGATCGGCGGGACCGGCCCGGTCCGCCGTACCGGGGGCGGCCGCCGCTCCGGTGGAGACCAGGAGCAGCAGCCAGGCGGTGCCGGTGCTGGCGGCAGCGCGCAGGCAGCCGCAACAGGAGGCCACCAGCAGGGTCAGCAGGGTCAGCGTCAGTCCCGGGAGCAGCCAGGCGTGGGCGCCGGGGCCGCCGTCCGGTTCCGGCATCAGCAGCCCGGCGGCGGTGAGCAGCGGAACGCACACCGCGAGAACCCAGCCAGTGCGCACCAGCAGCAGCCGCAGCCCGGCAGCGGGGGTCGCGGCGACGGCCTCGTACAGCGGATCGGCGTGCCGGCCGTACGAGGCGGCGACACCGGCGACCGGCAGAAGGGGCGCGACCGCCAGCAGCAGCGGCCGGGCGGCCGCGGTGCCGGACAGCCGTGCGAGCAGCACCGCGGCGGCCGTGACGAGGATCAGGGACAGCAGCCAGGAGCGTCCGAGCGCGGGGCCGGCGGACCGGGCCGACCAGAGGAACCGGGTCGTGCGGGACGGGCGCCCCGGACGGCCGGCGGCCGCCGTCGTCTCCGTGGCTTTCCGGGTGGCTTTCCGGGCCGCGGACGCCGGGACCGCGGGAACAGGGGCCGGACCGTGGACGTTCTCCGCCGCACCGGCGAGGACCGCCGCCAGCACCCCGGCCCGCACCTCACGGAGGGCCTGCCCGGCGAGACCGGAGCGGGCCGCCGCGGAGACCAGCCGCGCGCAGGGGGAGCAGGTCTCCACATGCGTCTCCAGCGCCCACGCCTCGGGCTCGGGGAGCGTTCCGTCCGTGTAGGCGGACGCCCGGCCGGGCTCCACATGCCCCGCGGCGTCGCGGCTCATACGGCACCTCCTACGGAATCGGGGGAGCGGACGCCCAGCCGGGAGAGGGCCTCCCGCAGTTCGCGGCGTGCGCGCAGGGCCCGGGTCTTGACGGTGCCCTCCGGTATGCCGAGCAGCCCGGCCGCCTGGCGGGTGGACAGGCCATCGACCACGGTGGCGCGAAGGACGTCCCGCAGTTCGGGGGAGAGCCCGTCGAGTGCGGTGCCCAGGTCCCCGAACTCCACGCCGGACAGCACGCGTTCCTCCGCCGACGGCGCGACGGCACGGGCGGCGCCGTGCTCCCGCCGTGCGTGCGCCTCCTGCACCTCGGCGGTACGGGCCTGCGCGCGCCGGGCGTCCACCAGGCGGCGGGCGGCGATCACCCAGAGCCAGCCCCCCGCCTCGCCACCCCGGTGTCCGGCGGCGGACCGCCAGACGGTGACGAAGGTGTCCTGCAGCACCTCGCGGACGGTCTCGGGATCGGGGCAGCGGCGCGCCAGCCGTGTGTGCAGCCAGCCGGCATGGCGGTCGTACAGTTCGGCGAGCGCCTGGGCGTCGCCGGCCGCGACCGCGCGCAGCAGCTCGGCGTCGCTCGGGTCGGCCCCCACGGGGCGGAACGGTCTCACACTCCTCTATCGCGCCCGCGTTCACTCCCGGTTCACGGGCAGGCGGAGGTTCCCCGGCGAGCAATACGGACAGGAGATATCCATGAGTGCCAAAACCGTCGCCCCCCTCGCTCATGTCCACCGCGTTCCGCACGAGCCTCCCGAGGACTGGGAGTATTCCCTGCAGCTGCCGCACGACCCCAGGGGCCCGCGCATAGCGCGCTCCACCGTCCGTACGGTGCTCGCCGAACACGGACTGGGGGATCTCGCGGACCGGGCCGAGCTGCTCACCTCCGAGCTGGCCACCAACGCCTTCCGCTACTCCGACGGCCAGACCGCGGTCCGGCTCAAGTGGCGCGAGGGGACGCTGCGCGTCAGCGTCTGGGACACCTCGCCGAGCCGTCCGGCGCCCGTCATCGCCGGGCCGCAGAGCGAGAGCGGCCGCGGTCTGCTGCTGCTCTCCCTGATCGCGGACGACTGGGGCATCCTCGACCTGGAGAAGGGGCACCCGGCGGTCGGCGGCAAGGTCGTCTGGTTCACGCTGTGCCGCCCGGTGCTCAGAACCGGCACCCTCTAGGAGCCCGCTGACCGCTGACCCCTGACCGCTCCGTGGGAGGGTGGTCCCGTGACCTTGGAGGATCTCGTCCGGCTGCGCCGGGCCCGTGACCGGATGGACCGCGACTACGCGAAGCCGCTCGACGTGCCGGCGCTGGCGCGCACCGCGCTCATGTCGCCCGGCCACTTCTCCCGCAGCTTCCGGGCCGCTTTCGGGGAGAGCCCGTACAGCTATCTGATGACGCGCCGGATCGAGCGGGCCAAGGCGCTGCTGCGCCGGGGCGACCTGTCCGTGACGGAGGTCTGCTTCGCCGTCGGCTGCACCTCGCTGGGATCGTTCAGCTCGCGGTTCACCGAACTGGTCGGCGAGAGCCCGAGCGCCTACCGGGCCCGCCCGCACGACGAGGGCGCCGCCATCCCGGCCTGCATCGCGAAAATCCACACGCGACCGGTCAGGAATGGAGAAGCGAAAGGCGCCGCACCGCCCGTAGCGTGACGGGCATGGACATCAAGCTTTCACAGTGCTTCATCGCCGTTCACGACCACGACAAGGCGCTCGCCTTCTACCGGGACGTGCTCGGTCTGGAGGTGCGGAACGACGTCAGCTTCGAGGGCATGCGCTGGGTGAGCGTCGGCGCACCGTCCCAGCCGGAGGTGAACATCGTTCTCGAACCGGCCCTCGCCCATCCGAACGCCTCGCCCGCCGACCAGCAGATCATGGCGGAGCTGCTGGCCAAGGGCCTGCTGCGGGGGGTCATCTTCAGCACCGACGACTGCGACGCCACCTTCGAGCACATCCGCGCCGCGGGCGGCGAGGTGCTCCAGGAGCCGATCGACCAGCCCTACGGGGTCCGCGACTGCGCCTTCCGCGACCCCTCCGGCAACATGCTGCGCTTCAACCAGCCCCGCACGCCGTGAGCTCCGTTCCCGTGATCCCGCACCTGCGCCCGGACGAGAGGGAGAGACGTTGACTTCCTCCACCCGCCTGAAGGCGGGGGATTCCTCACTTCGCAGTGAGGGCTTCCTGCTTCGCAGGCAGTTGCCCCGTCCGGGAGTTCTCCCGCCCAGGTCTTACACCGCCTCCACAGGCCGAGACGGCCAGCCCGGCCGCCTTGAGGTTGCGTGCCGCGTTCACGTCGCGGTCATGGGTGGTGCCGCAGTCGCACGTCCACTCGCGGACGTTGAGCGGCATCTTCTCCGCGATGGTGCCGCAGGCCCCGCACAGCTTCGAGCTGGGAAACCAACGGTCGACCACGACGAGTTCACGCCCGTACCACGCGGCTTTGTACTCCAGCATCGTCCGCATGTCCGTCCAGGCCGCATCCGATATGGCACGGGCCAAGGAGTGGTTCTTGACGAGGTTGCGGACGGTCAAGTCCTCGATCACGACCGTTTGGTTCTCACGGACGAGACGAGTAGTCAGCTTGTGCAGGAAGTCCCGGCGCCGGTCGGTGATCCGCGCGTGCACACGGGCCACCTTGCGGCGCGCTTTCTCGCGGTTGTTCGAGCCCTTCGCCTTACGGGACAACTCCCGCTGTGCCTTCGCCAGCCGGACACGGTCCTTCCGCTCGTGCTTCGGATTGGTCACCTTCTCCCCGGTCGACAGGGTCACCAGGGAGGTCAGCCCGGCGTCGATCCCGACCGCCGAGCTGGTGGCGGGCAGTGGCTCGATGGTGTCCTCGCACAACAGCGATACAAACCAGCGCCCCGCAGCGTCCTTCGACACCGTGACCGTCGTCGGGACGCTGCCCGCAGGCAGTGGACGCGACCAGCGAATGGCCAACGGCTCGGCCATCTTCGCGAGGAACAGCTGACCATCGCGCCACTTGAAGCCGGAGCGCGTGTACTCCGCCGAAGCGCGGGACTTCTTCTTCGACTTGTACCGGGGGTACTTGGCGCGCCTGGCGAAGAAGTTCCCGAACGCCGTCTGAAGATGCCGCAGCGCCTGCTGAAGCGGAACGCTGGACACCTCGGTGAGAAAAGCGAGTTCCTCGGTCTTCTTCCACTCCGTCAGCGCGGCCGAGGACTGGACGTAGGAGACGCGGCGCTGCTCCCCGTACCAAGCGCGGGTGCGCTCTTCCAGCGCCTTGTTGTACACGAGGCGGACGCAGCCGAACGTGCGCGACAGCTCGGCTGCCTGCTCGTCCGTGGGGTAGAAGCGGTACTTGAAAGCCCGCTTGACCTGCTGCGTCATGCCTCACATTCTATCAGCTCCCGTGTCAGCGAGGCGTGTTGGGTAGGTGGGGCAGCGTGCTCCGCCGCCTATCGGCTCCGGGCACGGGATGCGTTTCCTCCCCCGGCTGAAGCCGGGGGTAACCACGCAAGGAGTTTCCGATGAGCACGGCCGGGAGGACGGACCCGCGGCCGCCGGCGCACGCCGCCGACAGCCACGACGTGATCCGGGTCCACGGCGCCCGCGAGAACAACCTCAAGGACGTCGGCATCGAGATCCCCAAGCGCCGGCTGACGGTGTTCACCGGCGTCTCCGGCTCGGGCAAGAGCTCGCTGGTGTTCGGCACGATCGCCGCGGAGTCGCAGCGGCTGATCAACGAGACCTACAGCGCGTTCGTGCAGGGCTTCATGGAGAACCTGGCGCGCCCCGAGGTCGACGTGCTCGACGGGCTGACGACGGCGATCATCGTCGACCAGCAGCGCCTGGGCGCGGACCCCCGCTCCACGGTCGGCACCGTCACGGACGCCGGCGCGATGCTCCGCATCCTCTTCAGCCGGCTCGGTGAGCCGCACATCGGCCCGCCCGGCGCCTATGCCTTCAACGTCCCCTCGGTCCGGGCGAGCGGCGCGATCACCGTGGAGCGGGGCGACAAGAAGGCGGTGAAGGCGACCTTCACCCGCACCGGCGGCATGTGCCCGCGCTGCGAGGGCCGGGGCACGGTCACCGATATCGACCTGACCCAGCTCTACGACGACTCCAAGTCGATCTCCGAGGGCGCGTTCACCATCCCCGGCTGGAAGTCGGACAGCTGGTGGACGGTGCGGCTCTACGCCGAGTCGGGCTTCCTCGACCCGGACAAGCCGATCCGCGACTACACCGAGAAGGAGATGCGCGACTTCCTCCACCACGAGCCGGTCAAGGTGAAGGTCGAGGGCGTCAATCTCACCTACGAGGGGCTGCTCCCGAAGATCCGGAAGTCGTTCCTGGCCAAGGACCGGGAGGCGATGCAGCCGCACATCAGGGCGTTCGTGGACCGGGCGGTCACCTTCACCGCCTGCCCCGAGTGCGGCGGTACCCGGCTCAGCGAGGCGGCCCGGTCCTCGCGGATCGGCGGGGTGAGCATCGCCGACGCGTGCGCGATGCAGATCAGCGATCTGGCCGAGTGGGTCCGCGGCCTCCGCGAGCGGTCGGTGGCGCCGCTGCTCACCGCGCTGGGGCGGACGCTCGACTCGTTCACGGAGATCGGCCTCGGCTATCTCTCGCTCGACCGGTCGTCCGGCACGCTGTCGGGCGGCGAGGCGCAGCGCGTCAAGATGGTCCGCCATCTCGGGTCCTCGCTGACCGACGTCACCTACGTCTTCGACGAGCCCACCATCGGCATGCACCCCCACGACATCCAGCGGATGAACGACCTGTTGCTGCGGCTGCGGGACAAGGGCAACACGGTGCTCGTCGTGGAGCACAAGCCGGAGACGATCGCGATCGCCGACCATGTCGTCGACCTCGGCCCCGGCGCCGGCGCGGCGGGCGGCACCGTCTGCTACGAGGGCGGCGTCGAGGGGCTGCGGGCGGGCGGCACGCTGACCGGGCGGCACCTGGACGACCGGGCCTCCCTGAAGCCGTCGGTGCGGACCCCGGCGGGAGCGCTGGAGGTGCGCGGCGCCGACGCGAACAACCTGCGGAACGTGGACGTCGACATCCCGCTCGGTGTGCTGTGCGTCGTCACGGGCGTCGCCGGGTCGGGCAAGAGTTCGCTCGTGCACGGGTCCCTGGTGGCCGGCCCGGCGGGCGCCGCCCACGGCGTGGTCTCGGTGGACCAGACGCCGATCCGCGGTTCGCGGCGGAGCAACCCGGCGACGTACACGGGGCTGCTCGACCCGGTCCGCAAGGCGTTCGCCAAGGCCAACGGTGTGAAACCGGCACTGTTCAGCCCCAACTCCGAGGGGGCCTGCCCGAACTGCAACGGCGCCGGCGTCATCTACACCGACCTGGCGATGATGGCGGGCGTCGCCACCGTCTGCGAGGAGTGCGAGGGGAAGCGGTTCCAGGCCCCGGTGCTGGAGTACCGCCTCGGCGGCCGCGACATCAGCGAGGTACTCGCCATGTCGGTGGCCGAGGCCGGGGAGTTCTTCGCCTCGGGGGACGCGCGCACGCCGGCCGCGCAGCGCGTCCTCGGCCGGCTGGACGACGTGGGGCTCGGCTACCTCACCCTCGGCCAGCCGCTCACCACGCTCTCCGGCGGCGAGCGGCAGCGGCTCAAACTGGCGAGCCACATGGGCGAGAAGGGCGGCGTCTACGTCCTCGACGAGCCCACCACCGGCCTCCATCTCGCCGATGTCGAGCATCTGCTCGGGCTGCTCGACCGGCTCGTCGACTCCGGCAAGTCGGTCGTCGTCATCGAGCACCACCAGGCGGTCATGGCGCACGCGGACTGGATCATCGACCTCGGCCCGGGCCCGGGCCACGACGGCGGGCGCGTCGTCTTCGAGGGCACCCCCGCCGACCTGGTCGCCGCCCGGTCCACCCTCACCGGCGAGCACCTCGCGGCCTACGTCGGCGCCTGACCGGGGGAGCGCGGCCCGGCAGGACCTCGCGGACGGGCACAGGACCGTCCGCCGGGCCTTCGCCGGGCACCGCCCGGGCTGCTCCCGTGCGACGGGCGGGGGGTGTTCGCTGGGAGCGAACGCGGGCGGGGGAACACCCGGGGCAGCAGAGACATTGAGTCTTTACAGCTCAACTTGCCTGCCGAAGGGGAGATCATGGCTTCGACGTCTACGTCACTCACCCTGCCGGTGCTGCCCCTCGACGACGAGGTGGTTCTGCCCGGCATGGTGGTGCCGCTGGACCTGTCCGACGCGGAGGTCCGGGCCGCGGTGGAAGCCGCGCAGGCCGCCGCGGGAAGCGGCGGGGGGAACGGGGGAAACAACGGGGAGAGCGGCGGCAAGCCGCAGGTGCTGCTGGTGCCGCGGATCGACGGCACCTACGCCGCCGTCGGCACGCTCGGCACCGTCGAACAGGTGGGCCGGCTCTCCGGCGGTGACCCCGGCGCGCTCATCCGCGGTGTGAGCCGGGTGCGGATCGGCGCCGGCACCACCGGCCCGGGAGCCGCGCTCTGGGTCGAGGGCCGCCCGGCCGACGAACCCGGGCCCGACCCGGTGCCCGGTGCCGTCACCGAACTGATGAAGGAGTACAAGGCCCTCGCCGCCAGCTGGCTCCGCAAGCGCGGCGCCTGGCAGGTCGTGGACCGCGTCCAGCAGATCGACGACGCCGGCCAGCTCGCCGACAACTCCGGCTACTCGCCGTTCCTCACCGCCGAGCAGCGCGTCGAACTGCTGGAGACCACCGACCCGGTGGCCCGGCTCAAGCTCGCCGTGAAGTGGCTGAGCGAACATCTGGCCGAACAGGATGTCGCCGAGTCCATCGCCAAGGATGTCCAGGAGGGCGTCGACAAGCAGCAGCGCGAGTTCCTCCTCCGCCGCCAGCTGGAGGCCGTCCGCAAGGAGCTCCGCGAGCTCAACGGCGAGCCGGAGGACGAGTCCGGCGACTACCGCGCCCGGGTCGAGGCCGCCGGCCTGCCGGAGAAGGTGCGCGAGGCGGCGCTCAAGGAGGTCGACAAGCTCGAACGCGCCTCCGACCAGAGCCCGGAGGGAAGCTGGATCCGGACCTGGCTCGACACCGTCCTGGAGATGCCCTGGAACGAGCACACCGAGGACGCCTACGACATCCCCGGCGCCAAGGCCGTCCTCGACGCCGACCACGCCGGCCTGGCGGACGTCAAGGAGCGCATCACCGAGTACCTCGCGGTGCGCAAGCGCCGTGCCGAGCGCGGCCTCGGGGTGGTCGGCGGGCGCCGCGGCGGCGCCGTCCTGGCGCTGGTCGGCCCTCCCGGCGTCGGAAAGACCTCGCTGGGCGAGTCCGTCGCCCGCGCGATGGGGCGGAAGTTCGTCCGGGTGGCGCTCGGCGGGGTCCGCGACGAGGCGGAGATCCGCGGCCACCGGCGCACCTACGTCGGCGCGCTGCCCGGACGCATCGTGCGGGCGGTCAAGGAGGCCGGCTCCATGAACCCGGTCGTCCTCCTCGACGAGATCGACAAGGTCGGCTCCGACTTCCGCGGCGACCCGGCCGCAGCCCTGCTGGAAGTCCTCGACCCGGCGCAGAACCACACCTTCCGCGACCACTACCTGGAGGTCGAACTCGACCTCTCCGACGTGGTCTTCCTGGCCACCGCCAACGTCCTGGAGGCCATCCCCGAGGCGCTGCTCGACCGGATGGAGCTCGTCCGGCTCGACGGCTACACCGAGGACGAGAAGGTCACCATCGCCCGCGACCACCTGCTCGCCCGGCAGCTCGAACGGGCCGGCCTGGCCGAGGGCGAGGTCGTCCTGGAGGAGGGCGCGCTGCGCAAGCTGGCCGGCGAGTACACCCGCGAGGCCGGGGTGCGGAATCTGGAGCGTGCCGTGGCCCGGCTGCTCCGCAAGGCCGCCGCGCAACACGAACTCGGCGAGCTGGAACTCCCCGTCACCATCGGCCCGGACGACCTGCGCCGGTACCTCGGCCGGCCGCACCACGTCCCCGAGTCCGCGCAGGACCCCGAGGAGCGGCGCACCGCCGTGCCCGGGGTGGCGACCGGACTGGCCGTCACGGGCGCGGGCGGCGACGTCCTCTACGTCGAGGCCTCGCTCGCCGACCGGGAGACCGGGGCCACCGGACTCCAGATCACCGGCCAGCTCGGTGACGTGATGAAGGAGTCCGCGCAGATCGCGCTCTCCTTCCTGCGCAGCCGGGGCGCCGAACTGGAGCTGCCCGTGGGCGACTTCAACGACCGCGGCGTGCACCTGCACGTCCCGGCCGGCGCCGTGCCGAAGGACGGGCCCAGCGCCGGTGTCACCATGACGACGGCGCTCGCCTCCCTGCTGTCCGGCCGCCGGGTGCGCCCCGATGTGGCCATGACCGGCGAGGTGTCGCTGACGGGGCGGGTGCTGCCGGTCGGCGGCGTCAAGCAGAAGCTGCTCGCCGCGCACCGGGCGGGGATCACCACGGTCGTCATCCCCAAGCGGAACGAGGCCGATCTGGACGACGTCCCCGCCGAGGTGCTGGAGAAGCTGGAGGTGCACCCGGTCTCCGACGTCCGGCAGGTGCTGCGGCTGGCCCTGGAGCCGGCCGGCACGGAGCGGGCCGGGGACGGGCCGGCGGGAAGCGAGCCGGAACTGCCGCTGGCCGGCTGACCGGTGGGTGACGGGTCGCGGGCCTGCGGTCCGCGGGATCCGGGAGGGACGGGGGTGTCCGCTCCCGGATCCGCCCGTCACCGTCCGCCCCCGTGCCGTATGCGCTGTTGTACGTGCGGCACGGGGGCGGGCGCGCGTCCGGGGGCGCTCGGGCGTGGAAAGGGGCGCGCGTCTCGCGGCGGCACCACCGTCGTGCGCGGGCCACGACGGAGAGGCGGGGCCTGCCGTCGGTGCGGATCCGGCCGTGCGGGAAAGGCCCCCCGCGGTTTCGCCGGTCCGCGCGGGAAGAGAGGCCGGGAAGCGGGCCGGTTGCTGTCCCCGGGCCGGTCCTGCGAAATACTGGCGGGGCACCGCGGCGGCCACGCGACCGCCGAAAGCGAATTCCGCCCCGGAAACGGCGGGAGCGGAAAGCCGGGAGGACTCAGACCATGCGCCGGACCAAAGCCGGAGACGTCCCCCGAACCGGAAGGGCGGCCGGGGAACCCCCTGAGCCGGACACCACCCCCGACGTGCCGGGAGACAGCGCTTTTCTGGCTCTGGAAAGGGAGTTGTCCGTCTTCCTGCGCCGGGCGCGCGCCTCCTCCGGCGAGGTGGCCCGCGAGGTACACCCCGATCTGGAGCCCGCCGCGTACGGGCTGCTGGTGCGGCTGTCGGAGGCGGGGGAGCAGCGGGCCACCGCCCTCGCCGCGTACTTCGGTGTCGGCAAGGCCACCATGAGCCGCCAGCTCCGCGCCCTGGAGGAGCTCGGTATCGTCACCCGCCGGCCGGACCCGGCCGACGGACGTGCCTCGCTGGTGACCCTGACCGAGGAGGGAGCCGGCCGCTTCGCCGCGGTGCGCCGCGCCCGCCGCGAGCGCTACGCCCGCAAGCTGCGGAGCTGGGACCGGGCGGAGATCGCCGAACTCGCCCGCCTGCTGCACCGGTTGAACGGGCTGAGCGGCGCGGAGGACTGAGCCGGCGGCCGGGGGGCCGGGGTCCGGGGCGGCCGTGCGCGGCCCCGGACCCGGTTCTGTCCCGGGCCCGGAGGGGCACGGCTCCGGCGGGCCGGACATTCTTCCGCGTCCGCCGTCTCCTCAAACCTCCGGACAGGGCAGGCCGGTTGAGGGCACCGGCCGAGGGCCCGCCCCGGGAAGACCTCCGGGCCGCCCGCGCCCGCGCACCCCGGCGCACGCGCCGGCGCCCGCGTCCCGCCTCAGAACTCCGCGTGGACGGCCGTCGCGTCGTCGTGCCGCTTGCCGCGCGGGAAGGCGCTGCCCCGCGGGTCCGCGGCCTCCGCCGTCCGTACCCGCCGCACCAGGCCGTCCGTCCCCTCCTCGCGGAGCAGCGCGGGGCAGTCGGCCCAGGTGCCCTCGCGGAAGACCTCGACCCAGCGCCCCGCGCCGTCCGTCAGGGCGGTCAGCGAGCGCACGTCCGCGCGCGGTACGGCGCCGGTCACGGCCCGGGAGGCGACCGACGGGTCGGCGGCGGCCGTGAAGAAGCCGCCCTCCGCGTTGCGCAGGGCCTCCACCGCGCGGACGTACTCGGCGGCCCGCGCGGCGCGTTCGGCGGAGCCGGGCGGCAGGGCCCGCACGGCGGCGCGCAGCTCCGGCACGTGGGGCGGCAGCCGGGACAGCCGGTCGTCCCGCTCCGCCGTGACCCGGCCGTCCCGCCGCTCGACGAGCAGAACGGAGTCGGAGAGCACGAGATACTCCACCTCCCGCTCGTCCCAGCGGGCGGCCACGACCGTCGCCTGTGGGGTTTTAACGTGAGAAAGGTCACAGGCCGTTCGGTGGGCATCGGCGGTGCGTTCGATTGCCTCCGCGAGGCACGTCCGCAAGGTCATATCCCGCCGCGAAACGGACAGTTCGAGCAGCGCCCCGCCGAGCCGCGCGGTGAACCACGGCACTCCGTGTACGCATCCGCCGCCGTCCTCGGGAGGCGTGACGCCGTCCAGCAGGACCAGGGAGCCGCCCGCGCCGGACGCCGGCAGGGCCACCGATACGTAGTCCTCGTTGGGGATGCGGGGATCACCCGGCTCCGTGGTGAGGTCGATGCGCATGCGGTCAGTCTGCCGGACCGTGCCACCGGCCCGGCGGCCGCCGTGACCTGCGGTGACGGCCGGCGCGGCGGGCGGGAAACGGCCGAGGTGCCGGAATTCCCCCGTATTCACCGGCCGGTGGAATGTGCGGGCGCGCATCTTGCCAGTACCGGCTGGCGATTTCCAACCGGCGCTCCCCGCGGCGGCGCCGGAGGCCCGCGCCGGGGTTGTTCGCCAACTCAGGATTGATGTTCACTCGTTCGGGTGGCCAGGCGGGTGATGGGCGGCCCCGTTCACACCGGCGGTGGAATGGTCGAATTCCGTTGCCGGTACGGGGAGAACGCCCGTCGGCGCTCCGCGCTCCAGGGGTACGAGGAATGCGAGCGGTCGCCGGCGCCTCGGCCCTGCGGAGACGAGACAAGATTGCGAGCACCGGTGCGAAGAATGCGGCCTCGGGGCAAGGAACGTGAGTCGGCACGGACCGCGGGGTCGGCGTCCGCACCGCCCGGGAAGCGCGCCACCAAGGTCCGCAACCGGCTCGTGGTCTCGGTGGCCGTGGTCGCCGCGGCCGTCGCCGGTGCCGGCGCACCCGCCGTCATCGCCGCCTCCTCCGACCTCAACGACTCCCAGCGCCTGGTCACGCTCTCCGAGCTGAACGCGCAGGCCGTCGTGCTGGCCCACTCGCTGGCCGACGAGCGCGACACCATGACGCGCTTCGTCGCCGCGGGCCGCGCCGCCGGCTCCGGCAGCGCCACCGGTATCTCGGAGAAGCGGCGCGCGAGCGTCGACCGCCGGCTGGAGGAGATCCGGGAGAACGCCCCGGGCGCCCTGGACCGCCGGCTCGCGGAGCTCCCGGACATCCGGCAGTCGGCGCTCACCGGCTCCGGCCCGGCCTCCGAGACCTTCGCCCGCTACACCCAGCTGGTGCAGGCGCTGCACGGCGTCTCCGCCGACCTCGCCCGGCGCATCCCGCCGCGCGCCGCCGACGGCCCCGCCGACGCGCTGTCCGGGCTGGGCCGTGCCGTGGAGCAGGCCGCCGCCACCCGCACCCTGCTGCTCGGCGCCCTGGCCGCGGGCGGCGAGGGCGAGCTGACCGCCACCGCGCAGCGCACCCGCGTCCAGGAGCTCGCGGCGGTCGCCGACTTCCGGCAGACGGCCCCGGCCGCCGCCAAGGACAGCTACGACGGCACCGTCAACGGCGACGAGGCGGACCGGGCCGAGCGCTACCTCAAGGTCCTCACCGACCAGCCGCAGCTCTCCCCGGCCGAACTGGCCCTGAACCAGAAGCGCGTGGACACCGCCCTGTCCGGCCGGATCGACCTGATGCGCGCCGCCGAGTCGGCTCTCACCACCGAGGAGTCCGCCCGGCTCGCCGCCCTCCGCGACGACGACGTGCGCTCCCTGGAGCTGGCCGTCGGGCTGCTCGCCCTCTGCGTGCTGGTCGCGGTCGGCTCCGGCATGTCCGCGGCCCGCTCCATGACCCGGCCGCTGGCCGTGCTGCGGCTCGGGGCCCGGCGCGTCGCCGCCGACCCGGTCGGCGAGGAGCCGGTGAAGTTCACCGGCCGCAACGACGAGTACGCCGAGGCCGTGGGCGCCGTCAACGAGCTCCGCGCCAAGGCGGAGGGCTTCCACCGCGAGCTGGAGAAGCTCCGCGCCGAGCGCGGCGGCCTGATCCGCGAGCGGCAGAAGCTCGCCGACAAGCGCGACGAGCTGGCCCGGCAGAAGAGCGATCTCGCCGAGCGGCTCACCGGCCTCCAGGACCGCGTGCACAGCAGCTTCGTCAACCTGTCGCTGCGCACCCTGGGTCTCGTCGAACGCCAGCTCGGCCTGATCGAGGGGCTGGAGGAGCGGGCGAACGAGCCCGAGCACCTCGACGCCCTCTA
Organism: Streptomyces xinghaiensis S187; assembly: GCF_000220705.2. Taxonomy (GTDB): domain Bacteria; phylum Actinomycetota; class Actinomycetes; order Streptomycetales; family Streptomycetaceae; genus Streptomyces; species Streptomyces xinghaiensis. Next base: position 2,306,682 of record NZ_CP023202.1, on the reverse strand, counting down.
CAAGCTCGACCACCTCGCCACCCGGATGCGGCGGCACAGCGAGAACCTGCTGGTCCTCTCCGGCGCCGAGCACACCACCACGCACAGCGCCTCCGTGCCCCTGCTCGACGTGCTGCGCGCCTCGGTCAGCGAGATCGAGCGCTACGAGCGGGTCCGCATCCAGTCGCTCCCCCCGCACGCCCGGGTCGCCGGGTTCGCCGCCGACGCGCTCAGCCACCTCGTCGCCGAACTGCTGGAGAACGCCGCGGCGTTCTCCCCGCCGGAGGACGACGTCGAGCTCTCCGGCTGGCAGCTGGAGAACGGCGAGGTGATGCTCTCCGTCGAGGACCGGGGCATCGGCATGACCGAGGAGCGGCTGGCCGAGGTCAACGCCCGGCTCGCCGACCCGGACGGCGAGGCCGCCGGTGCCGACGAGGACGCCCTCGGGCTCGGCCTGTACGTGGTCGCGCGGCTCGCGGCGCGGCACGGCATCCGCGTCGAACTGCGCGACCAGGCGCAGGGCGGGGTGACGGCCGTCGTCGTGCTGCCGACCTCCCTCCTGCCGACCCGGCCGGAGCCGTCGCACGTCCAGTCCGGTGGGACCAGGGCCACCGGCGTCTCGCTGCCCGGCTCGGTGGCCGAGGCCAACTCGAACGCCCTGCCGCACCGCCGCGGCGGCTCCCTGCCCCGGCGCGGGGACACGGCGGAGCCCGGAGCCGGAGCGGCCGCCGCGGACACCGGTACGGCCGGCGGAGCGGCGGACGGGACGGCGGACGCCGCCGGCGCGGCCGCCGGACCGGGCACGCACCCCGGGGCCGCGGAATCCGACGGGAGCTCCCCGGCGGACGTCCCCGTTGCCGCCGCCGGGTCCGCCGAGTCCTCCGGGCCGGCCCCGGCCGCTCCCGCCGGGGCCGCCACTTCGTCAAGCTCCCTGCAGAGTGAGCCGGTTGCGGCCCCGGACTCCGGCGCGGCCCCGCTCGCGGGCCCCGCTGCCGACGGAGCCGTAGCCCCGGACCCGGCCCCCGCTCCGGTCCCGGCCGCCACCGGCACCGGAGAGGCGGGCCGTGCCCCGGCCGGTGAGCCGGCCGCGGACCGTGCCCCGGCGGAGGAGTCCGGCGCGGAGCCCGCCCCCGGTTCCGTACCGGCGGACGCGGACACCCCCGGCGCCGGAACCCCGGACGGCCTCGGCGCGCACGCCGGACTCGCCCGGAGCGCGGAGCACGACCCCCTGGTCGCGGCCGCCGAGGAGGCCCTGCGGGCGGCGGAGGCGGAAGCCGGAAGCCCCGGGGGGAGCCTCGCGGGAGCCTCCGGCGGCTCCCTCGCGGAAACCCACGGGACGACGGCGGACGCCCCCGGCGGGACGGCCGCGCCGGGCACCGCACCGGCCGCCCCGGAGCCCACCGCCCCGCCCGCCCCCGACGCCGGTGACTCCCCGGCCGCCGACGACGACGACCCGTACGGCATCCGGCGCACCGGTTCCGGCGAGGAGCAGCACGCGCGGGCCTCGGACGACGCCGGGTTCGCCGGCATCGACGAGCCGACCCAGTCCTTCCGGCTGCCCCCGCCGCTGCCCCGTCCGGACACCGGACCGGCCGAGGTCCCGCACACCCCGGACACCCCGGACGGCACGCACACCACCGGAACCGGCCCGGCCGGGCAGGACACGGCCGCCCCGGACTCCGCCACCCCCGGCTCCGCCGCCCCCGGAAGCCCGGCGGCGGACCCGGCCCCCGGCACCGGGAGCCCGGCCGCCCCCGCCAAGCGGCTGACGGACAAGGGACTCCCCAAGCGGACGCCCAAGACCGTGGCGGCGCAGACCGGCCCGGTGCGGGCGCGGGCGAGAGGCGTGGACGCGGAGGCCCTGCGGCGCAAGCTCGGCGGCTTCCAGCAGGGGTCACGGCACGGTCGGCGCGACGCCGACGCGGAGATCGCCGAGAAGACCGGTGAGCACCGCACGGGGGCACCGGACGACGGTGGCACAGTCGAGGAGGCACGCGGTTGAACGCGTACACGAAGGCGGGCTCGGAGCCGCACGGTTCGCAGGGCCTCAGCAGTGAGGCCCGCAACCTGCACTGGCTGCTGACGAACCTGGTCGAGGAGGTGCCCGGCGTCCACTCGGTGGCCGTGGTCTCCTCCGACGGCCTGCTGCTCCTCAGCTCAGACCCGGGCATGGGCGTGCTGCCGGCGGACGCCGCCGGAAACGGCGCCGGAAACGGGAACGGGCGCGGGGGCGGCACGACCGCCGCCGACGACGGCAGCGGCCCCAAGGGCTCCAGCGCCGACCTCGCCACCATCGTCTCCGGCGTCGGGGCGCTGACCCACGGCGCCTCCAAGCTCATGGACGCCGGCCCGGTGAAGCAGACGATGATCGCGATGGACGAGGGCAGCGTCTTCGTCATGTCGATCAGCGACGGCTCGCTGCTCGGGGCGCACGCGACCCCCGACTGCGACATGAGCGTGGTGGCGTACCACATGGCCCTCTTCGTCGGCCGGGCCGGACACGTCCTCACCCCCGAACTCCGCAACGAACTGCGCCAGTCCCTGGAGAGCCGCACGTGACAGCCCCCCGCCTCCCGGTCCGCACCGCGGACCGCGGCCAGCAACGCAAACCCGCCCGGGTACGCCCGTACTCGCTGACCGGCGGCCGGACCCGCTTCGGGCACGTCCTGCTCGTGGAGACCTTCGTCGCCGCCATCGAGGCACCGGAGGACCGCCCGGAGCTCACGGCCGGCAACTGGGCCGACCGCGTGATGCCCGAGATGCGGGCCATCGTCGAGCTCTGCCGGAAGATGCGCTCCGTCGCGGAGATCTCCGCGCTGCTCCGCATCCCGCTCGGCGTGGTGCGGGTACTGCTCAGCGACTTGGCCGACCAGGGAAAGATCCGCGTGTACGCGAACGGTGCCGGCACCGAGACCGGCCGCCCCGACCGCGCACTGCTCGAAAGGGTCCTGAGTGGACTTCGCAGGCTCTGACACCATGACCCCCGCGGGACCGACGACCGCCGCGCCGCCCGTCGCGGACGAGAACGTCCAGAGCTGGCAGACCGACCGCAGCCGCGCCCCCCTCTCCACCAAGATCGTGGTGGCGGGCGGTTTCGGCGTCGGCAAGACCACCTTCGTCGGCTCGGTCTCCGAGATCACCCCCCTCACCACCGAGGCGGTGATGACGCAGGCCAGCGAGGACGTCGACGACATCGCGGCGACCCCGGACAAGACCACGACGACCGTCGCCATGGACTTCGGCCGGATCACCCTCGACGCCGAGCTGGTCCTCTACCTCTTCGGCACCCCCGGCCAGAAGCGTTTCTGGTTCATGTGGGACGACCTCGTGCGCGGCGCGATCGGCGCGGTCGTCATGGCCGACACCCGGCGGCTGGAGGACTGCTTCCCGGCCCTCGACTACTTCGAGAGCTGCGGGCTGCCGTACGTCGTGGCCGTCAACCACTTCGAGGGCACCGAGTCCTACGCGGCCGAGGACGTGCGCGAGGCGCTGTCCGTGCCGGACCACGTCCCGGTCGAGATCATGGACGCGCGCGAGCGGACGACCGTGATCCGGTCCCTGCTCGCCCTCGTGGCCCACGCCCTTGACGTGACTCCCGAGTGACATAGCCTCACCTCCGAGCCCGGAACGGGCAGTTGTGCTGCTCAGAGCCCCGGCGGCCGCAGATCCCGCGATGCTCCGGCACCGGGGACGGCGCGGTACCCCGGGCCTCCGGCGCCCCGGTCCGGGCCCCCGGCGGGTGTCCCGGCGCCCCTGCCGTTCCGCGGTTCCGCCCGTGTTCCTCACCGTGTGAAAGAGAGCCCACCGCCATGCGGAAGATCCTCGTCGTCGGAGCCGGCCAGTCCGGTCTCCAACTCGCCCTCGGCCTGCAGCAGCACGGCTACGAGGTCACCCTGATGTCGAACCGCACGGCGGACGAGATCCGCTCCGGCCGGGTCATGTCCACCCAGTGCATGTTCCACACCGCCCTGCAGCACGAGCGGGACCTCGGGATCAACTTCTGGGAGAGCCAGGCGCCGCGCATCGAGGGACTCGGCGTCTCCGTCGCCGGCCCCGACGGCAGCCGCGCCATCGACTGGGTGGGCAAGCTGGACGGCTACGCCCAGTCCGTCGACCAGCGGGTGAAGATGGCCGGCTGGATGGAGACCTTCGCGCAGCGCGGCGGGCAGCTCGTCATCCACGGCGCCGCCGTCTCCGACCTCGACTACTTCTCCCGCTCCTACGACCTGGTGCTCGTCTCGGCCGGCAAGGGCGAACTCGTCTCCATGTTCGGCCGGGACGCCTCCCGCTCCCCGTACGACAAGCCGCAGCGCGCCCTGGCCGTGGCCTACGTGCACGGGCTCGGCCCGCGCCCCGAGCACCCGGACTACGACGCCGTGCGCTGCAACCTCGTGCCGGGCGTCGGCGAGATGTTCGTCATGCCGACCTACACCCTCTCCGGCCGGGCCGACATCCTCTTCTGGGAGGGCATCCCCGGCGGCCCGCTGGACGTCTTCGACTCCATCAAGGACCCGGGCGAGCACCTGGCCACCACCCTGGACCTGATGAAGCGGTTCCTGCCCTGGGAGTACGACCGCGCGGGCAAGGCGGAGCTGACCGACGCGGGCGGCACCCTCGCCGGCCGCTACGCCCCCACCGTGCGCAACCCCGTCGGCCGGCTGCCCTCGGGCGGGCTGGTGCTCGGCGTCGCGGACGTCGTCGTCGCCAACGACCCGCTGACCGGCCAGGGCTCCAACTCGGCCTCCAAGTGCGCCGCCTCCTATCTGGCGAGCATCCTGGAGCGGGGCGACCAGCCGTTCGACGCCGAGTGGATGCAGTCCGCCTTCGACCGCTACTGGGAGACCGCCCGGCACGTCGTCAAGTGGACGAACGCGATGCTGGCCCCGCCGCCGGAGCACGTCCTCAACCTGATCGGCGCGGGCGGGCAGTTCCAGCCGGTCGCCGACCGCTTCGCCAACGCCTTCGACAACCCGGCCGACCTGGAGAACTTCTTCTACGAGCCGGCGAAGACGGAGGGCTACCTCGCCGAGGCCGCGGGCGCGCGGTAGGCCGGCGGGCCCGGGCCGGTGCCCGGCCCCGCCGGCCGGCGACGGGCCCGCACGCGGCAGGTCGCGGGAGGCCGGGTGGCCGGGTGGCCGGTCCGTGGTCCCGGTCGGTACCCGGTCGGCCGCCCGGGGCCGGTGCCGCCGGGCGTGCCGCCGGTTCAGGCGCCGGGGCTCCGCCGGGTCCAGGGCCAGTTCGGGCCCGTGGCGCGGCGGCCCTCCGGGTCGTAGACGTACTTCCAGCCCAGCGGCAGCCCGAGCCGCTTGCTGTGGCCGCGGATCTCGCGCCGGTAGACGTGGACCACGGGCGCGCCGCCGTCCGGTTCCGGTACCGGGACCTCGTAGACCTTCGGCGGCTTTCCGGTCGCCCCCGTCAGCACCGGCAGCACCCGGCCGTCCAGCGGCCCGCCCACGAAGGGGGTCTCCTCGCTCCTCACGAGGCGTCCTCCCCCGCGCCGCGCGGAGCGGCACCGGATGCTCCGCCCTCCGGCGGAGACCCGTCGGCCCCGGCGGGCCGGGAAGCGTTGGGAGCCCCGGGAGCCCCGGCCTTCCCGGATTCCCCGGCACCCGCGGCGTCCAGCAGATGCCCCGCTCCCGCGGCCAGCGGCAGCAGCCGCCGGACGAGAGCGCCCACCGGCCCGTCCGCCCGCTCCGCCGCCAGCGCCTCCCTGAGCACGCCCGCCGTCTGCGGGTCGTGCGCCGCGGTGGCGGTGAGGAGGGCGAGAAAGTGGTCGAGCAGCCAGTCGCGCAGTTCGGCGGCGGGCGGCTGCTTCTCCTCGTCCAGCCAGATCAGCGAGGCGGCCTCGACCGCCGCGATCCAGGTGCGGACGGCGGTGCCCAGCCGCAGCCCGGGCCGGGAGACGCCGAGATGGACGAGGATCTGCTCGGCGGCGGCCCGCCGCACCTCGTCCACGATGGCCGAGGTGCGGGAGGTCTCGGCGACGCTGCCGCCCTGGAGCAGCGCGCTGAAGCCGGCGTCGTACTCGTCGACGAAGGCGAGATAGCGGTCGAGGGCGCGCCCCAGCCGCTGGGTCATCGGACCGGTCTGGGGTTCGGCGAAGCACCGCTCCATCCGGTCGGCGGCGCTGCGCAGCGCCGCCTCGTACAACTGCGGTTTGCCGCCCGGGAAGTAGCGGTAGACCAGCGGGCGCGACACCTCGGCGGCGTGGGCCACGTCGTCCAGCGAGACCTCTTCCGGCGCCCGGTCGGCGAAGAGCGCGAGCGCCGCGTCCAGCAGCTGGCGGCGCCGCTGCTCGACGGTGAGCCGCCGGTACGCGGCGCCGGGGCCGGACCGGCGGCCGGACGTTGCTCTGGGGGCGGTGCCGCTGCCGTTCATGCCCGCAGGGTAACCGGCGCGGCGGGGCGGCGGCTCGGTCCGGGCCCCGTCCGTGCCTCGTCCCGGCCCTGCCCGGACCTGCCCGTTGTCCGCGCGGCCCCGCCCCTGCGCCCCTCCGCCCCGGCCGGGGCGGCCGGGGCGGGACAGGGCAGCCGTCTCAGGCCAGCAGCCCCGAGCTCTTCCACATCCGGCGTCCCGCCCCGCGCAGCACGCCGATGTCGTCCAGGAAGTCCGTCAGCTTCTTCGCCCCGGTCTGCATGACCTCGCGCCGGTGCCCGCTGGCCGCGACCTGGGCGACCGCCTCCCGCTTGTCGAGGCCCACGTTCGTGTAAACCTCGGGGTTGATGAAGGCCTTGGAGAAGACGCGGGCGAACTCGCCCGAGGTCAGCCGGGTGAACTCCCGGCTCCAGCGCGGCGCGCTCACCATCTGGTGGCGCAGCTCCTCCCGGGCGTACCGCACATGGCGGGCCTCCTCCACCACGTGGATGCGCGTGACGCCGCGTACCAGCGGCTGGATGCGCTCGTCCGGGAAGGTCAGCCGCTGCATCCAGTCGAGGATCTCCTCGCCGAGCAGCGTGGCGGTGAAGGACCCCGGCGTGGTGGAGACCGTCTTGAACAGCCGGCCGAGGTTCTGGTGGACCCGCGACACCGGGTAGACGGGGGTGTCGTTCCGCTGGATCAGCCGGGCGAACATCTTGGAGTGCCGGCACTCGTCCTCGATCTCGGTGAGGGCGTAGCGCACGTGCGAGCTGGTCGGCGACTTGTCGTAGATGTGCCGGCAGAGCAGCTGCATGAGGATGATCTCGAACCAGATGCCGAGCGAGGCCAGGGCCGAGGACTCGTGCTTGGAGAGCTCGATGCGCTGCTCCTCGGACATGGTCTTCCAGAGCGGGGTGTCGTAGAGGGAGACCAGCTCCGGCGGCCAGAACCAGCGGCCCTCCTCGAAGGGGGCGTCCCAGTCCAGTTCGGCGTCCGGGTCGAAGGAGTGCTTGGCGGAGGAGTCGAGCAGGCGCAGGGCGACTTTTTCCCGGTCCTTGAGCAGGCCGAGAGCATCCCGCTGCGCCGCTGCCCCGGTTGTGATCGTCATGCTGTCGGCCACCTCGCTTGTGGGTTACCCGCGGTACCCCTTTATGAGACTGCGTGTCAGCAAGAACGTCAATCCCCTGGCGAAGACTTGTTGAAGCCCGGTTGACCCCGCCGCGGAGACCGTGTGAGCCTGCCAACCATCCCGCTCTCCACGGGAGTCCGCGAGGCCGAGGCCGAGGAGGCGTCGATGACGACGCACGATCTCTACGCGAAAGACCCGGGAACCCCCGACTGGCAGGTGCCGGCCTCCGGCGCCGCCCGCTTCAGCTGGGACTACGACGACGGGCGCGACCGGCTGCTCGCCCTGTACCAGAAGGGCAAGGACAAGCAGTGGGACTCGGTCCGCCGCATCGACTGGGAGCTGGAGGTGGACCCCTACGACCCGCTCGGCACCCCCGACGAGGCCCTCGCCCTCCACGGCACCCGGCACTGGAGCCGGATGACCGAACGCGACAAGGGCGTGCTGCGGCGGCACTACAGCTCCTGGCAGTTCAGCCAGTTCCTCCACGGCGAGCAGGGCGCCATGATCTGCGCCGCCCGCATCGTGGAGTCCGTCCCCGACCTGGACGCCAAGTTCTACTCCGCGACCCAGACCATGGACGAGGCCCGGCACGCCGAGATCTACGGCCGCTTCCTCCACGAGAAGATCGGGATGCTCTACCCGATCAACGACAACCTCCAGGCCCTGCTGGGCGACACCCTGCGCGACTCCCGCTGGGACATGCCCTACCTCGGGATGCAGGTCCTGATCGAGGGCCTGGCCCTGGCCGCGTTCGGCATGATCCGCGACACCACCGACAAACCGCTCCCGAAGCAGATCCTCGCCTACGTCATGCAGGACGAGGCCCGGCACGTGGCCTTCGGGCGGATGGCGCTGCGCGACTACTACCGGCAGCTCACCGACGCCGAACTCCGCGAGCGCGAGGAGTTCGTCATCGAGGGCTGCTACCTCATGCGCGACCGGCTGCGCGGCACCGAGGTACTGGAGAACTTCGGCATCCCGGCGGCGGAAGCGGCGGAGTACACCGAGCAGTCGGAGTTCCTGCACCTCTTCCGGAAGCTGCTGTTCAGCCGGATCGTGCCGTGCGTCAAGGACATCGGCCTGTGGGGCGAACGCCTCCAGCGCGCCTACCTCGACCTGGGCGTCTTCGAGCTCGGCGACTCCAACCTCGACCTGCTGATGGCCCAGGACGAGGAGCTGGCCGAGCAGCTGGACGCCGAACGCTTCGCGGCCGAGGAGGCCGCCCGCACGGCGGAGGTCACCGAGGCGATCGCCGAGGGCGCGGCGGCCGAGAGCTGACGGGGGCGGACCGTCCCGCGCGCCCGCCCGGCGGGAAGGAGCGCCGGGTGCGCGGTGCGTACGGCGCGGTGCCCACGGCGCGGTGCCCGCCTACTGCGCGGTGCGTACGGTGGCGCGTACGGCGGCGCGGTGGTCCGTGCACACCACATGCCACGGCGACGCGCGGCTGACAGCATGGACCCATGACAGCGATCCGTCCCGGCAGCCGCGCCGCCGCCCACGACAGCCTCCGCGCCCTGGCCCTCGGCGACGCCTTCGGCGAACGCTGGTTCCCGCTCGCCGCCGAGCGGGGCAGCGTCGGCGAGGCCATCAGGGAGCGGCGGACCCCCGAAGCGCCCCTCTGGCACTGGACGGACGACACCGCCATGGCCCTGGCGCTCTTCGCCGTCCTCGACCGCCACGGCGAGGTGCGGCAGGAGAAACTGGCCCGGGAGTTCGGCGAACGCTTCCTCGCCGAGCCCGCCCGCGGCTACGGCAGCGGTATGCACGAACTGCTGCCGCTGCTCGCCCGGCGGCCGGACCGGTGGCGCGAGGACGCGGACGCCCTCTTCGGCGGCCAGGGCAGCCTCGGCAACGGCGCCGCCATGCGCGTCGCACCCCTCGGCGCCTGGTTCGCGGGCGACCCGGAGCGGGCCGCCGCGCAGGCCGTGCTGTCGGCGCAGGTCACCCACGCCCACCCGGAGGGCATCGCGGGCGCGGTGGCCGTCGCCGTCGCGGCCGCCCTCGCCGCCGACCGGACGGAGGAACCCCCGGCTCCCGCCGAGCTGTTGGCCGGCGTGGCGGACCACACCCCCGAGGGCGCGGTACGCGACGGCGTGCTGCTGGCGGCCGGACTGCCCCCGGGCACCGAACCGGCAGCGGCGGCGGCAGCCCTGGGCAGCGGCTACCGCATCCGCGCCGACGACACCGTGCCGTACGCCCTGTGGTGCGCGGCCGGACACCTGGACGACCTCACCGAGGCGCTGTGGACCACCGCGGCGGGCCTGGGCGACATCGACACGACCTGCGCCATCGCGGGCGGTGTCGTCGGCGGCCGGACGGGCGTCGCCGATGTCCCGGACGTCTGGCTGGAGCGCGCGGAACCCCTGCCCACGCCCTTCGCGGCCTGACCGCCGCTCCCGGGGCCGGCATCCGGCAGGGGCCCGACGCCGGCAGGACCGGGGCCCGCCGGGACTGAGGCCCTGCCGTCCCGCGCGTCAGCCGACGGTGCAGACGTCACCGGCGTTCGCCTCGCGGGCGCGCGCCAGGTCGGCCGCCGTGGCCTCCGCGGTACCCGGCACGGGGCTCGCGGGCCCGGGCGGGAAGGCGCTCCGCAGCCCGAACGCGTAGGGCGTGGGCCCGTGCCGGCGCAGATGCGTCAGCCGTTCCTCAGCTTCGGCGACGGACGGCCGGTGGCCGGCGGGGACCCACCACAGGGCGGTCACCGCCTCCGCCAGCCGCTCGAACCACTCCCGGCGGCGGCGCATCAGGTCGCGGTGGAGGCCGTCGTACATGAAGCGGGTGAGGGAGTCGAGGTCGCGCCACACGGTCAGGTTCACGATCAGCCAGTCGTCCCCGAGGACCGGCACCTCGGTGGCGTTGCCGCTGTCGCTCTGGAGCCGCCAGCGGAAGCCCTCGGAGGCGTCCGCGGTGGCGTTGACGGGGTCGAGCCCGTCGACGAAGTCCTGCAACTGCGGTGAATCGAGCGGGGCGAGGAGCCGGGCGATATTGATCTGGGCGAGCTCGAACGGTGCGGCTGCGTCAGTCATGGCCGCACGGTAGCGCCGGACGCCCGGCCGCGCACTGAGTTACTACCGGCTGCCGCCGGACCGGCCCACACCCAGCTCGAACCAGGTCGCCTTGTCGTCCCTCTGACCCCGGCACGGAAGACGGGACATCACAGGAAGTGCAGCTTCTCCATCGCCGTCCGGAGTTCCGAGAGCCAGCGCTGGTACGAGGCCACCTTCCCGAGCTTCGCCAACTCCACCGTCTGCCCCAGGCGGTCGAAGTCCCGTTCCGGGTCGCGCCGTCCACCGAGTGCGGTCCTGAGCAGAGCTTTCGGGTCTGCAGCCTTCTCCACGTCGTGGGGCAGTTCCCAGGCCGCGTCCCACCCCGCCGGTGATGCCGCTCGCAGGGCAGCGGTGTCGGCAAGCATCCATGCCTCGGTTTCCCGGACCGGCACCAGGCCCACGATGCGGGAAGCCTCCTCGGCGAAATGCTCGCGGACCGCGTCGACCTTGCCGCGCTCATTGTGGTCGTGGTGGACGACAACGGCATCGAAGTACCGCAGGAGTTCGGCGACTTCGCCGACCACCGTCCGTCGCGGAGCCACGGTGAAACACTCACCGGTGACGACGCCCGAGTAGTCGAACTCCGACGGCGCCCGCAGAGCCAGGTCGGCGATCTGCCGGTCGATCAGTGGCACGAGGAACCACTGGTCGCTCGCCCCTTCGGTGAGAAGGGCGAGACTCAGGTACCTACGCCCCACGCGCGTACCGCCCCACGGGATCGAGGTACTTGCGGACCTCCAAGGGCGTCACGAACGTCCCGCGCTCCCCCTCCGCCGCCACCTTCCGTGCCCGGGTGAGCCTGCGCGGGGGAAGACCGTCACCGAAGCGCGTCACGGTGTCCAGGAAGACAACCGACTCCGGCGCCTCGTCCAGTGCGGCGGCCAGGGCGATGGGGGAGTGCGAGGTGATCAGCGTCTGGCGTCCGTCTCCCGAGGAGAGGTTCCCCAGGTTGCTGGTGCGCCCGCGCAGTCGCGAGAGCAGGTGCGGCACTCTGCTGGGGTGGAGACCGTTCTCCGGTTCCTCGAACATCAGGACGCCTTCATGGGCGGGGTCGTGGGCGGCGGCGAGCAGGGCGAGGACACGCAGCGTGCCCGCGGAGGCCGTGCCCGGGCTCACCCGGTGCTCGTGCTTGTGCTGGAGCCAGACGTCCCACTGGCCCCATTCCTCGTTCGCCTCCACGGTGATGTCCGCCAGGTCCGGCAGGAGCGCCACGGCGTCGGCCCGGAAGTCGTACCAGCTCTCGGGGTTCCGGGAGATCCGTCCCAGGACGGCTCCGAGATTCTTCCCGTCCTCGGCCAGGGGCGCGGTGTCATAGGTGGAGGAGGCGACCCGCATGGCCTTGGGGGAGGGCTCGACGATCCGCCAGTTCCTGGAGACCGCGGCGAGCTCGGGGCCGTACACGCTGTCCTGCACGGGAACCCGGGTGGCGTGCAGTTCTCGCATGGAGTTCCCGCGGATCTCCGGGGGGAGTCCCAGGGAGTCCGCGTACTCCCGCCACTCGGAGTCGCCGTAGTGATCGCGGACGTTGCCGACCTCGACGGTGACATCCAGTGGCTGCGGCGGATCCGCGTACCGGACCAGGGCCACGACCCTGAGGAAGCAGTAGCCCCGGGGCCCGTCCACGATCACGTCGGCCGTGATCCGCAGGGTGTCGGCCGGCCGGCCCGCCGGGCTCCGCCGGAAGAGTTCCTTGGGCCCGCCCCGGCGCGCGCGGTCGACCAGCGTCTGGCCCTCAGGCTCCCGGATCAACTGCCCCAGCAGGTCGACGGCTTCGAGCAGATTGGACTTCCCCGAAGCGTTGGTGCCCAGGAGAACGCCGAAGGACGGCAGGTCCAGGGCGAACCCCTCGAAGGACTTGTAACCGTCGATCTCGATCCGTGTGATCACTGCGGGACACCTCCTCTCCGAACTGCTGCCCGTGTGCCGCACCACACTATCCAGCTCCGCGGACACCGGGCCCGGGATCGGAAGTCACAAGGCGCGGCCGCCGGCCCCCGGGGAAGGGCTGGTACTCGTCCTGGCCCGGGAACTCGGCACAGCACCTCCGGTCATCGGTCAACCGCCTCTCATCCGCTCAGCGGAGTGGACTGGAGCCCCAGCTCGAACCAGGTCGCCTTGCCCTCTCCGGGCCCGTGCCGGCATACGCCCCATGCGTCGGCTCCGGCGGAGATGAGCGCCAGGCCCCGGCCGGACTCCTCGTCGGGATGCGGGGTGCGGCGGACCGGCAGCCCCGGTGCCTCGTCGTGCACCAGGACCCGCAGACGGCCGGGGGAGTTCCCGAGCCACTCGGCGAAGACGGTCACCGGGGTCGTACAGCCCTTGCTGCGGCAGGCGTTGACGGAGTTCGTCACCACCTCGGAGGTGAAGAGCAGGGCCGGGTCGATCAGGTCGTGACGACCGGCGGCGGCCAGCAGCGTTCGCACGGCCTCCCGCGCGGCGCGGACCCACACGGGATCGGGCGGGAAGACGAGGGAACAGTCGGGGGAGCGGGTGGCGAACATGGCGGCCTCCTGGCGGGATGCCCGATGGGGCGGTGGCGATGCCGGTTCAACTGGTCTGGTTTCCGGTGCACTTCCGCCCGTTGGTGGGCTCTTGGGTTGCAGCCGAAGCTATGGTCACGCATGAGTTAGTTACAACCGTGAACGCCCTATTCCACTCGCATGGGTGGAACCTCCGGTGATCAGTGGACGCTGTTCGGCACAGACGGTCACACTGCGCGGGATCGCCGAGGGAGGATCAGATGGCAGCGAGGACCAGCCCCAGCGAGCGGCAGCGCCGGCTCGGCGCCGAACTCCGCAAACTGAGGAAGCGCGCCGGGCTGTCCGGCGACGCTGCCGGAGCGCTGCTCGACGCCGACCGCACCCGGATCAGCCACATCGAGGCGGGCCGGATGGACGTCCCGCGCAACGGTCTCTACCGGCTGCTGCGCTCCTACGGCTGTCCGGAAGGGCCTTTGTTCGACGGGCTGATGGACATGGCCCACGACCGCGGCAAGGGCTGGTGGAACGAATATGACGCTGATATGTGCCGTTCCCTGCTGGACTTGGCAGAAGCTGAGGAACGGGCCGCAGGTATCCGCGTGCACGACCCGGCGCTCGTGCCCGGAATGCTGCAGACCAGGGAATACGCGGAAGCGATCATCGAGACGCTGCCCACCGGAGACGAGACCGTCGAGCGTTCGGTGCAGTTCCGGCTCGACCGTCAAAGGGTGCTGACCAGAGAGAATCCCGTCCCGTACCACGTCATCCTGTCGGAGTCCGCTCTCAGACTCCGCATCGGATCCGAGAGGGTGATGCGCAGACAGTTGCTGCGTGTCATCGAGGTGGCGCGACTTCCTCACGTCACCGTGCAGGTCTTTCCGTTCACGGCAGGCGCTCATTCGGCCTTCGCCGGACCCTTCATCCTCCTCAGTGGCCCGGCGCCCGAGTTGGACACCGTCTATCTCGATCGGCCTGTCGAATCGACCTTTGACGGGGATAGCGGGCGTATCGCCGAGTACGGCAAGATGTTCGAAAGGCTGAGTGCGCTCGCCCTGCCCTCCGTGGACCCCGAGGCCGCCCCGGAAACGCATGAGGTCCGGGATTCCCTGGGGCTGATCCAGCACCTCATGTACGAGCTGTAGGGAGATCCCATGTCGCACCTCCGCTGGAGCAAGTCGTCGTACAGCTCGTCGAGCAGCAACGAATGCATCGAGGTAGCCGGTACCCCCCGGCGTCGGGTCCACCTCCGGGAGAGCGACCAGCCGCACACCGTGCTGAGCGTCGCCCCCGGCATATGGTCGGCCTTCGCGCGGGCCGTCAAGGCCGGCGAGTACGACCACGCCTGCCGGCGCTGAGGGCGCACCGGAGCCCGGAGGCCCCGCAGACCCCGGCGCCCGACGGGGCCCCCGCGCCTCAGAGCCCCAGTGCCGCCCGCATCACCTGGCGGGCGATCGGGGCCGCGTTGCCGCCGCCGCTGATGTCGGCGCGGTCGGCCGCCGCGTCCTCGACGACCACCGCGACCGCGACACCGGGCTCGTCGGCCCCGTCCTTCTGCGCCCAGGAGATGAACCAGGCGTACGGGATGCCCTCGTTGCCCACGCCGTGCTGCGCGGTGCCGGTCTTGCCGCCGACCTCCGCGCCGGGGAGGGCCGCGTTGGTGCCCGTGCCGTTCTCGACCACGTCGCGCATCAGTTCGCGCAGGACCTCCGCCGTGCCGGAGTCCATCGTGCGCTCGTAGGTGCGGGGGCGGGTGACGGCCACGGTGTCGCCCTCGGAATCGGTGATCCTGTCGACCAGGTACGGCTTGCGCAGCCTGCCGTCGTCGGCGACGGCCGAGGCGACCATCGCCATCTGGAGCGGTGTGGCGGCGGTGTTGTACTGGCCGATCGAGGACAGGGCGAGCTGGGCGTCGTTCATGTCGGTGTCGAAGACGGATGCGGCGACCCGGGAGGGCACCCGCAGACCGTCGTCGTTGAAGCCGAACTTCTCGGCCGTGTCCACCATGCCGTCGAGCCCGACCTCCACACCGAGTTTGGCGAAGACGGTGTTGCAGGAGACCTCCATGGCGTGGCGCAGGTCGGCGTCCTCGCAGCCCCGCGCCTCGTTGGTCAGATCCGTCCGGGTGCCGGGGAGGGTGTACGGCGCGGGGGTGTCCGTCGGCTCGTCCACATCGGTCACCACGCCCTGCTCCAGGGCGGCCGCCGCCGTGACCACCTTGAAGACGGAGCCGGGCGGGTAGGTCTGGCGGAGCGCCCGGTTGAGCATCGGCTGGTTCTCGGCGCCGGTCAGCCGCTGCCAGGCGTCGACGGCGGCGTCCCCGTTCCCGGAGATCTGTTCGGGGTCGTAGCTCGGGCTGCTGACGAGGGCGAGGATCTTGCCGGTGTCCGGTTCCAGGGCGACCACCGCGCCGCGCGCGCCGCCCAGGCCGTCGGCGGCGGCGCGCTGGACGGCCGGGGCGATGGTGGTGTGGACGTCGCCGGCCGGTTCGCGCTCGCGGGTCAGGGCGTGCCAGAGCGGGAAGACGGAGAGCCGCGGGTCGGCGCCGGAGAGGATGTCGTCCTCGGCGTCCTCCAGGAGCGTGGTGCCGTAGATCTGCGAGGCGTAGCCGGTGACCGGCGCGTACAGCGGCCCGTTGACGTACGTGCGTTCGTAGCGCAGCCGCTCGCCGGTGTCGCGGGAGCCGGTGACGGGCTCGCCGTCGACGAGGATGTCGCCGCGCGGGGCGCTGTAACGGGTGATGTTCTTGCGGCGGTTGGCCTGGTTGTCCTCGTACTCCTCGGCGTCGATCACCTGGATGCGGGAGGCGTTGAGCAGCAGGGCCACCAGGAGGAGCAGGAAGAAGGCGGACAGATGGCGGATCTGGCGGATCACGGCCTCGCCTCCCCGGGATCGCCGGGCGAGCCGGGACCGGGCGGACCCGCCTGACCGCCGGGCTCGTCAAGGCCCTCCGGGGCGGCCGGCGCCGGCCGGCGGGCCGTGTCGCTCATCCGGATCAGCAGGGCCACGATGATCCAGTTGGTGACGACGGAGGAGCCGCCCTGCGCGAGGAACGGCATCGCCATCCCGGTGAGCGGGATCAGCCCCATCACCCCGCCCGCGATGACGAAGACCTGGAGCGCGACGATCGAGGCCAGGCCGACCGCCAGCAGCCGGCCGAAGGGGTTGCGCTGGGCGAGGCCCGTCCGCAGCCCCCGTTCCACCAGCAGGGTGTACAGCAGGAAGATCGCGAAGAGCCCGGTCAGCCCCAGCTCCTCGCCCGCCGTGGCCAGGATGAAGTCGGATTTCGCGGCGAATCCGATGAGGACGGAGTCCCCCTGGCCGAGTCCGGTGCCGAGGACGCCGCCGGAGGCGAAGGCGAAGTAGGTCTGCGCCAGTTGGCTCGCGCCCTCGCCCGCGTCGATGGAGGCGAAGGGGTGCAGCCAGTCCTGGACCCGGCTGTGGACGTGGGGTTCCAGGGAGCCGACGGTGACGGCGCCCGCTGCGGCCAGCAGCAGCCCGACCGCGATCCAGCCGGTGCGGCCGGTGGCCACGTACAGCAGCACCACGAAGAGTCCGAAGAAGAGCAGCGAGGTGCCGAGGTCGCGTTCCAGGACGAGGACGCCGACGCTGGCCAGCCAGATGGTGAGGATCGGGCCGAGCACCCGCCCGGTGGGGAACTGGAACTTCCAGATCCGGCGGCCGGTGTAGGCCAGGGCGTGCCGGTTGACCGCCAGATAGGAGGCGAAGAAGACGGCGAGCAGGATCTTGGCGAACTCGCCGGGCTGGAACGAGAGACCGGCCACCCGGATCCAGATCTTGGCGCCGTTGATCGCGGGGAAGAAGATCGGGACGATCAGCAGGACCAGCGCGGCGGCCACGCTCAGATAGGCGTAGCGCTGCAGCACCCGGTGGTCGCGGAGGAACAGGACGACGGCGATGAAGAACCCGACACCGAGCGAGGACCAGATGAGCTGGGTGGGGGCGGCCTCGTCGGCGGGGGTGGCGAGGTCGAGCCGGTAGATCATCACCAGGCCCAGACCGTTGAGCAGGACGGCGATGGGCAGCAGCAGGGGGTCGGCGTACGGGGCGCGCAGGCGTACGGCGGCGTGGGCGAGGAGGGCGAGGAGCCCGAGGCCCGCTCCGTAACCCGCGGCGCCGGCCGGCACGGTGCCGTCGGTGGCCAGGCCGACCTCGATATAGCCGTAGACGGAGATCAGGACGGCACCGGCGAGCAGGACCAGCTCCGTACCGCGGCGCCGGGGGAGCCGCACCGGGGGCGGGAGCGCTTCCGGGAGGCCGTCCGGATGCGAGCCCGGACGGTCCGAGGGGGGACCCGCTGTCGATGCGGCCATGACAGAGAACGTAACAAACTCGCTGGCGTTATGTCTGTTATGCCATCAGATGCCCTGAGAGCGAGGGCGGTTGGGGACGTGAGTCGTCCTACCCGCCCTGCGTCCCGGTACACGCGGCCGGGCAGGGCGCACCCCGGCGTACTCCGCCGCCGTGCGCAGCGCCACGCCCCCCGCGCGCGAGGCGTGCGGGGGGTGCGACGTCATCCGGGCGGCCGGTCCGTCAGTACCGGCGCGCGGTCAGCACCAGCGCGGGGCCGGGCCGATGTTCTTGATGTAGCGGGCCGACGCGAACGCGTAGTGGCCGTCCTTCAGCACGTACCAACGGTTGTTGCCGTCGATGTTCTGGCCGTGGACCTTGCACTTGATCTTCACGATGGCGCCGTACGGCTTGGAGCCGACGACGTGGCCGCCCTTGTTGGGCGCGCTGCGGAGCAGCAGGCCGGAGTGGGCGATGACCTTGCCCTTGTAGAAGTGGTGGTGGTGACCACCGCCGGTCGGAGCCGCGGTGGCCGCGGCGGCGGGGCCGGCGGCGGCGAGGGTGGCGATGGCGCCGGTGGCGACGCCGACCGCGATCTTGCGGAACTTGGACTGCAGCATCTGCGATGCCTCCTGTGGAGGGGAGGGCCCTGTCCCGGAGGGAGCGGGGCGTTGGTGTTTCCGGGGGCCGGCTGGTTTTCACGGGCAGCATTGGCCGTGATCAACCGGCATGAATGACGCTAAATCGGACACTCTGGGCTCGCAACCGGTCACGCTCCGGCGTGCACGCGAAGAGGGTGTCGCCCAGCGGGTGCGCGCGGGCGGGTGGTGCGGCCGATCCGGAACCTCGTCGCGACGTGCGCGTAAGTGGATGGAAGAACTTTCCGGAAGCTATCCCCGGCGCCCGTGCGGGATGAGGGGAAGCCGATCAAGGTATGTGCAGCTCGGAGCGGGGGTGTCCAGCCAGCACTCCGGCGGTGTCGCCGGTTCCATCCGGATGCGACGCTCCGGTTATCGGAAGGTCCTGGAAATTTTGTTGAACGGTTCGTATTTCCGGGCCGATACCCGTCTCGCGTCGGCACGTTGGCGCAGGTAGACATGGATCAGCGGGGGATGACCGAGGTGTTTCGTCGTTGAAAAACTTCCGGAAACAAGCGTTGACGCTGCGTTCTGACGGGCGTCATACTCCGGATCGATCGAACTACCGCACGCACGGAACCGCCGTTCACCTCCCCCCACTGTCCGGCGTCCCGGCTCGCGGGCCGATCGCACCCACCATGCCCGGACGGTTCCTCCACCTCCGTCCGGTCCCCGGCAGAAGGGGCAGTGATGATCAGCAAATCGTTAAGCGGACGAAGAAGCCCACGGCGGTACGTCCGCCAGGTGCTCGTCTATGGTGCGGCCGCCGTTCTGGCTTCGACCGGTGTCGTCGCGATGTCCGGTACGGCTCACGCCGCGGACACCCTGGGCGCCGCGGCGGCCGAGAAGGGCCGGTACTTCGGTACCGCCGTGGCCGCCAACCGCCTCGGCGAGGCGGACTATGTGGCCACGCTGAACCGGGAGTTCAACAGCGTCACCGCCGAGAACGAGATGAAGTGGGACGCGCTGGAGCCGTCCCAGAACAACTTCAACTTCGGCAACGCCGACCGCATCGTCAACCACGCCCAGCAGCAGGGCATGGACATCCGCGGTCACACGCTGGTGTGGCACTCCCAGCTCCCCGGCTGGGTGAACAACCTCGGCAGCGCCGACCAGGTGCGCAGCGCCATGCGGAACCACATCAACCGGGTGATGGGCCAGTACAAGGGCGAAATCCACTCCTGGGACGTGGTGAACGAGGCGTTCGAGGACGGGAACAGCGGCGCCCGGCGCAACTCGGTGTTCCAGCAGCGGCTCGGCAACGGCTACATCGAAGAGGCCTTCCGCATGGCCCGCGAAGCCGACCCCAACGCCAAGCTCTGCTACAACGACTACAACACCGACGGCCAGAACGCGAAGAGCAACGCCGTCTACAATCTGGTGCGCCAGATGAAGCAGAACGGCGCCCCGATCGACTGCGTGGGCTTCCAGTCCCACTTCAACCAGCAGTCGCCGGTGCCCAGCGACTACCAGGCGAACCTGCAGCGCTTCGCCGACCTCGGCGTCGATGTGCAGATCACCGAACTGGACATCCAGAACGCCCCGAGCGACAGCTACAGCCGCGTGACGCAGGCCTGCCTGGCCGTCGCGCGCTGCACCGGCATCACGGTCTGGGGTGTCACCGACAAGTACTCGTGGCGCAGTGAGCAGAACCCGCTGCTCTTCGACGGCAACTACAACAAGAAGCCCGCGTACAACGCCGTTCTGTCCGCCCTCGGCGGCAGCAGCGACGGCGGCGGTGACGACGGCGGTGGTGACGACGGTGGCGGCAACACCGGGGCCACCTGCACCGCGACGTACTCCGAGACCATGCGCTGGGGCGACCGCTTCAACGGCCAGGTGACGGTCACCGCCAACGGTGGCGCGATCAGCGACTGGACGGTCACCGTCAATCTGACCTCGCCGCAGAGCGTCTCCACCACCTGGAACGGCACGCCCAGTTGGAGCGGCACGGTGATGACGATGAGACCGAACGGCAACGGCACGCTGTCGTCCGGATCGTCGACGAGCTTCGGGTTCACGGTGATGGCCAACGGCAACTGGTCGCAACCACGGATCGGCGGCTGTACGGCCCGCTGACCGGCCCGCACCGACGGCCCGGCCGGCCGGTCACCTGACCGTCCGGCCGGCCGGGCCCGCCGCCCTGCGGGGCCGCCGTCGCTCCCCCGTCCAGGCGGGCCCTCGCCTTGGCAGCTCCGCCCGGCTCTCCGGAAACTCACCGGAGAGCCGGGCGGAGCTTTCTGCTGTCCGGACCGGGGAACCGCCGGGTGAGGACCGCGCGGCCGACACCGCCCGGCAGGCGGGTGCGACCGGCCCAAGGGGTGCCGCCGTTTAACGGAAGGCGCCGATAATTTTCCGCCCACTCGGAGATCGAAAACTAACGACCCGTCGAACGCAGCAGGGTAATCCCAGTTCAGAGATGGGTATCGGCGTTGCCGCCGTGTTTCGGGGCCGAAAAACTTCCGGAAAGAAGCGTTGACTCTCCCTCACCGATCCGGCCATACTCCGGAACGATCGCCGCCGCGGCACCGACACCCCACCGTCGGCCGCGGCGGTACGTGGGGGCACGGCATCACACCGTTCACACCCACCAAGTCCGGACGGGTCCCCCACCTCCGTCCGGTCCCCGGAAGAAGGGGCAGCAATGATCAGCATGACGTCAGCCCGGCGGCAGCGCCGCAAACCCGGCACCCGGAAGACGCTCGTCCTCGGCCTGGCCGCCGTTCTGGCCTCGACCGGTGTCGTCGGCCTGTCCGGTACGGCTCACGCCGCGGACACCCTGGGTGCCGCGGCGGCCGAGAAGGGGCGCTACTTCGGCGCCGCGGTCGCGGCCAATCACCTCGGTGACTCCCAGTACGTGCAGACGCTGAACCGGGAGTTCAACAGCGTCACCGCGGAGAACGAGATGAAGTGGGACGCGCTGGAGCCGTCCCAGAACAACTTCAACTTCGGTAACGCCGACCGGATCTTCAACCATGCCCGGCAGCAGGGCATGGACGTCCGCGGTCACACGCTGGTGTGGCACTCCCAGCTCCCCGGCTGGGTGAACAACCTCGGCAGCGCGGACCAGGTGCGCAGCGCGATGCGGAACCACATCAACCAGGTGATGGGCCACTACAAGGGCCAGATCCACTCCTGGGACGTGGTGAACGAGGCGTTCGAGGACGGCAACAGCGGTGCCCGCCGCAACTCCGTCTTCCAGCAGCGGCTCGGCAACGGCTACATCGAAGAGGCCTTCCGCATGGCCCGCGAAGCCGACCCCAACGCCAAGCTCTGCTACAACGACTACAACACCGACAACTGGAGCCACGCCAAGACCCAGGCCGTGTACAACATGGTCAAGGACTTCAAGTCCCGCGGCGTGCCCATCGACTGCGTGGGCTTCCAGGCCCACTTCAACAGCGGCAACCCGGTGCCGAACAACTACCACACCACGCTGCAGAACTTCGCGGACCTGGGTGTGGACGTGCAGCTCACCGAGCTCGACATCGCCGGCTCCGGCAGCTCCCAGGCCGAGCAGTTCGGCGGAGTGACCCAGGCCTGCCTGGCCGTCTCCCGCTGCACCGGCATCACCGTCTGGGGCATCCCGGACCACTACTCCTGGCGCTCCAACGACACCCCGCTGCTGTTCGACCGCAACTACAACAAGAAGCAGGCGTACACCGCGGTCCTCAACGCACTCAACGCCGGCTGACCGGCAGCCGGACCGCACGGACCGGGCAGTCCCGGCCGTCCGGACCGGCGAGCGCATGACGCGACGGCGCGGCGATCCCCACGGTCGCCGCGCCGTCCGCGTACCGGCGGCGCCGTCCGCGTACCGGCCGCGACGGAACGGGCCCCGCCGACGACGGCCCGCAACGGGCCGCCCGCGCCGCCGATTAGGACAGGCATCCGACAGAATCCAGCAGTACGGGGGATAGCCGCCCGATCCGGCACCCGGCCCCCGGCGCCGCGTCCATGCTGGGCCCGTGACTCAGTATGACGAGCAGAACCCCGCCTACCGAACCGTCCGCGTGACCGCGCTGGAGAGCCCCGTCGCGGCCATGGCGGACCTGGAGGCGTGGGAGGCCCGAGAGACGTACCCGGAGATCCGCTCCGCCGGCGCACCGGTGTTCGGGACCGCGCGGGAACGCGAGGAGGGCGGCTGGGAACTCCGCCCGTACTTCTGCGACACGGCACCCCAGGGCTCCCGCGACGGCCTCGGAGCGCACTTCCGGCTGACGGCCCGGGACGCGGAGGAGGCCGGTGACGAGGCAGCGCGCGACGCGTGCCTGCGGGCAGCGGAACGCCTGGACTGGGAACCCCTCGACGACATGACCGTGCTCGGCCACCGGTACCGCGTCGTCCGGGCGGAGCGGTTCATCCGCATGGGCCCGGACGGTCCCGAGCCGCCCCGGCCCTCCGACCCGGACCCGGCCGCACCGGGAGAGTCCGGCAAGGTCCCGGACCCGTCCGTCGGCTTCGTGATCGACACGACCACCGCCACGGGGATGTCCGAGGGCATCCTCAAGACCGAACTGCTGGGCATGGTCCGCGCGGCCGGTACCGTGCCGCCGGACGTCCGCGCCGACTCGCTGCGCGCCGCGCGGACGCACCCCGGCGGCGTGCTCCTCCCCCCGACGTTCATGATCGCCGAGGACTCCGACGGCCACTGGCGGCCCGAATCGGACGGCACGTCGACCACCCCGCAGGCGGCCCGCGACGGACTGGCCACCCACTGGCGCGGCCCGTTCTTCCCGCAACTGCGCAAGCTCACACCGGAGTTGCGCGCCGAGTACGCCGCTGCGGCCGACCGCATCTCATCCGAACGCCTGAACGAGGTGACGGTGGCGGGCGTGCGCTACCGGGTGGCCCGGGTCGAACGCCTGGTCCGCGTCGGCCCGGACGGCCCCGAGAGCCCACGCCCCTCCGACCCGGACCCGGAGCCACCGATCAAGGTCCACGTCCAGCAACTCAAGGCACAGGGCCTGTGGGAGGAGGACGAGGAGGACTGACCGGCCCTCTCCCGGCCGGGGCCGCCGGCCCCTCCCCGGCCCGGCCCCGGCACGGCTTCGCCCGGCCCCGTCCCGGGAGGCATCAGGGCTGTGCGACCCCGGTCCGCACCTGGCTCCCGGGGCCCCGGCTCCTGAGCCTCCGGGCACTCCGTCCGCCGGAGCGCGGATACGGCCGGGCCCGGTCGTCGGGTCGATCTCGCAGTGCCCCGCGTCCGGGTGAGTACACCGACCGCTTCCGTCTGTTCCGCCGATTCCGCGCCCGGTCGAGCAGCCTTAACAAAAATGCGCGCACTGCACTGCGCTTGCACGCCAGGCGTGTGTCCGCTACGGTCATCACAACGCCGCGGACCGTGGAGAAAGGCGAAACCCCTGGCAGTGGGTGACTGCCAGGGGTTCGGAAGGCCGTGCCCCGGGTGGCGTGCTGAGCAGAGGCGGGCCCGGGGCTTTCACGACCACGGTATCACCGTCACCAGTTCTTGTAACGGCCTGCGGAGGCGGAGCCGTGTTCAGAGGGGGAGTCCGTGATCGAGAGGCTGCCGGAGTGGCTGGTCCGTGCCCTGTCCCGGCCGCGCCTGACCAGGTACGTCGTGGCCGCGCAGGGCGAGTCGCTGACTGCTGTCCGTCTGTATTGGTGGAATGTTGAGGTCTGCGGCGCTCTGTATGGTCCACTGCACTGTCTGGAGCTGGCTCTGCGTAACGCTCTCCATGATCAGATGAGTCGGAAGTATGGCCGATCGGATTGGTGGGAAGCGGCTCCTCTGGACTGGCAAACCAAGCGCCTCGTCATGGAGGCCAGGCGGAAGTGTGAACGCAGAAGGGCAGCACCCACGCCCGACAGCATGGTGGCGGAGCTGTCGTTCGGCTTCTGGGTCTCCCTGCTGAGCCGTAGCTACGACCGGGGTCTGTGGGTTCCCACCTTGCACAAGGCCTTTCCCTACCTGGACCAGCCGCGTAAGAGGCTCTACGACGGTTTGTCCTCGCTGGTCCTCCTGCGAAACCGGATCATGCACCACGAACCCGTGCATCATCGCAATCTTTCTGCGGACCACGCCAAGATCTACCGCATGCTGGGCTACATCATCTCCGAGCTGGCAATTGAGGCCAAGACGATGGATCGCTTCCCCGAGGTTCTCGCAGGCCGTCGCGCCTCTCTCGGCGGCACCCGACCCGCGCGCTTCTGAACGGAGGATGATCTTGTGGCGGACTTCGGGCGACTCGTAGTGACCCGTGCCGACATCGCGCGCCTCGCGGGTGTCAAACGTCCTGCTGTGGCCAACTGGGAGCGGCGGCACCAGGATTTTCCTGCACCGGTGCCGTCATCCGGCCATTCGGGCACCGACGTCTTCCGGGCAGACGAAGTTGCCGCTTGGCTGGGTCGGCGGACGGTACCGGCGAACGTACGGCGGGAAGGAGAACTGGCGGGTACGACCTTCGGTGATCGGTTCCGGGCAGGTCTGGACCGCGGCAACTTCAGCGCGCAGGACTTTGTTCACAGACTGCTGGCCGAGGCGAATCGATTCCGTGGGCAATTGGCGCCGGCTGAGAACATGCTGTTGTTGCTCGGGCTGGTCTACACATGGGGAACCAGCCCCGCGGCCCGTGCTTCGGCAACATCTCTGCATACCGTTCTGCGCACCGTGCTCGCCCGTGACGTCGCAGGCCACGAACAGGTCGCCACTCTTGTCGAGGTCTTCGGCCAACAGGGTCCGGGGACACGAGCCGAGTGCGCGGCTGTATTCGACTTGCTGGTGGACCGCTACCGGAGTGAGCACGGACGGCGTGAAGGAGGAGAGTTTTTCACACCGAAGTCTGTGGCGCGCACCATGGCACGCATGCTGTCCATCGCCGTCCCCCGGCCACGCCGTGTTCACGATCCCTTCTGCCGTGCCGGGGAAGTGCTCACGGCGATTCTCGCCGAGCTGCCCGAATCCGGGATCCGGCCACGCGTAACGGGTACGACTCCGAGCAGTGACGCTCTGCATCTCGCCACGATGAATCTCACCCTCCATGGCGCGGAAGACGCAGTCTTCCACCTGGGAATGGAGATCGAAGGGCCGGGGCCACGTGATGGATCCGGATCCCCCTGGCCGAGCGGCATCGACTGGATCGCGACCAACCCGCCCTTTGCCCAACGGCTGTCCGCCTCCGAGGAGCAGCGGAGCTGGCGCTATGGCCCGCCGGGCTCGCGGGGTGACTTCGCATGGCTGCAGCACGTGATGGACCAATTGGCTCCGGGCGGGCGGGCCGCAGTAGTGATGCCGGAGGGCGCCGGATTCATTGGCGGCCGCGCGGGGCGGATCCGTGGCGCGATGATCGAGGACGGAGCCGTCGAATGCGTCGTGGCACTGCCCCCGCAGTTGTTCGCCACCACGGGGATTCCCGTCAATATCTGGATCCTGACACGACCGGTGGGCCGGCCCGAGGAAGTCCTGTTCATCGACGGCTCAGCGCTGGGCAGCATGACCGGCCCGGCGTTGCGTGAACTGCCCGAACGGGACATTGCCGCAGTGGTCGATGCGTACACCGCATGGCACCACGGAACGGAGCGAACCGAACCTGCACCGCCCGGTGCCGGTGCCGTCGCCAGCCGTGCCCTCAAGCTCGACGAGCTTCGGGACCGGGATTACCTGCTCACCCCCCGCTCCCTGACGGCTCCTGAACTCCCGCTGGTGAATCCTCAGAGCCCCGAGGGGGCCATGGCTCGCCGAATGGAACGGTTGGAGTCCGCCGCAGCGCGGCTGCAAGAACTGAGCGACAACCTGAAACGGTCTGGGAACCCATGGCGGGAACCATGGCCCCGAGCAGCGACCGGCGGGACAAGAGCGAGCCTCCCGTCCGGGTGGCGTAAGGAGCGGCTCGGCGCGCTGGCGGAGATCACGGTCGGCCCAGGTGGGCGAAGGCGGGATAAGACAGACGACACCGGTCGCGGGACTCCCGTGGTCCGTCCTGCGGCCGTGCGCGGACACCGGATTCTGCATGAAGGCGTGTCCTGGGTTCCGGAGGACGAAGCAAAGACTCTGACGCGCTATCAACTCCAGCCCGGAGACGTGGTAATGACGCGAACCGGCACCCTGGGCCGCTGCGCCTTGGTCACGGAAGCCGAGGAAGGGTGGATTTTCGGCACTCACCTGGTGCGGATCCGCCCCTTCGAACTCTCGTACGCCGACTACCTCCTCGGCTTCCTGGAACGTCCCGAAGCCCAGAGTTGGATCAGTCGGCGGGCCAGGGGAACCGCTGTGCGGTCGGTCTCCTCGAAGGACCTGCACGACCTGCCCGTCCTGCTGCCTCCCCGGGCGGAGCAGCAGAAGATCGGGCGTGTACTGAACACCCTGGATCAGCAGCGTCAAACCCACACCGAACTCATTGCGGTGCTCGATGCCTATCGTGCGGAACTGGCGGATCTGCTCACGTCCGGCCACATTGCGCTTCCCACAGGGGAGTGACCGAGTTCGCCGGCAACGCGGTTGAGGCAAGGCCGAGATGATCCCATCCGTCCCGACGGCCCGTGCCCGCGCGGTGTCGGCGCAGTTGGTCGAGGAACGCGCTCCAGGCGGAACGGCTGAAGCAGAGCACTGGGCCGCCGGGGCGCTTGCCGGCCCGGGCGGGGACAGCGCCGGGGATGTTGCCGGCGACCTCCACGCAGTCGCCCTGCCCGCCGTTGTGGCTGCTCGTGCGCCACATCGGTTCCGGCGCGACGATGGATACGCGGGCTTCGATGATTCCGGGGCCGTCGGCTGCGCCGGGCCGGGGGAATCGGGGAGGATCACGTCCACCCGCAGCCATTCCCGTACGGAGCGGGAGCCGGGCCGGAACCGGCACACCGCCAGCGGCCCCGCCCCGGGCCCGGAACCAGGAGAGCGATTCCCCTTGAGCAAGCGATTCCAGGAACTCGACTGGCGCCCCACCCCCATGGGCGAGATCAGTCTGCGGCGCCGCCGCCATCTGCCCACGGACACCGACGTGTACGAGGTGAAGCTCGGCGACGAGTGGCTGATGTCGAGCATGTTCACGGCGGGGGAGATCGCGCTCGCGGACCTCGGCCTGGCGGAGTGCGGGGGCGGCGAACTGGACGTCGTCGTTGGCGGGCTCGGGCTCGGCTACACCGCCGACGCGGCGCTGAACGACAAGCGCGTCCGGTCGCTGCTGGTGGTGGAGGCGCTGGGCGAGGTCGTCGAGTGGCACCGGCGGGGGCTCGTGCCCCTGGGCCCGCGTCTGACGGCGGACCCCCGCTGCCGTCTCGTCCAGGGCGACTTCTTCGCCGAGGCGGCCGGTTCCCGCGGCTTCGACCCCGAGGCGCCCGGCCGCCGCTTCCACGCCGTCCTCCTGGACGTCGACCACTCGCCGCAGCACGTGCTGCACCCCAGCCACGCCGGCTTCTACCGGCCCGAGGGGCTGCGCGCCCTGGCGGGTCACCTGCACCCCGAGGGGGTCTTCGCCCTCTGGTCGAACGACCCTCCGAGCGAGGAGTTCAACTCAGCGCTCGCGCAGGTGTTCCCGGAGACCGAGGCGCGGATCGTCACCTTCGACAACCCCCTCCAGGACAACACGGCCTCCTGCACCATCTACATCGCCCGGGCGCGGTGAACCCGGCCCGCACGCGGAGCCGTGGCACTCCGGCCGCCCCGGCCAGAGGCCAAAAAGGGGGGCTGCGTCCGGCGCACCGCCAACCGCCAACTGTGAACACTCTGCGAAAAGATGTGCACTCAATCAACGCATTAGCCCTCGGTATGCATGCACCGGCCACTAGAGTTCCGGCACACAGCGGGTGTGGCACACATCACGCTTCATGGCGGCCGTGCGGACCGGGGAGGGTCCGGCCGGCCCGGGCACGTGGGGGCGGGGACATGCTGGAGATGGTCAAGGGAGCCAATGTGGGACTGGCGGCTCTGAGCGAGGACGCCGGCGCCGTGGTCCTGAGTCTTTCCTGGTGCAGTACGGACGGCGACGGGGACGCGGACGTCTCCGTTCTCCTCCTCGACGCCAATGGCAAGGTGCGCGGCGACGCGGACTTCCTCTTCTACAACAACCCGGTGGCGGCGGACGGCAGCGTGCAACTGCTCGGCAAGACCCCGACCGCCAACGGCAGCGAGGACCGGATCAGCCTCGACCTCTCCGTGATGCCGCCGGAGGTGGACCGCGTCGTCCTGGCGGCCAGCCGCTACGGCGGCGCCCGCTTCGGCGACCTGGACGACCTGCGGATGACGCTCGCCGACCGTACGGGGGAGACCGTCCTCGGCTTCTCCATCGGTGACGCGAGCGTGGAGAGCGCCTTCCTCTTCGGCGAGCTGTACCGCCGTGCCGGGGAGTGGAAGTTCCGGGCGGTCGGGCAGGGCTACGAGACCGGGCTGGCGGGCCTGGCGACGGACTTCGGCATCGACGTGGACGAGGCCCCGGAGGAGGAGCCCGGCGATCCGGGGACGGCGGAGGAGACGGGTGAGCCCGTACCGGACACGGCGGGCACGGCGGACACGGTGGGTACGGCGGGTACGGCGGGTACGGCGGCGGTGCCACCCGCCGAAGGGGCGGCGGCCCCGGTGCCGGCCCCCGACCCGCCCGCTGCGACGGCATCCGCGCCCGTGCCGGGAACGGCGGTGCCCCCGCGTCCGTCCACCACCGTCCCCTCTCAGCGGCCGGCCCCAGAAGCCGCAACCGCACCCGTGCCCGCAGCCGAAGCCCCGGCCCCGGCACCTGCCTCGACACCCGCCCCGGCGCCGGCCCCGGCAGGGCCCCCCGCCCCGGCCGCCCGCCGCCCCCGTACCGCCAAGAGGAAGGTGACGATCCCCCGGACCGCCAGGAAGTCCCTCGCCGAGAACGACACCTGGCGGCAGGCCCGGCTCTTCCCCGCCCCGGCGCTCAAGAGCGACCGGGAGCGGGAGACCAGGGCGACCTCCGTCCTGCTCTCGGTGATGGCCCAGGTACCGGAGTTCGGGCGCCGGCTCACCGCCGCGTTCGGGGCACCGGCCGGCCGGACGGAGACCTTCGCCGAGGTCTCCCTGCCGCACGGGGACACGCCCAGGCGCCCGGACGGCATCATCCGCGTGGAGCGTGCGGGCAAGCTGTGGACCGCCCTGGTGGAGACCAAGACCAACGGCAATCCGCTGAAGCCGGACCAGGTGCAGGCCTACATGGACATCGCCGCCCGGCGCGGCTACGAGGCCGTCATCACGCTCTCGAACGACGTGGCCCTGGAAGGCCGGCCGCTGGTCGACGTCAAGATCGACAAGCGCCGCAAGCACAAGGTCGCGCTGTGGCACCTCTCCTGGGCGGAGGTCGCGCACCAGGCGCAGATGCTGATCCGTCACGAGGGCGTCGGCAACGCCGCCCACGCCTGGCTCCTCCAGGAACTTCTGCACTACCTCCAGCACGACAACTCCGGGTGCCACGGCTTTCAGAACATGGGCCCGGCCTGGGTACCGGTGCGCAGGGGCATCGACGAGGAGACGCTCTGCGAGGGCGACCGGCGCGCCGTCGAGGTGGTGGAGAGCTGGGAACGGCTCGTCCGGCAGGTCTGCCTGCGGCTCGGCGGCGAGCTGGGGCAGAAGGTGCTGCCCGTGCAGCGCGCCAGGCGCGGCACCGATCCCGACACCCGCCGGGCGGCGCTCGCCGACAGCTTCTGCCGGGACGGACGGCTGAGCGCGGAGCTCCGTGTCGACGGGGCCCAGGGCGTCCTGGGCATCGTGGCCGACCTGCGCACCGGCAAGCTGCGCACCTCCGTCGAGATGCCCGCGCCGGACCAGGGCTACCCGCTGGCCTGGGCCAAGCGCCTGATCCGTCAACTCGCCGAAGCGCCCGCCGACACCCACATCGAGACGCTGGTCGACGGCCGGGGTGCCGGCCCGCGCGGCACCCTGGAGCGCCTGCGGCCGGAGCCGGCCGACATCCTGCCGAAGGACGGTGCCGCGATCACCGGCTTCCGGCTGTCCCTCTTCAAGGGGATGGGCAGCACGCGCGGCAGCGCCGAGTCCGGCTTCATCCGCAGCGTCGACGACGCGGTGGACCGCTTCTACGCCGGCGTCGTCGCCCACCTCGACACCGCCCGCCCGGGACGCCGCTCGCAGTCCGCCGCGGGAGGCGGGGCCGTGGCGCGGGCCGCCGCCGGGTGACGCGGGTAGCGGGGTGTTCCCTCAGCGGACGTCCGAGGAAGCCAGGGTGATGAAGGTCTCCAACGCGTCCTTGGCCCGGCCGCCTTGGGCGCTCAGCTCCGCCTTGGAGCCGGCGCGGGGGATCTCGGAGGTCAGCTCGTAGGCGTGGCGGGCCGCGTCCACCACCGCGGCCGCGCTGGCTATGAGCTGGACGCGGAACAGCCCGTGCAGGGCCGTTCCGCGCAGGCGGTGGGCCTCCAGGCGGGCCTCGAAGTGGGCCGGGCCGTCGGGGTCCTCGTCCCTGCGGTGCCACCGGTCGTACTGCCCGCGCCGGAAGTCGGCCACGGCTCCGGCGAAGTCGCTGTAGACCTGCATGCGTTCGGCCCGCAACTGCTGCGCGGCGGCGAAGTGCTGGGCGCGGCGGTCGGCGGCGCGCTGGAAGACATGCGTCACGGCGGAACCGAGCAGGGTTCCGACAACAGCGATCAGAGTCGAAAGAGTGGCGTCCACGCGGAGCAGGACACCACAGACTCACCCGCCGCGAAGCCGGTTTCGGCCGGGTGCCGGGCTTCCCGGCACCCCTCGTGCACGGGGCCCGCAGCACCGGAGCTTGCCGAACCCGGGCCCCGGCCGTCGCGGCGTCCGCCGTTCCGTACGAGGCGCGGAGCGGCTCAGACCATGGCCGCTGAGGCCGCCGGCGAATCGGCGTGGGCCGCCTGGTGCGGGACGCGGGGAACCGCCGGGCCGTGCTCCACGGGCGCGGTGCCGGGCTCCCGGAAGTATCCGGTCTCGGCCCCGGTCTCCGTCCCGGTGTCCGCCGCGGCCCCGGCGCGGGTCTCCACGCCGCTCCGGGCCCGGAAGGGGCACTGCCACTCGGCGGGCTTCCGGCTCCCGGAGTAGCGCCGGGCCTCGGACAGCTGCTCGTACTCCTGGAGATTGGGGTTGATGTCGCCCTGCAGCTTGATGTCCTGTTTGCGTATCTTGTCGGCCAGCCGGTCCCACATCCCCGCGGCCTTGATCCGCCGGAACTGCACATGGGAGTTGAAGGCCAGCATCGGGAAGGGCGGGCGCCGGCCGAGACGGACGTGGTTCGGGTGCAGCCCGATCACGAAGAAGGGGTGCCCGGCGACGCTGAACGCGAACTCCCCGGACTGGGCGTCGGAGGAGTAGCCCTCGGCCCAGCGGTGGGTCTCCGCGTCGTACTCGTGGAGCGCCTGGAGCTGCTGCCAGAGGTGCTGTTCGAACCCGGCCTCGTCCAGGCCGCGGGGGTCCTCGAAGGTGGCGATGAAGCTCGTGAAGGAGCGGCTGTCCCAGTCGGCGGACCCGACGAACTCCGCCAGGTCGAGGGCCAGGAGCCGGGCGGACTCGACGCCGCCGAACCGCTCGTAGTGACGGTGTGTGATGCCTCCCTGACGCCAGGCGGACCGCCCGGCCAGACAGGAGAACCTGTCACCCAGCAGGAACTTCTCAACCTCTGCACGCGCAGAAGCGTTCACGGCTCGCCCTCCTTCCGCCACATCCCACGCGGAGGGCGATCAATTCCGGCATTCATGTCCTGGGCGTCCGCCCGGCACCCTTATGAAAAGCTGCGCGATCCCGCAGGTCAAGAGCCTGCTGAGGCGGAGAGAAACGGGTCTCACCCCCGCGGCTGACGGAGGCGCCACGGCCATTGTGACGGCGCGAAGCCGATCAGCGAAATCCGCCGGTGGGAGCCCCTGTCCGGAGGGTGTCCGGAGGGCAACCGGAGGCGTGATCCGCGGGACCGGATCTCGCTCGGCGTGACCGCCGGGGCGCGGCTCGCGGACACGGAGAGTGAAGCGGTGGGTGTCCCGGGAGCGGCGCCGGGCCGGGATGCGCCGGCCGGCCGGGGCGGTCGGCCGGGGGTGATCGGCGGGCTGCAGTGGAGGGGACCGGGGAATCCGGGGGAGAGGACCGGGGAATCCGGGGGAACGCCCGGCGAACCGGAACCCGAGGGTCCGCTGAACGGTGCGGGAAGGCCGG
Organism: Streptomyces xinghaiensis S187; assembly: GCF_000220705.2. Taxonomy (GTDB): domain Bacteria; phylum Actinomycetota; class Actinomycetes; order Streptomycetales; family Streptomycetaceae; genus Streptomyces; species Streptomyces xinghaiensis. The sequence continues at coordinate 2,274,667 of NZ_CP023202.1, read as the reverse complement.
AAAAAAATGCCTCGCGCAGGTGTCGGAGGGGCCCGGTACCGTGCGCCCATGGATCACGCGACCGGCGGTACCCGTATCGATCGGCGCGCCCTCACCGCAGTAGTCGTCACCGTGGTGCTGTGGGCGTCGGCGTTCGTCTCCATCCGCGTGTCGGCCGAGCATTACGCTCCCGGCGCGCTCGCACTGGGGCGGCTTCTGATCGCTTCGCTGGCACTCGGCTGTGTCTTCCTGCTCAAGCGGGGCACGCTGCCCGACCGCAGAGCCTGGCCGGGGATCGCGGGGGCCGGCGTGATGTGGTTCGGCGTCTACATGGTCGCGCTGAACTGGGGCGAGCAGCTGGTGGACGCGGGGACGGCCGCCATGCTGGTCAATATCGGGCCCGTGCTGATCGCCCTGCTCAGCGGCTGGCTCCTCAAGGAGGGTTTCCCGCCGCTGCTGCTGGCCGGGATGGCCGTGTCGTTCGCGGGGGCCGCGGTGGTCGGGCTGTCGATGTCCGGCGGCGGCTCGTCCTCCCTGGCGGGTGTGGTGCTCTGCCTGGTCGCCGCCGTCACGTACGCCGCCGGGGTCGTCGCGCAGAAGCCGGCGCTCCGCTACGCGAGCCCGATGCAGGTGACCACCTTCGGGTGCTTCGTCGGCGCCCTGGCCTGCCTGCCGTTCGGCGGCCAACTCCTCGCGGATCTGCCCGCGGCCCCGCTGCCGGCGACGCTCAACCTGGTGTACCTCGGGCTCTTCCCCACCGCTCTCGCCTTCAGCACCTGGGCCTATGCCCTGGCCCGTACGACGGCGGGGAAGCTCGGCGCCACCACCTACGCCGTCCCCGCGGTCGTCGTCCTGATCTCCTGGATCACGCTGGAGGAGGTGCCCGGCTGGCTCACCCTGCTGGGCGGCGCCGTCTGCCTGGCCGGTGTGGCCGTCTCCCGGCTCCCCGCCCGGCGGCCCACGGCGCCGCCGGCCCCGGAGCAGCCGCCCGGGCCGGTCGCCGGGCCCGCCGCGGCGAAGGAGGCGCGGGGCGCGGCTTCGGGCACGGACGAGCAGGTCGAGGTGGGCTGAGAGGGGCTGAGGTGAGGTGAACTGAGCCGTGCCCCCCCGTAACGCGTATCGCAGGAGCCCCGCATGAGCCGCCGCCCCGCTGACGACCAGTACCGCAAAGCCACCGCATTCCGCGCCCTGCACACCGGCCCGCGGCCCTTCGTCGTTCCGAACCCGTGGGACGCGGGCTCCGCGCGCCTGCTCACCGGGATGGGCTTCGCGGCCCTCGCCACCACGGGCGCCGGCTTCGCCTACACCCTCGGCCGGCCGGACGGCGCGAACCGCGTCGGACGGGAAGAGGTCCTGGACAACGCCCGCTCCATCGCCGCCGCGACCCCGCTGCCGGTCACCGCCGACCTGGAGAGCGGCTTCGGCCGGACCCCCGGGGAGGTCGCCGAGACCATCCGGCTGGCCGCGGCCGCCGGCCTGGTGGGCGGTTCCGTCGAGGACTCGACGGGGCGGGCCGACGACCCGGTCCGTCCGGTCGGGGAGGCGGCGGAGCGCGTGGCCGCCGCCGTCGCCGCCGCCCGCGAGCTGGACTTCCCCTTCACCGTGACGGCACGGGCGGAGAACTTCTTCCAGGGCCGGCCCGACCTGGACGACACGATCCGCCGCCTGCGGGCGTACGAGGAGGCCGGCGCCGACGTCCTGTACGCCCCGGCCCTCCCGGACGCCGACGCGGTGCGGGCGGTGTGCTCCGCCGTCGGCAGGCCCGTCAACGTCCTGATGGGCGGGGCGCTGCGGCTGTCCGTCACCGAGCTCGGGGAACTCGGCGTGCGGCGGATCAGCGTGGGATCGTCGATGGCCCGGGCGGCGCTGGGAGCGCTGGTCCGGGCCGCGGGGGAGATCCGGGAGCACGGCACCTTCACCTTCGGCGCGGAGGCCCTCTCCTACCCCGAACTCAACGCGCTGCTCGGCCCCGGTCCGGAAGGGTGACCTCCACGGCGGCCCGGCGGGGCCCCGGCACGACCGCCCGGCGGCAGGGCCCCGTGACACCGGAGTAGCGTGTGTGGCAGAGGCTGCGCCGCGCCGGCCCCGAACCGGCGTCAGGTGGTGGCCGCACTGGAGGTGTTCCTTCGGACGTGGAATCCCGTCGCCCCGGTGGCACGAACAGATGCCGACCACCGGGCCGCGGACCACGCGAAGGACCACATGCTGAGCGAAGACGACGCGTACAACAGTGACTACATCACCCAGTGGCTGCTCGAGACCGACTCCCTGGAGGACTTCCTGCAGGCGCTGGCCGACGCGGCCCTGAAGCTGTCCCGGACCGAGGGCGTCGGGGTGACCCTGGAGCGCAACGGCCGGCCCCTCACGGTGGTCAGCGCGGGACCCGCGGCGCCGAAACTGGACGAGAAGCAGTACGGCCAGGATGACGGCCCCTGCCTGCAGGCCCTGCGCACCGGCCGGGAGGTCGCCGTCCCGGACATGCTGGGCGAGAGCCGCTGGGGCGAGTACCCCGGCTACGCCGTGTCCTGCGGAATCCGCTCCTCCCTCTCCTTACCGATCGCCGCCCACACCCACACCGCCGGCGCTCTCAACCTGTACGCCGGCCCGCCCGGTGCCTTCGCGCGATCCGATCTCGCCGCCCTGCGCGCCCTGGCCTCTCAGGCCACCGGCGGCATAGCCCTGGCGCAACGCATCAGCGAGGCCCAGGAGTTCGCGGAGCAGATGCGGACCGCCATGCAGTCCCGGAGCGTCATCGACCAGGCCATCGGCGTGACCATGGGCCGGAACCGGTGCACCGCGGAGGAAGCCTTCGCCGTCCTGCGCTCCGCCTCCCAGCGGCGCAACATCAAGCTCCGGGACCTGTGTACCGAGCTGATCACCCGCCTCACCGGCCGGCCGCCCACCGCCCCGGGACCCCGTCCCCGCACCTGAGCCCGGATGGGGACGCCGGGCCGAACCCGGGCAGCCCAGGGACAGGGACGGCCGGGGCGACCGAGACGATCGCGTATGCAGGTGAGCTCGAGCGCCATGTACCGTCCGCGCGGCGGAAACTTGAATGGCGTCATGACCACGCACACGCAGAACACCGCACCCATCCTCCTCATCGGCGGCAACGGCAAGACCGGACGGCGCGTCGCCGAGCGCCTGCGGGCCCTCGGACGGCCCGTGCGGACCGGCTCCCGCAGCAGCGCGATCGCGTTCGTCTGGGAGGACGAGAGCACCTGGGGGGCCGCGCTGGACGGCGTCTCCGCCGCCTACGTCACCTACTACCCGGACCTGGCCTTTCCCGGGGCGACCGAAGCCGTCGGGCGGTTGGCGGCCTTCGCCGTGGCGCGCGGCGTCCGCCGCCTGGTGCTGCTGGCCGGCCGGGGCGAGGAGGGCGCCGTCGCCGGCGAGGACGCGCTCAAGGCGTCCGGCTGCGACTGGACCGTCGTCCGGGCCGGCTGGTTCAACCAGAACTTCAGCGAGAGCTTCTTCCTCGGCCCGGTCCGCTCGGGCGAGCTGGTGCTGCCCGCCGGAGACGCCGTCGAGCCGTTCGTGGACGCCGACGACATCGCCGACGTGGTCGTCGCCGCCCTCACGGACGACCGCCACATCGGCAGGACCTACGAGCTGTCCGGTCCCCGGCCGCTGAGCTTCCACGACGTGGCCCGTGAACTGTCGGCGGCCACCGGCCGGACCATCGCCTACGTCCCGGTCGGCACGGACGACTACCGTGCTGCGCTGCGGGAGGCGGGCGAACCGGAGGAGTTCGCGGACCTGTTCATCCTGATCACGGACGGGCGCAACGCCGCCCCGGTGCACGGTGTCCGGGAGGTGCTGGGGCGGGAGCCCAAGGACTTCACGGACTACGTCAAGGAGGCCGCGGCCACCGGGGTCTGGGACGTGTAGGCCGCCGGGGAACGCTCGGCCGCCGGGGACGCGCGGACCGCCCGCGTCGGTGGGAGACGATGTCCGCGACAGCACGGGCACAGGGAGAGTGACGGGGAGGGTGACGGGCGTGGACATGCTCAGCGGCCTGCTGGAGAGCCCCCAGGCACGCGGCGCCTTTCTCCTGAAGTCGGTGTTCAACCCCCCGTGGGGTCTGCGCATCGAGGACCGCGCGCCCCTGTCGCTGGCCACGATGCTGCACGGCTCGGCCTGGGTGCTCCGCGAGGACGCCGCGCCGGTGCGGCTGGAGGCCGGGGACGTGGCGGTGCTGCGCGGCCCCGAGCCGTACACGCTCGTCGACGACCCGGCGACCCGGCCGGGCATCACCGTCGGCCCGGACCAGCGCTGCAACACCACCGACGGGGAGGACGTCACCGAGACGATGGCCCTGGGGGTGCGCACCTGGGGCGAGCCCCACCGCACGGGATCGGCGGTGATGCTCAGCGGCACCTACCAGGCGCCGGGCGAGGTCGGGCGCAGGCTGCTCGCCGGCCTGCCGGCGCTGCTGGTGCAGCCCGCCTCGGCGGCGCGGTCCCCGCTGATCGGCATGCTGGCCGCCGAGCTGGAGCAGGAGGACGCCGGCCAGGAGGTGGTCCTCGACCGGCTCCTGGACCTGTTGCTCATCAACGTCCTGCGCTCCTGGCTCACGGAGTCGGGCAGTGGCGCGCCGCTCTGGCTCCGGGCCGGGAGCGACCCGGTGGTGGGGCGGGCCCTGCGGCAGCTGCACGAACGGCCGGGGCATTCATGGACGGTGGCGTCGCTCGCTTCCGCGGCCGGGGTCTCCCGGGCGGTCCTGGCCCGCCGCTTCACGGAACTCGTCGGCGAACCGCCCATGTCCTACCTGACCGGCTGGCGGCTGACCCTCGCCGCGGACCTGCTGCGCGACCCCGACCTCTCCCTCGCCGGCATCGCCCGGCGGGTGGGCTACTCGAGTCCGTTCGCCCTGAGCGCCGCCTTCAAACGGGAACGCGGCGTCAGCCCGCGGGAGTACCGCAACGGCGACCGGCCGGGCACCGGCGTATCCGCCGCCGCCACGGCACGGACGGTGGTCCTCGGACACTGAGCCCGGCCGGGACTGCCGCGCGGGAGCGGACCGGGGCGATGCGGGGTCCCCGCCGTGGCTGGTCCGCCCGGTGCCGGACGCCGGCGGGGGCCGTGAACCCGGAAGGCGTACCGCCGAGTTCTCTTCGCTCGGGCTCCCGTGCGGCGTCCCTCCCGCTCCGCCGTGCCGGCCCGCCGCTCCGCGACCGTTACGGCGGCTTATCACGCCGTCCTCCGGGTAGCCGACCGGTTCGGTGGGAACACCGGGCCACCGCACCGCCGGCGCGCTGCCACCACGCTGCCACCGCGGGCATGCTGCCCCGCTCGGTGAGGCCACGGCGTGTCCCGCGGCCGGCCGGGGGCACTGGGAGACGATGAACGTTCCCCGGGCGGGGACGAAGGGGACGAACAGGGCCGGAGGAGAGGAACCACGTGGACCAGCGCGTCACATCCGCGCGAAGGGGGACGCGGGCGCCGGACGGCGCACCCGGGGCCGCCCGGCCCGTCCCGGCCGGCCCCGGCGGTCAGAGCGGTCGGGCCGCCCGGGAGGACGACGTGCCGCGCGGGGCCGCGCCCGACGCGCGGCGGCGGATTCCCCGCACCGACGCCGTCCTGCGCGATCCCCGCCTGGCGGAGGCGGCCGCCCTGCTCGGGACGGCGCCGGTGAAAGCGGCGGTCCGCCGGGCGCAGGAGCGGGCGCGCGACGGAGCGGTACCGCCGGACGAGGTGGCCGATACGGCGGTCGCCCTGCTCCCGCGCACGGCGAGCGGCCTGCGGCCGGTGATCAACGCCACCGGCGTCGTGCTGCACACCAATCTCGGGCGGGCGTCGCTGTCGCCGGCGGCCCGGCGGGCGGTGCAGGAGGCCGCCGGGCCCACGGACGTGGAGCTGGATCTGGAGACCGGGGTACGGGCCCGCCGGGGCCGCACCGCCCTGGCGGCCCTCCTGGCCAGGGTGCCGTCAGCCGCCGCCGCGCACGTCGTCAACAACGGTGCCGCCGCGCTGGCGCTGGTGGCCGCCGCCCTCGCCGCCGGACGGGAGATCGTCATCAGCCGGGGGGAGATGGTGGAGATCGGGGACGGCTTCCGCCTGCCCGACCTCCTGGTCTCCACCGGGGCCCGGCTGCGCGAGGTGGGGACCACCAACCGCACCACCGCCGCCGACTACGCGGCCGCCGTCGGCCCGGAGACGGGGTTCGTCCTGAAGGTGCACCCGTCCAACTTCCGGATCACCGGTTTCACCCGGGTCCCGGACACCGCCGAGCTCGCGGGGCTGGGGGTCCCGGTCGTCGTCGACATCGGTTCGGGGCTGCCGGCCCCGCACCCGCTGCTGCCCGAAGAGCCGGACGCCGCGACGGAGTTGCGCGCGGGCGCGTCACTCGTCACCGCGAGCGGCGACAAGCTGCTGGGCGGGCCGCAGTGCGGGCTGCTCCTCGGTGCGGAGGAACTCGTCCGCACCGTCTCCCGGCACCCGCTCGCCCGCGCCCTGCGGGTGGACAAGCTGACCCTGGCCGCTCTGGAGGCGACGCTGACCGGGCCCGGTACGCCGACGGAGACGGCGCTGACCGCCGGTCCGGCGGATCTGCTGCGCCGCGCCGGGCGGCTGGCCGCCGTGCTGAGCGCCGAGGGCGTGGACGTTCGGGCCGTCGAGAGCGCCGGGACGGTCGGCGGCGGCGGAGCCCCCGGTGTGACGCTCCCCGGCGCCGCGCTCTCCCTGCCCGAGCGGTACGCCGCCGCCCTGCGCACCGGGGCGGTCCCCGTCGTCGGGCGCCTGGAGGCGGGGCGGTGCCTGCTCGACCTGCGGGCGGTGCCCGTGGAGGACGACGAGCGGCTGGCCGGGGCCGTCCGGTCCGTCGCGGCGGCGGAGAGGTGAGGTGGGGAGATGCGGGTCCTGGCCACCGCGGGGCATGTCGATCACGGCAAGTCCGCCCTGGTGCGGGCGCTGACCGGAATGGAACCCGACCGTTTCGAGGAGGAGCGGCGCCGGGGGCTGACCCTGGATCTCGGGTTCGTGTGGACCCGGCTGGATCCGGACGACTGCGGGGGCCCGGACGGCTCCGCGGGCTCCGGAGGGGAGACCGTCGCCTTCGTGGACGTGCCGGGTCACGAGCGGTTCGTCGCCACCATGCTGGCCGGCGCCGGCCCCGTGCCCGCCGTGCTGTTCGTGGTGGCCGCCGACCAGGGCTGGCAGCCGCAGTCCCAGGAGCACCTGGAAATCCTGGACGCGCTCGGGGTGCGGCACGCCGTGCTCGCCGTGACGCGCAGTGACCTGGCCGATCCCGAGCCCGTGCGGGCGGACGCCGCCGAGCGCCTGGCGGCCACCTCCCTCGGCGCCGTGCCGTCCGTCGCGGTGAGCGCGGTCACCGGCGACGGACTGGACGGACTCCGCGCCGAACTGGCCCGCCTGGCCGCCGTGCTGCCCGACCCGCCCCCCGGCGCGGACGTACGGCTGTGGCTGGACCGCGCCTTCACCGTGCGCGGGCACGGCACGGTCGTCACCGGCACGCTGGCCGAGGGAACCCTGCGCGTCGGCGACCGGCTGGTGACGGGTGAGGACTCCGCTCCGGTCCGGGTGCGCGGGCTGCAGTGCCTGGGCGAGGACCGCTCCTCGGCCGGCGGCGTGGCCCGCGTGGCGGTGAACGTCCACGGTGCTCCCAAGGGCCTGCTCGGCCGCGGCCGGGTGCTGCTGACACCGGACCGCTGGCTGCCCGCCACGGCGGCCGACGTGCGGATCACCGGAACGCCGGCCGGTGAGCTGCCGCGGACGGTCACCCTGCACATCGGCACCGCCGCGGTCCCGGTGACCGTCCGGCCGCTCGGAACGGACACCGCGCGGCTCACCCCGGCCCGGGCCCTGCCCCTGCGCGTCGGTGACCGGGCCGTGCTCCGCGACCCGGGCGGGCGGCGCACGCCCTGCGGCGTGACGGTCCTGGACGTGCGGCCTCCGCAGCTGAGACGGCGCGGGGCCGCCCGGGCCCGGGCGGCCGAGCTGGCGGGCATGAGCGGCCGCCCGGACGCCGTGGCGGAACTGCGGCGGCGCGGGCTCGTCCGCCGTTCCGAACTGGAGGCCATGGGGGTGCCCGCCACCGTCCCGCCCGTCGCCGGGGACTGGCTGGCCGAACCGGCTCACTGGGCCGCCCTGAGGGACCGTCTGGCGGCCGAGACGGAACGGTACGCGGCACGGCACCCCCTCGATCCCGGCCTGCCCACCGAGGCGGCCCGGCACCTGCTCGGCCTGCCCGACCGGGCCCTCGTCGACGCGCTGGCCGCGACCCCGGGCCGTCCGCGGCTGCGGAGCGCGCAGGGGCGGCTGTACGGGCCCGCGAGCGAGAAGCCCGCCCTGCCGCCGGCCGTCCGGGCGGCCGTGGATGCCGTGCGCCGGGAGCTGGAGGTGTCACCGTTCCGGGCCCCGGAAGCAAACCGGCTGGCCGAACTGGGGCTCGACCGCAGGGCGGTGGCCGCCGCGGTCTCGGCGGGCGCGCTGCTGAGGGTCGGCGACGGCATCCTGCTGCTGCCCGGCGCGGACGCCCGGGCCGCCGCGGTCCTGCGCGACCTGCCGCAGCCGTTCACCCTGAGCGAGGCGCGCAAGGCCCTCGGCACGACACGCCGCGTGGCCGTGCCGCTGCTGGAGTACCTGGATGCCCGTGGCCACACCGAACGGGTGGACGACCGGTGCCGGCGCTGCCGGACCGGTGCGGGGAGCGGAGGCGGACGGGAATCGAACCCGCCTGCCCGAGATCCTCGGACACCTCGGTTTTGAAGACCGGGAGGGCCACCAGGCACCCACACGCCTCCACCGCCCGTACAGGCTACCGGAGCACCCGCGGGACCGGTCCCCGCAAACCCGCCGCCCGGCAGCCCACTTCGACCGCCCACCGGACCCGGGACCCACCTGACCCCGGACCCACCGGACCCGAGACCCACTGGACCCGACACCCCACCGGACCCGACACCCCACCAAAGGACGAGGCATGACCACCGCGAGCGACACCCCCGTACGGCTCACGCAGCTCGCCCACGGAGGAGGCTGCGCCTGCAAGATCCCGCCCGGCGAACTGGAGGACGTCCTCGGCGGCCTGGCCGTCCCGGCGCCGGCCGCGGCCGGCACCCCGCTCCTCGTCGGGCTGGCCACCGGCGATGACGCGGCCGTCGTGTCCCTGCCCGCGCCGGACGGGGCGCGGGCCCAGGCCGTGGTCTCCACCGCCGACTTCTTCACCCCCGTCGTCGACGACCCCTACGACTGGGGCCGCATCGCCGCGGCCAACGCCCTGTCCGACGTCTACGCGATGGGTGGCCGGCCCCTCGTCGCCGTCAACCTCCTGGCCTGGCCGCGCGACGTGCTCCCGTTCGACCTCGCGCGCGAGGTGCTCCGCGGCGGCCTGGACATCGCCACCGAGGCGGGCTGCCATGTGGGCGGCGGACACAGCGTGGACGACCCGGAACCCAAGTACGGCATGGCCGTCACCGGCCTGGCGGACCCGGAACGGCTGCTGCGCAACGACGCCGGCCGGCCCGGCCTGCCGCTGTCGCTGACCAAGCCGCTCGGGCTGGGCGTCCTCAACAACCGGCACAAGGCCACCGGTGAGCGGTTCGAGCACGCGGTGGCCACGATGACGGCCCTCAACCGGGACGCCTCGGCCGCGGCCCTGGCGGCCGGGGCCGTCTGCGCCACCGACGTCACCGGCTTCGGGCTCCTCGGCCACCTGCACAAACTGGCACGGGCCTCGGACGTCACCGCCGTGATCGACACCGCCGCCGTTCCCTACCTCGACGGGGCACGCGAGGCCGTACGGGACGGCTATGTCAGCGGCGGCACCCGGCGCAACCTGGAGTGGGTCGCGCCGTTCACCGACTTCGGGACCACCGGCACCGCCACCCGGCTGCTGCTGGCCGACGCCCAGACCTCGGGCGGGCTGCTGGTGGCGGGCGAGGTGCCCGGCGCGCCGGTCGTGGGCGAACTGGTGCCCAGGGGCGCGCACTCCGTCGTCCTGAGGTGATCCGTCGCGCCGACGCGATCCGTCGTGTTGCGCTGGGCCGCCGCGCCGGGGTGATCCGCGCGGCGGCCCCTCACAGTCCGGTGCCGGTCTGCTCGTCGATGCCGGCCCGGGCCCGGTACTCCCGTACCAGTTCCGGGGCGGCCGGCCCTCGGGGGCGGCGTCCCGCCCGGATGTCCACGGCGAACGCCTTGGCCTCCTGGATGTGGGTGTTGGGGTCGAGCGACATGTGGAGCAGCTCGTTGGCCGCGTCTCCCGTGGAGTAGCCGTTCGGGCCCCAGTGGTAGGGCAGGCCCACCTGGTGCAGCCGCCGCCCCTGCACGGTCAGCGGAGCCATCCGGTCGGTGACGAGGACCCGCGCCTCGATCACGCCGCGCGCGCTGACGATCGTCGCCCACCCGGTGTGTTCCAGGCCGTGTTCCGCGGCGAGTTCGGGCGACACCTCGCAGAAGAACTCCGGTTGCAGCTCCGCCAGGTACGGCAGTTGGCGGGACATGCCACCCGCGGTGTGGTGCTCGGTGAGCCGGTAGGTGGTCGCGACGCAGGGGAACACCTCCGAGCCGGGCTCCGTACCGCTGGGCTGGTAGCGGTTGTCGGGGTGCGGCTCCAGCAAATGCCGTACGGGGTTGCGCTGGTGCCGCGGGTGGAGCAGGTTCGGGAACGGCGAGTCCTGCGGCTCGTAGTGCGTGGGCAGCGGGCCGTCGGTGAGGCCGGACGGCACATACAGCCACGCCTTGCCGTCGGCCTGCATGATGAAGGCGTCGGTGCCGGAGAGGGCCTCCGGGCCGGTCGCGCCGGACGGCGGCTGGTGACCGGGCGCCTTGTCCGGCTTGAAGTCCGGGACGTCGTGGCCGCTCCACCTGCCCCGCTCCTCGTCCCACCACACCAGCGTCTTGCGCTCGCTCCACGGCCTGCCCTCCGGGTCGGCCGAGGCGCGGTTGTAGAGGATGCGGCGGTTGGCGGGCCACGCCCAGCCCCATTCGCCCGCGACCCAGTTCTGCTCCCCGCCCGGTTTGCGGCGGGCCGCCTGGTTGACGCCGTCGGCGTACACCCCGCAGTAGATCCAGCAGCCGCAGGCGGTGGAGCCGTCGCCCTTGAGCTGTTCGTAGGAGGCCAGCGGACGGCCCTCGGCGTCGTGGCCGTTGATCTCGGCGAGCACGGCCTCCGCCTCGGGTTCCGCGAGCGGCCCCGTGGTGGGGTAGTCCCAGGTCAGGTCCAGCAGCGGCCGGTCCATCGGGTCGGTGGAGGCGGCGAGCTTCTGCCGGATGAGGCGCCCGAGGTGGTAGGTGAACCACAGGTCGCTGCGGGCCTCGCCCGGCGGTTCGACGGCCTGGTGGTGCCACTGCAGCAGGCGCTGGGTGTTGGTGAAGGTGCCGTCCTTCTCGGTGTGCGCGGCGGCCGGCAGGAAGAACACCTCGGTGCCGATGTCCTCGGTGCGCAGCTCGCCCGTCTCGATCTCGGGGCCGTCCTTCCACCAGGTCGCCGACTCGATGAGGGAGAAGTCCCGGACGACGAGCCAGTCCAGCGCGGCCATGCCCAGACGCTGCATCTTGGCGTTGGCGGAGCCCACGGCCGGGTTCTCGCCCATCAGGAAGTAGCCCTTGCAGACCCCCTCCAGCTGGGCCATGACCGTCTCGTAGGTGGAGTGCGAACCCGTCAGCCGCGGCAGGTAGTCGAAGCAGAAGTCGTTGTCCTCGGTGGCTGCCCCGCCCCAGTACGCCTTCAGCAGACTGACCAGGTAGGAGCGCATGTTGCCCCAGTAGCCCTTGCGTGCCGCGTCGGACCGCACGAAGGTGTCCAGGTTCTGCTGCTCGTGGGCGTGGGGCATCGGGATGTAGCCGGGCAGCAGGTTGAACAGGGTGGGGATGTCCGTCGACCCCTGGATGGAGGCGTGCCCGCGCAGGGCGAGGATGCCGCCGCCCGGCCGGCCGATGTTGCCGAGCAGGCTCTGCAGGACGGCGGCCGCGCGGATGTACTGCACGCCCACCGTGTGCTGGGTCCAGCCGACCGCGTAGGCGAAGGCGGTGGTCCGTTCACGCCCGGAGTTCTCCGTCACCGCGTCGCACACCTGGCGGAAGACGTCCTGCGGCACGCCGCAGATCTGCTCGACCATCTCGGGGGTGTAGCGGGCGTAGTGCCGCTTGAGCACCTGGAAGACGCAGCGCGGATCGGTCAGCGTGTCGTCCCGTTCGGGTTCGCCCGCGCCGATGTTCGCGCCGCCGGACCCGTGGGACTCGCCGTGCGCCGCGTCGGCCACCGAACTGTCGCCGCTGCCGCCCTCGACGCGCTTCTCGTACATCAGGTCACGCTTGCCCGAGGCGGCCTGGACCGTCATCCCCTCGTACTGCCAGCTGTCGTTCTCGTAGGTGCGGCTTTCGGGGTCGAGGCCGGAGAAGACGCCGTCCAGGTCCTCGGTGTCACGGAAGTCCTCCCGCAGGATCACCGGCCCGTTGGTGTAGGCCACGACGTAGTCGCGGAAGTAGCTCTCCGTCCGCAGGACGTGGTTGATGATCCCGCCGAGGAAGGCGATGTCCGAGCCCGCGCGCAGCGGCACGTGCACGTCCGCCAGCGCGCTGGTGCGGGTGAACCGCGGATCGACGTGGATCACCTTCGCGCCGCGGGCCTTGGCCTCCATCACCCACTGGAACCCGACCGGATGGCACTCGGCCATGTTCGAGCCCTGGATGACGATGCAGTCCGAGTTCTGCAGGTCCTGCTGGAAGGTGGTCGCGCCGCCGCGGCCGAACGAAGTCCCCAGACTGGGGACGGTGGAGGAGTGTCAAACACGCGCCTGGTTCTCGATCTGCACGGCCCCCAGGGCCGTGAACAGCTTCTTGATCAGGTAGTTCTCCTCGTTGTCGAGGGTGGCTCCGCCGAGGCTGGCGATGCCCAGCGTGCGGCGGGTGCGGGCCTTGCCGTCCTCCCACTGCCACCCGGCCCGGCGCGCCTCGATCACCCGGTCGGCGATCATGTCCATCGCCGTTTCCAGGTCCAGACGCTCCCACTCGGTTCCGTGCGGGCGCCGGTAGAGGACCTGGTGCTCGCGGGCGCCGCCGGTGGTCAGCTGCAGGCTGGCCGCGCCCTTGGGACACAGCCGGCCGCGCGAGATGGGGGAGTCGGGGTCACCCTCGATCTGGGTGACGCGATCGTCCTCGACGTAGACGTTCTGGCCGCAGCCCACGGCACAGTACGGGCAGATCGACTTCACCACCCGGTCGGCCGAGGCGATCCGGGAGGTGAGACGCGCGCTGGTCCCGCTCTTGGCGGCGGCCCCGCGGCCCAGGGGGTCCGTCCCCTTGAGCTGCCGGTACACCGGCCAGGAGTCGATCCAGGTGCGCACCCCCATGATGTCTGCCCCTTCCGTGGTGCCGGCTGCTGCGCTCTCCAGTGCCCGGTTCCCGCCGGTTCACACCGGTGGATCGGAAAGTCTTCCGTCCGGCCCACCGGCGGGCGGGCGTACGCCGCCGCACTCCGCCGTATCCCGTACCGCGCCGCCGGTGCGGAGCCGGCTCCGCGTGGCGGACCGTGCGCCGGGCACCGGCCCTACGCGTCCGCGGGCGGCCCGGCGGAAGGCTCCGCCCGCCGGGCCGGGGCCGACGCGTACCGGTCACGCAGCTCGCGGGCGACTCCGAACGCGGCCGCGGTGGCCGGTACCGCGAGGAGCACGCCGACGATCCCGGCCACGGCCCCGCCCGCGGTGAGGACCACCAGGACGACCGCGGGGTGGATCCGCACGGTCCGGCTCTGGACCATCGGCTGGAGGATGTTGCCCTCCAGCACTTGCACCGTGAGCACCACCCCCAGCGTCCACAGTGCGATGACGAGTCCCCGGTCGGCGAGCGCGACCAGAACGGCGGCGGTGCCGGAGACGAAGGCGCCGATGAAGGGGACGTAGGCGCCGATGAAGACGATCGCCCCGAGCCCGGGGGCCGCGGGCACTCCCAGGACCAGCAGGCCCGCGGTGATGAAGAACGCGTCGATGAGCGCCACCACGGTGGTGCCCCGCATGAAGCCCTCGACGCCCTCGAAGGCCCTCCGGGCCATCGCCTCGACGGTGTCGGCGCTGCCGTGCGGAACGAGTGCGCGCAGGGTGCCGGCGGCCCGGTCGGAGTCGCGCAGGAAGAAGAACGCCAGGAGCAGCGCGAGCACCGCCATGCCGAGGACCTGGAAGGCCCAGCTGACCCCGGTGGCCACACTGGAGGCGGCCGTTCCGCCGAATCGGCCGAGCGTGTCCACGGCTTGACCGGCGAGTTCTTCGAGCGAGGTGCCGGAGGCGCCGAACCGGTCGGCCAGATCCCGCACGGCCTTGCGGAGCGAGGCGACGATCTCGTCCCAGGTGTCGACCAGCGCGAGCGTGACGCCGTACACGGTGCCGCCGACGGCGCCGAGGACGGCGGCGCAGGTGAGCCCCGCGGCGACGGAGCGTTTCACCCCCGCCCTCACCAGCCGGCGGAACAGGGGAAGGAGCAGCGCCGTGCCGAGCAGGGCGAGCAGCGCGGGAACGAGGGCCGCCCGGAACATCACGCACAGCCGGATCCCGATGTAGACGACCCCCGAGACCAGCAGGATGACGGCGCACCAGGCGGCAAGCCGGCGAACGGGTTCGGGGAGCGGCAGCACGCGCCCAGCGTACGTTCGCGGCCGCGGGCCCGCCCGTGGACGGCCCGCCCGCCGGGGCGTTCCCGCGCGGGGGCCGCGTGTTGGTACCGGCTGGGGCGGATGCCGCCGTGAACCGTGGGTACCCGCCCCGCCCCGCCCCGCTCCGGGCACGGCTTCCCGGCCGCCGCCGGTTCGGCCCGCCCGTGCACCGGGCCGGTACGGGAGCACCCGCGGGCCGACCGGTATGCGCGAAGAAGAGTGAGGACCGCCCGTGAAGACCCCTCGACACCGCGGCGACCGCCTGCGGGGAACCGCTCGTGTCCTCGTCGGCTGCTGTCTTGCCGTGATGACGCTGGCCGGCTGCGACTCCCCGCAGTTCCAGCACAACTCGCCCGGCGCGAACGTGCGTGCCGGAGCCATGCTGATCCGTTACGCCCATATCGCGGAGCCGCCGGACGGCCCGTGGAAGCCCGGGGACGACGCCCCGCTGTACGTGTGGCTGTACAACGAGGGGCGGACCGTGGACCGGCTGCTCGGCGGCGAGACCCGGGCGGCGCGGTCGGTGGAGATCGTCACCGCGGACGGGTCTCCGCGGGGGCCGGTGGAGGTGCCGCCCCGGACGCTGGTGGAGCTGGAGGACGACCGGCCGCACCTGCTGCTGCGCGGGCTGGGAAAGGAGGTGCGGGGCGGCGACTACGTGCGGGTGACGCTGCGTTTCGAGCGTGCCGGGGCGGTCACGTTCCAGGTGCACGCGCAGCTGCCCACCTACGTCGACGAGGAGGCCACCGGCACCCCGGCATCCCCGTCTCCGTCGGCTTCCCCCTCGTTCCCCACGCCCGTCCCCACCTCTCCTTCTCCTCCGCCCGGGCGCTGACCGGCACCGGGGCGACGTGCCCGCCGGACGCGGTCCGGCCCGGGCGTGCGGGTTTCCGCCACCCCGGCCCGCGCATCGAGCCGGCGGGCCGGGGTACTCGCCGCCGGAACGGTTCACGTCCCCCGCAGCACGGAGTGAGGAGAACCCATGGCAGCGTTGAGCAAGGGGACTGCGCTGACGGCGGCGGCCAGGCCGCTCCTCGCCGGAAAGACGCCCGCGAAGGCAGCGAAGGCCGGAAGGACCGGGACGGCCAGGAGGGCCCGGCCTCTGCGGGCGGTTCGCGCGCTGGGCGGCGAGAGCGTCGTCGACGTGCTCACCCGCCAGCACCGTCAGATCCGGCTCGGCTTCCTGCGGGCGGCCCTGCCCGGGCCGGGCCGCCGCCGGAACTTCGACCGGCTGATGCGGCTGCTCGCCGTGCACGAGGCGGCCGAGGAGGCACACGTGCACCCCGTGGCGCGCAAGACGCTCCGGCACGGCCGCGACCTCGCCGCCCGCAGGCGCCGCGAGGAGAAGGAGGCCAAGCGGCTGCTGGTGCGGCTGTGGCGGACCGGCCCGCACGGCCCCGGGTATCTGCGCCGGCTGAACGAGGTCCGGCGCGCGGTCGGCCGCCATGCCGCGCGCGAGGAACGCGAAGAGCTGGCCGCGCTGCGACGCGTTCTCAGCCCGGCCCGGCTGCGCATGCTGGGCGCCGAGGTGAAGCTCGCCCAGGCCTACGCGCCGACCCGGCCGCACCGCTGGGCCAACAACGAGTTCACGAACAAGCTGGCGGCACCGGTCCTCGGCCCTCTGGACCGCACCCTCGATGCCGCCCGCCGCCGCAGGTCCCGCTGACCCGGCGGCCTCCTGACCCGCCCTCACCAGGACCACCCGGGCCACGGCGGCCCCCGGTCCCCGGCCTCCACGGGGCCGGGGACCGTCTATTCCTGCGCGGGGTCGTCGTGGTGTTCCACCTCCTCCTCGGCCGTCCGCTTCTCGACCTCCCCGCCGTGCCGGGAGGCGGCCTGGGCCCGCTCCGCCAGGGCGAGTTCCAGTCCGGCCACGGTCAGATAGACGGCGGACACGGCGAAGGACGCCACCGGCCGGGCCACCACCCCTCCGATGAAGCGGGCGCAGCCCCAGGCAGCCAGCACCGAAGTCCCCACGGACACCACGCTCAGCGAGACGCCCAGGGCCGTGACCGTGCTGGGCTCCGGCTCCAGCGGCTTGCGGAATCCGGCGGACGCCAGCGCCTGCAGGAGGCTGAAGGCCGCGATGGCACCCAGCGCGAAATAGATCAGGTGCACGGAACCCGGGACCTTGGCCTCGGTGTTGAGCAGAGCCCCGGCCACGGTGATGGACACCGAGTAGCCGTAGGCCTGTCCGTTGTTGCGCAGCGACGCGCGCACTCCGTGCGCCAGGCGCCCGACGGTGCCGTCCATACGCCGCCTTTCCTGCGATATCCGTCTCTTGTGCCACTTTATGGCCGGGTGAGGCGGTGTTCACCGCGAGAGGCGGGAGCCGGGCCGGCTGCCCGGGGCCCGTCGGCGGCGGCCGTACGCGGTCGCCCGTGCGGCCCCCGTCTTTCCGCGCCACCGTCGTCCCACACCGGTCCCGCACCGGGGCACGGTGGTCCGCCGGCCGTCATCCGTCCCCCGCCCGCTTCCGCACACGGCCGGAGGCCGCCACGGCGATAAGCGGGGCGATGACGAGGACGAGCGCCAGCCCGGTCAGCATTCCGTACAGGGGCGGCCCCGGCCGGGAGATGCCGGACGTGATCAGCAGCGCGGTGGCGGCGGCCGGGGGATGGGGGGCGTCGAGCACGTGCAGGAGGAACAGCGTGAGCCCCACCGCGAGGGCCTGTGCGCCGATCTGCTCGGTGGTGTCGTACCGCCGGGTGACGATCGACGGGTGGTTCCACAGGCCGAACGCGGCCAGGCACCCCAGCCCGATGCCGACCGCCGCCCCGTGGCCCAGGACGGCGGCGCGCAACCGCCTGCCCACGGTTCCCGGATGGTCCAGCAGCAAATACGCCGTCGGCCCCACGGTCGTCGTCAGCGCCACCCAGCCGACGAGACGCCCGCAGGCGCCGACTCCGGCCAGCAGCACGGCGGAGAGCAGCAGGAGCCGGGTGCCGGAGACGATCCTGCTCCGCACGGGGGCGCGGCGCTCCGCGCCGGGCTCCCGGACGGCCGTGCCCTCCGACCGCGCCGTCACCACGGGTGCCCGCCGGCGGGGCCGGCCGCCGCCGGTACACGGCGGATCGCCACGGCTTCCGCCGGCCGGGCGCGCTCCCGCACACCCCGCCTCCGTACGGTCCCCCCGCGTCCCGGGCCCACGGCCGTCACTCGGCGCCGTAGGCGACGGTCGAGAGCAGGGCGTTCGCCGGCTGGCGGCTGTCGAGACGGGTGTGCTGGACGACCACCGGCACATCGCTCACCAGCACCGACGCGTAGTCGGAGCCCACGGGCACCGTGCCGTCCCCGGTGAAGTCGTTGAACCGCTGGTGCACGGTGCGCCGGGCGGGCACGGTCACCCGGTACGGCCCGGCGGGTTCGCGGTCCGGGAAGAAGCAGGTGATCTCCACATGAGCGTCCGCGTCACCGGTGTTGAGGATGCACGCGGTCTCGTGGCTGGCCATCTCCTCCGGGCCGGTACTGGAGCCGGGGATGAACCCTTCGGCGATCACCCAGGTGCGCTTTCCGAAGTGCTCCACAGTGCGTACCTCTCCTCGCGGGGCCAGGGAACGCCCTCCCGGTCCCGCGCGGCGGCAGCGGATCGCGCGAGCCGGGGAGGAGCCGGCTCCGGGGCCGCCGGAACCGGCCGCCGCGGCGCCGGAACCGGCCGGCTCGCGGCAACCGGCCGTCCCTTCGTGTCGACTGGTGTCGGATCACGGAGTCACCCGGGAGGAGCGTCCGAAACACCGTCACCCGTCGTGGATGCGCGGAAGGACGGCCGGACCCGGACCGGGGCGCGGGCTCGCCGCGGCCCCTGAGACAGGAGAGTGGTGCGGGGATTCCTCCGTTTACCCGCCCCTCCGCCGGGTCACCCACTGGAGACGGTGAGACGCCGCGGACGGCTCCGGGGGAGAGTCGGCGAAGAGACGCCGAGGGAGTGTGTGATGACACAGGTGACCGACGGCCCCTCCACCACCGGCGGGAGCCTGCCGTCTGCGGTGCGGCCGGCGGGAAGCGCCAGGTCCGCGGCCGGCCCCGCAACCGCGCCGGTCCCGCCGCACACCCCGCCCGGGCCGGACAGCAGGGCCGCCGGCGCCGTCGAACGCCTGCCGGGGCGGCCCTCATGACGGGCCCCGCGGCCGCCGCAGGAGCCGGGGGAGCCGGGGGAGCCGGGGGAGCCGGCCTGGAGGACAGCCGCATCGACGCGGTCGAGGTGCACGCGTTCGAGGTGCCCACCGACGGCCCCGGCGGGAAGGAGCAGGACGGCACGCTGGAGTGGGACTCCACCACCATGATCCTGGTCCGGGTGCACGCCGCCGGCCGGACCGGCCTCGGCTACACCTACGGTGACGTGTCCGTCGCCTCCTTCGTGACCTCGAAGCTCGCCCCGGTGGTGCGGGGGGAGAGCGTCACCGCGCCGCCCGCGCTCTGGCAGCGCATGGGCGCGCGGATCCGCAACGCCGGCCGCCCCGGCGTCGGAGCCATGGCGGTCTCCGCCGTGGACGTGGCGCTGTGGGACCTCAAGGCGCGGCTGCTGGGACTGCCGCTGATCCATCTGCTGCCCGCCCACCACGACCGGGTCCCGGTGTACGGCAGCGGAGGCTTCACCAACTACCCGCTCGACCGGCTCACCGGGCAGCTCGCCGGATGGGTCGAGCAGGGCATCCCCCGGGTGAAGCTCAAGACCTCCCGCGAGCCCGGACGCGACCCGGAGCGGCTGGCGGCCGTACGCCGGGCCGTCGGCGACGGCACGGAGCTCCTCACCGACGCCAACGGAGCGCTCACCGGCAAGGAGGCCCTGTACTGGGCGCACCGGTTCCACGACGAGTGGGACGTGCGGTGGCTGGAGGAGCCCGTCAGCTCGGCCGACTTCGCCGGGCTGCGCCTGCTGCGCGACCGGGGCCCCGCCCGCCTGGAGATCGCGGCGGGCGAATACGCCTTCACGACACGCGACTTCGTCAACCTCCTGGAGCCCCCGGCCGTGGACTGCCTCCAGGCCGACGTGACCCGCTGCGGCGGCATCACCGGCGTGCTCGAGATCGGCGGCCTGTCCGCGGCCCGGCACATCGACCTGTCCGCCCACTGCGCCCCGGCGCTCTCCGCCCACGCCTTCTGCGCCGTGCGCAGGCTGCGGCACCTGGAGTACTTCCACGACCACGTGCGCGTGGAGCACCTGCTGTTCGACGGAACCCTGCCGCCCGACGGCGGCGCCATACGGCCCGATCCCGGCCGGCCGGGGCTGGGCCTGGACGTCAAATGGGCCGACGCCGAGCCCTACCGGGTGTACGGCACACGGCCGGACCGGCCGGCTTGACCGGGACCGGTGGACCGGCCGGCCGCCCGACCGGCTCGATCCGGAGTTGAAAAGGAGTGGAAACCCGCATGGCCAAGGCAGCACGCCGCAGGACACGCGACATCCCGGCCAAGACGCACCCGGGGATCGCGGGGCCGCCGAGGGCCCGCGAAACCCTCGACGTGGGCCGGCTGGAGCGGGCGCTGCGCAAGGCGGTCGACGGCGAGGTCCGCTTCGACACCGCCTCGCTCGGCCTGTACGCCCAGGACGCCTCGAACTACCGGCAGGTGCCGATCGGGGTCGTCGTCCCCCGCACGCTCGACGACGTGGAGGCGGCCCACAAGGTCTGCCACCGCTTCGGCGCGCCCGTCCTCAGCCGCGGCGGCGGAACGAGCCTGTCCGGGGAGACGGTCAACGAGGCCGTGGTCATCGACCACTCCAAGTACCTCACCGCCATCGGCGAGGTGGATCCCGAGCGCCGCATCGTCACCTGCGAACCGGGCGTCATCAACGAGCAGCTGAACCGCCACCTCGGCCGCCACGACCTGGTCTTCGGCCCCGACCCCTCCTCCCACTCCCGCTGCGTGATCGGCGGCAACATCGGCAACAACTCCTGCGGCATCCACTCGGTGCAGTCGCAGCTCTACGGCCCCGGGCCGCGCACCAGCGACAACGTGCACGCCCTGGAGGTCGTCACCTACGACGGCGCCCGCTTCTGGACGGGCGTGGACGAGGAGCGGCACCTCGACGAGATCATCGCCCAGGGCGGCCGCAAGGGCGAGATCTACGCCGCGCTGCGCGACCTGCGCGACCGGTACGCCGACGCCATCCGGGCCGGCTTCCGCTCCGAGCGGGAGGTGCCGCGCCGGGTGTCCGGCTACAACCTCGACGAACTCCTGCCCGAACGCGGCTTCAACGTCGCCCGCGCGCTGGTCGGCACCGAGAGCACCTGCGTCACGGTGCTGCGCTCACAGCTCCTGCTCACCCCCGCCCTGCAGCAGCGCACCACCGTCGTCGTCGAGTACGACGACCTCGCCGACGCCGCCGAGCACTGCACCGAGATCATCGAGCGGTGGAGGCCGATCGGCCTGGAGGCGCTGGACGACCAGCTCATCCGCGACCAGCAGCTGCAGAACATGAACGCCGAGGACATCGAGGACCTGCCCCGGCCCGGCGGCGGCGCCTGGCTCCTCGTCCAGTTCGGCGCCGACACCACCGAGGAGTCCGTCGCGCGCGCCCACGGCTTCGTCCGGTGGCTCACGGAGGACAAGGGCTACGCGCCGGACCGCGTCCGCCTCGCCCGGAGCAAGCAGGAGGGCGGCAGCAGCGAACACCTGTGGGCGATCCGGGAGAGCGGCCTCGGCTCGACCGCCTTCCCGCCCGGTGGCAAGGACCACTGGCCCGGCTGGGAGGACTCCGCGGTGCCGCCGGACCGGACCGGGGAGTACGTGCGCGGACTCCGCGAGATCATGGCCCGGCACGGCCTCAGCGGCGCCATGTACGGCCATCTCGGCCAGGGGTGCATCCACTCCCGGATCAGTTTCGACCTGCGCACCGCGGACGGGCTGGCCACCTACCGGGCGTTCCTGGAGGAGGCCGCCGACCTGTGCGTCGGCATGGGCGGCTCGGTGTCCGGCGAGCACGGCGACGGACAGCAGCGCGGCGAACTGCTGGAGAAGCAGTTCGGGCCCGAACTCGTGCAGGCCATGCGGGAGTTCAAGGCCATCTGGGACCCGCGGTGGAAGATGAGCCCGGGGAAGGTCGTCGACCCGTACCGCATGGACGAGAACCTCAAGCTGGGCACCGGCTACAACCCGCCCCGCGACCGCACCAAGTTCGCCTACGCGGAGGACGGCGGCGACTTCGCCCACGCCACGCTGCGGTGCGTCGGTATCGGCAAGTGCCGCGTACCGGACGCGCAGACGACGATGTGCCCCAGCTACCAGGTCACCCGCGAGGAGAAGCACACCACCCGCGGCCGGGCCCGCCTGCTGTACGAGATGCTCGAAGGGGACGTCGTCACCGACGGCTGGCAGTCCAGGGAGGTGTACGACGCCCTCGACCTCTGCCTGTCCTGCAAGGGCTGCACCAACGACTGCCCCGTCAACGTCGACATGCCCACCTACAAGGCCGAGTTCCTGCACCACCACTTCAAGTCGGCCCGCCGGTGGCGCCCGCGCCACGCCTACGCCTTCGGGTTCATCGACCAGACGGCCAGGATCGCCTCCCGCGTCCCGGAACTGGCGAACCTCGCCACCCAGACCCCGGGCCTGTCCCGCCTCGCCAAGCTGGTCGCGGGCATCGACCGCCGCCGCCCGCTGCCCCGCTTCGCGCCCATGACGCTCCAGGAATGGTTCGCCCGGCGCGGCGGCACCACCAACCCCGGCGGCCGCCCCGTCGTGCTGTTTCCGGACACCTTCAACAACCACTTCCACACCGGCGTCGGGGTGGCCTGCGTGGAGGCGATCGAGGCGGCGGGCTGGCGGGTCGTCATGCCCGAGCAGCACATCTGCTGCGGCCGGCCGCTGTACGACTACGGCTTCCTGGACGCCGCCGAGCGCTACCTCCACCGGGTGCTGGACCTGCTCCGCCCCCATCTGCGGGACGGCACGCCCGTCGTCGGCATGGAACCGAGCTGCCTGGCCGTCTTCAAGGACGAGCTGCCGAAGCTGCTGCCGCACGACGACGACGCCCGGCGGCTCACCCGCAACGCCTACCACTTCCCGGACTTCTTCCGCACCTTCGGCATCGACCCGCCGAAGCTCGACGGCTCGGCCCTGCTGTGGGGCCACTGCCACCACCGCGCCACGGGCGGGGTGAACCCCGAACAGGAGCTGCTGGAGAAGATGGGCCTGGAGGTGCGGAGCCTGCAGGGCGGATGCTGCGGCCTCGCCGGTTCCTGGGGCTTCGAGTCCGGCAAGTACCAGATCTCCCTGGACTGCGGTGAGCAGGCGCTGCTGCCCGGCGTCCGCGAGGCGGACGACGACTGCATCGTCGTGGCCGACGGCTTCTCCTGCAAGACACAGATCGAGGACGCGGGCACCGGGCGGCGGGCGCTGCACGTGGCCGAGGTGATGAAGCTGGCCCGGGAGCAGGGCGCCGGAGCGGTGTCCCGGCTGCCCGAGCGCGGCGCCGGACCGAGGCCGGCCCCGCCGCTGCGGAAGCGGGCGCTGCGGGTGGCGGCCGCCGCCCTCGCCGCCGGCGCCACCGCGGCCGGAGCCCGCGCGGCGGGAGCCCGTTTCGCCTCCGGAGCCCGTTTTGCGTCCGGGGGCCGGGGCACCAGCGACCGCGGAAAGGTTTGACGAGCCGACGGCCGGTAACCCCTGACCGGCCGCGTTTTCGATGATGGGAGGGCATGTGATCGAGCTGGGCTGGCTGTCGTTCCTCGCCGAGCCGTGGTTCGTGCTGCCGTTCTACGCGATCGGGCTCATCGGCGCCGTCTGGGTGACCTGGGACGCGTACCACACCAACACCCCGCTGAAGCCCGCGATGCGGTGGGCCTGGCCCATCATCGTGTTCTTCTTCGGCCCGGTCGGCCTCGCGCTGTACCTGCTGACGGCCCGCGCCCCCGGCATCGGGCAGGTGGACGGCGAGGAGGAGAAGCAGGAGCGGCACAACGAGTACGTGATGCACGACTGGTTCCGCCGCACCACCGGCTCGGTGATCCACTGCGTCGGCGGGGACGGCGTCGGCATCGTCACCGCCATGATCATGGCCCGGGTCTTCGACCTGGGCTTCTGGGAAGAGTGGTGGTTCGAGTACCTGGTCGGCTATCTGATGGGCACGCTCATCTTCCAGTACAAGGCGATGTCCATGCACGCGAGCAGCTGGCCGCAGGCGATCTACATGGCCTTCCGCGGCGAGTGGTACTCCATGCTCTCGGTCATGGCGGGCATGGGCCTGGTCATGGGGGTCGTCACGCCCCTGGCCGTCACCGAGCAGCCGGACCCGGACACCTACGCCTTCTGGGGGTTCGCCGCCCTCGGGCTGTTCGTCGGATTCATTCTCACCTACCCGATGAACTGGCTGGAGATCAAGGTCGGTTACAAGCACGGCATGGGGAGGCAGCACTGATGGGGCTCCGGAAGATCGGTATCGTCGCCGCCATGTGGGTGCTCGGCCTGGCGAGCCTGGCCGGTTTCGCCTGGGCGGTGCAGTGGCTGGACGACCAGCCCGTCCATGTGCCCGCGGCCGCCGGCGCGCCGCCGGAGGTGGGGCCCGACCGCCCGCTGGCGGCGCTCACCACGGGAACGGCCCGCGCGGCGGCCGCTGCCCGCCACGGCCTGGCCAACGGCGAGCGCAGCGAGGCCACCCACGCGCTCGACGCGGCGCGGCGGGCCGCCGAGGTCGGCCACGAGTCGGCCCACGGCCCGGTCGGAAACGGCTTCACGGCCGCGCTGAAGCATCTGAAGGGAGCCCGCGAGGACCTGCACAACGGGCTGCCCGACGCGGCCCGCGGCAAGCTGGACCGCGCCGTGCGCGAGCTGACCGAGGTCGTCGCCCCCGCCGGACGGCAGCAGCCGGCCGTGCCGCCCCGCGCGGTGTGGGCGGACTACCGGGACGCGACCCTGCTCGGCCCCGAGGGCAGCATGATCGGGCGGATCCGCAGCATCGAGGGCGGCCCCGGTGGCACCCCGGTCGCCGTGCTGGAGGTCGGCGGCTCCCAGGACGTCCTGGGCTTCCTGGACTTCGGCGGACGCACGGTACGCGTCCCCGCCGACCGGGTCCTGTGGGGCCCGACGCGCTACATCGGCAACACCCTGGCCGCACTCCCCGCCCGGGACCTGGGGCAACTCGCGGGCGCCTCGGGCTGACCGGGGCGCCGGGGGCCGGACCCGCGCCTCACCACGGCCCCTCTGCCAGGGGCGCGCCGGCCCTCCCTGCCGCCGACCCGGCCCTGGCCGGCCGCTCCTCCCCGGGCCCGCGCCACGCGCCGGCGCCCGCCGCACCACCGGCCGATCACCGTGCGCGGTACGGACGGGCGGCGGCCACGCGCGGAGCGGGGACCGCGCGCGGGCCGCCCCACCGGACCGCGCCGGTCACCACAGTTGCCCGGGCTGACGGGGAAACGGCGGGTACGCGTAGCCGGGTCCCCAGAACGGACGGTAACCGTAGTGCCGGTAGAGGTCGTCATAGAACGCGTCGCGGTCCACGAGCTCCGGGTCGTACCCGGGCGCGCCGGCCACCTGCTCGCGGGTCCGGTCGATGCGCACCCGGTCCTCCGAGACGTCGGCGACGGCATCGACCGGTACATAACTCTCCTTCTCGCCGATGCCGAGGAACCCTCCGTGTTCCAGGAGAAGGAAGCGGACCTTGTGTTCCTCTTCGTCGACGAGCAGGTCGCCGACCTTGCCGAGCTCGTTGCCCGAGCGGTCGGTGACCTTCCGGCCCCGGATGTCCTCGCCGGGTGCGCTGATCGCCTGGTCGGAGTCCGAGATCCTCGTCAGTACGGGGACGTCGCCGGATTCCATGGGGGCCTCCTCACACATCACAGGGGTGCCTGCGTACCCGGACCGGGCGGCCCGGGCGCCTTCTCCCCCGGGTTCCCCCTCCGCCGGGCCCCACCCCCCGTTTCCTGACCGGTCCTCATGTATCGGAAGCCTTACGGCGGGTGCAGCAACGCGGGAGCCGGGTACCCCGCCCGGAACAGTCCGTACACGTCCGCACACGAGTCCCGGGAAGGGGAGAGCGGCATGTCCCGAACGAGGAAAGGGCCGGGGCGCCGGGCCCGAGCGGCAGGGGTGGTCACCGCCGCGGTTCTGGCGTTGACGGCCGGGTGCGCCGAGGAGGACGTGCCCCCGGACGCCGCCTCCGCGGCCGAGGAGGTGAAGGAGGAACTCCGCGAGATCCGCGACGGGATCGTGGCCACCGGCGACGTGGACGTACGCGGGACCGAGATCGACGACGAGGGGCGCGCGGTCGCGGAACTCGCCGTGGCGAACAGCGGTGACGAGACCGACTCGTACGCGATCCAGGTCAACTTCCATGACGGGAACGGCGATCTGGCCGACGTCGTCCTGGTGACCGTGTCCTCCGTGGCACCGGGCGACACGGTGCGGGCAACGGCGCGGAGCCATCTCGACCTGCCCGAGCGCACCACCGCCGAGGCGGTCATGGCCGTGCGCCACTGAGCAGCACCGGTCCGCTCAGTCCGCCGACGGCTCGGTGGCGGGCCCCGCGGGGGGCGGGCCCTCAGGCGACGCGTAGCGTGTGCGCAGCTCGCGGCCCACTCCGAACGCCGCCGCGGTGACCGGCACAGCGAGCAGCACGCCGACGATCCCGGCCACGGACGCGCCCGCGGTGAGCGCCACCAGGACCACCGCGGGGTGGATCCGGACGGTCCGGCTCTGGACCACCGGCTGGAAGATGTTCCCCTCCAGCATCTGGACCACGAGCACCACCCCCAGCGCCCACAGCGCGATGACGAGCCCCCGGTCGGCGAGCGTGACCAGCACGGCCACGGTGCCGGAGACGAAGGCGCCGAGATAGGGGACGTAGGCGCCGATGAAGACGAGCGCGCCGAGTCCGAGGGCCCCCGGCACGCGCAGGACCAGCAGGCCCGCGGTGATGCAGACCGCGTCGATGAGCGCCACCACGGTGGTACCGCGCATGAACCCCTCGACACCCTCGAAGGCCCGCCGGGCCATCGCCTCGGTGATGTCGGCGCTGTCGCGCGGGACGAGCGAGCGCAGGGTGCCGGTGGCCCGGTCGGAGTCGCGCAGGAAGAAGAAGACCAGCAGCAGCGCGAGCACCGCCATGCCCAGTCCCTGGACGGCCCAGCTGACCCCGCTGACGACACCGGAGGCGGCCGTCCCCCCGAACCTCCCCAGCATGTCCACGGCGTTGCCGGCGAGATCCTCCAGCGAGGTGCCGGACGCACCGAACTGATCGGCCAGATCCCGCACCGCCCTGCGCAGCGAGGCGACGATCTGGTCCCAGGTGTCGACCAGCGCGATCGTGACGACGTACACGGCACCGCCGACCGCACCGAGAACGGCGGCGCACGTGAGCCCCGCGGCCACGGACCGGTGGACCCTCATCCGCACGAGCCACCGGTGCAGGGGAAGAAGCAGCGCGGTGCCGAGCAGAGCGAGCAGCACGGGAATGACGGCCGGCCGGAGCACCACGCTCAACCGGATTCCGATGTAGACGACGCCGGAGACCAGCAGGACGACGAGGCACCAGGCGGCAAGACGGCGGACGGGATCGGGGAGCAACTGCACGCGCCCAGCGTACGCACCGGCCGCACGCTCCAACCGAACGGCCCGGACGGGCTGCGCCACGTCAGCCGGAAGCCGCCCACGGACGGACGCTGCCCGGGTGGCGGAGGGCCTGTCAGGTCCCGCTGCCGCGCGTTCGGTGCAGTGCGGTATGGGCTGAATCACGCCACCACGCACCCAACTGTGTTGATCCCGCCTCGACTTGTGCGACAGGATGTTCGACGTACGGTGATCATGTGTGACGCACGGGAGTGCCGAGGCAGACCTCCGGTGCAGGACCGGCGACGCCCGGTGACTCGTGCCGTGCGGGGACGGCAGGCGCACGCATCCGGCGGGGGATGGGTATGAGCGGGTGGGACATTTCGACGTCCGGTGTGCAGTTCGTGACCTCGCTGGTCGAGGACGCGATGGACGACGTGGCCAAGGACGTCAAGGCGTACGCGAGTGATGTGGAGAGCGCGGCGGCCTCGGCCGGCACCATCAGCGGCCCGTACTGCGGGGCGGCTCCGACCGGGGCGATCGGTGCGGCTCTGGCGCTCTTCGTGGAGGGGACCGCGGAGGAGGTGCTCTTCCTCGGGGCGCGGGCGGCGAAGTCGGTGAACGGGGCCCGTGAGGCCACCGCCTGCTATGCGCTGGCGGATCTCGACATGGCCGCCGAAGCCCAGCGCAGGGCGCTGGCCGCCCCGAAGGTCGATCCGCCGGGAGGGGACCAGGGCGGCGGCGGCCGGGAAGGGCGGCAGAAGTGATCGAGCCGTCGGGCATACCGCAGTTCACCGGCGACTTCGAACAACTCGACAAGGACGTCTCCCGGCTGCGCGGTGACGCCATCGGGATCCGCGACGGCGGCTCGGACGTGCACTCCCGCTTCCAGATGCTGGGGGCCTTCTACACCGCGCCGGAGGCCGACGCGCTGTTCTCCACCACGCAGCCGGTGATGGACAAGGCCGACGGCTTCGCCGTGAAGCTGGAGACGGTCGCCGACGCCCTGGACACCTTCTCCGTCGAGGCCCGCCCGCTCGCCAAGCGCCTGGAGGGGCTGAAGGCGGACGCGTTCACGTTCGTGGAGAGCGTGGAGGGCGACGACGAGTGGACGTACGACGAGGACAAGATCCGGCGCCACCAAGAGCTCATGGACGGTGTGGCGGCCGCGGAGAGCGCGTTCCGTGAGGCCGAGCGCCGGGCCGCCACCACGATCTCGGCGCTGGTCGGCGGCCCGAAGTTCGTGAAGGACGACGGCAGCCATACGTCGAACAAGAAGACCGTGATGTACGGCTACGACGCCGAGGTCCTCAAGCATGCGGAGAAAACCCCCTGGGGCAGCCCGGTGAGTGAGTCCCACCACGCGTGGGAGGTCGGCTACTGGACCAAGAGCTTCTTCTGGGACGGCCTGGTCGTCGACAACATCTGGGGCGGCCTCAAGGGCCTGGGCACCCTGTTCGGCACCGAGGGCCTGGACGCGGCCGGGGATGCCTGGAGCGGCCTGGGGGACGTACTCAGCGGCATCGGCCAGTACACCATCGCGCCGTTCGACGCGCTCATGGACTGGGCGATCGGCCCGGATGAGGAGAGCGAGACCGAGGTCCGGCAGAAGCAGGCCGCCAAGGACTTCGCCAAGGGCCTGGTCGCCTGGGACATGTGGGGCGAGAATCCCGCCCGCGCCGCGTCGACGGTCGTCTTCAACGGTCTGACGATCGGCGCCGGATCACTGGCCGCGAGGGGCGCGGCCGACGCCGGTGCCGCCGCCAAGGTCGCGGGCGCCGCCGGAAAGGTGGGCGTGTACCTCGACCCGGTCTCGGCGGTCCTGACACTGGGCGGCAAGGCGGCCGGCGGCCTGCCGAAGCTCTCCGAGGTGACGACGGGAGTCCGCGCGGGCGTCGAGGCCACGGCGGACGCGCACCGCGTGAACAGCGTCATGGAACTCCCCAACGGTGCCAAACTCATCATCGAGGACGGCCGGTTCATCCCCGTCGACAGGCACGGCAACGTCCACACCCAGCCGCCGCACCGGGAACTGGCCGCCGACGCGCAGCGGGCCGCGCCGGAGCAGACACCGGCCCGCGACCGGGAACTCACCGCCGTCGGCGCGACCTCACGCACCCCGGACGGCGCCGCCCACACGGGGCAGAACCTCCCGCCCCGGGCCGGCCACGAGCCTCCGTCCGGTACGGGCACGGGCACAGGCGGCGGGGACGCGCCCGGTGGGGGCAGGGGAAGTGCCTCCGGCGGAGCCGGAGCCGCGCACGCTGCCGGTCCCGAGACGTCCGCGCGGAGTACGGGAACGGGTGGGAGCGGGCAGGCCGTCAACGGACACGGCGGCGCCGGACAGGGCGGCAACGGTGGTGGCGTCCCCGGCTCCGGCGGTCATGGGGCAGGCGGCGCAGACGATCTCGGCCGGGCCGCCGACGACACGGCCGGCCACGACACCACCGGCGACGGAACGGCCGACGACGGAACAGCTGGCGCGACGGGGCCGGACGGCGGCGTGCCCGACCGGTCCCCGGCGGGCCAGCGGCCTCCCTACATGCGCGACGGGGCCAACCCGTACGGGCCCCGCGGATCGCTCACGCTGGAGCAGATCGAGGAGATCCAGGTCTACCGCGCCAACAACGAGCCGGGCTACCGCGAGCACTACTACAGGAAAGACGGCACGCGCAAACGTCTGGAGGTCTACGACGAGAGCGGCTTCACCCCGCCTCAGCTCACCCGGCTGTCGGACGACGCCCCGTGGATCCGCGCCAAGGACGTTCCGGCGCCGCCGAAGCCGCATTTCCTCGATGAGGACTACATCAGCGTGGGGGCGGACACCGTCACCACCAAGGCACGGCTCAGAATTCTGGATGAGGCCGCACGGAACCGCTTCTTCGCCATCCGGTTCGACAACATCATGGCGGACTGGAAGGCTGAGACCGGCAGGGCCCACGACGCCCAGGGAACCCCCGACTCGGCCGCGCAGTGGGGAGAGGCCAAGGGGGCGTACAAGGAGTCCCACAGCGCGATGGGGGAGGCGGCCGAAGAATTCGGCGAGGCCGCGGCCCGGCACCACTACGTCGCCGAGCGCTACCCGGACTTCACCGAACAGCCGCTCCTCGGCCCGAAGAACGGCAACGACCAGTTCGACCAGGTCTGGAAGCACGAGGACGGCCGCATCGTCGTCATCGAGGCCAAGAGCAGTCCCGGGACCGAACTCGGCAGACGCACGCTGCCAGACGGCCGGCAAGTATCCCAAGGCAGCAGGGAGTACTTCCTTGACATCATCCGCCACATGAGGAAGCGCGGTGAGACGGATCTCGTGAGAGACATCCGGAAAGCGCTCAAGGAGGGCAACTTGGAATACGTAGTCGTCAAGGGCGAAAAGAATACCGGCTCATACACTGGCTACCAGTACCGACGGTTTGACATCAGCAAGGGGACCCTTCCGTGACCGTACGCATCGACCGGCACGGGCTGCCGACAGGACCGGACGCCGAGCGCTTCGCGGAGCGGTTGGACGAGACCGTGGCCGAGGAGATCGACGATCTCGAGGAATCCTCAGAACTGATCGACATGGCGTTCAGCGGCAGCGTCCTGTCCCTCCATGCTCGCTGCGTCGTCGATCCGCGGGCGGCGGCGGTGGAGACGTGGGAGGCGGCGGTCAATGCGATGCAGCTGGGTTCGGCGTTGTTCGCTGTGACGGGGGTGAGCGAGGGGAGGGTTGAGTGCCGTATCAACCGGAAGGTGCGCAGCCTTCCGGCGACTGGTCCGATGTCGACGGCGGATGCGGGGAATTGGCTGACGGCGTTCTGGCTGGCGGTGATCTGCCGTGAGCGGCAGCGGATGACGCAGTTGTGCGAGGTTCCGTTGGAGCGTCTGCGGTCGCCGGAGGGGCAGTACGACGAGTACATCTACCACTGGGTGGACACGCTGCAGACGTACTGGCTGCGGCGGCCGGGGCTGGTGGAGAAGCTCACCGCCACGTTCGAGGCGTCGGATCCCTCCGTGGCGCGGATCGCGCCGAAGGATCTGCTGCAGGGCCTTCTCTATCCGCCGATCAACCTCTTCTACCACTTCGTGCGCCGGGACGAGGCAGGCTTCAGCCCCGCCCTGGTGGAGGCCCTGAAACTGCACCAGGCGTACTGGACCCTGACCGAGGAGCGGGTCACGGACATCGACGGCAGCATCGCCCTGGGCCCCCTCGCCATCGCCTCCCTCGCCTATGACGGGGAACTGCCCATCGAGGTGGAATCGGAGTACCTGCCCAAGCACCTGCTGCAGCACAGCTGGCTGGGCGAGTTCCCCACGTGACGACGCACCGGGCCAACGTGCCCACGGCACCCCGGGGCGAGGCCGCCGCGGACCAGGCGGCAGCCGGACGGGAGGCCGGGCCGACGGTTGTCATGCCGGCCGCGGCCTCCCGCAGGATTGTTCGGACCGCCGCCACCCCTGTCAGAGCCGAGGACACCGCGCGCCCGTGACCAAGGACGTCATCGCCCTCACCCCGAAGATGCCGGACCTGCGCACCCTGCTGGCAGGCCTCCACGCCGGCGGTCCCGATCTCGGGGTGAACACCCTGGCCGACGGGGCCGTCATCCAGCTCTGCGCCGCCGACGGCCGTCCCCTGGTCTCCGTCGAAGCACCGCTTCTCGTCCAGGTCCCCGGCGAGACGGACCGCCTCCTCGGAGCCGGAGCCGGAGCCGGCACGGGCCCCGGCCTCCCGGACGGCCCGGTGTGGTGGACGGAGGCCCGCGCCTCCACGGCCGTCGCCGAGGGCGGCCGGCTGGCGGGCTCCTTCGCCGGACGCCTCGCCCATGTCCTCGACGGCGCGGTGTGGCCCCCGGAGGCGGCCTCCACCGAGGTCGTCCCGCTCAGCTCCGACATCACCGCGATCCCCGTACCGCCCACCTCCGTCCCGGCGGTCGACGTCCTCACCACGCGGGCGGCCGTGGTCATCCAGGACCGTCCCGTGGTCGCCATGACCAGCTGGCTCTCCGACGCCCTCCGCAGCGCGACGGCCGGCGACCGCGCCCTGCAGATCGTCACCCAGCCCACCACACGCCTCACCCTGCCCACCCGCACCGCACTGCACGGCCACCCCAACCGCTGGGTCGTCCAAGACCGGGACAACGGCTACTACGACGGCCTCTCCGGCGCCCGGCTCCACTGGCAGGGCGGCATCTTCACCCCCCTCACCGACGCCGACGGCAACACCTCCCTCGCCGAGGCGTTCACCGCCCCCGCCGACACCGGCGAACGCCAGCTCGTCCTCTCCCTGCACACCCGCCGCCCCGCCGACGAGAACGTCGTCCTCGGCACCGCCCTGGAAACCGCCTGGCAGCACCTCACCGGCGCCGCCCCCGCCGGCTGGAGCACCGCCGAACCCGTCAACCTCCCCTGGTCCACCCGCAGCCTGACCGACTTCGCCCGCCGCCGGGCGCCCCACCCCACCTGGCTGATCGCCATCGGCCACCCCGAGCGCCCGGCCCTGGCCACCCTGCGCGTCACCCGCACACCCGGCGGAATCGAGGAGGCCGTCACCCTCACCCTCGGCTACGCCGAGGACGAGCCCCCGCCGCTGGACGCCATCGAACCCCTGGCCGAAGCACTGGTCACCGAACACGGCCTGACCACCCTGCTCACCTCACTCCGCACCGCCCGCCGCGACCTGTCCGTCCCCCCGCACTTCGAACCCCCGCCCATCCCCGTCT
The DNA here is from genome assembly GCF_000220705.2 of Streptomyces xinghaiensis S187. GTDB lineage: Bacteria > Actinomycetota > Actinomycetes > Streptomycetales > Streptomycetaceae > Streptomyces > Streptomyces xinghaiensis. Next base: position 2,241,904 of record NZ_CP023202.1, on the reverse strand, counting down.
CCTTCACCCTCGGCCCCGACGAGACCAAGCACATCGAGGACACCCGCGCTCTCCACCCACCCCTCGCCCTCACCCCCGCCCACCTCGGCCCCGCAGCCCGCCCTGGCCTCCACTACCACCTCGGCGACGGAACCGACCCCCGTACCTGGAGCATGCTCCAGCACCTCACCCAGCGCCTGAAACCGGCCTGACCCATCCCCCGTTACGGATCCGCCGGCGCCGCCCGGGGGTCCGTCCGCCGCCGGGCGGCGCCCGCCAGGTCCTGCACAGCAGGCAGGACACCTCCCCGGATATCACCGAAATGACCAAGGAAGAGTCCGCGGCGCAGAAGCTCGGGCAGTGTGGGCGACATCAGTGATAGACCGGTGGGCCGACGGGGGCGGTACGGGAGCCGAGCGGAGCTGAACGCTCCCCGTCCGCCCGGGTCCGGCGACCGAGCACCGACGAACGTGTTGTGCAGTACCAGGAGGACATGTGGCGACCGAGACGTTCAGCATCGACAAGCGGCCCCTGCGGGATCTGCTGCGGCAGGTCGAGGCGGGGAAGATCCAGTTGCCGGAGTTCCAGCGCGGCTGGGTCTGGCCCTGGCCCAACATCGCGAGTCTGCTGGCCTCGGTGTCCCTCAACTACCCGATCGGGACGGTGATGCTGCTCCAGGGCGGCGGGGACGTCCGGTTCAAGTACCGGCCGATCGAAGGGGCGGTCCCGGACGGGCGGGTACAGCCGGAGTCGCTGGTCCTCGACGGGCAGCAGCGGCTCACCTCGCTGTTCCAGTCGCTCGCGATGGACAGCCCGGTGGAGACCCAGGACGAGCGCAAACGCCGGGTGAGCGGCTGGTTCTACGTCGACATGGCCAAGGCGCTCGACGAGAACGAGGACCGTGAGGACGCGATCCGCTTCATCCCGCCCTCACGCAAGGTGGTGAACTTCCGGGGCGAGGTCCTGGAGGACTACTCCACACGGGAGTTGGAGTACCGGCACCGCGTCTTCCCGCTGCGGTGCCTCTTCGACAACTCCTGGGGCGACGGCTTCGCCCGCCACTGGGGTTTCGCACCGGACGCGATGGAGCTCTGGTACGGCTTCCGGGACGGCTTCATCATGTCGTTCGGCCTTTACCACTTCCCGGTCATCGAACTCGGCAAGGACACCCCGCGCCAGGCCGTGTGCCAGGTCTTCGAGAAGGTCAACACGGGCGGAGTCACCCTCACCGTCTTCGAGCTGCTGACGGCGACGTACGCGGCCGACGAGTTCGATCTGCGGCACCACTGGCTTGAGTGCCGTTCCGCCTGGGACGCGCCCGAGTACGCCATCCTGCGGGATGTCTCCAACACCGACTTCCTCCAGGCGGTCACGCTCCTCGCCACCGCCGAGCGGCGCCGCCGGGAGGTGGAGGCCGGTACGGACGAGGAGCGCCTGCCGCGTATCGGCTGCAAGCGCAAGGACATGCTCGCGCTGAGCCTGGAGGACTACCGGCGCTACGCGCCCGACGTCGTCGCCGGCTTCAAGGCCGCCGCCAGATTCCTGCGCCGGCAGTTCGTCTTCGACACGCGCTTCCTCCCGTACGGCACGCAGCTCATCCCGCTGGCCGCGATCTTCGCGCTCGCCGGCACGGACGCGGAGAGCGCGGGCGCGCAGGAGAAACTGGCCCGCTGGTACTGGTGCGGAGTGTTCGGCGAGCTGTACGGCGGCACGACCGAGACCCGGTTCAACCTCGACCTGCCCGACGTCGTCGACTGGATCCACGGTTCGGCGCAGGAACCCCGCACGGTCACCCAGGCACAGTTCGCGGCGAGCCGCCTGCTGACCCTGCGGACCCGGCAGAGCGCCGCGTACAAGGGCATCTACGCGCTCCTGCTCAAGGCGGGCGCCGCGGACTGGCGGACGGGGGAGAAGGCGGAGGTCAGCGTCTACTTCGACGAGGCAATGGACATCCACCACATCTTCCCGCAGGCCTGGTGCCAGAAGAACGGTCACGAGCGCTCCGTCTACAACTCCGTCGTCAACAAGACACCGCTGACGGCACGCACCAACCGGATCATCGGCGGCCACGCACCGTCCGAGTACCTCCAGCGGCTCGCCAAGGCGGCCGAAACCAGCCCGGAGGGCGTCGAGCAGCGCGTCAGGACCCACCTCGCGGACCCCGGGCTGATGCGGGCCGACGCCTTCGACGCCTTCTTCGAGGAACGGCGGAAGGTGCTCCAGGACCACATCGCGGCGGCGATGGGCAAGCCGGTGGTGGACGACCACATCCCGGGCCAGCGGCCGGAGGCGGCGATCCGGGCGGCGGAGAACGAGCTGGACGCGGGCGCCTCAGCCCCTGTGAAGCCGTGACCGTGACACCCGGCACGACCGTGCTCGCGGTCCTCGACGCAGCGGTGGCCGCTCTCAAGTCCCCGCTGCGCGAGGACGACCGGGCGCAGGGCTGGACCGATGATCTCCGGCGAGAAGTACAGGCGGAGATCTCGATCCATCGCTCAGTACTGCGCCGCCACGGGACGGGCATGGCACGGCACTTGCGCCCGCGCCTCGACGACTGGATGGAACACGAGGACGTACGGCCGGGACGCCTCCGGAACCTGGTGGGCGACGTACAGCGATCGCTCGCGGAGGCCCGGACCACGGCAGGAGAAACGCCCACCACCCTGGGCGTCCGCCCCCGGCCGCCGGCCCGCGAATAGCCCGCAGCCCCTGACAGACGCTCGCTCCGGACAGCACACACCCGCACATACGCGAAGACCCCGGCCTCAGCGCTTCCGCTGGCGACGGGGTCTTTGGGCACCTCATGCCGGGCGCCCCGGCAGGGGACCCGAGCCCCGCCACAGGGGAAGCCGTGCACGGTGCTGCCGCCCGGCACGTGGCGCGCACGGCAGGTCCTACAGCAGATGGTCGGCCTTGCCGGCCTTGATGTCGGTGATGAGCGTGCGCAGGGCTTCGAGGGAGTCGGTGAGGTAGCGCTCCTCCTGACCGTTGACGGCTATGTAGCCGTTCCCGTCGGCATCGGTGCCGAGGCGGAAGCAGGAGCTGCCTTCGGCGCAGAACGGGCTTTCCCAGGTGATCTCCGGCATTGGGGCTCCTCACAGTTGGCGCGCGATGTCACGGATGAAATCTCGGGACTGCTCCGGTGGCAATGCCAGACCTTCCAACAGATCCAGTTGCGCCCGGTATTTCGCCAACTGACCCTCGGCGTGGAGGAAGGCGGGCCCGTGGGAGCTGTCCACCTGCACCGTATCGAGCTGCGGTACAGGCCCTTCGATGTAGACGACGGTCTGGCCTGCACCAGGGAAGGCGCCGTGGGCGAAGGGGAGGGCGAGCACGGTGACGTTGTCCCGCTCGGAGACCTCCAACAGGTACTCCAGCTGGGCGCGGGCCACGTCGGTGCCGCCGAACCGCATCCGGAGCGCGGCCTCGTGAATGACGGCGATGTACGGGATCGCCTTGTCGCCGGTGATCACCTCCTGGCGCTCCGCGCGCAGCGCGAGTCGTAGAGCAACTTCATGCTCGGGCAAAGGGGGAACAGCAGCCCGGAAGATGGCCATCGCCTGTTCCGAGGTCTGGAGCATGCCGGGGACATGCACAGTGTTGACGCCATGAATGCGTGCGGCGTTGCTTTCCGTTTCTGCGATGTCGAGCAAGCCTTGGGGCAGGATGCCTCGGTAGCGCTCCCACCAACCCGTACGTGCCCGAGCCATCTCGACGAGTGCCTTGACGTACGGCTCATCGGTCACATCGCAGTTGCAGGCCAGGGTGCGCAGGCGGTCGGCGCTGATGCCCCGGACGCCGGACTCGATGTTGGAGATCTTGCCCCGGTCCACGCCGAGCAGGCCCGCCGCGAACTCCGCGGACATGCCTGCCGCGGTGCGGATGCGCCGCAGTTCACTTCCCAGGCGCTTCTGCCGTTCCGTGGGGGTCGTCCTCGGGGGCATGGGGGTTCCTTCCGTCCGACGAAAGCCGCTCAGTGGCGCGCGGGGGCTGTCCTCACCCTCGGGGGTTAATCAACCCGAGCGCGTGGAAAATTTACCACCACATGCTCTACCGTCGGTGTTGAGTACGTTACACACCGCAATGCCGGAAGTGCACCGCGCGAGCATGCCCGTCTGCCCTGGGACGGGTGTGTCCGCGACCAGGGCGGCAGGCCACCGGCGATCCCCAAACCCATCGCAGAGCACTGGAGTTCGCCATGCCCGAGATCCCCCTCGTACCCGCCCACTGGCGCTTCCCCGCCCACCCCACCTCCGTAGGGCATGCCCGCCACGCCGTCGCCGCCTCGCTGCCGCAGGCACTCCGGCCCCACTTCCGCGACGACCTCGGCCTGTTGACCTCCGAGCTGGTCACCAACGCCATCCGCCACGGCGCCTGCCGGGAAGAAGAGGAGCTGATCGAACTCGTCCTGTGGCCGGCCGACGGCCACTACTGGCTCGCCGTCTCCGACCCGGGCACAGGCAAGCCAACACTGACCCACCCGGACGCGAACTCCGAAAGCGGCCGAGGCCTCCTCCTCGTCGACACCCTCGCCACCGCCTGGACCGTACGCCCCCGCCCCACACGCGGAACGTCCGTAATCGTGGGACTCTCGTACCGCCGGGGCGGTTGACCCAGTGGAACGGCTGGCAGGGAGGGGACGGAAGGCCAAGCGGATCGGACCGCCTCGTCGCAGACTTCCCCTCCCGTCGAAGGGGCGGGCCTCCGGCACCGTCACCAAGTAGAGGTGGTCAGGCTGTGATGCTCCTTGACTGCGTCTCGATCCAGAACGGCCCGCTCTGGTAGATGCATTCTGTTGCCCTGCAACGCCATATATGTTGGGTGGCCGAAGAGGCTTGGTGCGATACACACCTTGAAATCGGTGCTGAAAGTCAGCAGGCCGCTGTCAAAGAGACGATGGATGTCGGCCCTCAACAACACCCCTTCCTCAACTCGATGCCGCTCGGTTCTGGCGAATGGCCTTATATGTGCGGCTTCAAGGGTTTCTGCTGGGCTGGGGCCGGTGGCGGCGCATATCATCCCGTATTGATGGACAAGAGCTCTACGGAAAGCATCTTGGCCAAGCCGGGCGGCGGTTGTCGTGCGTCGACGCCCCCCGGGCAGCTCCAGTGGATGCTGACGTCTCGGTTTCGCAGGGCCCTGTTGAGGCGGAAGGCGGACACCACATGCAGCGATGGCAATGAGAGTCCGTTCCAGGTCCATCGCCTTGATCGATTGCTGATCCGACCGGCTCAGGCTGATCTCAGCCAGCTGATTCTTATCGAGGCATCCCTCCAAGGGCTGCCACGACCCTCCGTAGTGGGCCCGGAAGGTGGTAACCCGTATGAGCTCTTCCTTTGGCTGGCCGAACTTGGTGCCACATTGACTACATCGGAAGCGAGGCTTCTCCGTGGTCCGCTCTTTGAAGTTGGTGCTTCGGCAAGCTGGACAGCGACTCCGGAGTTTTTCCTGGTCCGGTACTGTCTCCAGCTCCTCGATGTAGCCGACACCCAAGGCCTCGTAGCTGTTCCGAACGACCACCAGGTCGCCGGGCTTCACCCGACGGTAGTTGCCTACGGTGGAGTCGTAGCTGTAGCTCTCCTCGGCTACATCCTCGTAGCCGTCGTTTCCTTGAAACTGCCGCTCATCACCAGTGATGAGGAAGGACCAAGCCTTGAAGCCTGCGACATCCGACAAGACGAACCCCCAATTCGTAGTGCGACCGTAGGCGCTCTCAGTCTGAGAAGCTCAGCCGATCCAAGCAAGAGTTCTTCGTGTGACCTGCGCCAGGAGCGGCGCGCGGCTCCCGGCACACTTCCCCTACCTGCGCGCGGACTTGACCGTCTTCGGCCAGGGCTTCATCGAACCCCCGGAGGTGGCGGAGCGGTGCTGCGGCTCACCTTGGCCTGCCCCCCCCAGGACGTGAAGTCCGCCGGCGGCACACCAGACCGTTCTTCCGACTGACCAGAGACAGAGGAGAGCACGGCATGATCGACCCGCGAGGAGCGTGCCAGCGGCGGGCGGAGAACTCGTCCCCGGCGGTGGCGTCCGTGCGTGGCCTGGGCGGCTGCGAGTCGGGGCGCCGATGCCCTGGCGGAGCAACTGCGGGCGCTGAGCCTGGAGACCGACTTCCCCCGGCCTGAGGGCCGACGTGTATGTCTCAGGTGACGGCGTAATCCAACTCGGCATGGTCCGCCCGGAAGCGGTGCAGCTCCTAACGTGCCTGCTGACGGCGGGACTGTCGGGGGAGATCGCCCAGAAGCTCGCCATGGAGGACGCTGGACCGCCGGGACCGAACAGCTCTGCGGCCTGAACAACGCCCCGGACCAACGGTTGCTGGTCGGCGACCGGGTGAGCGGCCCCGTACACCACTGTTGACCCAAGGGCGCTCATCGGCGGTCGGTGGACGGGGCTCTCCGCTGCCTGCGGGCAATCCGCCGCACCGCCGGGACCGGCGCCCAGCGCCGCAGCCCGGACGATGCGGCGGAGGGGCCCGGTGACCGTGCAGGCGGTTGCGGTTTGGCGCCTTCTCGATGAGGTGGCCCCTGTGCTGCAGTACCCGTACCTATCTGGCTGAGACGGTCGACTTTGGGATACACCGGAGCGAGGGCACAGTGATCGACTTTTCTGCCTGAAAGCTGCGATGTCCGACTGCTTCCAGCCATACTCTGCTGTTCTCTCTTCGTGCGGATTTCCTCCCTGGCATCCTGCGGAAGTCGCGTGCCTGCCCAGCGCGTGATGTCAACAGGTCAACGGGAGGGTCAAGGACTCGTGAGTGAGCAGACTCAGTTGGTTGCCGTAGCCGGTGCTGCCGCAGCGGCGCTGGTGGCTGAGATGATCAAGGACAGCTGGACTTCTGCGCGGGCGGCCGCGGCACGCCTGTTCCGGCATGGTGGCGAAGCTGAAGAGCAGCGGCAACTGAGCCGACTTGACGCCGACCAAGCGCAAGCCAACAACCTTGACGTGGCTGAGCTTCAAGATCGGTGGCAGCGTCGATTGATCACATTGGTTGAAGACTTCCCAGAGGCGGCCAGTGATCTGGCCGCCCTGGCAAGCCGTCGTACAGATGAGCAGACTGGAGTTGTGAACCAGGGCGTGACGGGTAACAGCGGGTCTGTAATCCAAGTGGGGAGGGACAATCTCGGAGACCTCAACACCGGGAGGTCTTGACCATGTCTCAGGAATTCTCAGATATGTCCCTGCCGAGGCAGTCGGTGTCCGACAACCACGGTGCCGTGGTGCAGATCGGCCACGACAACCGAGGGAACATCACGGTCGTTCGGCGACCGAAATTGCCCATCTTCACGGTATCGGGCGTGCGCCGGGAAGCGGCCTCGGAACCCCTATGGGCTCACACCCCAACACCCCAGCGAGCTGTTGACCTCCTAGCCAGTCACGGGCTTGCTGTGATCTCTGGGGAGCCGGGAACTGGGCGGCACGTCTCCGCAGTGCGCGCCGCACAGACCCACCTCTCGACGCGCTTCGACGGCCATCATCTCTATGACGTCGCTCCGGACTGGGGTGACGATGACGATGAAGCTGTGGATTTCGAAGTCTTCCCAGAACCTGTCCCTGGATATGGATATCTCCTCGATGCGACGTCTCGGCGGCTTTCCGCCGGCATCGCCCAAAAGCTGACCTCCTGGGCGGATGCCCTTCACCGGGCGGGTTCTTGCCTGGTCATCACGGCGAATCCGCGGGACTGGCAGGGAGACAGCCGTTTGGAAATTGCCGCGGTACGCCCGAACGCCGTACGAGTTGCGTACAACCACCTCGCCGCTCGGCTCGGCAGTCCTGTGCACGCTCAATGGCTGCAACCAGACCCGGGCCAATCCGTGACCCGGAGCTTCCTGCGGGGGGCTGCTGCCGACACGACGATCGGCTTCTTCTCCGATCTCATCACCCCCAGCGTGAGCCCAGCCGACGCCGTCGCGATCGCTGAGCGTCTCTACCACATCAAGCCAGAGCGCCTGAGCGCTGCAGTCGAAGGGCGGCAGGACAGACAAACATCTTCGGTTCAGGAGCAGAGTCACAAGGAAATCGAGGCAATCCGAGAGGAGGTCCTCCTCTGGACGAAATTCCTGGAGACGAAGCTTGTCGAAATCGGAACCCGCGGCCAAGACCGGCTGATGCTCCTGTCCGCGTGCTATCTAGAAGGTGCGCCCCTGGAGTTGTGCATCAAGGCAGCGACCGAGTTCGGCTCACGTGAGGAAGCGACTGCGCGGCGTTATCGCGAAGGTCGCAGCCCTCGGCGTCGAATGCTTGATGTCGGCGTAGACATCACTGCGGATGACACAGCATCGTTTCATAGCCGACCCGGGCTCTCCCGCGCCGCCATCCGCATGGACTGGCATCACTGGACCACCGAGCGAAAGGAGACGCAGAATTGGCTGAAGCGCATCACAGCGCCTGGCGGGGTTGCTGAAGCCTGGGCGGAACAAGTCGGTAGACGTCTCTTGGATCTGTCTCTCAGTGCTGTGGACCCGCCCTTCTTCTCGGTTCTTGAAGAATGGACCACGGCAGCATCTTCAGGGACAGGGCGAATCCGCATCATCGCCGACCTATTGACTGAAGCTTCTCAAAAAGACGAAATCGCACGGGAAGCTCACAGTCGTTTGCTTGATTGGGCGCGAAAAACCCAATCTCACCGTGAGGTAGTTGCTCTGGTCTGCAGAGGAGCGTACGGCCAACGGTGGCCGCATAGAGCACTGGTCAGGCTACGGCACGTCTTGGCCCACGACGACTACGCCGCTCAGATCGCAACCAATGCCCTGGTGGACTACGCCGCTGGAAATGAAGCAGGCTTCAACCGTGTCATCGACGCTGTCGACACCTGGTTTGATAAATACCCGAAACATACGGCTGGGCCAAGGGCATTTCTTGCACTTGTCGACCCAACGCCTTCCGTCGATATCCTCACCACGTTGATCTCATTGGCAGGGAGATCGCCCAAGATCCGCGATTTTCTCATCACCGGGTGGCAAAAGAGTCTAGAGCAGCCAGAGGTAAGTGAACAGGCTTATCAAGTCCTGCTGGCCTGGGCTCAGTCCATTCATCAAGAGCAGTTGGATCCGGCTTTCACCTTCGGTCTTCTAACTGACGTCCGCAATGCCCACACTCCTGTTGACGCGATGTCCCGCTTCCTGTACGGAAGTCCAAGCCATGAGGACAAAGCTCTTATCGATGCTCGCCTAGCCCTGGCTAACCTCCGTGCCTGTCGCCACGCACAATGCCATCAGCCTGACTGTCCGCTCAGTCAACACCAGAGCAGCGCAGAGGGTGGTCCAGTAGCGGATACTTATGACGCGGGCGAGTGAAAGAGCGCCACGCAGTTCGCGTCCCGGGTTCTCTGCAAACCGTTGGCTGCTTGCTCCGGTAACCACCTGGCGTGCCCGCCGGCTGTTATCTAGATTCAGCGGAGTCATGGACGCGCGTACCGCGTGGATGCTTTCCCGATTAGCAAGCTGTCCCGGCGAGATGCCCTACGCCATGCGCTACCGGCACGACGATGCTTGAGAGCGTAACAGCCTGCGGCCACACGGAGAAACCCCCGCTCCGGGGTTGTGAGATTCCGATGCTCAAGTCTCTCATATTGAGCAGACTGAGGCGGGAGGTGGTCGCGGTAAGACGCAAAAAAGCTAGCGGCCAGAGCTAGGCAGGGGAAATGATGGTCATCTTTGGCGACCTCTGCCATCACAGGTCGCACTCGTGCGCTTAGTCCAAACCTGCCGTGATCCTCACCTCGTAAGTTCGACTCATGCACGTGCTGAGAGCTGTCGCCTGCCCTTGTGAAGGCCGGAGACGAGTGCTCGTGTACGCCTCTGTCCGGCGTCGTTGATGCCAACTGGAGATGTCAGCTTCGGAGCCACTTCCTCCTGCGCTTGCGGGCGGCCTCGGCCTTGCGCTCACCCTGCTTTGACCCGTAGGAAGTCATCAGTTAACGTCAGGAGACTCTCTCAATTTTTCGTCGAGTTTTACTAGGTGAGGATTAGTGGGATCACGCTGAAGCCCCTCTGTCACTACCTCATTGGCTTTGGCGACATCTTTCGAATACAAGTAAAGCCATGCTAGTCGACTAAGTTCCGTCGGAGTCGCCTCGGATTTCCTGCTTTCCATAAGGTGAGTCAGATTGGAAATCATCATGGCTCTTACTTCTGGGTCGAACTGAAGAGATTGATTCCTTTGCGTGTGGGCGAAAAAACTTGCCGCATTCGCAATCTCCCAGTAGTCTACATCCGGCATTTCGGCCAGTACGATACGAGCATTGAGCTCCTGAAGGGGATCACCCAGCCGTTGATTTACATAGATCAGTTTGCGCCATGCTGAAACGTTAGTTTCATCAAGCTCCAGCAGCCTTTCGATGCTGGTCCGTGCTTTATCCCAGTCATCGCGAGAACCCTCTAGGTGAAAGTCGGCGATCCGCAGCCATGCCTCCGGGTAGCGACCCGCGACGTACTCGAGGGCTCTTATCTGAGGCTGGTAGTCCTTGCCAGATTGGCGAAGGGAGGCGATCACCCTAATCATTCGTTCGATTCTGGGAAGCATCCCCTTCGAGACATCGGTAACTTGCATGGGGCCAAACTGCTGAATCAATTGAGTGTCAGCAAGCACAAGGGGCCTGAATGGGCTCACCTTGAGTTTGCTTTGGCCAAAGAACGCGGCGGTCATCGGTGTCCGCAAGAACTGGGATCCGTCATCGTCCGTTAGAACTTCAATCATTGAGTAGCGTTCTAGCTGACTCAGGGCGTCATCAACGTCCATATTCTCGTTCTGAGGTCTAATTAGAGCGGCTTCCAGGGCAAGCCTAGGGACTAGAGATCGCCAGTTGCTCAGCGTCAGAAAAACGCGCTGTGCCGCTGGAGATAGCACCCCGTACGATCGTTCAAAAAGAGCCCTTAGGGAGTCTTCTTTGTTGAGGAAGAGTCGCCCAACGGGAATTGCCTTACCTTCTCGTTTCGTGTCTCCCAAAAGAATCTTCACGAAATATGGGTGTCCGTCAGTTTCGTCATAGAGCGATTCGACATACGAAACGGTCAAGAGGTCCTCGATACCCAATTTACGCGAGGTTGACATCACGAGGTCTTCGAACTCCACCCTCTTCATTCCTCGGATCTCAACGGGAAAGTCCGCTTTGAAGTCGCGCATTCGGGTAGTGATAAGGACCTTATTTGGGCACCGAACGTGAGAGTCGATGAACTGATACAGTTCAAGGGGATGTGAGGCGGTCTCGAAGTTATCGAAAACCAGAAGCAGTCTCCTGCTTTCGTCCCGCTCGGCTAGAGCGTTTGCCAGGTAATCAACCGCCTTAAAGCCCTTAACCTTCGACTCAGCCGGGTTCATAAGCCCTACGAACTGTTTGGCGATGTCTTCCTTGGACAGGACTGCCGGCCGGACGGGCTTCGGACCGCTGGGGAGCAGGTCGATGTCCCGAGAACTGAACCACAGAATCGCAAAATAGTGACCAGTTTGCGCAACGCGATGAAGTACCTCCAAAGCGAGCGAAGTTTTTCCGATGCCACCCCTTCCAACAAGAGTAACAACTGGATGCCTATCATCCTGGAGGAGGGAGAGAACTTCAGACTCCAGGTCCGGCCTCTTGATGTAATCCTTCAGAGAGGGCGGAATGTTGGCGAATGACTTTCCTTCAAGGTCGAGGTCGGGGTATCCCTCCGTCTCGCTGGGTGGTAGCAAATTGGGGGGTGTTTGATAGGACTCCGCGCTTTCACGTCTCCTGGTATCCGTGATATATGAAAGCGCTTCGTAGGTTGACCCGGAACCCCCCTTGCCTTCCCTATATCCCCCGTTCGCGATGTAGAAATCATGAATGTCTACGTCGCTATGAATGAGAGGAAGGCGTACGAGTTTCTCTTCGAAGGCAATGTGAATTCCGTCTGCGTATGCGTGATCCTTTTCTGATTTGAGGTATGAAAAATCAGATGAATCTCCTGAAATTGCGGACAGGCGGTATTTTCCTGAAATGTTGCGATGTAGATAGATCCATGGGATCGAAAGTGCTGCGCAGCCGGTCATCAGTGACAAGACGGATACCTCGAGAAGCGGTGCTGCGGTCGAGCACTTACGAATGGTGATGGCGCCATGGCCGCGCGTCCTGTTGCGCAGGGTGGCGAAATTCCTTACCCACCACTGAAGATTTGTTTTCCGGGTAGCTTGTTCGATGTCTGAGTCAATCTCCTGGCATGCAGCACTGAGATTATCAATCGCTACCCTCTGCCACGAAGCCTCACCGGTCAGAAAGTTCTCGGTAAGCTCACGAACGAGAGGCCGCGCCTCAGGAAGGATATGGGCATTTGCAGGTCCAGAAATTGCCTCTTCCAAGGCTCTTGACCAATCGCCGATACCGTCAGCTCGAACTAGCTGATACTCAAGCTTGTACCTTTGTCGATCTCTATCGTTTCCTACACTTGCTAGGACTGCCGATGTGAGGAGTTTAACCAGGAACTCGCCGAGGAGCATCAGGTCGTGAAAGTATGCGACGTCGGAGTCCTGCTTGCTCTGCTCAACTCGTTCCCACATTCGCGCAAGGATTTTGGAGTTGAAAGAAGCCGACATTGCGCTCCCCCTCAGGCATTGATACTCGCTGAATCATGGATCCTATGAGCCTGACGTCCTGTCAGCAAGTTACCGAGCAGTGCAGTCGACTGGTGACGTGCCCGGTGCTAACGAGCTCGTGCTTGGCGGTGAGGCCTCGAGTTATTGATCGTCGATCATGGTCCTGTGGTGGGGAACGCGTCTCGTATAGCGATCGTGAGCGACCGGAGGATCATGGGCCTGTCGGCCGACGTGATCGCTGAACTCGTGGCCGAGGTGGTTCTGTTGTGGCATGAACGGCACCAGGCCAGGCCTGCGTCCAGACCGCGGAAGTGGGTCGTTGGCGCCGGCGCGAAGCACCGGCTGGTCTTCGTCGACCGGCTCTTGGCTACCCTCGTGCATCTCCGACACGGGGCTACGCGCGATGTGCTGGCCTGCTGGTTCGGCGTGGACCGCTCCACCATCACCCGCGCCATTTGCGAGATGCGACCGCTGCTCGCCGAACGAGGATGCACGGTGAGCCCAGGACTTCGGTCGCGGACGCTGGCCGAGGTCGTCGACCATCTCGGTGCCGGCGGGACCGGGATCGTGGACGGCACCGAGATCGGGGTCCGGCGGCCGGCCGTCGGACGCAAGGACCGGGACAAGTCCATCTCCGGCAAGAGCAAGCAGCACGCCGTCCAGACCATGGTGCTCACCGACGCGGACGGCCGGATGCTGTTCTGCAGCCCGACCAGGCCCGGAGGCTGCGCGGACATCACCCACGCCCGCCAGTTGGGGCTGGTCAAGCTCCTGGCGGACGGTCCCGCGGTGGAGATCTCGCCGATGCCGGCTACCAGGGCCTGGGCGCCCAGACCGGCGGACGGGTGGTGACACCACCGCATCGCAAGTTCAAGAAGAACGTTCCGGACTGGTACGAGGAGATGTACGAGCGGCAGCGCAAGGCGCATTCCTCACGGCGTATCCGGGTCGAGCACGGCATCGCCCATCTGAAGAACCAGCGTGCTCTGCCCCGCCACCTCGGTCGCCGCGAGCACATGAGCCACACCGTCCAGGCCGTCGCCGGACTGCTGTCCCACCAGCAGCCCGCGGACCTGACATCGGCACGGCAGGCGTGTACGTCGAGCCTCGCCACGTCCTCGACGCCTCACCACCAACCATGCAAGAGCTCGTGAGGGCTGCCCGTAAATGATCTACGGCATGCGCGATGGCCTGCTCTTTCTGTGTCATCCGGCGAGGGTTAAGTTGTGCAGGCGGGCGATGCCGAGCATCGCGTGGTGGACGCTGTCGCCCTTCAGACGGCAGTCGCGAAGGATCTTCCAGCTCTTCATGCGGGCGAAGGCGTGATCAACGCGGGCCCTGGGATCAACTTGGGGTCCATGTCATTGTCACACCGGTGAGGCGGTGTGATGGGGAGCCCGGATGGGGCTTCTAACCTGCGGTGGAGCCGTCAAGATCATTACGCCGTCATTACGTGACCACTGTCATCGGGCTGCTTCCGGCGGCATTCGGCTGCACATACGCGAAGACCCCGCACTCAGCGTCTTGGCTGGTGGCGGGGTCTTTAGGCACTTCCTGGGAAGTGCCCCCGGCAGGATTCGAACCTGCGCACACGGCTCCGGAGGCCGTTGCTCTATCCCCTGAGCTACGGGGGCGTGTCGATCGCGTTCGCGGCGACGGGTAGAACCCTACCAGCTCCAGCGGGGTGCCCATGAACGGCATTTCGTGGGGTGGGGGCGGTGGTGAGAGGGGCCGCCGGTTCTGGGTTCCCCCTCTCCGCGGGCTCTCCGCTCCCGGGAGTCGCGTCGCCGCCTGTAACGGAGGGTTCGCAGCCAGTCTTCGGCTTCGGCGCGGTGATCTGGTGGCCGGTCACGCGGTGCGCCGGAGACCTGACCGGTCCTGCCTCCGCTGGGCGTGCCGGTCGTGGGCTCCGGGCGCCTGCCGGGTCGGTGGCGGTCCTCCGGCGTTCGCGGTCACCGTCTCCGCCCGGGGCCTCCGGTCCGTCTGGTGTACCGGGTGCGGCTCGCCCCATCACCTGTCGGCCTGCGCACCCGGACGGAATCCCTCCGGGCTCCCCTAGCGCATGCGTCGCGCTTGCCGCATGCGGTCGGCCGAAGGTCCCCCGCAGGTGGTGGAAGTGGGGAAAAGCCGGACGCGGGGGGAGCTCGCGACCTACTCTCGAGTTGTGCCTGGCTCGTTCGCCCGGGTCCTTGTGGTCGACGACAACAAGGTGATCCGGCAGCTGATCAGGGTCAACCTCGAACTAGAAGGGTTCGAGGTCGTGACCGCGGCCGATGGTGCCGAGTGTCTGGACGTCATTCACGACGTGCGTCCGGACGTCGTCACCCTGGATGTAGTGATGCCCCGCCTCGACGGATTACGTACGGCCACCCGGCTGTACGAGGACCCGCGGACCCGGCATCTGCCCGTTGCGATCATCAGTGCCTGCACTCAGCAGGAGGTCGACGACGGACAGGCCGCCGGGGTCGACGCGTTTCTCGCCAAGCCCTTCGAACCGGCTGATCTCGTCCGGCTCGTCCGGCGGCTGGCGTGCGGAGGGAAGCGGTCCCCCGGGGAGCCGCCGGCCGGTGAGCTCTCCGGCGGGGACAGCGCGCCCTCCGCCCGTCCGGCAGGTTGACGGGAGGGCGCGGCGCGGCAGCGCGGCACGGTGCTGCGGATCACAGCAACCGCGCCCCGCCCGTTCCCGCTCCTCGCCTCCCCGTCCGGCCTGTGAAACGGTTCGCGGAACCACCCCGCGCCTCCCCTACGCTGGATGCGTGACCCCCACCCAGCTCTCCCAAGCCGTGCTGCGCACCGTGCGCCATGCCGTCGCGGACGGCGAGCTGCGCGTGCCCGTACCCGAGCGGGTGGTGGTCAAGCCGGCCTCCCGTCCCGGTCACGGCGACTACGCCACCGGGGTCGCCCTCCAGCTCGCTCGCCCCGCCGGGCTCCCGGCCCTCGGCGTGGCCGGCATCCTCCGCTCCCGCCTCGCCGCCGCGCCCGGCATCGAGCTCGTCGAGGTCTCCGGTCCCGGTTTCCTCAACATCACCCTGGCCGACGGCTCCGGCGCGGCCCTCGTGCGTGACGTCCTCCGCTGCGGTACCGCCTACGGGCACAGCGACGCCCTGGCCGCCCAGCACATCGAACTGGCCTTCCCCGGCGAGACCCGTGCCGCCGTCACCGCCGACGTTCTCCGCCGTCTCCTCCGCTCCCAGGGCGCCGTCGTCACTACTCGCTCCACCGGCCCGGCCGATCCCGACTGGGCCGGCCTCGGGGTGATCTCGGACACTGTCAGCGCCGGTCCCGGTGCCCCCCGTCCCGCGACCCCCGGTGCCCCCGCGGGGGCCGCCCCGGTCCGTCTTCCCGTGCGTCCCGTGCCCGTCGGGGCCTCCGCCGCCGAGCTGCTCCGCACCCTCGGAGCCGACGCCGCCCGCTGGGGCCTTCTGCGGCCCGCCGCCCACGACCACCCCCGCCTCACCGGGGACGAGCACGACCCCCTGCTTGTGCAGCGCGAGTCGAACCCCCTCTTCCGGGTCCGTTACGCCCATGCTCGCGCCCGGGCGCTCGTACGCAACGCCGCCGATCTCGGGGTCGAGGCCGTTCCCGGTGACCTGGGCGCTCCGGAAGGCTCCGGCGAGTCCTCGGCGCGCGACCTGCTCGCCGCGCTCCGCGAGTACCCCGCCGTCCTGGACGCCGCCGCGCGCCACCGCGCCCCCGACCGCATAGCGCGCCACCTCGAACAGCTCGCGGACGCCTTCTTCCGCTTCCACGACGCCTGCCCCGTCCTCCCGCGCGGCGACGAGAAACCCGGGGCCGCCCACCGGGCCCGTACCGCCCTCGCCGAGGCGGCCGGGACGGTGCTCGCCGGTGGCCTGCTCCTGCTCGGCATCGACGCGCCCACGCATCTCTGACGGACCCCGGGACGGCCCCGGGCCACCCGGCAGACGCGGGCGGCGGTGGCCGATGCGGCAAACGCGGCGGATACGGCGCACGCGGACGCCGTCCCGGCCATCCGGGCGGCACCGGACTCGTCCGGCCGCCCGGCCGTGGCCCGGTCGGCGCGGGCGCCCGTCCGCGCCTCCGCCCGACACGGCGACGACCGGGACGGCCGACGCTGACGACGGCCGCACCGGCCACCGGGCCCCGGCCCGGCCCCGCCCCGGCAATGGCGCCGGTGCCCGGCCCCGGACCCGAACGGACCACACCCGCAACGGACCACACCCGCACACCGCACCCACAGACCACACCCCAGTCCGAACCGCCGGACCGCACCACAGACCACACCCGCACCCGACCACCCGCAGACACCACCTCACCCCCAGCGCCACCACCCAGGAGAGCCCAGAGCGCCATGAGCCGTTCCGCACACCCTGCAGGGCCCCGGCACGCCGATGTCCTGCCCGAGGGTCACTACACCGCCCCGCCCGCCGACCTCAACGCCCTCGACCCGCGCGTCTGGTCGCGCACGGTCGCCCGTGACGCCGACGGAGTCGCCACCCTCGGCGGCATCCCCGTCACCCGTCTCGCCGAGGAGTTCGGCACCCCCGCCTACTTCCTCGACGAGGACGACTTCCGCGCCCGCTGCCGCGCCTGGCACGACGCCTTCGGCGGCGAGGCCGACGTCTTCTACGCCGGCAAGGCGTTCCTCTCCCGCGCCGTCGTCGGGTGGCTGCACGAGGAGGGCCTCAACCTCGATGTCTGCTCCGCCGGCGAGCTGACCACCGCCCTCGCCGCCGGTATGCCCGCCGAGCGCATCGCGATGCACGGCAACAACAAGACCACCGACGAGATCGAGCGCGCCATCACCGCGGGCGTCGGCCGCATCGTCCTCGACTCCTTCCAGGAGATCGTCCGGGTCGCGCACATCGCCGAGCGCCTCGGGCGCCGCCAGCGGGTGCAGATCCGTGTCACCGTCGGTGTCGAGGCCCACACGCACGAGTTCATCGCCACCGCGCACGAGGACCAGAAGTTCGGCATCGCCCTCGCCGACGGCCAGGCCGCCGAGGCCGTGCGCCGCGTCCTCAAGCTCGACAGCCTCGAACTGGCCGGGATCCACTCGCACATCGGTTCGCAGATCTTCGACATGGCGGGCTTCGAGGTCTCCGCCCGCCGCGTCGTCCAGCTCCTCGCCGAGGTGCGGGACGAGCACGGCGTGGAGCTGCCCGAGATCGACCTCGGCGGCGGCCTCGGCATCGCCTACACCTCCGAGGACGACCCCCGCGAACCGCACGAGATCGCCAAGTCGCTGAGCGACATCGTGACCCGCGAGTGCGCCGCCGCCGGCCTGGCCGTCCCCCGGATCTCCGTGGAGCCCGGCCGCGCCATCGTCGGCCCGACGACCTTCACCCTCTACGAGGTCGGCACCCTCAAGGAGCTCCCCGGCCTGCGCACCTACGTCAGCGTGGACGGCGGCATGTCCGACAACATCCGCACCGCGCTCTACGACGCCGAGTACTCCGTCGCCCTCGCCTCCCGCGTCTCCACCGCCGGGCCCATGCTCTCCCGGGTCGTCGGCAAGCACTGCGAGTCCGGCGACATCGTCGTGAAGGACGCCTTCCTCCCCGCCGACCTGGCCCCCGGCGACCTGCTCGCCGTGCCCGCCACCGGCGCCTACTGCCGCTCCATGGCGAGCAACTACAACCACGCGCTGCGCCCGCCCGTGGTCGCGGTCAAGGACGGCAAGGCGCGCGTCATCATGCGGCGCGAGACGGAGGAGGACCTGCTCCGGCTGGACGTGGGCTGACGGGTGCGCGGGGAGGCGGACGCGGGCACGACCCGGGCCCGCGGCGCGGGGTGACGGGTGCGGGCGCCCCGGACACCGGGTGACATCCGCCACCCCGCGCCTCCGTGCCCTTCCGCCGCCCCGCCCCGTGCGGTAGTCCTGCGTCGTACCGGCTCCCACCCGCGCGAAGCCGGTGGTAGCCGGTACGGGAGCACGGACGGGCGCGCGTCCGCCACGGCAGCACCGCGGTACGGCCGCACCGCCCCTACCGCACGCCCGCGGCGGGGTAGGCCGGGGCTGCCCCACCCCCGCACCCACCCCCGGCTTCCGGCAGTCTCGGAATCCGGACAAACCCCGGAGCGACCCACCCGGTGAGTGAGACTGGTGGGGAGCCAAGACAATCGGGACCCGGTGACGGTCCCGGGAGCGCCCCGGACAGACTTCCGGGAAGCCCCCGGCACGGTTCCGGGAGATGCGCGGAGAGACGAGGTCGGATGATGCGTACGCGTCCGCTGAAGGTGGCGCTGCTGGGCTGTGGAGTGGTCGGCTCCGAGGTGGCACGCATCATGACGACGCACGCGGACGATCTCACGGCGCGCATCGGGGCCCCCGTCGAGCTGGCCGGCATCGCCGTGCGCCGCCCGGACCGGGTCCGCGAGGGCGTCCCCGCCGAGCTGGTCACCACCGACGCCACCGCCCTCGTCAAACGCGGCGACATCGACGTCGTGGTGGAGGTCATCGGCGGCATCGAGCCCGCCCGCACCCTGATCACCACGGCCTTCGAGCAGGGCGCGAGCGTCGTCTCGGCCAACAAGGCGCTGCTCGCCGAGGACGGCGCCGCCCTGCACGCCGTCGCCCAGCGGCACGGCGCCGATCTCTACTACGAGGCCGCCGTCGCCGGCGCCATCCCCCTGGTCCGCCCGCTCCGCGAGTCCCTCGTCGGCGACAAGGTCAACCGCGTGCTCGGCATCGTCAACGGCACGACCAACTTCATCCTCGACCGGATGGAGACCGGCGGCACCGGCTACTCCGAGGCGCTCGACGAGGCGACGGCCCTCGGGTACGCCGAGGCCGATCCCACCGCCGACGTCGAGGGCTTCGATGCCGCCGCGAAGGCCGCGATCCTCGCCGGCATCGCCTTCCACACCCGGGTCCGCCTGGACGACGTGCACCGGGAGGGCATCACGGAGGTCACCGCCGCCGACATCGCCTCCGCCCGCCGCATGGGCCGCACGGTCAAGCTGCTGGCGATCTGCGAGCGCGCCGAGGACGGCCGCTCCGTCACCGCCCGTGTCCACCCGGCGATGATCCCGCTGAGCCATCCGCTCGCCTCCGTCCGCGAGGCGTACAACGCGGTCTTCGTCGAGGCGGAGGCCGCCGGCCAGCTGATGTTCTACGGGCCGGGGGCCGGCGGCGCGCCCACCGCCTCCGCGGTTCTCGGCGACCTCGTGGCGGTCTGCCGCAACAAGCTCAACGGCGCGACGGGACCGGGGGAGTCCGCGTACTCGCGGCTCTCGGTGAGCCCGATGGGCGAGGTGGTCACGCGCTACCACATCAGCCTCGACGTCGCCGACAAGCCGGGCGTCCTGGCCCAGGTCGCCGCGGAGTTCAATGAGCACGGGGTGTCTATCGAGACCGTCCACCAGCAGGTCAAGGACGGCGAGGCGTCCCTCGTGGTGGTCACCCACCGCGCGAGCGACGCGGCGCTCTCGGCGACGGTCGGCGCCCTGCGGGCGCTGGACACCGTGCGCGGTGTCGCCGGGATCATGCGGGTCGAAGGGGAGTAAGGAAGAAACCATGGCCGCACACAGCACAGGTCCCCGCCGGGGCGCCACCCACCAGTGGCGGGGGGTGATCGAGGAGTACCGCGACCGGCTGCCGGTGACCGCGGACACCGAGGTCGTCACCCTCCGCGAGGGCGGCACGCCGCTCGTCCCCGCACAGGTGCTCTCCGAGCGCACGGGCTGCGAGGTCCATCTCAAGGTCGAGGGCGCCAACCCCACCGGCTCCTTCAAGGACCGCGGGATGACGATGGCCATCACCCGGGCCAAGGAGGAGGGCGCGCAGGCCGTCATCTGCGCCTCCACCGGCAACACCTCCGCCTCGGCCGCCGCGTACGCGGTGCGGGCCGGGATGGTCTGCGCGGTGCTGGTGCCGCAGGGCAAGATCGCGCTGGGCAAGATGGGCCAGGCCCTGGTGCACGGTGCGAAGATCCTCCAGGTGGACGGGAACTTCGACGACTGCCTGACGCTGGCCCGCGGCCTTTCCGACAAGTACCCGGTGTCGCTGGTCAATTCGGTCAACCCGGTCCGCATCGAGGGCCAGAAGACCGCGGCGTTCGAGATCGCCGACATGCTGGGCGACGCCCCCGACATCCACGTCCTCCCGGTCGGCAACGCGGGCAACATCACCGCCTACTGGCGCGGTTACAGCGAGTACGCCGCCGACGGCATGGCGGACCGGCGCCCGCGGATGTGGGGCTTCCAGGCCTCCGGTTCCGCGCCGATCGTGCGCGGCGAGCCGGTCAAGGACCCGCACACCATCGCGACGGCCATCCGCATCGGCAACCCGGCCTCGTGGGAGTTCGCCGAGCGGGCCCGGGACGAGTCGGGCGGCCTCATCGACGAGGTGACGGACCGTCAGATCCTGGCCGCCTACCGGTTGCTGGCCTCCCAGGAGGGCGTGTTCGTCGAACCCGCCTCGGCCGCGAGCGTCGCCGGCCTGCTGAAGGCCGCCGAGCAGGGCAAGGTCGACCCCGGCCAGCGCATCGTGTGCACCGTCACCGGCAACGGCCTCAAGGACCCGGACTGGGCCGTCGCCGGCGCACCGCAGCCGGTGACCGTCCCCGTGGACGCCGACGTGGCCGCCGAACGGCTCGGCCTGGCCTGACCGACCCGCCGGAAGGCCCCCCGGCGCGGACGCGCGCGAACCGCCCGCGCCGGGGGCCGGCCGGGACCCGGCGGTATCCGCGCCGGAACTGCGCCACCGGACCCCCCGCCACCGCTCTTGGAACAGGCGCCACGGGCCGGTACGCATCCTCCTCGGCCACCCGGCCGCGCCCAAGCCCCCGCAGACGGTGACAGGAGCCCCGGACCGGGCGGAAACGCCTGGTCCGGCCCGCTCCGGCCGCAACCGCCGCAGACCGTATCCGGAAGCACGGAACGGGGACGACACGCATCGTGCGCCTCCTGTGCGCCCTATGTCGCGACAGAACCTTCCTTCGATAGGCTGGAGGACGAACCCCGCCCGTCCCCCGCATGCCGGATGCATATGCATGGCCCCGGCAGGGCACGCAGAGTACTGGCAGAGCCAGCACTGCCGGGCCGCCACCGGCCACGGGCGGAGTCCCTGGCAGAAGCCTCTGCACGCCGACCCCGGCGGGGTCCCACCGAGGGAATCCCGCAGCCCCAGAACAAGGAGAGTCATCGAGCGATGGCCGGTCCCGCCTTCCGAGCCGCCGCCGTCCGGGTGCGCACCCCCGCGACCAGCGCCAATCTCGGCCCCGGCTTCGATGCCTTCGGCCTCGGCCTGGGGCTCTACGACGACGTCGTGGTCCGCGTCGCCGAGTCGGGGCTGCACATCGACATCGCCGGCGAGGGCGCCGAAACGCTCCCGCGGGACGAGAGCCACCTCCTCGTACGCTCCCTGCGCACCGCCTTCGACCTGCTCGGCGGCCAGCCGCGCGGCCTCGAAGTGGTCTGCGCCAACCGCATCCCGCACGGCCGCGGCCTGGGCTCGTCCTCCGCCGCCATCTGCGCCGGCATCACCGCCGCCCGCGCGGTGACGATAGGCGGGGCCGAGAAGCTCGACGACACCGCGCTGCTGGAGCTGGCCACCGAGATCGAGGGCCACCCCGACAACGTCGCCGCCTGCCTGCTCGGCGGCTTCACCCTCGCCTGGACCGACGGCGGATCAGCCCGCGCCATCCGGATGGACCCCGCGCCGAGCGTCGTGCCCGTGGTCTTCGTCCCCTCCACCCCCGTGCTCACCGAGACCGCCCGCGGCCTGCTGCCGCGCATGGTGCCGCACGTCGACGCCGCCGCCAACGCCGGCCGGGCCGCCCTGCTCGTCGAGGCCCTCACCCGGCGTCCCGAACTGCTGCTCGCCGCCACCGAGGACCGGCTCCACCAGGAGTACCGGGCCCCGGCGATGCCGGAGAGCGCGGCCCTGGTGGCCCGGCTCCGCCAGGACGGCGTCCCCGCCGTCATCTCCGGCGCCGGCCCGACGGTGCTGGCCCTCGCCGAGGAGAGCACGGCCGACAAGGTCGCGCAGCTCGCCGGGGAGGGATGGGCGGCCAACAGGCTGTCCCTGGACGGCTCGGGCACCTGTGTCCTGCCGCTGACGGGGCAGGGCGGAATCCCCGGGGGCAGCCCGCGGACCGCCGGGTGACATCCAACGATTGCCGGTCTTCGAGAGGGGGAATGTTTGTTGGGTCCGGTAGTGTTAACCTCAAGTCAGCACCTGGCACCTGAGCGGTGCGGTGCTTTGTGTCCCCCTCGGGGACACCATTCTTCCGGGAGCCTCCTCAACTGCCTGTGCAGCCTGCCTGAGCAGATGTGAGCACGCTCCGGAATCGGCGTGGCGGACATCCGGACAGTCTCCCCGCCGGGCCAATCCATGATTCTCCGCCTATGGGCGGGACCACCGCACCGGCCGGTCCGGGACACCCAAGACCGCAGCCGGACAGCACAACCGGTCGCCGAGCCAGACAGGCCGACGCCCGCTCCAGGGAAGGACCCTTCGTGAGCGACACCACCGATCTGATGGGCGTGACTGCCGACGAGAACGTCGGCGCAGCCTCCGCGCCCGCCACGGACGCTCCTGCCGCGCCTGCCACCGGTGCTGCCACTGGTGCTCCGAGGCGACGCCGTTCCGGCACCGGCCTCGAGGGCATGGTCCTGGCCGAGCTGCAGCAGGTTGCCTCCGCGCTCGGCATCAAGGGCACCGCGCGGATGCGCAAGAGCCAACTCATCGAGGTCATCAAGGAGAAGCAGGCGGGCGGCGCCGCCCCCGCCAAGGACTCCGCGGACCAGGCCGCGTCCTCCGCCGACGCCGCCCCCGCCAAGCCGCGCCGCCGCGCCACCTCCAAGGCCCGTACGGGCGAGGAGGGCGCCGGAGCCGAGGCCGCGGACCGCGCCGAGGGCAAGACCGGCCCCCAGCAGCAGATCGACATCCCCGGCCAGCCGGCCAGTGACGAGCCGCCGCAGGGCGGCGAGCGCCGTCGGCGCCGCGCGACCGCGCAGGCCGGCAGCCCCGAGGAGACCGCCGCCGACACCTCCGGTGGAGCCCAGGAGGGCGACCGGAGCCGCGCCGAGACCCGCACCGCCCCGCAGGGCGGGGAGCGGCAGGACGGCGCCGGCGCCGAGGGCCGCGGCGGCAAGGGCGGCGACCGCGACCGTCAGGGCGGTGGCCAGGGCGGCGACCGCCAGGGCGGCCAGAAGGGCGACCGCCGTGACCGCGGGGACAACCGCGGCGAGCGCGGCGACCGCGGCAACAACCGCCGCAACAAGAACGACGACGGCGGCGGCCAGGGCGGCAACCGCCAGCGCGACCAGCGCGGCGGCCAGCAGCAGCGCGACGACGACGGCGACGACTTCGAGGGCGGCCGCCGCGGCCGCCGCGGGCGCTACCGCGACCGCCGGGGCCGCCGCGGGCGCGAGGAGTTCGGCGGCGAGCCGCAGGTCTCCGAGGACGACGTCCTGATCCCCGTCGCGGGCATCCTCGACATCCTCGACAACTACGCGTTCATCCGGACCTCCGGCTACCTGCCGGGCCCGAACGACGTCTACGTCTCCCTCGCCCAGGTCCGCAAGAACGGCCTGCGCAAGGGCGACCACGTCACCGGGGCGGTCCGCCAGCCCCGCGAGGGCGAGCGGCGCGAGAAGTTCAACGCCCTGGTGCGGCTGGACTCGGTGAACGGCATGGCGCCCGAGACGGGCCGCGGCCGCCCGGAGTTCGGCAAGCTCACCCCGCTCTACCCGCAGGACCGGCTCCGTCTGGAGACCGAGCCGAACCTGATGACGACCCGGATCATCGATCTGGTCGCACCGATCGGCAAGGGCCAGCGCGGTCTGATCGTGGCCCCGCCGAAGACCGGCAAGACCATGATCATGCAGGCGATCGCCAACGCGATCACCCGCAACAACCCCGAGTGCCACCTGATGGTCGTCCTCGTCGACGAGCGTCCGGAAGAGGTCACCGACATGCAGCGGTCGGTGAAGGGCGAGGTCATCTCCTCGACCTTCGACCGCCCCGCCGAGGACCACACCACCGTCGCCGAGCTGGCCATCGAGCGGGCCAAGCGCCTGGTCGAGCTGGGTCACGACGTGGTCGTCCTGCTGGACTCGATCACCCGCCTCGGCCGCGCGTACAACCTCGCGGCCCCGGCCTCCGGCCGGATTCTCTCCGGTGGTGTCGACTCCACCGCGCTGTACCCGCCGAAGCGCTTCTTCGGCGCCGCGCGGAACATCGAGGACGGCGGCTCGCTGACCATCCTGGCCACCGCGCTGGTCGACACCGGCTCGCGGATGGACGAGGTGATCTTCGAGGAGTTCAAGGGCACCGGCAACCTGGAGCTCAAGCTCGACCGCCGGCTCTCCGACAAGCGGATCTTCCCCTCGGTGGACGTCGACGCGTCCGGTACCCGCAAGGAGGAGATCCTGCTCGGCAGCGACGAGCTCGCGATCACCTGGAAGCTCCGCCGGGTGCTGCACGCCCTGGACTCCCAGCAGGCCATCGAGCTGCTCCTGGACAAGCTCAAGGAGACCAAGAGCAACGCGGAGTTCCTGCTCCAGATCCAGAAGACCACCCCGGCACCGGGCAACGGCAACGACTGACCCGGCCGCCGCGGGAGACCACGGCAGCCGGAAGGGGGCTCCACCGCCACGGCGGGGGAGCCCCCTCGCCGCGTACCGGGGGCGGCCGGGCCCCTCTCCGGTGCCCGGCCGTGCCGGGGGACCGGCGCCGGGGGTCTGAGGACTCCAAATGGGGGTAACCGGACAGCGACGACGTGGGGAGCACATGGCGGACGAAGCGACGAACGGGGAGAGCGGGGCATCCGGTACCGGCGACCGGGGCACCGCCCGCCGCCGAGCGCTGAGAATCACCGCCTGGGTACTCTCCGCGGTCGTGCTGCTGGCCGGCGCCGGCCTGGGCTACGTCTGGACGAAGCTCGACGGCAACCTCAGCGACATCGACATCGACGCCGCCCTCGGCAGCGACCGGCCCGAGGACCTCGACAACGGCTCGACGGACATCCTGGTGCTCGGCTCCGACTCCCGCAAAGGCGCCAACAAGGAGTACGGCAGCGCCGGCGAGAGCGGCTCCCGCTCCGACACGGCGATGATCGTCCACATCCACGAGGGCCGCCGCGAGGCCACCGTCGTCAGCATCCCCCGGGACACCCTGGTGCGGCGCCCCGCCTGCGACCGCAAGGACGGCGAGGGGACGCACCCGCCCGCCCGGCGCGCGATGTTCAACGAGGCGTACAAGATCGGCGGGCCGGCCTGCGCCGTCAAGACCGCCGAGGCCGTCTCCGGCATCCGGATGGACCACTATCTGGAGATCGACTTCACCGGCTTCAAGGAGCTCGTCGACGAACTCGGCGGCGTGGAGCTCACCACCGAGGAGCGGATCAAGGACAAGAAGAGCCGGCTCGACCTGCCCCCCGGCACCCACGTCCTCGACGGCGAGCAGGCCCTCGGCCTGGTCCGCACCCGGCACGCCATCGGCAACGGCAGCGACCTCGGCCGGATACACCTCCAGCAGGCCTTCCTCAAGGCCCTGCTCGACCAGGTGGGGGAGATCGGCCTCTTCAGCGACCCGGGCAAGCTCTACGGCGTCGCCGACACCGCCACCAAGGCCCTCACCACCGATTCCGGGCTGGCCGGGGTGAAGAAGCTGCTGGACTTCTCCCGGAGCATGCGGGAGATCGGCTCCGAGGACCTGAAGATGATCACCCTGCCGGTGGAGTACGACCCGGAGGACGGCAACCGCGTGGTGCCGCTGAAGGACAAGACCCGCACCGTCTGGGACGCCCTCCGCCGGGACCGGCCCGTCCCGGACTCCGTGACCGAGGGCTCCGCCGGGGACCAGGCCCGCGAGGACTCCGACGAGGTCCTCGGCGGCTCCTGAGGGCCCGGGGCTGGGCGGCCCGCCCCGGCCCGCCCCGGCCCGCCCCGGCCCGCCCCGGGCGGCCCCGGGCGGCCGGGGGCGGGCGGGGCGGGGAATAGAACGGCCCCGCCCCCGGTTTTGGGAGATGCGCCCGGTCCTGGCAGACTGGTGCGTCGGCCCCGGTTCACGTACGGGCGGTTACCCCACCTCGTCCGCCATCGGGCAGGCGGGGCCCGGACGACCCGGTGCCCTCCCGAACCTTAGGAGCATCCCTTGAAGCGCGACATCCACCCCGAGTACGTCGAGACCCAGGTGAGCTGCACCTGCGGAGCCTCGTTCACCACGCGCAGCACCGTCACCGAGGGCGCCATCCGCGCCGATGTGTGCTCCGAGTGCCACCCGTTCTACACGGGCAAGCAGAAGATCCTCGACACGGGTGGCCGCGTGGCCCGCTTCGAGGCCCGCTTCGGCAAGAACGCCGGGTCCGCCAAGAAGTAGCGACCCCACGGCGCCGGACTCCGGCCGCCCCTCCAGCCAGGGGCGGCCGGACCGGCGCTTTGTCGTCCACCGGGCCCTCCCGGCCATCCGCACCCACCCCCCACGGGCGGCCCCGCCCGTCCCACCCCACTTCCGAGGAAACGAATCCCGATGTTCGAGGCGGTCGAAGAACTGATCGGCGAGCACGCCGATCTCGAGAAACGGCTCGCCGACCCCACGGTCCACGCCGACCAGCGCGAGGCGACCCGGCTGAACAAGCGCTACGCCGAGCTGACGCCGGTCATCGCCGCGTACCGCTCCTGGCGGAGCACCGGCGACGACATCGAGGCGGCGCGCGAACTCGCGCTGGACGACCCCGACTTCGCGGACGAGGTCAAGGAGCTGGAGATCCGGCGCGAGGAGCTCACCGAGCGGCTGCGGCTGCTGCTCGTCCCGCGCGACCCCAGCGATGACAAGGACGTGATCCTGGAGGTCAAGGCGGGGGAGGGCGGCGAGGAGTCGGCCCTGTTCGCCGGCGACCTGCTGCGGATGTACCTGCGCTACGCCGAGCGCGCCGGTTGGAAGACCGAGATCCTGGAGGCCAACGAGTCCGACCTCGGCGGCTACAAGGACGTCCAGGTCGCCGTGAAGACCAAGGGCGGGAACGGCGCCACCGAGCCCGGCCAGGGAGTCTGGGCGCGGCTGAAGTACGAGGGCGGGGTGCACCGCGTGCAGCGCGTCCCGGCCACCGAGTCGCAGGGCCGCATCCACACCTCCGCCGCCGGCGTGCTCGTCACGCCCGAGGCCGAGGAGGTCGAGGTCGAGATCGGCCCGAACGACCTGCGGATCGACGTCTACCGCTCCTCGGGCCCCGGCGGCCAGTCCGTCAACACCACCGACTCCGCGGTGCGCATCACCCACCTGCCCACCGGCATCGTCGTCTCCTGCCAGAACGAGAAGAGCCAGCTCCAGAACAAGGAGCAGGCGCTGCGCATCCTCCGCTCCCGGCTGCTGGCCGCCGCGCAGGAGGAGGCGGAGCGGGAGGCGTCGGACGCCCGGCGCAGCCAGGTCCGCACCGTCGACCGCTCCGAGCGCATCCGCACCTACAACTACCCGGAGAACCGCATCTCCGACCACCGCGTCGGCTTCAAGGCGTACAACCTGGACCAGGTGCTCGACGGAGACCTGGACCCGGTCATCCAGGCCTGCGTGGACGCCGACTCGGCGGCCAAGCTGGCCGCCGCCCAGTAGACCCGGTCGTCCGCCCGCCCCGGGGACGAACCGAAGCCCGCACCGCCGGACCGGCTGGAGGAACAGCGTGCCGCCCTCATCCGGGGGACGACCCCCGTACCCGCCCGCTGCCGGCGGGCGCCCCGCGCGCCCCCGGTCGCTGCTGCTCGCCGAGGTGGCCCAGGCCACCCAGCGGCTGGCCGACGCCGGCGTGCCCTCACCGCGCTTCGACGCCGAGGAGCTCGCCGCCTTCGTGCACAACGTCAAGCGGAGCGAGCTGCACACCGTCGCCGACGCCGACTTCGACGCCCGCTACTGGGAGGCCGTGGCCCGCCGCGAGGCCCGCGAGCCGCTCCAGCACATCACCGGCCGCGCCTTCTTCCGCTACCTGGAACTCCAGGTCGGGCCGGGGGTGTTCGTGCCCCGCCCGGAGACCGAGTCGGTCGTCGGCTGGGCCATAGACGCGGTCCGCGCCATGGACGTGGCCGAACCCCTGATCGTCGACCTCTGCTCCGGCTCCGGCGCCATCGCGCTGGCCCTCGCGCAGGAGGTGCCGCGCTCCCGGGTGCACGCCGTGGAGCTGGACGAGGGCGCGCTGCGCTGGGCCCGCAGGAATGTCGAGGGCTCCCGCGTCACCCTGCACCAGGGGAACGCCTTCGACGCCCTCCCCGAGCTCGACGGCCAGGTGGACCTCGTCGTCTCCAACCCTCCGTACATCCCGCTCACTGAGTGGGAGTACGTGGCCCCCGAGGCGCGCGACCACGATCCCGAACTGGCGCTCTTCTCCGGTGAGGACGGCCTCGACACCATCCGCGGCATCGAGCGCACCGCGCACCGGCTGCTCCGCCCCGGCGGCGTCGTCGTCGTCGAACACGCCGACACCCAGGGCGGCCAGGTGCCGTGGATCTTCACCGAGGAGCGGGGCTGGGCCGACGCGGCCGACCACCCCGACCTCAACAACCGTCCCCGGTTCGCCACGGCCCGCCGGGCCATGCCATGACCGACACGGCGACCGCTTCGCGCCGAAGCGGCGGCGACACCGGCCGCACCCATCACACTGACCCCAGTGAGCGGACAGCGCTCCGGCCGAGGGAGGCCCGTTAATGGCACGGCGATACGACTGCACCGACGCGACCGACCGCAAGACCGGGCTGCGCGAAGCCGCGTCCGCCGTCCGCCGCGGCGAACTCGTCGTCCTCCCCACCGACACCGTCTACGGGATCGGCGCGGACGCGTTCAGCGCCGAGGCCGTCGGCGACCTCCTGGAGGCCAAGGGCCGCGGCCGCAACATGCCCTCGCCCGTGCTCGTCGGCTCGCCGAACACCCTGCACGGTCTGGTCACCGACTTCTCGGAGCTCGCCTGGGAGCTCGTCGACGCCTTCTGGCCCGGCGCGCTCACCCTCGTCGCCCGGCACCAGCCCTCGCTCCAGTGGAACCTGGGCGACACCCGCGGCACCGTCGCCGTCCGCATGCCGCTGCACCCGGTCGCCATCGAGCTGCTGACCGAGGTCGGCCCGATGGCCGTCTCCAGCGCCAACCTCACCGGCCACCCCTCGCCGCAGACCTGCGACGCCGCGGAGGAGATGCTCGGCGACTCCGTCTCCGTCTACCTCGACGGCGGGCCGACCCCCGCCGCCGTGGCCTCCTCCATCGTGGACGTCACCGGCAAGGTGCCGGTGCTGCTGCGCGAGGGAGCGCTCTCCGCGGACCAGCTCCGCGAGGTGGTACCCGACCTCGAGGTGGCGAATTGACGGCGCCCCAGAGGCGTGGCATAGCGGACGGCCTCCCGGGCCGCGCGGGCGGTTTCCCGGGACCACGGCCGGGCGTCTTCTCCGTACCCGACGGAGGCGGGGAGCCCGGCGTCTTCCGCATCCTCCACGTCAGCACCGGCAACGTCTGCCGCTCGCCCATCACCGAGCGGCTGACCCGCCATGCCCTCGCCCACCGGCTCGGCGGCCCCTGCGGCATCATCGTGGAGAGCGCCGGCACCTGGGGGCACGAGGGCGCTCCCATGGAGGCGCACGCGGCGACCGTCCTCACCGACCTCGGCGCGGACCCCGGCGGCTTCACCGGCCGGGAGCTCCTCGACGAGCACGTCATCCGCGCCGACCTCGTCCTCACCGCGACCCGCGACCACCGGGCCCAGGTGATCTCCATGGGGCACTCGGCGGGCCTGCGCACCTTCACGCTCAAGGAGTTCACCCGGCTGGTACGGGCCATAGACCCGGCGACGCTGCCCGACCCCGAGCCCGACGGCGCCGTCGTCGACCGCGCCCGCGCCCTGGTGCGGGCCGCCGCGGCGCTGCGGGGCTGGCTGCTGGCGCCCAGTGCCGAGGCCGACGAGGTGCACGACCCCTACGGTGCGCCGATCACCTTCTTCCGCTCCATCGGCGAGGAGATCCAGCAGGCCCTCGACCCGATGCTCACCGCGCTCACGGGCGTCCCCGCCCCCCGGCCGTAGCCGGCCGCCGCTCCCCGGCCCGGCGACGGTCACCTTCTCCCCCTCCCTCCGCTCCGGAACGGCGCCGTACCGCCCGGCCCGCGAGTGACGCGCGTAGACCGCCCCGCTCGCCCGCCGTCCCGCCGCGGGCATCCGGGAATCCCCGGGCCGTTTCCGGGCAGGCGAGGGGATTGAGGGAACCATCCGCGGCGCGCGTACGTCCTTACGGGAACGGCGGTTCCGGCCGGAGCACCCGGACCGTGGCCGCCGAGGCCCCCGGTACATCCGGCGCGGTGGCCGCCCCGGTGCACCCTTGTGAAGAGGCCGTGAGAAACACCGCAGTACGGGGCTCCCGCCGGAGGCTCGTGCACGCGACCGGTGTGGGGCGGCATAGGCTGTGGGGCCTAGATGGCCGGCGAGACCCCTGGGGCAGTTCGTGCGTGAATACCTGCTGACGCTCTGCGTCACCGCCGCGGTCACCTACCTGCTGACCGGGCCGGTGCGGAAGTTCGCGATCGCGGCCGGCGCGATGCCGGAGATCCGCGAGCGGGACGTCCACCGCGAGCCGACCCCCCGGCTGGGCGGGATCGCCATGTTCGGCGGTCTCTGCGCGGGACTGCTGGTGGCCTCGCAGATGTCGAACATCGGTGAGATGTTCGAGCTGTCCAGTGAGCCGCGGGCGCTGCTGGCCGGCGCCGCCCTGATCTGGCTGCTGGGCGTGCTCGACGACAAGTGGGGCGTGGACGCGCTGATCAAGCTGGGCGGCCAGATGATCGCCGCCGGCGTGATGGTCTGGCAGGGCCTCACGATCCTGTGGATCCCGGTGCCGGGCGTGGGCTCGGTCGCGCTGACCCCGATGCAGGGCACGCTGCTGACCGTGGCGCTCGTCGTCATCACCATCAACGCGGTGAACTTCGTGGACGGCCTCGACGGGCTGGCCTCGGGCATGGTCTGCATCGCCGCCGCCGCGTTCTTCATGTACGCGTACCGCATGTGGTACGGCTACGGCGTCGAGGCCGCGGCCCCCGCGACGCTCTTCGCCGTCATCCTCATGGGCATGGCCCTGGGCTTCCTGCCGCACAACATGCACCCCGCCCGGATCTTCATGGGCGACTCGGGGTCGATGCTGATCGGCCTGGTGCTGGCGGCCGGCGCCATCTCCATCACCGGCCAGGTGGACCCCGATCTGCTCCAGGCGGCCACCGGCTCCGAGAAGGAGGCCGTGAAGTCGACGGTGCCCGTCTACATCCCCGTCGTGCTGCTGCCGCTGAGCATCATCGCGGTGCCGGTCGCCGACCTGGTGCTGGCCGTCGTCCGGCGCACCTGGAACGGGCAGTCGCCGTTCGCGGCCGACCGCGGCCATCTGCACCACCGGCTGCTGGAGATCGGCCACTCGCACAGCCGGGCCGTGCTGATCATGTACTTCTGGTCGGCACTGATCGGCTTCTCCGCCGTCGCCTACTCGGTCAACTCCGCCAGTGTGTGGGTGGTGCTGGCGCTGGCCATGTTCAGCGCCGTCGGCCTGTTCATCCTGCTGCTGCCCCGCTTCACCCCGCGGGTGCCGCGCTGGGCGCAGGCCGTCGTGCCGCCCCGCTACCGCAGGGAGAGGCGCCCGGCCGAGCAGCCGGCCGAGGAGGCGGACGAGTCGGACGAGACCGGGCAACCGTCGGCCTCCCCGGCGGCCGGTGCGGCGGGCGCGGAGCGGTCCGGTACCGTGGCGCGGGCCAACGGTGCGACAGCCGTCGGCGCCCGCGGCGGCCACCGTGTCCCGCCGCGCAGCAAGGCCGGCAGCCGGGGCTGAACCGGGCGTTCCGCGGGACCTCCGCGGGCTTCCGCGGGCCTTCCGCCCACGGCCGGCACCGGACGGTGCGGACTTTGCCGGATCGTGAGATTTCTTCCAGCGGGGATCTCGTTCGGGTGCACCCCGATGACCTGCGGATTAGCCCGTCCGTGTGACAGTCGGCACACCAAGTGAGTAAAGACCTCATCAAATAGTTTGTGATACCGTTCACGAAGACCCGGAAGCAGGGTCGGTGACCGCAGCGCGACGGACCACCGGCCGGGAGGTGGCACCTCGACCGGGCCTTACGCTCGTCCTCGACGACCTCTCGACCCCCACTCCACGGAGCCGCCCTCCATGCAGTCGAACGACGCCCGAATGCTCCTGCACACGGCGGGGCCCACCGCCGCCGTCGGTGTGATCGCCGTCGCCGCGGCCGCGGCGCTCGCCGGTGGCAAGGGTGCCCTCGGCGCGGTCTTCGGCACCGCGGTGGTGATCCTCTTCATGGGGATCGGCATCGTCGTGCTCCAGCACACGGGGCGCAAATACCCGCAGCTGTTCCAGGCCATGGGCCTGATGCTCTTCACCACCCAGCTGCTGCTGCTCTTCGTCTTCGTGGCCGCCTTCAAGAACACCACGCTCTTCGACCACAAGGCCTTCGCGGCCTCACTGGTGGCGGCCACCCTCGTCTGGGTCGCGGCGCAGGCCCGCGCGCACATGAAGGCGAAGATCCTGTACGTCGATCCCGAGCAGTCCGGGCGGAGCGAGCCCGGCGCCCGGGGGTCGGCCGCATGACGACCGGGGGCGCGTCAAGAACCCGTAAGCGGGCCTGCTATCGTCCGGTTCCAACTGCGGCACAGCGCGAGCGGTCGGCCGGGCTCCCGGATTCCACGGGACGGAACCGGCGGCCCCCGCGGCTGACGCCCCGTCGGCCACACGGCTCCGCGCCGGCCGGCCGCCCCCAAACCCGTAACACCAGTCCAGTGCCGAACCGCGGCTCCGTGCCGCGCCGACACAACGAGGTTGCCGTACCTATGCGCCACGCTGAAGGAGCTCGCGGTGAGTGCTGACCCGACAACGGTGCTCGCGTTCGAGACCGATTGCCACATCTTCTCCGGGTGCGGCTTCCCGGCCCCCAGCCTGTGGTCGTTCATCTTCGAGCCGATCGTCGGCGACAGGCACTCCGACTTCTACTTCAACAAGCCGATGCTGCTGGCGCTGCTCAGCACCATTGTGGTCGTCGGCTTCTTCTGGATGGCGTTCGCGAAGCCGAGGGTCGTGCCCGGCAAGCTCCAGATGGTCGGCGAAGCCGGCCTGGACTTCGTCCGGAACGGCATCGTCTACCAGACGATGGGCAAGAAGGACGGCGAGAAGTACGTCCCGCTCATGGTCTCGCTGTTCTTCTTCGTATGGATCATGAACCTCTGGTCCATCATCCCGCTGGCCCAGTTCCCGGTGACCTCGATCATCGCGTACCCGGCCGTCCTGGCGGCGATCGTCTACATCCTCTGGATCTCGCTGACCTTCAAGAAGCACGGCTTCGTCGGCTTCTTCAAGAACGTCACCGGCTACGACAAGTCGCTGGGCGCCGTGCTGCCGCTGGCCATGACCATCGAGTTCTTCTCGAACCTGCTGGTCCGGCCGTTCACCCACGCGGTCCGGCTCTTCGCGAACATGTTCGCCGGTCACACCCTGCTGGTGCTCTTCACCATCGCCAGCTGGTACCTGCTGAACGGGATCGGCATCGCCTACGCCGGTGTCTCGTTCCTCATGGTCCTCGTGATGACCGTCTTCGAGCTCTTCATCCAGGCCGTCCAGGCGTACGTCTTCGTCCTGCTGGCGTGCGTCTACGTCCAGGGCGCGCTCGCCGAGCACCACTGAGCAGCCCAGCCTCCCCGCCCATAGATGTCCGGTGGCCAACCCCCACCGGCTTGTGAAAGAGAAGGAAGAAACAGCATGTCCGCTGTGGAGAACCTCGCCGCCGTCTCCGGCTCCCTCGGCTCCATCGGCTACGGCCTCGCGGCCATCGGCCCCGGCGTCGGCGTCGGCATCATCTTCGGTAACGGCACCCAGGCCCTCGCCCGCCAGCCCGAGGCGGCCGGTCTCATCCGTGCCAACCAGATCCTCGGCTTCGCGTTCTGTGAGGCGCTGGCCCTGATCGGCCTCGTCATGCCGTTCGTGTTCGGTACCTGATCTGAGCTCACCGACACCACTTTTCGACGAAAGGCACTGATGTGAACGTTCTGGTTCACCTGGCGGCGGAGGAGCCTCAGAGCCCTCTGATCCCGCCGATCCCAGAGCTCGTCATCGGCCTGATCGCGTTCGCCATCGTCTTCGGCGTCCTCGCCAAGAAGCTCCTCCCGACCATCAACAAGGTTCTGGAAGAGCGCCGCGAGGCCATCGAAGGCGGCATCGAGAAGGCCGAGGCGGCCCAGACCGAGGCGCAGGACGTGCTGGAGCAGTACAAGGCCCAGCTCGCCGAAGCCCGGCACGAGGCGGCGCGGCTGCGCCAGGAGGCCCAGGAGCAGGGCGCCGCGCTCATCGCCGAGATGCGTGCGGAGGGCCAGCGGCAGCGCGAGGAGATCATCGCCGCCGGTCACACCCAGATCGAGGCCGACCGCAAGCAGGCTGCGCAGGCGCTGCGCCAGGACGTGGGCACGCTCGCCACGACCCTGGCCGGCAAGCTCGTCGGCGAGTCCCTCGAGGACCACGCCCGGCAGAGCCGCGTCATCGACCGCTTCCTGGACGAGCTGGAGACCAAGGCG
The DNA here is from genome assembly GCF_000220705.2 of Streptomyces xinghaiensis S187. Taxonomy (GTDB): domain Bacteria; phylum Actinomycetota; class Actinomycetes; order Streptomycetales; family Streptomycetaceae; genus Streptomyces; species Streptomyces xinghaiensis. Next base: position 2,206,871 of record NZ_CP023202.1, on the reverse strand, counting down.
GCGACGAAGGCCGAGGCCGGCCGATGAACGGAGCGAGCCGCGAGGCACTGGCTGCCGCACGCGAGCGTCTCGACGCGCTCACGGACAACACGTCCGTGGACGCGGCGAAGCTCGCCGAGGAGCTGGCCGCCGTCACGGGCCTGCTCGACCGCGAGGTGTCGCTGCGTCGGGTCCTCACCGACCCGGCGCAGGCCGGCGAGGCCAAGGCCGAACTGGCCGGGCGCCTGCTGGCGGGCCAGGTCGGCGGCGAGACCGCCGACCTCGTCACCGGCATGGTCCGCTCCCGCTGGTCGCGCTCGCGCGACCTGGTGGACGCGATCGAGGAGCTGGCGAGCACCGCCGAGCTCATCGCCGCGCAGCGGTCCGGTGCGCTGGACGACGTGGAGGACGAGCTGTTCCGGTTCGGCCGGATCGTCGCCTCCAGCCCGGAGCTGCGCGCGGCACTCGCCGAGCGCGGCACCGAGGCCCCGGCCAAGGCGGAGCTGCTCCGCCGGCTGCTGGGCGGCCGGGTCAACCCGGTCACCGAGCGGCTGGTGACGCGACTCGTGACGCGGCCGCGGGGACGTAGCCTGGACGGTGGGCTGGACGCGCTGTCCAAGCTGGCCGCGGACCGCCGTGACCGCCTGGTCGCGGTCGTCACCTCGGCGGTGCCGCTCAGCGACGAGCAGAAGCGGCGCCTCGGCGACGGGCTGGCCCGGCTGTACGGCCGGCAGATGCACCTCAACCTCGACGTGGACCCCGCGGTCCTCGGCGGGATCCAGGTGCGGATCGGCGACGAGGTCATCAACGGCACCATCGCCGACCGCCTCGACGAGGTGACCCGGCGGATGGCCGGCTGAGACAGCCACCAACTCAACAAGCATGACAGCGGCCCGGGTTGGGCCGTGCAGAGTCCTCTGGGGGCACAACCCCAGACCCCCAAAGACTTCGGGCCCAACAAGGAGAGCAGGGAACCCAGATGGCGGAGCTCACGATCCGGCCGGAGGAGATCCGGGACGCGCTGGAGAACTTTGTCCAGGCGTACAAGCCGGACGCGGCCTCGCGCGAGGAGGTCGGTACGGTAAGCGTTGCCGGCGACGGCATCGCGAAGGTCGAGGGTCTGCCCTCGGCCATGGCGAACGAGCTGCTCAGGTTCGAGGACGGCACCCTCGGTCTCGCCCTCAACCTGGAAGAGCGCGAGATCGGCGCGATCGTGCTCGGCGAGTTCAGCGGCATCGAGGAGGGCCAGCCGGTGCAGCGCACCGGTGAGGTGCTCTCCGTCGCGGTCGGCGAGGGCTACCTCGGCCGCGTCGTCGACCCGCTGGGCAACCCGATCGACGGCCTCGGCGAGATCGCGACCGAGGGCCGCCGCGCCCTCGAGCTGCAGGCCCCCGGCGTCATGGCGCGCAAGTCGGTGCACGAGCCGATGGAGACCGGCCTCAAGGCCGTCGACGCGATGACCCCGATCGGCCGCGGCCAGCGTCAGCTGATCATCGGCGACCGCCAGACCGGCAAGACCGCGCTGGCCGTCGACACGATCATCAACCAGCGCGACAACTGGCGCTCGGGCGACCCGGACAAGCAGGTCCGCTGCATCTACGTCGCCGTCGGCCAGAAGGGCTCCACCATCGCGTCCGTGCGCGGCGCGCTGGAGGAGGCCGGTGCCCTGGAGTACACGACGATCGTCGCGGCCCCGGCGTCCGACCCGGCCGGCTTCAAGTACCTCGCCCCGTACACCGGCTCGGCCATCGGGCAGCACTGGATGTACCAGGGCAAGCACGTCCTGATCGTCTTCGACGACCTGTCGAAGCAGGCCGACGCCTACCGCGCCGTCTCCCTGCTGCTGCGCCGCCCGCCGGGCCGCGAGGCCTACCCGGGTGACGTCTTCTACCTGCACTCCCGGCTGCTGGAGCGCTGCGCCAAGCTCTCCGACGAGCTGGGCAAGGGCTCGATGACGGGTCTCCCGATCGTCGAGACCAAGGCGAACGACGTCTCGGCGTTCATCCCGACCAACGTCATCTCCATCACCGACGGCCAGTGCTTCCTGGAGTCCGACCTCTTCAACGCGGGCCAGCGGCCGGCGCTGAACGTCGGTATCTCGGTCTCCCGTGTCGGTGGCTCCGCCCAGCACAAGGCCATGCGGCAGGTCTCCGGCCGGCTCCGCGTGGACCTCGCCCAGTACCGCGAGCTGGAGGCGTTCGCCGCCTTCGGTTCCGACCTGGACGCGGCCTCCAAGGCCTCGCTGGAGCGCGGCAAGCGCATGGTGGAACTGCTGAAGCAGGGCCAGTACGCGCCGTTCTCCACGGAGAACCAGGTCGTCTCCATCTGGGCCGGCACCACCGGCAAGATGGACGACGTGCCCGTCGAGGACATCCGCCGCTTCGAGAGCGAGCTGCTGGACTACCTCCACCGCGAGCACAAGGGCCTGATGACGAGCATCCGCGAGGGCGCCAAGATGTCGGACGACACCCTGCAGGCGCTCGGCGACGCCATCGCCTCCTTCAAGCGGCAGTTCGAGACCTCGGACGGCAAGCTGCTGGGTGAGGGCTGAGCATGGGTGCCCAGATCCGGGTCTACAAGCGCCGTATCAAGTCGGTCACCGCGACGAAGAAGATCACCAAGGCGATGGAGATGATCGCGGCCTCGCGCATCATCAAGGCCCAGCGCCAGGTGGAGGCCTCTTCGCCGTACGCGCGGGAGCTCACCCGCGCGGTGGCGGCGGTGGCCACCGGCTCGAACACCCAGCACCCGCTGACCACCGAGACCGAGCGGCCCGTCCGGGCCGCGGTCCTGCTCGTCACGAGCGACCGCGGACTGGCCGGCGGCTACTCCGCCAACGCCATCAAGGCGGCGGAGGCGCTCCGGGAGAAGCTCGTCGCGGAGGGCAAGGAGGTCGTCCAGTACGTCGTCGGCCGTAAGGGCGTGGCCTACTACACGTTCCGGGAGCGGAAGCTCGCGGACTCGTGGACCGGCTTCACCGACAGCCCGTCGTACGCGGACGCCAAGGCCGTCGCGGCCCCGCTGATCGAGGCGGCCGTCCAGGACACCGCCGAGGGCGGCGTGGACGAACTGCACATCGTCTTCACGGAGTTCGTGTCGATGATGACGCAGTCGCCGGTCGAGAAGCGGCTGCTGCCGCTCAGCCTCGCCGAGGCGGGCGCGGCGGAGCAGGGGACGAAGGCGGAGATTCTTCCGCTGTTCGACTTCGAGCCCTCCGCCGAGGAGGTCCTCGACGCCCTGCTGCCCCGGTACGTCGAGAGCCGCATCTTCAACGCCCTGCTGCAGTCGGCCGCCTCCGAGCACGCCGCCCGCCGCCGCGCGATGAAGTCGGCCACGGACAACGCCGAAGAGCTCATCAAGTCGCTGACGCGGCTTGCCAACGCGGCCCGCCAGGCCGACATCACCCAGGAAATCAGCGAGATCGTCGGTGGCGCTGGCGCCCTGGCCGACGCGAACGCGGGGAGTGACTGACAACTATGACCACCACTGTTGAGCCGACCGCTCCGGTCGGCGTGGCCGCCGGCCGCGTCGCACGGGTCATCGGCCCGGTCGTCGACGTGGAGTTCCCCGTCGACGCGATGCCGGAGATCTACAACGCCCTGACCGTCCAGGTCGCGGACCCGGCCCAGGACGGCGCCCTCAAGACGCTGACCCTGGAAGTCGCCCAGCACCTGGGTGAGGGCGTGATCCGCGCCATCTCCATGCAGCCCACCGACGGCCTCGTCCGCCGGGCCCCCGTGACCGACACCGGCAAGGGCATCACCGTCCCGGTCGGCGACGTCACCAAGGGCCGGGTGTTCAACACCCTCGGCGAGATCCTGAACGAGCCGGAGGCCGAGTCCGAGGTCACCGAGCGCTGGCCGATCCACCGCCAGGCCCCCGCCTTCGACCAGCTCGAGTCCAAGACCGAGATGTTCGAGACCGGCCTGAAGGTCGTCGACCTGCTGACCCCGTACGTCAAGGGCGGCAAGATCGGTCTGTTCGGCGGCGCCGGCGTCGGCAAGACCGTGCTCATCCAGGAAATGATCATGCGTGTGGCCAAGCTGCACGAGGGCGTTTCCGTGTTCGCCGGTGTCGGCGAGCGCACCCGTGAGGGCAACGACCTGATCGAGGAGATGGCCGAGTCCGGCGTTCTCCCGCAGACCGCCCTCGTCTTCGGCCAGATGGACGAGCCCCCGGGCACCCGTCTCCGGGTCGCGCTGGCCGGTCTGACCATGGCGGAGTACTTCCGCGATGTGCAGAAGCAGGACGTGCTGTTCTTCATCGACAACATCTTCCGCTTCACCCAGGCCGGTTCCGAGGTCTCCACGCTGCTCGGCCGGATGCCCTCCGCGGTGGGTTACCAGCCGAACCTCGCGGACGAGATGGGCCTCCTCCAGGAGCGCATCACCTCGACCCGCGGCCACTCGATCACCTCGATGCAGGCGATCTACGTGCCCGCGGACGACCTGACCGACCCGGCCCCGGCGACGACCTTCGCGCACCTCGACGCGACGACGGTCCTCTCCCGGCCGATCTCGGAGAAGGGCATCTACCCGGCGGTGGACCCGCTGGACTCGACGTCCCGCATCCTGGACCCGCGCTACATCTCGCAGGACCACTACGACTGCGCCTCCCGCGTCAAGGGGATCCTGCAGAAGTACAAGGACCTCCAGGACATCATCGCCATTCTCGGTATCGACGAGCTCGGCGAGGAGGACAAGCTGGTCGTCCACCGCGCCCGCCGTATCGAGCGCTTCCTGTCGCAGAACACCCACGCGGCGAAGCAGTTCACCGGTCTCGACGGATCGGACGTTCCGCTGGACGAGTCGATCGCCGCGTTCAACGCGATCGCCGACGGCGAGTACGACCACTTCCCCGAGCAGGCGTTCTTCATGTGCGGTGGCCTGGACGACCTGAAGGCCAAGGCCAAGGAGCTGGGCGTCTCCTGACCCCCGTCCGGTGTCCGGGGGCGGGCCCGTCCCGCCCCCGGATCCACGCCCGTTATTCTGTGAAGCCCGGACATTCCTATCCCCAGACCTTCTGGACACCTGTCACGGCAGGTGGAGACCCGAGGAGCCACGTTGGCTGCTGAGCTGCACGTCGAGCTGGTCGCCGCGGACCGCAGTGTCTGGTCCGGCGAGGCCACCCTGGTCGTCGCACGCACCACATCGGGTGACATCGGCGTCATGCCCGGCCACCAGCCGCTGCTCGGTGTGCTGGAGACCGGCCCGGTGACCATCCGCACGACCGACGGCGGTACGGTGCTCGCCGCCGTCCACGGCGGTTTCATCTCCTTCGCCGACAACAAGCTGTCGCTGCTCGCGGAGATCGCCGAGCTGGCCGAGGAGATCGACACCGCCCGTGCCGAGCGGGCCCTGGAACGAGCCAAGTCGGAATCCGACGCCGCCGCCGAGCGGCGCGCGGAGATCCGGCTGGTCGCGGCCGCGAGCAAGCGCTGAGACGGTCACGACACGCACGATGAGCACAGCCGCGGACCACTCCGGGAACCTCCGGGGCAGTCCGCGGCTGTTGCGGTACATGACGTCATACTGGTCGGGTACGTGAGGCGAGGAGGTCGGTGGAGATGGTCCTCGCTCTTGTGCTGAGCGGCGCGGTCGTCGCGCTGGTGCTGTTGGGGCTCTTCGTCTTCGGTCTGCGGCGGAGACTGATCCAGCGCTCCGGCGGCACCTTCGACTGCAGCCTGCGCTGGGACGTGCCCGAGGGGGAGCCCGAGCCCAGCGGCAAGGGCTGGATCTACGGCGTCGCCCGCTACAGCGGTGACCGGATCGAATGGTTCCGGGTGTTCTCCTACGCGCCCCGGCCCCGCCGGGTCCTGGAGCGCTCCGCGATCGAGGTGGTGGCGCGCCGCACCCCGCAGGGCGAGGAGGAGCTGGCCCTGCTCTCCGACGCCGTCGTCCTCGGCTGCGCGCACCGCGACACCCGCCTGGAACTGGCGATGAGCGAGGACGCCCTGACGGGCTTCCTCGCCTGGCTCGAAGCGGCCCCGCCGGGGCAACGAGTCAATGTGGCCTGAGAAAAGGTGTCTCGTTGGTTGGGGGTGCCCCCGGACGGAGTCTGGGGGAGGGTGAACGTGGCTTAGCCGAGCCGGGGCCCCGCCGGACGCGGTCCGGTGGGGCCCCGCTCCGTTGTACAGGAGAACCGGGGAGGCGGCGGGCGGCACCGCTCTCCCCGGTCGCCGGGTGCGGGGCGGTGACGGCCCCGCGTCCGCCTTCTACCGCAGGCCGCGGTCGATCGCGGCGATCAGTTCGCCGTCGGCGGTGTCACCGCTGGTCTCCCAGAAGAACGCCCCGCCGAGCCCCCGCTCCTTGGCGTAGGCCATCTTCCCGGCGATGGTGCCCGGGGTGTCGTAGCTCCACCACTGGTCGCCGCAGTGGGCGTAGGCGGTGCCCGCGACGGTGCCCGTGACCGGGCACGCCGTCTTCAGCACCTTGTAGTCCTCGATGCCGGACTCGTAGGTGGCCGGCGCCGGGCCGCTCGCGGCGCCACCCGGCTCGCTCTGCGTGACGCCTGTCCAGCCGCGGCCGTAGAAGCCGATGCCGAGCAGCAGTTTTCCGGCGGGGACGCCCTGCTCCGTGAGTTTCCGGACGGCCGCGTCGGCGGTGAAGCCCGCCGCGGGGATGCCGTCGTAGGAGGTGAGCGGGGAGTGCGGGGCGGTGGGGCCGTCGGCGTCCCAGGCGCCGAAGAAGTCGTACGTCATCACGTTGTACCAGTCGGTGTACTGCGCGGCGGCGCCGTAGTCGGTGGCGTCGAGCTTGCCGCCCTCCGAGGCGTCGGCGGTGATGGCGGCGGTGACCAGGTCGTTCCCGAACGCGCCGCGCATGGCCCGCATCATCGTGGCGAAGGCCTGCGGGCCGCTGGAGTCGCACCGCAGCCCGCAGGCGTTGGGGTACTCCCAGTCCAGGTCGATGCCGTCGAAGACGTCCGCCCAGCGCGGGTCCTCGACGAGGTCACGGCAGGAGCGGGCGAAGCCCTCGGGGTCGGCGGCCGCCTCGGTGAAGCCGCCGGACCAGGTCCAGCCGCCGAACGACCAGAGCACCTTGAGGTGCGGGTACCGCTCCTTGAGCTTGCGGAGCTGGTTGAAGTTGCCGCGCAGCGGCTGGTCCCAGGTGTCGGCGCGGCCGTCGACGCTCTGCTCGGCGGTGTACGCCCGGTCGTGGTCGGCGTAGGCGTCGCCGATGGCGCATCTGCCGCCGGTGACGTTGCCGAAGGCGTAGTTGATGTGGGTCAGCTTCGCGGCGGTGCCGGAGGTGACCAGGTCCTTGAGGTGGTGGTTCCGGCCGTAGCCCGCCCAGTTGGTGAAGTAGCCCAGCTTGACGGGGGCCGCGGCGGCGGGGGCCGCGGCGGCGGGGGCCGCGGCGGCGGGGGCCGCCTCCGGGGCCGGCTCCGGGGCGGCCTGGGCGGCGGGGGCGAGGGCGGTGAGGGAGAGCAGGAGGGTGATGAGGACCGCGGCGGCCCGGCGGGGTGCGCGGGGGCGGCGGTGGGGGAGGGGGGAGGTTCCTGAGCGCAAGGCTGCTCCTCAGTCGATCCGTTGGGGGTGGATCCTGCGGCCGCCCGACGGCACGCCCCTCCGCCCGCGCGGGGCGGGAGGGTGTGGCCTTCGCATTGCTGAGGAGGGTAGAAAGGTCTGTACCTCTGGTCAAGAGGTCTGGACCAGTTGTGCCGCAGTCCCGTCCCGGAATGCCCCGCCGGACGCCCCTCCGCCCGCCCCGCTGCCCGTCCATCCGCCCGCCCCGCCGTCGCTCCGGCGCCGCGCGGTCCGCCCGCCGGCCCCGGGGCATCACGGCCCCCGGACGCCCAACTCCCGTGCCAGCACGGCCGCCTGGACCCGGCTGCGCAGCTCCAGCTTGCCCAGCAGCCTGCTCACATGGGTCTTCACCGTGGCCTCCGCCATCCGCAGCCGCCGGGCGATGTCGGCGTTGGACAGGCCCTCACCCAGGCAGCCCAGCACCTCCCGTTCGCGCGGCGTCAGGGTCCGCAGCACCGCGGGATCCTCCGCGCCGGTGCGGCTCTCCCGGCCCGGGCAGGCGAACTCGGCGATCAGCCGGCGGGTCACGGCGGGGGCGATCAGCCCGTCGCCGCGGGCCACCGTCCGTACCGCCGCCACCAGTTCCGCCGCCTCGCTGTCCTTGAGCAGGAAGCCGGCCGCGCCCGCGCGCAGGGCGCCGAAGACGTACTCGTCCAGATCGAAGGTGGTCAGGACGAGGACGTCCGCCAGCCCTTCCGCGGTGATCGTCCTGGTCGCCGAGACCCCGTCGAGCCTCGGCATCTGGACGTCCATGAGCACCACGTCCGGGCGGAGTTCCCGGGCCAGCCGCACGGCCTCCTCGCCGTCCGCGGCCTCGCCGGCCACCTCGATGCCGGGGGAGGAGCGGAGGATCAGCACCAGCCCTCCCCGGACGGCGGACTGGTCCTCGGCCACCAGCACCCGGACGGGCTGCCCGGCTGACTCCGTCATGACGATCCCTTCACGTCGGCGGGCAGTTCCGCCCGCACCTGCCATTCCTGTGCCCGGGCGGGGGGCGGCCCGGTGTGCTGCCCGGCGCCCGCGGGCGCGGCGACCGGTCCGGCCTCGAAGGCGCCGCCCAGCAGGGCCACCCGTTCCTCCATGCCCACCAGGCCCGCCCCGGCGCCGGGCGCGCGGGGACGGCCGCCGGTGTCGCAGGGGCTGCGGACCTCCACGGTCAGCGGCCCGCCGTCCTCGTGCGCCAGCCGTACGGTCACGGTGCCGGGCGAGGCGTGCTTGAGCGTGTTCGTCAGCGACTCCTGGACAATCCGGTACGCCGCCATCTCGACCGGGGCCGGCAGCCGCAGGCCTGGCGTGCGGGTGTCCTCCAGGACGAACTCCAGGCCGCTGCCCGCCCCGTTGGCCCGGCTCTGGTCCAGCAGCGCGTCGAGGCCGTCGAGGCGGGGGGCGGCGAGCAGATCCGCCTCCTCGCCCTCGCCGGCGCGCAGCAGGCCGATCAGCCCGCGCATCTCGGCCAGGCCCTGCACACTGTTCTCCCGTATGACCCGGAGGGCCTCCTGGGCGGCCTTCTGGTCGCCCAGGGAGAGCGCGGCGGTGGAGTGGATGGCGATCGCGGAGAGGTGGTTGGCCACCAGGTCGTGCAACTCCCGTGCCATCCGGCCCCGTTCGGCGGCCACCGCCTCGCGGCGGTCCATCTCGGAGAGCAGCGCCGTCTGTTCGGCGCGCAGCCGCTCCTCGCGGGCGGCCTCCCGGTGTTCGCGGATGGTGAGGCCGCTCCAGGCGGGGGCGATCGTGATGAGGGCGCAGACCACGCCGACGAGCAGCGACTCCGGCTCCGGGTGGGCGGCCAGGGCCCAGAAGGTGACGCCCACCGTGGCCACCGTGGACAGCGAGAGCACATGGCGGGCCATGCCGGGGCGCCCGTACAGCACACTGGCGTAGACGACGTCGGTGAACATCAGGACCGTCGCCAGCAGGGAGCCGATCACCTGGTCCGCGACGAGGGCGCCGACCCCGATCAGCAGGGCCCACGGCTGGCCGGTGCGGCGCAGCAGCACGGCGACGCACATCACGGCCAGCGGGGCGAGCGGCAGTGCGCCGAGGTCGGCGCTGCGCGGGACCGTGGTGTAGATCTCGAAGTACCACAGGACCAGACCGCCGAGAAGACCACCTGCGGCAATCAGGCCATCGTCGCGGGGCGGGAGGGGGACGGCGGACGGCATGGGCCCATCACAGCACGGGAGTCGGGGCGGGGCGTCGGCTCCCGGACGTACATCCAAGGATGTAGCGGTCCGCGGAGCGGTCAGGCGGGGCCGTTTCAGGACGGTGGCGGCAGCCGCGGGGCGGCGGGGCGCCCGGCCGGTTCGTGGGGCGCGGGCGCGGCCGGGGGCGGGCGTCCGCCGTCGGTCCAGCCGGCCCGGTGGGCGAGGACGGCGGCGCTCGTCCTGTTGCTGACGCCCAGTTTCCGCAGGGTGGCGCTGACGTGCTCCTTGACGGTGGCCGGCGCGATGCCGAGCCGCGCGGAGATGGCGGGGTTGGTGAGCCCGGCCGCCAGCAGGCAGAGCACCTCGCGCTGACGGAGCGTCAGCCGGGTGAGCGCCCGGTGGTCGCCGGCCGCGGGCCCGGGATTCCGGCGGGTGCCCGGGCGGCCGGCCGGACGGCCGGCCCCGCGGGTGTCCGGGCGGGTGTCCGGGTCGGGGGTCCGGACGCGGGCGGCGGGGGCGGGGAAGACGCGCCCCCCGGAGGCCAGGATGCGTAAGCAGGAGAGCAGGACGGGCCGGTCGGCGCCCGGGTCCAGCACGCCCGCGGCCCCCGCGGCGAGACAGCCGGCGATGTACTCGGCGCCGGGGGCGGAGGTCAGGACCACCACCGGCGGGGCCGCCGGCCGGGAGCGCAGGGACCGGACGGCGGTGAGCGGGGCCGGGCGGTCCGGCGCGGCGGCGAGCAGCACCAGATCGGCCCGCGCCGGGCCGGGGTCCGCGGGCTCCCGGTGCGGCTGGGGGAGCCGGGGAGGCCGGTCCGCCCCGACGACCGTGATGCCCGGGGCGGCCAGGGCCGTGCGCAGGGCGGACCGCTCACGGGCCGCGCCGAGGAGTGCCACGCGGATCACGGTCCCCCTTCCGGACCCCGCCGAGTGGGGGGTGTCGAATCCTTCTGAGGGATGAGATTAGCGAGCGGACTCCGCTGTCAGGATTGGCTTGAGTTTTACCTGTCCCGATGCACCCCCGCATGACCGGTGGGGGTGGCGGGATTCCGTGGGAACGCCCGGGTACCCGTTCCCGGGCGCTCCGTACTCCGTGCCATCTAGGGGGATGCGATGCATGGAACAGACGCGGGTCCGGTTCCGGTGGTTGACCGCCACCGTCCGTTCGCGGATCGCGAGTTGCACGTCTTCTCGGTGCGGCTGGACCGCCGCGCCGCCGGGGCGAGGGGCCGGTGGGCCGCACTGCGGGCCTTTCTCGGCCAGTTGATGGATCTGCCGGAGCGCGAGGTACCGCTGCGGCGCGATGTCTACGGGCGGCCGGAGCTGGAGGGCTCGTCGGTGGACATCGCGGTGTGCCCGGACGAGCGGCGGCAGTTCGTCGCGCTGGCCGGTGGTTCGGCCGTGGCGGTGAGCGGGCACGGTGTGCCGAGCCTCCTGGACGAGGAAGCGTTTCTGCCGTTCAGCCGTTCCGAGCGGCTGTTCGTGGACGAGGCCCCGGAGGAGGAACGCTCCCGCCGGCTGGCCCAGTTGTGGACGCGCAAGGAGGCCTCCCTGCGGCTCTCGGGGTACGGACGGCTCGCCCTGGCGGGTGAGGTGGACGCACTGATCCAGCACCGGGAGGGCCGGGTGCTGCTGCCGCCGGCTTCCGGTGGCGGTGAGTCCGCGGACCCGCCCGTCGCCTATGTCTACGACGTGCCCGCCGAACCCGGGCTGGCGGCCTCCGTGGCGACCTCCTCCGAGATGCGGCGGGTGTTCGTGTGGCAGGTGGGCGACAGACCGCCGGTCATGGCATGACGAGCGCGTGCGGGTCGAAGCCCGTGCGGCCGGGCGGGACGGGCTCGCTGAGCTCCCGCCAGACCTCCACCGCGAAGCGGTAGGCGCCGGTCCGCTCGTAGCGGGCGGCGGCGTCGCGGTAGCGGGCGTCGGCCTCCCCGGCGGCGCCGGCGGCCCGGTGTGCCCTGGCGAGAGCCACGGTGCACCGGGCCTCGTCCAGCGGTGCCGTTCCGTCGAGGCCGGCCTCCGCCTCGCGCGCCTGGTCCAGGGCCGCGCCGGTGTCGCCGCGGTGGAGGCTCAGCGCGACGGAGGCGGCCGCGAGCTGGGTCCGCCGGCCGTCGGAGCCGAGCAGGGACGTGGTCCGCCGGGCCTGCTCCAGCAGGATCTCCGCGGCCTCCGCCTCACCGGCGGAGAGGCGCATCAGCGCCCCGGCCACGGACAGCCGGGCGCTGAGCTGCAGATCGGTGGCGGGGGTGGCCAGTTCGACGGCCCGGTCCAGGAGTTTGAGCGCCTGCGGGGTGTCCCCGGCCGCGTACCGGGCACCGGCGCAGGCCCACAGGGCGACGGCCTTCACCCGGCCGTCGGGAAGGGCGGACACGGCGTCGCGCAGCTCCTCGGCGATCCCCGCGGCCCGCTGCCAGTCGCCGCTCTCGGCGCAGGCCGACAGCAGCGCGACCCGGGCGCGGACGGTCTCGGCGGGGTCGGCGCCGAGGGACTCCGCGGAGCGGACGGCCTCCTCGGCGACGCGCACGCTCTCGGAGAGCTTCCCCGCGAGCCGCAGTGCCTGGGCGAACTCCACGGAGACCCGGGTGAGCAGCAGCGGTGACGCCTCGGTGAGCGGATCGTCCAGCAGCCCGCGGAGGGTCTCCTCGCGCTCCCGCTGCCGGCCGAGGTGGCCGAGGGTGGTGGCCAGGTCCCAGCGGGCCTCCCACAGCACCTCGTCCGCCTCGGAGTCGCCGGCGCGTTCGATGACCTCGCGGAGCTGGTCGTGGGCCGCCTCCCAGTCGCCGGAGAGCTGCGAGGAGCGGGCGGCGACGAGCCGTCCGACGAGGCCCAGCCGGTGGGTGCGCCGCTCCTCGCGCGGCTGGGGGGCGACGAGCTGCTGGAGCGGGACGCCCAGGCGCTCGGCGATGACCCGGGCCAGTTTGACGCTGGGGGCGCGGCGGCCGCTCTCGACGAGGGAGATATAGCTGGGTGACATGTTGTCACCGGCGAGGTCCGTCTGTGACAGGCCCTGCGCACGGCGGATCTCCCGTACCTGCCTCCCGAATTCCGGTTGCTCGACCGTCAAGGTAATCGCTCGCCAAAGGTTGTGTGGACGCGGGGGAAGTAACGAACTATGACAGGGGAGTGTACCGGCCCCTTCCGTACCTGGTCTTTTCATCTCAGTCATAGCCAGTCATGCTAGAGTCATGGCTTGTGTCCCACGGAGACGACGCGCCGCGACGACGGGCGGGGCTGACCGCCCTGCTGACCGCGGTGGCGATCGCCTCCGTGGGCGAGGCCATGATGATCGTGGCGGTCCCGTGGTTCGTCCTGCAGACCACCGGGAGCGTCGCGCGGACCGGAATCGTCGTCGCCGTGGCCTCGGTCGGCGCCGGTGCGGCCGGTTTCGCGGCGGGCCCGCTCATCGACCGGTGGGGTTTCAAGCCCACCACCGTCGTGTCCTACCTCTTCGGCGGTACGGCCGCCGCCGGGATACCGCTGCTGCACACGCTCGGGCGGCTCGACTTCGTCACGCTGGTGGCGCTGGTGCTGTTCGCGAGCCTGCTGGACATCCCCGGCGTCACGGCCGTGACCGGGCTGGTGCCCGCGCTGGCCGGCGCGGCGCGGATGCCGCTGGAGCGGGCCAACGGGCTGCTCACGGCGGTGCGCCAGGTGAGCCAGCTCTGCGGGCCGGCCCTCGGCGGTCTCGGGGTGGCGCTGCTGGGCACGGCGAGCGTGCTGCTGATCAACGCCGGGGTGTGCGCCCTCGCCGCGCTGGTCATCACCGCCGGAGTGTCCGCCCCCGACCGCTCCGCGGCCCCGGCGCCGGAGCGGCCGGCCGGCGGGTACACGGCCGAACTCCGCGCCGGGCTGCGGACGTTGCGGCAGCACCGGCTGCTGCGCACCCTGACGGCCTCCTCCACCGCCTTCAACGGCCTGGACAGCGGGCTGGCCGGGGTCGTCCTCGTCACCTACGCCTACCAGCACCTGGGCAGCGCCGGCAGTCTCGGCGTGCTGCTGACCGCCTTCGGGATCGGGACGGCCGCCGGGTCGCTGGCCTTCGCGGTGGTGGGGCACCGCCTGGGCCGGCGCAGGACGTTCCTGGCCGCGGGGTTCGCGGCCGGCCTGCTCATCGCCGGGCTGGCCGCGCTGCCCCCGCTCCCGCTCGGCGCCGCCCTGCTGGCCGTGCTGGGCGCGGTCGCGGCTCCCGTCGCGCCGCTGCGGACCGGCGCGCTGCAGCGCGGGATACCGGAGGGGCAGTACGGGCGGGTGGTGGCCGCGATCGACACCGTGGCGCTGTCCGCGGTGCCGCTCGGGGCGACCGCGGCCGTCGCGCTGGTGGGCGGCGTCGGGTTGTCGCATACCGTCCTGGTGATCTCCGGCGCCTATCTGTTGGTGGTGGCGGGATGCTGGGCGGCGCCGGGCCTGCGGGAGATGTGAGACGGCACGGGCGCGGGGCCCCGGCCTCGCGGCGGTCAATGACTTCTATTGACAGATTATGACTCTCCATTGACACTCGTGGTGACCAGCTTTGGCTCGTACCGTGAGGGGGACAGATGACCTCGGCTCCCGTCCAGCCCGCCGGCGACACCTTGACCTGGAGTGTCCCGTACGGCGGGCGTGCGGACGCCCTGCGCAGGGTCCGGGACTTCCTGGCGCGGGAGCCCGGCGGCGTACTGGACCTGCTCTGCGAGATCTCCACCCACCGGGCCGCCGGATACGAGCTGGAGGCCGCCGTCGCCACCCTCGACGGCGCCCTGGCCGAGGTGGAGCGCTACCGGCCCGGCCACGTCCGGAGCGTGGCGGTCTTCATGCCGTCCAATGTGCTCCTCTACTCGTACGTGCTCTACCTCCTGGTGCCCTCGCTCTACTCCGGCAGCGTCGTCTTCCGGCCGTCGAGCCAGGTGCGCGACCAGGTCGTCCGGCTGCACCGGATGCTGGCCGCGCACCACCGGCTGCCCGTCGAACTCGTCACCGCCAGCCAGCGCGCCTTCGTCCGCGACCACGCCCGCCCGGCGAGCGTGGTCGTCTTCACCGGCGCCTACCGCAACGCCGAGCGGATCCGCGAACAGCTCTCCACCGGCCAGCTGTTCCTGCACCTCGGCGCCGGGGTCAACCCCTTCGTCGTGGCCCCCGGCGCGGACGTGGAACGCGCCGCCGCCGACGCCGTCGAGGTCCGGATGCTCAACGCCGGGCAGGACTGCCTCGGCCCGGACCTCTTCTGCGTCCACGAGGAACTGCTCCCCGGCTTCCTCGACGAGCTGATCACCCGGCTCAAGGGGCTGCGCTACGGGCCGTACCACGACCCGGCCACCGACTACGGCCCGATCTTCTACGAAGGGGCCCTGGAGGAGGCCGCGCTCTTCCTCGCCCGCAACCGCAAGGACATCGTGCACGGCGGCGCCGTGGACTTCCGCAGCCGCCGCTTCGACCCGGTGGTGGTGCACGGCGAGGCCGTGACCCCGCGGACCCACGTCCCCGAGTTCTTCGCCCCCGTCTTCAACGTGGCCGGCTACCGCGACGAGTCCGCGCTCGCCGCCACCCTCACCACCGGCAGCTTCACCGAACGGGCCCTCGGTGCCAGCGTCTACGGCACCGCGCCCGCCCTGGTGGAGGCGCTGCGCCGGCGCACCACGGTGACCACCGACACCACCCTCCTCTCCGTCGACGACGGCAACGCGCCCTTCGGCGGCTACGGCCGGCAGGCCAACTACATCAGCGACGGGGAGAACGTCCACGCCGAGCCGGTGCTCATCTCCAAGGCCGTCGCCGACCACCTCCCGGCGGACGCCCGGTGAGCGCCGCCCCGTACACCCACCCCACCGCCTGGGACGCCGTCGCCGACTTCCTCGAACACCTCGGCGCCGGCACGGTGTTCGGACTGCCGGGCGACGACATGGACCTGCTCGGCGCCCTGGAGGACCGCCCGGCCGCCGCCGTGCTCTGCCGCGACCAGCGCAACGCCCTCTACATGGCCACCGGTTACGCCCTCGCCTCCGGCCGCCCCGGGGTGTGCGCCGTGGGCAAGGGCCCGGCCGTCACCCACGCGCTCACCGGACTGCTGGAGGCCCGCTCCGCCGCCGCCCCGCTGATCCTCATCGCCGGGGGCACCGGCCTGGACCGGCTCGGCACCGGCGCCTTCCAGGAACTCGACCAGCTCACCGCCGTCCGCCCGTTCACCAAGTGGGCGGTCCGCGTGGACCGGGCCGACCGGCTGCCCGCCGCGCTGGAGAAGGCCGCGGCGGTCGCCGTCAACGGCACGCCCGGCCCCGTCTACGTCGAGATCCCCGAGCAGATCGCCGGGGACCCGGTGGAGCGGTACGCGCCGTGGCGCCCGGCCGGACCGCAGCGGCTCGCCCCGGACGGCGGCACGCTCCGCGCCGCCGCCGAGCGCATCGCCGCCGCGGAGCGCCCGCTGTTCCTGGTCGGCGGCGGCGCCCGGAACCGCGACGCCGGCCGCGCCATCGAACGGCTGGCCGAACTGGCGGGCGCGGGCATCTTCACCACCGCCTCCGGGCGTGGTGTCGTCTCCGAGGACCATCCGCTGTTCTGCGGGCTGTCCGGCCTCTACACCACCGGGCCCGCCGCCGCGCTGTGGCGCGAGACGGATCTCGTGATCGCCCTCGGCAGCAGGCTGGAGGAGACCGCCACCTTCGGCTGGCCGGAGGCCCGGGACCTGCCGGTGATCCAGGTCGTGGCCGGTGAGGAGGACGTGGTCACCGGCCGCCCCGGGCTCCATGTGCTGGGCGATGTGCTCCGCGCCGTCCAGGGCTGGGCCGGGCTGCTCGCCTTCCGGCCGTCCGGCGCGGACTGGACCGCACGGGTGGAGCGGGCCCGCGCCGGCCAGGCCCGCGAAGCCGCCCGGCTGGCCGCCGAGGCGGAGCGGGCCGCCGCGGCCGCCGGAGCCCCGTCGGTCGCCGGGGTGCTGGACGCGCTCCGCCGGACCGTGCCCGGGGACTGCGTGCTGGTGCAGGAGAACGGCCTGCAGGACATGTGGTCGTACCACCATCCGCACTGGTCCTGCGGCGCGCACGGCGGTTCGGTGGTGCCCAGCGAGCAGACCCCCCTGGGCTTCGGCGCCGCCGCGGCCCTCGGTGTGCGCCTCGCGCTGCCGGACCGGCCGGTGGTGGCCGTCACGGGCGACGGGGCCTTCAACATCTTCCGCCCCGAGCTGCCCACCCTGGCCGACGCCGGGGCGCCCGTCCTCTACGTCGTCCTGGACAACGGGGGCTACGGCTGGCTCCAGACCAACCTCGACCGGGTGTCCGGCGGCTCCTCCCGCTTCGCCTTCACCCGGGACCGCCCCACCGGCACCGGGGAACTCGCCGCGGCCCTCGGCCTCGGCTACGCGCGGGCCGACCGGCCCGGAGAGCTCGACGCCGCCCTGCGGAAGGCGTGGGAGCACTGCGCCTCCGGCCGCCCGGCGGTCCTGGAGGTACGGGTGCTGCTCACCGACGTACCGCCCGGGATGGACGAGGGGCCCGCGGGCGACTTCCCCGCCCGGGACGCCTGACCCGGCGCACGGGGCCGGAGTGCCGCGCGGCGGCCCGTGGTGCAACGGCCGCCCCGACCCACGAGAAGAGAGATGACGCATGTCCGTGGTGCTGTTCTTCCCCGGGCTCACCCCGACCCGGTACGACGCCATCGAACGCTTCGTGACCACCCAGGAGCACGCGAAACGGCGCTTCGCCGAGGCCGACGAGGTCCTCGGCTACCCGCTGCTCGACGCCTACCGCGACGCCTCCATCTACGAGTGGGAGGTCTTCGAGTGCGGCTTCATGGCCCTCGCGCTGGCCCTCGCCGACTGGGCGGAGGAACGGTACGGCGCCACTCCGGAGCTGTGCGGCGGCCAGAGCTACGGCGAGGTGATGGCGGCCGTCTGGGCCGGCACCCTCAGCTATCCGGACGCGCTGCGCCTGATGTCCCGCAGCGTGGTGGTGGAGCAGGACTGGTTCAGCTCCCTCGACGAGCCCCTGGGCTGCCACTTCTTCTACCGGCTGCCGATCGAGACGGTCGAGCGGCTGGTCGGGGAGTTCCGCGCCGGGGGCGACTGGATCGAACTGTCGGTCGCCTTCGACGCCTCGGTGCACGCGGTGTCCGCCTCCCTGCGGACCCTGGAGCGGTTCGAGCAGCGGGTGCGGGAGGAGGGCGGCTTCCCCTTCTACACGGTGAACCGGGCCGAGCACTGCTCCGCCGTCGCCGGCCTGCGGGAACGCCTGGACCGGGAGGTCTACCGGACCGTGGAGTGGCGTACCGCCCGCATCCCCGTCATCTCCGACGTCGACGGGCGGTCGCTGCGGGAGGGCGAGGAGATCCGGCGCGACCTGCTCGACGGCTGGACCACGCCCGTGCACTGGAGCACGGTGCTGCGCGGCATCCGCTCGGCGGGCGGCCGGGAGGTGTGGATCCCGGGACCCCGGAACATGTACGCCCGGATCACCGCACGGGAGTTCCCGACCAAGGTGATCACCCCGAGGACCGCGCTCGGCACCTGACGAGGGAGCGCGGGGCCGGGGGTCCGGGTGCCGGAAGGCTCCCGGGCCCCCGTCGGCGTCCGCGGGTACGGGGCCTGGGTGTCGCAGGGAGCCGGGTGGACCACGCCGGGGAGCCGGGGAGCCGGGGAGCGGGCCGGGACGCCCTGTCCTGCCCGAAGTCTCGTACTGACACCCGCCGTTGCGGCAGGGGGAGGCGGGGACGACGGAGCCGGCCGGCCCGCGGAAGCGCGGTGCCGGCCGGCTGATGTCCGCGCCCGCCGGTGCGCCGGCCGGTCCGGAACCGTCCCGGGGGAGCCGGGGGGAAGGGCCGGAGAACCCGGGGCGGGCGGCGGAGTGGCGGGGCGGAGGACGGGGCCGGTGGGGTCGCGGTCCGGCGCCCGGACCGGCGACCTCACCTCTCGGACGGGGCGCCGTCTCAGACGAGCTGCTTCTCGACGCGGCCCACCACATCGGAGACGAGGCGCAGTTCGCGCAGCTCCTCCTCGGGCAGCTTGACGCCGAACCGCTCCTCGGTGGCCACGATGATCTCCACCATGGCGAGGGAGTCGACGTCCAGCTCCTCCACGAAGGACTTCTCCTCGGAGACCTCCGAGGGCTCGACGTCGGCGACCTCGTTCAGGATCTCGGCGAGACCGGCGACGATTTCTTCACGCGTCATGGGATGACCTTTCTTCGGTGAGTTCGGCCGTTGCGGGCCTCGGCGGATCGGGGGACGGGAGCCGGGGACGGGGGCGGGGAGGGGCAGGGGGCGGGAAGCGCGGACCCGGGCTCAGGCGCGCGCGGCGGCGCCGGCGGCCTCGGCGGCCTCGTCCGCGGCCGGTTCCCGGAAGGAGATGGTGACCAGGTGGTCGGCGAACTCCCGCTCCAGGCCGATGAGATGGATCTGGCGGCGCAGGCTGTGGACGCTGAGATCCGTCATGGTCGGATCGCCGGTGTGCTCCTCCGGGCGGTCGCCGTGGTCGATGCCGAGGGCGATCGGCGCGGACAGCTCCAGCATTTCGCGGATGTCGTCGCCATAGCCCTCCTTCACCCCCTGGCGGAGCGCGTGGAGCCCGAAGCTGACATGCCGTGACTCGTCCCGGCACATGGCGGTGAAGCCGGCCTTGACTCCGGGGAGCGCCTTCGTCCCGTGCAGCTGGTTGAGGATGGCGCGCTGCCCGACGAGGGCGAGCACCCCCTCGGTGATGAGGTGGAACAGGGTCACGGCGCGCAGCCAGCGGCGGTAGTCCGAGGGGTGCTGCTGGAGCTCCCGTACGACGTCGGCCTCGATGGTGCTCAGCTCGCGGTGCGAGGGCGTGACCATGTTCCACGCCTGGACGAGCATCCGCTTGGGATCGGGGTCCAGGCCGAGCAGTTCCTCGCCGAAGCGCAGCATCAGCTGGGTGTGGCGGGTCTCGTCGGCGATCTGGGTGCCGAGGTAGAGGTGGTCCACCTCCTCGGGGGCGCCGGTCAGGATGGGCCCGAGGAGGTCCAGCCCGGTGTACTCGCCCGTGATGAAGGTGGCGATCTGGTCGGTGAGCGCCTGCCGGGCGGCCGGGGAGATCTCCTTCTCGAAGGCCTCCCTGTCCTGCTCCAGCCCGATGGCCCGGGCCGACCACTGCTGCTTCTCCCAGCGTTCGTAGAGCGTCTGGGGCTTGGGGCGTCCGGCGGTGACGAGATCCGCGTGCCGCAGCACCTGGTCGACAGGGAGGTCCGGCATCTCGGCGAGTGATGCCTCGTCGAGCAGCAGTGTGCTCCAGCGGGTCATCTCGGACTCCTTGACTCGATGGTGAATCGCATGCGCATGACTGACGATGCGGTCATCAGTGAACAGGAACCGTCTCGCTTCGTCAATGACGAGTCACATTTATTGACAGCGGCGTGATGGGCGTGTCAATGTTCAGCCGTGCCGGGCAGCCGGCGGCCGATCGAGGAAGGGGACAGGCGTGACCGTGACACCGCTCCGGCGCGAGGCGCCGAAACGGCGCGTCGTCGTGACGGGCACCGGGGTCGTCTCCCCGATCGGCCTGACGACCGGCGAGTTCTGGGAGTCCCTCACCGCCGGGCGCAGCGGCATCCGGGTCATCACCCGGTACGACGCGGACGAGCTGCCGACCCGCTTCGCCGGGGAGATCACCGGCTTCGAGCCCCGTGACCACATGCCCAACCGGGTCGCCCGGCGCCTCGACCGGTTCGCCCAGTTCGCCCTGGCCGCCGCCCAGGAGGCCATGGCCGAGGCGAAGCTGGAGATCGACGAGGAGCTCGCGCCCCGGACCGCCGTCCTCGTCGGCAGCGGGTACGGAGCCGGGCACTTCACCCGGACCGCGGTCCTGGAGCTGCGCGACCGCGGCCGCCGCAGGATGAACGCCTACTTCGCCTCGGCCGGCTCCTCGGACAGCGCCGCGGTCGAGGTCGCCAACCGGTTCGGCGCCCGCGGACCGTCCGGAGCCGTGGTCGCGGCCTGCGCGACCGGCGCCGTCTGCATCGGCGACGCCATGCGGCTGATCCGGGACGGCTACGCGGACGTGGTGCTGGCCGGCGGTTCCGACGACGCCGTCAACCCCCTCGACCTTGCCGTCTCCGCCAACGTCGGGGCGCTGTCCCGGCGCGGCGACCACCCGGAGCTGGCCAGCCGCCCCTTCGACAAGGCCCGCGACGGCTTCGTGATGGGCGCCGGCGCCGGAATCGTCGTCCTGGAGTCCGCCGAGCACGCGGAACGGCGCGGGGCGGCCGTCCTGGCCGAACTCGCCGGCTACGGAGCCACCACGGACGCGTACCACTCCACCCACCCGCACCCCGAGGGGCTCGCCGTCAAGCGGGCGATGGCGGACGCCCTGGCCGACGCGGGGGTGGCGCCCGGAGAGGTGGACTACATCTGCGCCCACGGCACCAGCACCCCGCTCAACGACCGCATCGAGAGCGAGGCGATCCGCGGGGTCTTCGGCGACCACGCACCCCGCATCCCGATCAGCTCGGTCAAGTCCATGACCGGGCACATGATCGGGGCCGCCGGGGCGGTCGAGCTGATCGCCTCGCTGCTGGCCGTCCGCACCGGGATCCTCCCGCCGACCGTCAACTGCGACGACCCGCTGGACCCGGAGCTCGACTACGTGCCGCACACCGCGCGGAGACAGCCGACGCGCGTGGCGGTGAGCAACTCCTTCGGATTCGGCGGGCACAACGCGGTCCTCGTGGTCCGCGCCCACCCGGAGGGCGGACTGGACGGCCGGGACGGGGAGCCCGCACGGGAGGCCCGGCCCGCACAGCACACACCGGACGAACGGGCCGCGCAGGCCGCGCGGACCGCGGGAGGGAAGCGATGAAGGGCAGGCGCGTCACCCTGGTCAGGCCCACCGAGGCCGACTACGAACTGATCGCCGAATGGCTCGGCCCGGCTTCCCCGACCGCCGTGCTGACCGCGGACACCGGCGAGTTCGTCACCCCCGAGGACCTCAAGCGCTACAACGACTCCGGCGAGATACGGCAGTTCGCGGTCCGCACGCTCGACGGCACGACCGTCGGCACCGTCAACTACCGCCGCCAGGGCCCGGTCGGCAGCTACGTCATCGGCGGCGCGATCGGCGATCCGTCGATGTGGCAGCGCGGGCTCGGCGCCGAGGCGTTCGACCTGCTGATCGACCACCTCTTCCACGCCCGCAACGCGCACCGGATGCAGTTCACCACCGCCCTCTACAACAAGTCCGTGCTGCGCATGGTCACCCGGGCCGGCTTCGTCCTGGAGGGCATCCTGCGCGAGTACCACTACCTCGACGGGCGCTACCACCACGCCGCCGTCTGGTCGCTGCTGCGCCACGAGTACTACGACTCCCTGGCGGAGCAGGCCCGCCGGACCCCCGGCTTCACCGGCCCCGACGCGATCCCCGAGTCCGCGAAGGCCGAGGCGCTCGCCGTGCTCTGCGACCACCTCCGCCGGCCGGAGGCCGAGACCTCCATCAAGATCCTGCTGGAGGACGCCGACGCGGAGGCCGCGCCCGGGGCGGCCGCCCGGACGGCCGGTGCCGCCGCGGCCGCCGCCGCGCTCACCGGTGCCGTCTCCGACGCGGTCTCCCACGCCGTCACGGCCCCCGCCGCGCCCGCCGTCAACGGGGAGGCCGCGCGATGACCACCACGCGCCCCCAGCCCGAGGCGTACTGCCAGGCCGATCCGGTCTTCTACGACACCGGCAGCCGCCACACCGCGCACGACACCTCCGTCTTCCCGCTGACGGAAACCCCCGCCCCGGTGGGCTGGCGTCGCGGGGAGCGGGACGTCTGGGTGGTCCACACCCCCGAGGGCCACCGGATGCCCGCCCAGGGCTGGAAGATCCACATCTCCGGGCGCCCCGACAACGCCCAGCACATCATCGAGACGGCCTGGGACTACTGCACCGGCCGCGGCGTCCCGTTCAAGTTCCTGCGCAGCCGCGACGTCGTCACCGCCCACAGCGTCAAGTACGCGCCGCGCTCCGCCAGCGGCAAGCTCGTCACCCTCTACCCCGCCGGCGAGGAAGAGCTCCGGCACGCGCTGGAGGAGCTGTCCGAGCGGCTGGCCGGGGTGCCCGGGCCGTACATCCTCACCGATCTGCGCTGGGGCGACGGGCCGCTGCACGTGCGGTACGGGGCCTTCGTCAGCCGCTACTGCACCGGTCCGGACGGCGCTCCGGTGCCCGCGGTGGAACGGCCCGACGGGGTCCTGGTGCCCGACGACCGGCGGCCGGTGTTCACCGTGCCGGAGTGGGTCGAGCCGCCCGCGTTCCTCGCCCCGCACCTGGAGGCGCGGCGGACGGCCGGCGCGGGGGACGACTTCCCGTACACCGTCGAGCGCGCCCTGCACTTCTCCAACGGCGGCGGCGTCTACCTCGCCCGGCACCGGGACGGCCGGCGGACCGTGCTGAAGGAGGCCCGCCCGCACGCCGGCCTCGACGGCCGGGGCCGCGACGCCGTACGGCGGCTGGAACGCGAACGCGCCGCCCTGGAACAGCTGGCCGGCATCCCCGGCATCCCGGAGCTCTACGGCCACCACCGGGTCTGGGAGCACCACTTCCTCGCCGTGGAGCACTTACCCGGCGACACCCTGCACGGCTGGCTCGCCCGGCACTACCCGCTGACCAAGGCCGCCCCGGACGCCGCCGCCCTGCGGGCCCACGTGGAGCGGGCACGGGCCGTCGCCGACCGGATCGAGGCGCTCGTCACCGCCGTCCACGAGCGCGGCATGGTCTTCGGGGACCTGCACCCCGGCAACATCCTGGTCGACGAGAGCGACGACGGGAGCGGCGACGGACTCCGCGTGTCCCTGGTCGACTTCGAGCTGACCGTCCCCGCCGCCGAGGCGCGGCGGCTCGGCCTGGCCAACCCGGGCTTCTCCGGCTCCGGCCTCACCGGCTACGCCCTCGACCGCCACGCGCTCGCGGCGCTGCGGCTCTGGCTGCTCTTCCCGCTCACCGCGCTCTCCGAGCTGGACCCCGCCCGCGCCGCCCGCTACGCCGACGCGGCCGAGCGCGCCTTCCCCCTCGCGCCCGGCGAACTCGACGCGGTACGGCGCGAACTGGCCCCGGCGGCGGACGCCCTGGCCCGGGTGCCGGACGCGCTGCGCGAACCCTCGCCGGTGCGGCTGGACGCGGACGCGCCCGACTGGCCCGCCGTGCGCAAGTCGATGGCCGAGGCGATCCTGCTCAGCGCCACCCCCGAGCGCCGGGACCGGCTCTTCCCCGGCGACGTACGCCAGTTCCACACCAACGGCCTCAACGTCGCCTACGGAGCGGCGGGCGTCCTCTGGGCCCTGCACACCACCGGCGCCGGCCGCTGGTCCGAGTACGAGGAGTGGCTCGCGGCGGCCGCCCGCCGGGACGAGGCCCTCGGCCCCGGCTTCTACGACGGCGCGCACGGCATCGCCCACGTCCTCGACATCCTCGGCCGGACCGAGGACGCGCTGCGGCTGCTCGACCGGAGCCGGGAGGCGCCGTCCGCCGTCCGCGAGGTGAGCCTCTACCGCGGCCTGGCGGGTATCGGCCTCAACCTGCTCCACTTCGCCGCCCGCACGGGGACGGCCGCCCACCGCGAGGAGGCGCTGGCCGTGGCCGGCCGGCTCGCGGAGGCCGTCGACGCCGGCACCGCCCCCGGCATCGCCGCCGGACCGGGCCGGGGGAGCCGGGCGGGGCTGCTGCACGGCTGGTCCGGGCCCGCCCTCTTCTTCCTCCGCCTCCACCAGGACACCGGTGACGCGGGATGGCTCGGCCTCGCGGTGCGGGCCGCGCACCGGGACCTCGATCTCTGCCGCGGATCCGAGGACGGCTCCCTCCAGGTGGACGGCGGCTTCCGCCTGCTGCCGTACCTCGACGTGGGCAGCGCGGGCATCGCCCTGGTCGCGTCCGAGATCCTTGAGCACCGCGCCGACGCGCGGCTGGAGGAGACCCTGCCGGCCCTCGTCCGGGCGGCGGAGCCGGAGTTCACCATCGAGCCGCACCTCTTCAGCGGCCGGGCCGGGCTCCTCGCCACCCTCGCGGCGCTCCGCGCCCGGCGGGCGGGCGGCGGGAGCGGTGACGCCGGAGGCGGCGGAGGAGGCGGCACCGACGCGATCGGCCGCGCCGTGGAGCGCCATCTGGCCCGCCTCCACTGGCACGCCCTGTCCTACCGCGGGCAGATCGCCTTCCCCGGCGAGCAGCTGCGCCGGCTGTCGATGGACCTGGCCACCGGGAACGCCGGTGTCCTGCTCGCTCTCGGCGCGGCCCTGGACGGCCGTCCGGACTTCCTGCCCTTTCTGGCGGGACCGGCGGCAGCCCGCGCACCGCGCCCCACAGACCCCGGACGGCCCTGAGCCGTCCGGTGCCCCTGCCCCCGAGACCGTGGAGAGGAGGAATCACCATGTCGATCGTTCTCGACCTGCAGGGCCTTGAGGTCCCCGCCGAGGAGGCTGCCGTTCCGGGCAGCACCATCAGCAACAACTGCTGAACCGGCAGCGGCTCCGGCCGCCGCCCGCCCCGCCCGGTGACGGGTCGATGCCCCTGAACCGCCGGGTCCCCGGGCCACCGCCGGTGTCCCCGTGTCCGCGCGCGAGTTTTCCGGAGAGGAGGAATCACCATGTCGATCGTTCTCGACCTGCAGGGCCTTGAGGTCCCCGCCGAGGAGGCTGCCCTTCCGGGCAGCACCATCAGCAACAACTGCTGAGGCTCCTTCAGGCCCGGCCGGCGCCGGGGTTCCGGTGCCGGGGCGATGCCCCGGCCCACCGCACCCCGGAGCCGGCCGGCGCCCGTGCCGTATCCGTGCCGTATCCGTGCCGTGTTCCGAGGAGGAACCGTGTCGATCGTTCTCGACCTGCAGGCCCTCGAGGTCCCCGCCGAAGAGGCCGCGCTGCCCAGCAGCACCATCAGCAACAGCTGCTGATCCACCGGCGTCCGCCGGCCGCGGGGACGGGGACGCACCGGTCCCGGACCGGTGTCCCCGGCCCGCCACGGCTCCGGCCACCGGGTGCCCACACCCCCCGGTGGCCGGAGGGCGCGCCGCGGCGCGCCCCCGCCCCCGCGGCCGGCACGCCGGCTCCGCCGGGTGCGGACCCGCTCCTCCGGGTCCGCACCCGGCGGCTCGTCCGGCACACGGAACACCCGGCCGGCGCCGCCGGCCCCCACACCGAGACAGGGAGGAAGGAGCCGGGATGAGCGGTCTGCTCCACGGCAAGAACCTGGTGGTCACCGGGGTCATCACCGAGAGTTCCATCGCCTGGGCCGTCGCCCGGCTGGCGCAGGAGCAGGGGGCCCGGATCGTGCTGACCGCCTACGGCCGGCCCACCCTCGTCGCCCGGCTCGCCCGGCGGCTGCCGGACCCGCCGCCGGTGGTGGAACTCGACGTCACCGACGAGGACCAACTGGACACGCTCGCCGAGCGGTTGAGCGGCAGCCTGGACCGTGTCGACGGCATCCTGCACTCCGTCGCCCACGCGCCCGCGAGCTGCCTGGACGGCGGCTTCCTGGACGCTCCGTGGCCCGATGTGGCCTCGGCCGTCCACACCTCCGCCTACTCCCTCAAGGCGCTGACCGTCGCCTGCCGTCCGCTGCTGGCCCCCGGCTCGTCCGTCGTCGGCCTGGACTTCGACGCCTCGCGCGTCTGGCCCGGCTACGACTGGATGGGCGTGGCCAAGGCCGGACTGGAGTCCTGCGCCCGCTACCTCGCCCGCGACCTGGGCCCGGAGGGGGTGCGGGTGAACCTGGTGGCCGCGGGCCCGCTGAACACCCTGGCGGCGCGCGGCATCGGCGGCGACGGCGAGGGCTTCGCGAAGGAGTGGGGCCGGCGGGCGCCCCTGGGCTGGGACG
The DNA here is from genome assembly GCF_000220705.2 of Streptomyces xinghaiensis S187. GTDB lineage: Bacteria > Actinomycetota > Actinomycetes > Streptomycetales > Streptomycetaceae > Streptomyces > Streptomyces xinghaiensis. The sequence goes on along the minus strand of NZ_CP023202.1, from coordinate 2,180,466 downwards.
CGGGCGATCCGGAGCCGGTGGCACGGGCCTGCCTCGCGCTGCTGTCCGACTGGTTCCCGGCGACCACCGGGGAGATCGTCCATGTGGACGGCGGTACGCACATGCTGGGCGTCTGACCGGCCGGCCTCCGAACGCCCGGCCCGCGACCGCCCGTCCCGTCCGGCCGGTGCCCCGGGCCGGCGCTCAGCCGCCCATCCCCATCCCGCCGTCCACGGGGATCACCGCCCCGGTGACGTAGCCCGCCGACTCGTCCGCCAGCCAGGTCACGGCCGACGCCACATCGGCCGGGGTGCCGATGCGCGGCACGGGGTTGCGGGCGACGATCTCCTCCCGGTGGTGCTCCCGCAGACCGCGGGTCATGTCGGTGTCGACGAAGCCGGGGGCCACGGTGTTGACGGTGATGCCGCGGCGCCCCGTCTCGCGGGCGAGCGAGCGCGCGAGACCGACCAGACCGGCCTTCGAGGCCGCGTAGTTGGCCTGGCCCGCGTTGCCGGAGAGGCCCACCTCCGAACCGATGAAGACGATCCTTCCCCAGCGGGCCCGCAGCATCGCCGGCACGGCCCGGCGCGCGCAGCGGTAGGCGCCGACCAGATTGGTGTCGATGACGCGGCCGAAGCGCTCCTCGGTCATCAGCGCGAACGGGGTGTCCCAGGTGATGCCGGCGTTGGCCACCAGGATCCCGACCGGTCCGAGGTCGCGCTCGACGGCGGTGAACGCCTCCTCCACCTCCTCGGGGGAGGTGACGTCGCAGCGCACCCCGTACAGCTTCTCCGGGGCATCGTCCCGGTGGGTGACCGCGACCCGGTGGCCCGCCGCGGCCAGCGACTCCGCGACGGCCAGGCCGATGCCCCGGTTGCCGCCGGTGACGAGAGCGGTACGCGGCTGAGTCATGGCAATCCCCCGGACATCGGCAACATGTGACTCTAGTATAACTGTCATTGACTCAGCTTGACTCGTGGAGACCCGTGGAGGATCACATGCCCGGAACGGAAGCCCCGGGGCCCCGCCTCGCCGGAGCGGAGGGCGTACTGGAGGGACCGGCGCTCGACCGGCGGATACTCGCCGCGGCGCGGGCGCTGCGCGAACACGGCGTCCGCACCGGCGACCGGGTGCTGATCCAGGGCGACAACTCCACCGGCTACGTGGTGGCGCTGCTCGCCCTGACCCACCTCGGCGCCTGCGTCGTGCCGGTGGACCACGGGCAGTCCGCGGCCGGCACCCGCGCCGCCGCGGGACAGGCCCGTGCCCGGTGGCTCCTCTGCCGCACACCGCCCGCCGCCCCGCCCCCCGGCACCCGCGTCCTGAGCTACCCGGGGCTCGGCGAGGGCCTGGCGCCCCTGCCCGGACGGCCGGACCCCGCCGGCTGGTTCGCCCGGCCCGACGCGGTCGTGCTGTGGTCCTCGGGCACCACCGGCCGGCCCAAGGGCATCGTCAAGTCCGGCGCGGCCGTGCGCGACAACACCGAACGCACCATCGCCGGCATGGGCTACCGCTCCGGCGACGTCCTCGCCCCGCTGCTGCCCTTCTCCCACCAGTACGGGCTCTCGGTGATCCTGCTGTGGTGGCTCTCCGGCAGCACCCTCGTCGTCACCCCGTACCAGCGGCTGGACCGGGCCGTCGCCCTGGCCGCCGCGCACGGGGTGACCGCCGTGGACGCGGCCCCGTCCACGTACCACGCCCTGCTCGGCCTGGTGCGGCGCCGCCCGGCGGTCCGCCCCGGCCTGGACGGCGTACGGATCTGGGGAGTCGGCGGCGCCCCGCTGGACAAGCCGCTCGCCGAGGCGTTCCGCGCGGCCCTCGGACGGCCGCTCCTCGACGGCTACGGCCTCTCCGAGCTCGGCAACGTCGCCCTGGCCACCCCGGGCCGCCCGGTGGGCTGCGGCCGTCCGCTGCCCGGCGTCCGGGTACGCGTCAGAGCGCCCGGCGGCCGGCTCGCGGCCCCCGGCGAGCCGGGCGAGATCGAGGTGCTCTCGCCCGGTCTGATGGCCGGATACCTCACCGGCGAGGGGGAGCTGACCCCGGTGGACCGGGAGGCGTGGTACCGCACCGGCGACCTCGGCCGCCTCGACGAGGACGGCAATCTGCACGTCACGGGCCGCCACCACGCGGTCCACCGGCTCGGCCACACCCTCTTCCCGGAGAGCCTGGAGCGGAAGGCCGAGAGCTGCGGCCGGCAGGTCAAGGTGGTCGCGGTCCGCGACCCCCGGCGCGGGCACGCCCTGCACTTCTTCGTCGCCGACCCGGAGGCGGGAGCCTCGCTGGACTGGCGCCGGCGGATGGCCCCGCACCTGGCCGAGTTCGAACAGCCCAACGCCGTCCACGTGGTGGAGCGGTTCCCGGTCAACCCCAACGGCAAGGTGGACACCGCGGCCCTGCGCCAACTGATCGGCACGGGCGACCGGCACGCGCTGACCGGGGCCGGCTGACCGGGGCCGGCCGAGCGGCGCGGACCGCCCGGCGCCGGCCCCGGCATCTCCCGGCCCCGGCGGCCCGCGCCGGGGCCGGGGCCGGGGCCGGGCGCGTCAGGAACGGCGCAGCACCAGGGACGCGTTGTTGCCGCCGAAGCCGAAGCTGTTGACGACCGCCGCCGCCATCCCCGGCACCGGCAGCGCGCTCCGCGGCAGCACCACCCGGCGCGTCTCCTCCGGCGCGGACAGGCCCGGGGTCGGCGGCACCACCCCGGTGCGCAGCGCCATGGCGGCGGCGGCCACCGCGGGCACCCCCGAGATGTGCAGCAGATGCCCCACCGCGCCCTTGTGCGAGCTGACCGGCAGGGACGCCGTGCCCGTCCGGCCGCTGACCTCCTCGATCGCCCGCAGCTCCGCCGCGTCGCCCTGCGGGGTGCCGGTGGCGTGCGCGTGCACGTAGTCGGCGTGCTCCACCCCGGCGTCGTCCAGCGCGTCGCGCAGGCAGCCGGCGACCACGTCCGCGTCCGAGGCGACGGCCTTGCCCGCCGAGACCCGGCACGCGGCCCCGGCCACCACCGTGTCCGGTGCCAGGCCCCGGGCGCGGGCCGTGCTGCCGTGCTCCAGGACGATGGCGCCGCCCCCCTCGCCCAGGGAGATCCCCGCGCGCCCGGTGTCGAACGGCCGTGCCGCCGTCCGGTCGATGGCCCGGACGACGGCCATGCTGGCGTACTCGTAGCGGTTGAGCGCCGTCCCGCCGGCCACCACGACGGTGGTGGCCGCCCCCGAGCGCAGCGCGTCCCGGCCCAGGCTGATCGCGAAGACCGTCGAGGCGCAGGCCTGGGTGATGTGCACGGAGTGCCCGCCCTCCAGCACCCCGGCCGGCACCGGGCCCATGAACTCGTCCTGCTCCTCGCGGAGTCCGCCGTCCCCGCGCAGCGGCGACTGCCCGACCAGGACCACCAGGGAGCGGTCGGGCAGCGCCCCCAGGCCCGCGGACCGCAGGGCGTCCTCGGCGGCGGCCAGCGTGTACGCCTGCTTGCGCGCCGGGCCGTCGGCCGGGAAGCCGGAGATCTCCCCGACGGCCTCGCCCCGGTAGCAGTCCGCCGCGAAGCGCCGCGCGGGGGCCAGGGCCGAGCGGCCCTCGACGAGCCCGCGCCAGTAGGCGCCGGTGCCGCGGCCGAACGCCGTGAGCAGTCCGATGCCGCTGATGACGATGTCGTCACGCATGGGCCCACTGCCTTTCGGTCGAGGACAGCGCGGTGAGCAGCGCGGAGGGGGTGGCGGCGGTGTCCGGCGGCAGGGCGGGCGGGGAGCCGGCGCCCCAGACGGCGGCGACCGCGAGCGAGCCCGGGGCCAGCGGGTCGTCACCGGCCAGCACGGCCGGCTCGCAGATCACGGCCGCCGGGTGGTCGGCGGTGGCGGCCAGCCGCAGCACGGACTGCGCCGGCACACCGGCCAGCAGATAGCAGTTGCCCCGGTGCCCGGCGGCGGTCAGATACGGCCGTACCAGCTCCGAGGTCTCCGGCCGCACGGAGTCCGAGGGGCGGAGCCGCCGTTCCCGGTCGTGGCAGCGCTCGACGAGCCGGCGGGCCGCGAAGACGCTGTAGTCGTCGCAGAGCACGTACAGCGGCGCGGTGGAGCGCAGCGGCTCCGGGATTAAGGAGAAGGCCGCCTCCAGAACGGCCGACACCGCCTCACCGGCGGTCCGCCGCAGCCCGGGCACCCCGGCGAGCAGGGGTTCCCCCGTCGCCCTCGACACGGTGGCCAGTACTTCCTGGTCGGTGGAAGCCAGCGCTATCCGTGCCGGTATGTCTCCCGTTCGATGTATCCGGGCCGCCATCAAGTCCCCCTTGCTCGCCCAAGACAGTCATACTGTTTCACGCCATCTTGAGTGCAGAGTCATGTTGTGTCAAAGGTTCCGGCCGGCCCGCGGGGGATCACCGCGAGCCGGCCTCCCGGGCGGCCCGGGGGGCGGGGCCGGGGGGAAGCCGTGAGCGCACGCGGGGGTTCATGCGCTCACGGCGTTCTGGGGGGCCGGGACGAGGCCCAGCCGGTGGGCGGCGACCGCGGCGGTCACCCGGTTGCGCGCGCCGAGCTTCCGCCGCAGCGCGCTCACATGGTCCTTGACCGTGCCGGTGCCCAGGTCGAGACAGGCGGCGATCTCCGCGTTGGACAGCCCGGTGGCCACCAGCGCCAGCACCTCGCGCTCACGGCACGTCAGCCGCCCGGCCGCGGCCGGCATGCCCGGCGCCGCGCCGGTACCGGCGGCGCCGAGACCGAGGTACTCGTCGATGACGGCGCCGCGGACGGCCGGGGCCAGCACGGTGCCGCCCGCCGCCACCACGCGCACCGCGTCGACGAGGGTGGCCGGAGCGATGTCCCGGAACAGCAGGCCCGCCGCGCCCTCCCGCAGCGCGTGGACCATCCGTTCGCCCGTGTCGGCCGGTGTGAGCAGGGCGACGGCGGGCGGAGCGGGCAGGGCGCGCACGCCCCGCAGCACGGCCGTCCCGTCGCCCACGCTCCCTCCGGCACCCAGCAGCAGGACATCGGGCGCGGTCTCCGCCACGATGGCGACCGCGCCGCGGCCGTCGTCCTCGCCCACCACCCGTATACCGTCGGTGGACTGCAGGATCTGCCGCAGAGCCGTTCTGACCAGCGCCTCGCCGTCGACCACCACGACGCGTATCACGTTCCGCCCTTCGTGACGTCCGGCCCGCCCGGGGAGCGGGACCGGGACCGGACCCGGCCATCCTCGGATGCCGCGGCCCGGCCGCGGCGGGGCTCAGGTGTCCTTGACCGTGCGGGACCCGGTGACGGACTGGTACAGGCCGACGATGAGCAGCGCCCCGCCCACGAACATCAGCACCACTCCGACCTTGGTGAGGGTGAACACCGGGATCTCCACGTCCCCGGTGAACAGCCACAGGGCCAGACCCACCACGAACGTGATGGCGCCCTCGATCAGGTTCTTCATGGATGAAGCCATCGTTGACCGCTCTCCTCCGGTTTGACTGTCTGTGACATCCGGCGTCTGTCTCCAGACTAGGAGCGGTGAAGGCGCAGGTCGTCCGCCCGCCGGAGGAGTCCGGCTACATCCTTCGATGCACGGGACGGCGGCAACGGGCCCGCGCCACGGGCCGGTTCGGGCCGGGCCGGGGCGCGGGACGGGCGCGGGGACGGGCGCGGGCCGGCGGGGCGCCGTCCCGGCGCGGTCGCGGCCGTACCGGCGGCGCCGGTCCGCGGGCCGCGCCGGCCGGGCTGCCTCAGCGCTCGCCGCCCGGCACCCACAGCACGTCCCCGACCTCCTTGTTGGCCACCCGGGCCAGGATGAACAGCAGGTCGGAGAGGCGGTTGAGGTAGGTCGCCGTCAGCGCGTTCATGATCTCGCCGTGCACCTCCAGCGCCGCCCACGTCGAGCGCTCGGCCCGCCGCACCACCGTGGTCGCCTGGTGGAGCAGCGCGGCACCGGGCGTACCGCCGGGCAGGATGAAGCTGCGGAGCTTCTCCAGCTGCTCCAGGAAGCGGTCGCAGTCCGCCTCCAGCTTGTCGATGTAGCTCTGCTCCACCCGCAGCGGCGGGTACTGGGGGTTCTCGGCCACCGGGGTCGCGAGGTCCGCGCCCACGTCGAAGAGGTCGTTCTGGACGCGGACCAGGACCTTGACGACCTCCTCCGGCAGCGAGCCCAGGGCGATGGCCGTGCCGATCACGGCGTTGGCCTCGTTGGCGTCGGCGTACGCGGCGATCCGCGGATCGGTCTTCGCGGTGCGGCTCATGTCGCCCAGCGCGGTGGTGCCGTCGTCGCCGGTACGGGTGTAGATACGGGTGAGGTTGACCATGGCCCGAGCCTAAGGCCGCCCCGGGCGGCCCGCGGTGCCGGGCGGCCCGCGCCGCCCGCCCGGCGGCGGTCGCCGGGTGCCCCGGAGCACGGTGCGCGCGGTGGTGTCGCGGTGGTGTGAGGTCCGTCATGTGAGACGTGATGCGCGTCTCTTGGCCTTTCGACCGGCCCCCGGCGGCCGCTAGGGTCCCGAGTGGGAGATGGCGCGGCTCCCGCCGGCGACCGAGCCGGCACGGACCGGCACGGGCAGGCGTGAGGAGGCGGGACAGTGGCAGAGCACCCCGTCGTCACCGCGGCCGCGGTGCCCGCCGCCGGCGCCGGGCGCCCGGCGTCACACCGGCACACGGGCATGGCCGGGGACCGGCGAGGGAAGCCGGTACGGGAGTTCCGCAACACGGCCGTCACCGCCGTCACCGCCGCCGGCGACGCGCCGCGGGACCGGTGCCGGTGACCCCGGCGCGGAAATGCCCGCGGAGTACTACACCTTCCGCGGCGAAAGCGCACCTCCGGATCACCCACCCGGGTGAAATCCGTATCGGTTCGCTTACAGATGGCAACTATGCTGCCTGAGAGGTAGTCAGTTCTGTAGATCTTGACCGGGCCGTTCCGACAGGCCACCGCAGCACTATCCGGGAGCGCATATGCATATCAGGGGCGACCATGCCGAGCTGGTCGTCGGCGGCCGCCTCGACGTGCGCAGCGCGGCGGACGCCCGTGCGGCCCTGCATACGGCGGTGGACTCCGGCCACGGCGACCTGATGCTGGACCTCAGCGAACTCGACTCCTGGGACGCCACCGGACTCGGCGTGATCATGGGAGTCCACCGGCGGGCCGGCCGCGCCGGCCGGCGGCTCGTGCTCCGCGGTGTGCCGCCGCAGCTGCAGCGGGTCCTCGTCGCCACCCGTCTGCACCGCATCCTCGCCATCGAGGGCGGCCTCGCCGCCGAGGCCCTGCCCCGGGTCTGAGCGCCCGCCCCCGGAGGAACCGGTTCCCCGGCCGCCTCCGCCCCCGCCGGGCCTCCCCCTCCCATTTCCCCCGCGCCCCTCCGCACCGGATTCCCGCTCCGCAATCCCCGTGCCCTGCGGTGCCGTGAGCGGTCCCGTGCGCACTGCCGTGACCAGTGCGACTGCCGCTTTACCTCACAAACACATGACGTTCGCGTTCGCAGGCCCTCCCGCTGTTTCCCGGAGCCCGTACGACCGTCTAAAGTGCGGGACGCGCGGCATCCCACACTCCGCGACGCCCCCCGGACCACGCGACGGCTGGGGGCACCCCCCGGCCCCCGCCGGGGGAGTGACCGGCCGGGAGAGCATCGGCACGCGACGTACCTGGGGGCTTCACCATGGACCCGAACCACCGTGGGCCGGACGAGCACGGCCACCACCACGACGACCGTCCGGGCGCACGGCAGGACGCCGAGTCCACGCCCGGCCCTCCGGAGTTCCACCGGCGCGAGGCCGCGCTGCCCGTCCCGGCCAAGGCCGCCCGTTCCGAGCTGGTCGCCGGTGCCCCGACCCCCACGCCGGTCCGCACCACCACGCTGACCGCCGGCGAGTACCTGCTGACGGTCAATCCGCTCGACGGCAGCGAGGTCGAGGCCTGCCCGCCGGACCGGCGCCCCGCCGCCCCCGCCCGCCGCACCCCGGCGGAGCGCGCCCGCCGCGGCCGTGCCACACCGCCGCCGGTGCCCGCCGCCCCGGCCGTGCCCGCCGTCTCCGCCACCCCGCTGCTGGAGCGCGCCGAGGAGCGGATACGGCTCCGCGGCCTCCTCGCCCGCGGCCGGTCCGTCCGCGTCACCGGCCCCTCCGGCTCCGGCCGCACCGTCCTGCTGGACGCCGTGGCCGAGGAGTGCACCGACCTCGCGCCGGACGGGGTCGTCCGGCTCTCCGGCCACGGCCGCACCGCCTCGGACCTGCTGTACGACCTCTTCGACGCGGTGTACGACGCCGCCGGCCACCGGCCCGCCCGCGAGGACCTGCTCGCCCACGTCCGCCGCATCGGCGCCGTCATCGTCCTCGACGACCTCGGGTGCGGCGGCGCCGCGCTCGGCGAACTGCTCGACGCCACGCCCGAGTGCGCCTTCCTCTTCTCCGCCACTCCCGACGTGGCCGCCCCGCCCGCCGACGCGCATGTCGAGGAGGTGTTCCTCCCCGGCCTCAGCCGCGGCGCCTGCACCGAACTGCTCCGGCACGTCGTGGACCGCCCGCTGGAGGAGGACGAGGAGGCCTGGGCCGGAGACCTGTGGTTCGAGTCCGAGGGCCTGCCGCTCCGCTTCGTCCAGGCCGGAGCCCTGCTCAGGCAGCGGGACGCCCTGCGCGCCGACCCGGACGTCTTCGGCGGCGCCGGCCCGGAGGACGGGCCGCACACCGAGGGCGCCGAGGACCGCCCGGCCGCCGTGGACACCGTCAGCGGCCCGGAGGGCACCGAGGCCGCGGCGGCGGCCGTACCGCTGCCGACCCTCGCCGAGGCCGCCGCGCCCGCCGCCCTGCTCGCCTCCCGGCTGAGCGAATCCGCCCGCGAGACGCTGCGGCTGGCCCTCGCCCTCGGCGGCGACTGCCCCCACCACGCCCACCTCCCGGCGCTCGCCGGTGACAGCCACGCCGACGCCGCGCTCGGTGAACTCCTCGCCTGCGGCCTCGTCACCCCGGTCGCCGGGCACTACCGCCTCGCGTCCGGTGTCGCCACCCAGCTGGAGGCCGCGGGCTACGGGGAGGGCACCGCGGAACGGGCGCACCTCGCCGGCCGGCACTACGCCTGGTGGGCGGGCCACCCGTCCGTCCTTCCCGAGCGGGCCGCCGCCGAGTCCGAGGCCATGCTCGCGGCGATGGCCGTCCTCGTCTCCGGCGAGGAGCCCGGCCACCCGAGCACCGCCGTCCTGCTGGCCTGCACGGCCGCACCCGTGCTGGCCGCCGCGCTGAACTGGAGCGCCTGGGAGCGCGCCCTGCGGCACGGGCAGGAGGCCGCCAGGATCTCCGGGGAGGTCGCCGAAGAGGCGTACTTCCACCACGAGTTGGGCGTACTCGCGCTCTGCACCGGCAAGCTCGACCGGGCCCGCGCCGAGCTGGAGGCGTCCATCGCGCTCCGCGGCGTCCTCGCGGACCGGCGCGGTGCCGTCTCGGGCCGCCGGGCGCTCGCCCTCGTCGAGGACAAGGCGGGCGGTTTCGACCACACGGCGGGCGGCGCGGTGCCGGGCGACGAGATCCCCGCCGCGCACGCCGAGGAGTCCGCCACCCCGCCCGGTGCCGTCACCAGCGCCTTCGGCGCGCTCACCGCCGGCCGGGCCCCGGACACCGGTGCCACGGCCGTGACGCCGGCGCTGGTGGCCGGCGGCGCGGGTGCCGCAGCGGGTGGCCGGCCCGGCACCGCCAAGGGCTCCGGCCGGGGACCCGGCCGCCCCCTCACCCTGCTCAAGGGCGCCCGGCGCAATATCGCCGCCGTGAGCGCCGGGGCCCTGCTCACCGCGGTCCTGGGCACCGTGGTGACCCTCGGCGCCACCTCCGGCGGCGAGGACGGGCCGCCCGACCGGGTCATCTCCGAGCAGTCCGCCAACGAGGACGACGGCGGTGGCGGCCTCCCCGCCGAGGAGCCGACGGAGGACTCCACCCGGGGCCCCGAGCCCGTGGAGAGCGGCCGGGCCGGAACGGACGCGCCGGCGTCGGAGAGCCCGGACCCCAGTGCTTCGGGGGAGGGCGGCCCCTCGGAGAGCGACGGCCCCAGCGCGTCCGGGACGACGGGTACGGGCGGCTCCTCCGGCGGTTCCGGGGGATCGGGAAGCTCGGGCGGATCGACCGGCGGCTCGGGGGACTCGACCCCCACCAAGAAGCCGCCCACGAGCGAACCCCCGGAGGAATCCCCCTCCGGGGAACCGACGGACGACCCGACCGGCGAGGAGCCGACCAGCCCCTCGCCGACCGCGAGCGGCGGCACCACCAACACGGCGAGCGAGCCCGCGCCCGTCTCCCCGGTCGGCGGCGGCACGTCGTCGGCCTCCACCTCCGGGACGGCGCCGATGTCCGCGTCGACGTCGGCCTCGGCCGACGGGACGACCGGTACCGGCGAGGAGACCCCGGTCATCTGAGGCCGTGTGCCGCGCGGGGCCGGGCCCCGGGCTGCGGGGCCCGGTACGGCCCCGAACCCGCGGAGCCGGGGGCGGGGCGGGGACGGGGCGCGTCGGCTCAGAAGAGCCTGAGCTTGTCGTCCTCGATGCCGCGCAGGGCGTCGTAGTCGAGCACGGTGCAGCCGATGCCGCGGTCGGTGGCCAGCACCCGGGCCTGCGGCTTGATCTCCTGGGCCGCGAAGATGCCCCGCACCGGCGCCAGATGCGGATCGCGGTTGAGGAGTTCGAGGTACCGGGTGAGCTGCTCGACACCGTCTATCTCGCCGCGCCGCTTGATCTCCACCGCGACGGTCCCGCCGTCGGCGTCCCGGCAGAGGATGTCCACCGGCCCGATGGCAGTGGGGTATTCACGCCGAATCAGCGCATAGCCTTCGCCCAGTGTCTCGATCCTGTCGGCGAGGAGTTCCTGGAGGTGCGCTTCCACGCCATCCTTGATCAGCCCCGGGTCAACTCCCAGTTCGTGGGAGGAGTCGTGAAGGATTTCCTCCATGGTGATGATGAGCTTCTCGCCCGCCTTGTTCACCACCGTCCACACGGCGTCGTCACCCTCCTTGAGGGTGCACGGCGGAGACATCCAGTTGAGGGGTTTGTAGGCCCGGTCGTCGGCGTGGACGGACACACTGCCGTCGGCCTTGACCAGGATCAGCCGGGGCGCGGAGGGCAGATGGGCGGTGAGCCGGCCCGCGTAGTCGACGGAGCAGCGAGCGATGACGAGACGCATGGCCCGCACGCTACTCGACCGTCCCGCCTCCACGCGATTCGCCCTGGATGGGCACCTTCGGCGGCTGGCTGGTTGTCACCATTCTCCTGGTGCGGCCGGAGGGAGCGGCATACCGTGGATGCGGGAAGTCGTCGTCCGGGCACGCTCCGTCGCGGCTCCCCTTCGCCGTCCGAGGACCCCTGCGGGGGTGCGAGAGGAGAACCCCATGTCGCTGGACGTCTCACCGGCCCTGCTCGAACAGGCCGAGCGAGGCGAGGTCGATGAAGCGGAGTTCGTCGACTGCGTCCGGACCTCCCTGCCGTACGCATGGGAGATGATCAGCTCTCTGGTGGCCCAGCTCAAGGTCGACGGCGGGGAGTTCGCCGACAACCAGGTGCCGCCGCCAGACGAACAGGCGCGTGGCCAGCTCCTCCGGGCGCTGGCGAGCGACGCGATACGCGGGGCTCTGCAGCGGCACTTCGGGGTCCGGCTGGCGTTCCAGAACTGCCACCGGGTGGCCGTCTTCCCGACGGCCGGCACCTCCGACGAGAGGCTCGCGCGCTTCACCTCCGTACGGGGCCAGATCCTGAACCAGTCGCCCCAGCTGCGCGACTGCTGAGAGCTCCCGGCGCCGCCCCGCACCCGGAACGCCTCCGGTCGCGGGGCGGCGCCGTGCCGGCCGTGGTGCGGCGGGCGGGCGCCGCGGCTCAGGCGAGCAGGGGCAGCACCTCGGCGCCCAGCCGCCGGACGTTCTCCTCGGTCGCCGCCAGATCTCCCGACCCCTCCACCAGCAGGGCGAACCGGCTGATGCCGGTGCGCTCGGCGGTGGCCGCGAGCCGGTCGGCGCAGAGCCGCGGCGGGCCCACCGGGTGGAGTGCGCAGAGGAGTTCGGTGTACGCGCGCGGGTCGCGCATCCGGCGCTCCCGGCCGTCCACCGTGACATGGGCCTCCAGGCCCTGGCGCAGCCAGCCGGGCATCGCCTTGAGCAGCGCCTCGGCGGCATGGTCGCGGGAGTCGCCGATCTGCGCCACACCGGCCGAGACGTGACCGGCCGCCGCGATCTCCTCCGGGTGCCGGCCCGCCTCCCGGGCGCAGTCGCGCCAGAAGGCGACCATGCCGGCCTTCTCCTCGTCCCCGCAGTGCATGCCCAGGAGCATCGGCAGACCGCGCTCGGCGGCGAGCCGCACACTCGCCCGCGAGGTGCAGGCCACGACCACCGGCGGGCCCCCGGTCGGCTCCAGCAGCTCCCTCGGGCGCGGCACCACCTGGACCTCCCGGAAGCCGAACCGCTCGCCGTCGGCCGCCACCCGGGGTTCGCGCAGCCAGCGCAGCAGCAGGTCCAGCGATTCGGGGAAGCCCCGTTCGTAGGCCGCGAGGCCCGCGTTGAACACCTCCAGGTCCACCCAGGGGCCACCGCGGCCGACACCGAGGGTGAACCGCCCGCCCGAGAGGACGTGGAGCAGCGCCGTCTGCTCGCCGAGCGCCACCGGGTGGGTGGTCGGCAGCACGCTGACCGCGGTGCCCACCCCGATCCGCCGGGTGCGGCCGAGCAGCAGCGCGGCGAGCGTCACCGCGGACGGGCACACCCCGTACGGCACGAAGTGGTGTTCGGCGAGCCAGACCGCGTCCAGCCCCGCCCGCTCCGCCTCCTCCGCGGTGCACACGGCGCGGCGCAGCGCCTCGTCCGCTCCCTGGCCGGGGAACTGCGCGGCCAGTACGAAAACTCCTACCTGCATCGCCTTCTGCCTCCTCGCGGACGGCGTGCTGCCTCCCCTACCGGCAACAACGCCCGACACGTGCCAAGGGCACGGTCTCCCGTGAAGTTCTGCTGATTATCTGGGTTATTGGGGATTCCGAGGATTTCGGGCGATCGGAGGCGGTGATACGGTTTTCTGCGGATCCGGTACCGGGGCGGGTCCGGCGCGTAGGCTGGGGGGCGGCAGACCGTCCACCCTTCGGATATCCCGCGAGGTGCAGCCCGTGTCCCCCCGTCGTAACCGCCCCCGGGGCGGCGGCAGCAAGCCCACACCGTACGGCGGCGGCCGCCGCGAGGGGCAGGAGGAGGAGACCCCGTTCGGCGCCTGGGGCAGAACGGAGAGCTGGCGCGGCGAGGAGTGGGTGGTGCGGCCGGTCGGCGGCTCCACCGCGGCCAAGCGGTACCGCTGCCCCGGCTGCGACCAGGAGATCCCGCAGGGCCAGCCGCACGTGGTGGCCTGGGCGCAGCTGGGCCCGGTCGACGACCGGCGGCACTGGCACCGGGCCTGCTGGAACGCCCGGGACCGCCGCACCACGCGGGTGCAGCGGTCCCGTAACGCGCCCCGGTACTGATCCCCGGCGGGGCCTCCCGGGCCGGCCTCAGACGTCCCGCTTCTCCAGCGCGGCGTAGGCGCCGGCGAGCGCGACCGCCGTGACGACGGCCAGCAGCAGGAGCTGGCTCAGCCCGTCGCCGCCGTCGTTGACCTGGTGCAGCGCGGCGAGGGAGTTGATGGCGTTGTACTCCAGGATCTTCTCCGCCGCGGGCCGCATGCTCTCCGAGAAGAGGAGGAACGCCGGGAGGATCGCGGGGAGCAGGACCACGCCCAGCATCGCCGTGATGGCCCCCGCCGAGTGCCGCAGCAGGGTGCCGACGGCGAGGGCGAGCAGGCCCAGCAGCGAGACATAGAGCCCGGCGAGGACCGTCGCCCCGGCCCACTGCCCGCCGTCCGCCGAGGCCACTCCCGGCCCGCTGTGCATCCCCGCGCCCATCAGCGCGGTGAGCGTGCAGACCGCCGTGGTGACCGTCCACGAGACCGCCAGGAAGACCAGCGCCTTGGCGGTCAGCACCCGGGAACGCCGCGGCGCGGCGGTGAGGGTGGTGCGGATCAGGCCGGTGCCGTACTCCGAGGTGATCACCAGCACGCCGAGCGTGACGACGCAGATCTGGCCGAGAATCAGCCCGAACAGGCCGTTGGCGATGGGTGCTTGGGTCCCGTAGTCGCCGTCGTCGGTGAAGACGTTGATCAGGAAGCCGATCCCGAGCACGAGGAACGCCAGGACGGCCAGCGTCCAGACCGTGGAGCGGACCGAGCGGATCTTGGTCCACTCCGCGGCGATGGCGTGCCCGAGATGCGCGTCGCGCACCGGGATGGGCGAGGCGTACCCGCCCTGGGCGGGCAGCGGTCCGTGGCCGCCGCCGGGCTGCTGGTGCCCCTGCGGGTGGGCGCCGTACGGCTGGTGCGGTTGCGCGTGCGGCTGATGCCGGTTCTGCTGCTGAATCTGCTGCGGCGGTACGGGGGCGGCCTGCCCGTACGGTCCCGGCGCGGCGGAGGGCGCGGCGGAGGGCGCGGCGGCCGGGGCCTGATCGGGGGACTGCTGCGTCTGCGGCTGTGCCGGTGCCGGTGCCGGTGTCTCCGGGTCCGGCCGGTGGCTGCGGGGGTCCACTCCCCGGTCCTGCGACGGCTGGTCCCCGGCCCGGTCCTGCGACGGCTGGTCCCCGGCCCGCCGATCCGGGGCGAGTTGCACGGTGTCCCGCGGTCCGGGGGCGGGCCGCGCGGCCGCCGGCTGTGCGCTCCCGGACCCGGCGGGCGGCTGCCCGGCGGAGGGCTGCGCGGCCGCGGGCCGCTGCTCCGGTGTGCTGCTCGCCGGGGGCGCGGACGGCTGGTCCTGCGGCGGTGTGGCCGGGGATCCGGGCTGCGGCTGGGAGGGGGTCGTCATCGGGCTTCCTCGGTGTCACGCTTCGTCGGGTCGGGGCCGGGGGCGGCGCCGTTCGGCGCGGCGGACGCCGGCGGCGCGGCGGCGGGAACCGGCTGCGGCGCGGCGTACGGGTTCGGCTGGGGCGCTCCCGGGAACGGCCCTGGTGCGGCCGTGCCGGGGGGCGGGAAGCCGCCGGGCGGCGGCGCCTGGCCCGGGTGGCCCGCGTGGCCCTCGTGCCCCAGCGGTGCGTAACCGGGCTGCGGCACGTAACCGCCCTGCGGGGCGTACCCCGGACCCGCCGGGCCCGGTACGGCCGCCCGCAGGCCGGCCCGCGGGTCGAGGGTCGAGCGGTAGTCGACCGCCCCCTGCGTCATCTGCATGTAGGCCTCTTCCAGCGAGGCCTGGTGCGGCGAGAGCTCCCAGAGGCGGATGTCCGCCTCGTGCGCCAGGTCGCTGATCCGTGGCAGCGGCAGGCCCGACACCCGGAGCGCGCCGTCCTGTTCGGGCAGGACGTGGCCGCCCGCCCCGTTCAGCACGGTGGTCAGCTTCTCCCGCTGTTCCGGGGCGTCCACCGGGGTCCGTACCCGGGCGAATCCGGCCGAGTGGTGCGCGATGAAGTCCCGCACGCTCATGTCGGCGAGCAGCTGCCCGCGGCCGATCACGATCAAGTGGTCGGCGGTCAGCGCCATTTCACTCATCAGGTGGCTGGAGACGAAGACCGTCCGGCCCTCCGCCGCGAGGCCCTTCATGAGATTCCGCACCCAGAGGATGCCCTCCGGGTCCAGGCCGTTGACCGGCTCGTCGAAGAGCAGCACCTGCGGATCGCCGAGCAGGGCCGCGGCGATGCCGAGCCGCTGCCCCATGCCGAGGGAGAAGCCCTTCGACCGCCGCCGGGCCACGTCCTGCAGGCCCACCACGCCCAGCACCTCGTCGACCCGGCGGGCCGGGATGCCGGACAGCTGGGCGAGGGAGAGCAGATGGTTCCGGGCGCTGCGCCCGCCGTGCACGGCCTTCGCGTCCAGCAGCGCACCCACCTGGCGCGGGGCGTTGGGCAGTCTGCGGAACGGGTGCCCGCCGATCGTCACCCGCCCGGCCGTGGGCGCGTCCAGGCCCAGGATCATGCGCATCGTCGTCGACTTCCCGGAGCCGTTGGGCCCCAGGAAACCGGTCACGGCCCCCGGCCGTACCTGGAACGACAAGTTGTACACGGCCGTTTTGGCGCCGTAGCGCTTGGTCAGGCCGACTGCCTCGATCATGCTCCGCCCCTCGCCGGATGGGTCGGGGGCCGCGCGGATCCGGTGGTCCGGTGCGCAGTCCGAGTGGTGTGGTGCCCCCTGAGGTCCCACGAGACTACCGGCGAACGGGCCGGGCACCACCGCGGAGCCTGCCCCGGCCCCGCAACGGGCCGCGCGGCGGGGCGCGTTGGCCCGGTCCGGGGGTACGGCACGCGCCCGCGCCGCCGCCCCCGGACACCACGGTGCCCCCCGACACCCGGGGTGGCGGGGGGCACGGCGTGGACTCGGGGTGCGGGACGGGACGGACGGCCCGTCCGCCCGGCCGCGTACGGGCCGGGCCGCGGCGGGGTCAGCCGCGCTGCTGGGCCGGGACGCCGGCGGTCTCGTCGTCCGGGGTGCCGGCCGCGGCGACGGCCGCGCCGGTGAGCGTGGCCAGCATCTCGCGGACGTTGGTCAGCTGGGCGTTGATGCTGTCGCGGCGGTTGGTGAGCGCCGCCAGCTCGCGCTCGGACTCGCTGCGGATCCGGTCGGCCTTGGCGTTGGCGTCGGCCACGATGTCCTCGGCCTGGCGCTGCGCGGTCTCCACCGTCTGGCGGGCGCGGCGCTCGGCGTCGGTGCGCAGCTTCTCCGCCTCCAGACGGAGCTGCTCGGCCCGGTGCTCGATCTCCGCGAGCCGCTTCTCGGCCTTGGCCTGGCGGGAGGCGAGGTCGCGCTCGGACTGCTCGCGGCGCTTGGCGAGGTTCGTCTCGAAGTCCGCGGCGGCCTGGGCGGCCTTGGCCCGGGTCTCCTCGAAGAGGGCGTCGGCCTCCTCGCGCTTCGCCTGGGCGTCCTTCTGCGCGTCGGCGCGGAGCGTGGACGCCTCGCCCTTCGCGCGCTCGACGATCCGGGCGCCCTCGTCCTCGGCCTTCTGCTTGCGGTCGTTGGCGTAGCTCTCGGCGTCGTTGCGGACCTGCTGCGCGGCCGACTCGGCCAGCTCGCGGTGCTGGTCGGCGGCGCGGCGGGCCTCGTCCCGCAGGTCCTTGGCCTCCTCCTCGGCGAGGCGGAGGATCTTCTCGACCCGGGCGCCGAGACCGGCGTACGAGGGCTCGGAGTCGTTGACCTGGGCCTGGGCGTTCTGCGTCTCGAGGTGCAGTTCCTCGATCCGCTTCTCCAGGGCGGAGATGCGCGACAGTGCGCTGTCGCGGTCGGCGACGAGCTTGGTGATGCGGTCGTCCACCTGGCCGCGGTCGTATCCACGCCGCACGAGCTCGAAGCCGAAGGGGGAGGAAGTGTCGCTCATGGGGTTCCTGTCGAAAGAGACTGAAAGAGACCGGTGAGGTGATAGACCGAATCCTAGGCGCCTGTACGGCGTGTCATCGAGTCATTGACGGTTTGATGTGGAGAATGACCCCTCTTTTGAGTGGCTAGCTGTCGGAACCCTTGCCACCCGAACGAGCGGCCCCCGCTGCCGCGGCCGTTTTGACCCCGTTCGCGCCCCCGGCCGCACCGGGCGTCTCGAAGGACTCCAGGGCCTCCAGAACGTCCTGGACCCGTGAGATCTCGGCGTTGATGTCCTCGCGCCGGCGGACCAGCACATCCAGTTCCCGCTGTCCCTCGTCGACCGTCCGCTTCGCCTCGGCCGCCGCCTCCGCGCGCATCGCCTCGGCCTCGCGTTCGACCTCCGCCTTCTTCTGCGCCGCCTCCTTGAGGAGCGCCTCGGCCTTCTTCACCGCCGCGATGCGGACCTTGCTGGCCTCGCTGCCGGCCTCCGAGAGCAGCTTCTCCGCCTTCTTCTCGGCCTCCGCGACCTGTTCGGCCGCCGCCGTGACCAGCTTGTCGACCCGCTCGCCGGCCGACTTCACCGCCTCCGCGGCCTCCCGGCGCGCCCGCTCGTGCAGCTCCTCCATCTCGGCCTCGACCCGGGTCCGCAGCTCCTCGGCCCGCTCCCGGATCGCGGTGGCGTCCCGGCGGGCCTCGCTCAGCATGGTGTCGGAGTCGGTACGCGCCCGCTCCACCACGCCGTTGCCCTCGTTCGTCGCCTCGCCGACGATCCGCTCGGCCTCCCGGCGGGCGGCACCGACCATGGTGTCCGCCTGCTCCTCGGCCGCCGTCGCCGCGCGCAGCGCCTCCTCGCGGGCCCTTTCCACCAGCTGGTCCGCCTGCTCGGCCGCGTCCGACCGGCGCTGGGCGGCGGCCTTCCGCGCCTCGTCGAGCACCCGGTCCGCCTCCGTCTGCGTCTCGCGGCGCAGCCGCTCGGCCGCCGCCTCCGCGTCCGCCTTGGTGCGGGCCGCCTCGGCGCGGGTGCGCGCCGCGTGCTGCTGGGCCGAGGTGACGGCCTCGGCGGCCTCCCGGCGCAGCCGGTCCGCCTCCTCGGTGGCCTCCGCCAGCAGCCGGTCCGCCTGCACCGCGGCGTCCGAGCGCCGCTTGTTGGCCTCCTCGCGGGAGGTGGCGCGGAGCCGCTCGGCCTCCTCGATCGCCTCCGAGACCGTGCGGTCGGCCATCGACTTGGCGGCGTCCGTCTCGTCGCGCGCCTCCTGCCGGAGCCGGGTGGCGTCCTCCGAGGCCCGCTCCCGCTCGGCGTAGGCGTCCGCGCGGACCCGGTCCGCCTCGCCCTGCGCCTCCTCGCGGGTGCGCTGCGCCGCGTGCTCGGCGGCCGACCGGAGCCCGGCGATCTCCTGCTCGGCCTGCTCGTGCAGCCCGGCCACCGAGTCCCGTACCTGCTGGGCGGTCTGCTCGGCGGCGCCGACCAGTTCGGCGGCCCGCCGCTCGGCCTCCTCCAGCAGCCGCGCGGCCTCCGACTGCGCCTCCTCGACCCGCTTGCGGGCGGAGGCCAGCAGCTCCTCGGACTGCTCCCGGGCCCGGCGGCGCTCCTGGTCGGCCTCCTCGCGGGCGTCCCCGAGCAGCGTCTCCGCCTCCCGGCGGCGGCGGGCGGCCTCCTCCTGGGCGGCGTTCAGCGCCTCGGCGGCCTCGGCGCCCGTGCGCTCGGCGGCGGCCGCGGCCTCCGCGCGGATGCGGTCGGCCGTCTCCTGGGCCTGCGCCCGCAGTTCCTCGGCCTCCGCCATGGCGTCCGTCCGCAGCCGCACGGCCACCGACTCGCCCTCGGCGCGCGCCGAGGAGGCGTCCGCCGCGGCCTCCGCGCGCAGCCGCTCGGCGTCCTCCTCCGCCTGCTGCTGGAGGGTGCGCAGCCGCTCGGCGGCCTCGGTGCGCAGCCGGTCGGTCTCCTCGACGGCCTCCCGGCGCAGCCGCTCGGCCTCCGTACGGGCCTCGCGCAGCGCCTCCTCGGCGGCGGTGACCCGCTCCTCGGCCTCGGTGTGCAGCCGGGTCAGTTCCTCGGCGGCCTCGGCGCGGCGGTCGCGGGCGGCCCGCTCGGCCTCCTCGCGGAGCTGGGTGGCCTCCTCGACGGCCTGGTCGGCCGTCTTCCGGGCCTGGGCGAGAGCCTCCTTGCGCAGCTCCTCCGCCTCGCCCCGGGCACGCTCCAGGGCGTCCTCGGCCTGCCGGCGCAGCGTCGTGGCGCGCTCGATGGCCTCGGTGCGGACGCGCTCGCTCTCGGAGCCGGCGTTGTTCCGCAGCTCCTCGGCGTCGGCCTTGGCCTTGGCCAGCAGCTCCTCGGCCTGGTTCGCGGCCTCCTCGATCTGCTGGACGGCCTCGCGGCGGGCCTCGCCCCGCAGCCGCTCGGCCTCCGCGACGGCGTCGGCCCGCAGCTGCTCGGCCTCGCCGCGCAACCGCCGTGCCTCCTCCTGGAGTTCGACGGTCTTGGCGCGGTACTCCTTGGTGTCGTCCTTGGCCGCGCCCTTGACCTGCTCGGCGGCGTCGGCGGCCTCGCTGCTCAGCCGGGAGGCCTCGGCCTCGGCCTCGCGGCGGATGCGCTCGGCCTCCTCGGCCGCGGCGCGGGTCGTGGCCTTGGCGTCCTCCTCCGCCTTGGTCAGCAGCTCCTCGGCGCTGCGGGCGGCCTTCGCCAGCTGGGCGGCGGAGTCCTCGGCGACCTTGGAGCGGGCGGCCTCCTCGGCCTCCGCACGCATCCGGTCGGCCTCGGCGCGGGCGTCGGCCCGCAGCTGCTCGGCCTCCGCCTTGATCGTCTCGGCTTCCTTGGTGGCCTCGTTGACGAGCCGGGCGATCTCCGCCTTGGCGGTGCGCATCCGCTGCTCGTTGGCGGACTCGGCACTGCTGAGCTTCTTGCCCGCCTCGGCCTCCGCCTGCTCGCGCAGCCGGTCGGCCTCGGCGCGCGCCGTGCGCAGCGCCTCCTCGGCCTCCTTCATGCGCTGTTCGGCGGCCCGGGTCAGCTCCGAGGCCTGGCGGCGCGCCTGCTCGGACTCGCCGACCGTGGAGGTGCGGAGCTGCTCGGCGTGGTCGGTGGCCTCCTGCGCCTGGTTGGAGGCGGCGGTCAGCAGGCGCTCGGCGTCGGTGCGGGCCCGGCGCAGGATCTGCTCGGCCTCGGAGCGGGCCGACTCGGCCTGGCTGCCCAGCCGCTCCCGGGCCTGCTCGGTGAGGCGGTGCGCCTCGGCGCGGGCGGCGGCGAGGGACTGCTCGGCCTCGGCGCGGGACTCGTCCAGCAGCCGGCGGGCCTGGGCCTCGGTCCGGGCGCGGAGCTGCTCGGCCCAGGCGACGTTCTCGTTGACGTGCGCCTCGACGGTCTGCCGCCGCTCGGCCAGCTCCTCGTCGAGCCGGCGGCGGCGTTCGACCGCCTCGGAGTGCAGCTCGGCCTCCAGCCGGGCCTGCCGCTCGGCGACCTCCTGCAGGAGCCGCTGCGTCTGGGCGCGGGCCTCGCGCAGCTCGCGCTCGGCGTCGGTGCGGAGCTGGTCGGCCTGGATCTGGGCGTTGCGGAGCAACTGCTCGGCCTGGTAGCCGAGATCGCCGTGGTCGTAGGCGGGCCGGGACATGATGGTGCGGCGCGCCTCGTGCAGCTTGGCGCGCAACACCTCGACCTGGTAGCCGAGGTCGTCGGCGTGCTGGACGGCCTTCTCCCGCTCGGTCTTCAGCCGCTCCATCTCGGCTTCGAACTTCGAGAGGTGGTCGTCAGCCTCGTAGCGGTCGTAGCCCCGCACTGCGCGGTCCATCCGTCCCCTGGTCGCGTCGACACCGGCGCTGCCCTGCCCGTTCCAGGCGCCGGCCCGTTCTTCGATCGGCAACAGCCCTTCCGTAGGAAGGTACGTTCCGAAACAAGGATGCCTTCAATCGGAGAAGGGTTCCCTGAACCGAACGCCGCCTTCCGGGGAATGGTGTCAGATCATCGGCGGGGAAGGGGGCACAGCCGTGGAACCTGCGCCGGCCTCACAACCCCGGCCGAACGGCCACTCTACCGGCCGGGGCGATATGAGGTCAGTGGCTGTGGGGGTCCTCGCTTCCCTCCGTCCCCTTGGCGGTGACGAGTTCGGTCAGCACGCCGCCGCAGTCCTTGGGGTGGAGGAAGGTGATCCGCGAGCCCATGGAGCCGGTGCGGGGCTCGCCGTAGAGGACGCGGACGCCCTTGTCACGGATCGCGGCGGCGTCGCCGTCCACGTCGGCCGTGCCGAAGGCGATGTGGTGCACGCCCTCACCGTTCCTGTCCAGCCATTTCGCGACGGTGGAGTCCTCGCGGGTGGGCTCCAGGAGCTGCAGGTAGGAGGCGCCGCCGTCCGAGGTCTCGTTGATCTTCAGCATGGCCTCGCGCACCCCCTGTTCCTCGTTGACCTCCGAGTGGAAGACCTCGAAGCCGTAGGTGGCGCGGTAGAACTCCACCGTCTTGTCGAGGTCGAAGCAGGCGATTCCGATGTGGTCGATACGCGTCAGCATGAGACCAGTGCACCCCTCTCACATGCGACTACGCAACGTGCGCGCGATCACACCCGCCGACCGGTGACCCGGGGGCATACCGCTCAGTACATTGACGGAAACCCTCGTTAACCCTTCCGGGGCCCTGCCGCATCCCCCCGGAAGGCTTGATCCCGTCCGAAGGGACCGCACCATGACTGCCACGACCGGTACCACTTCTGTGATCGTCGCAGGGGCCCGCACGCCCATGGGGCGTCTGCTCGGCTCCCTGCGCAGCTTCACCGGCGCCGACCTCGGCGGGGTGGCCATCAAGGCCGCCCTGGACCGGGCCGGCATCGGCGGCGACCAGGTGCAGTACGTGATCATGGGGCAGGTGCTCCAGGCGGGCGCCGGCCAGATCCCCGCCCGGCAGGCGGCCGTGAAGGCCGGCATCCCGATGAACGTCCCCGCGCTGACCGTCAACAAGGTCTGCCTCTCCGGCCTGGACGCCATCGCCCTGGCCGACCAGCTCATCCGCGCCGGTGAGTTCGACGTGATCGTGGCCGGCGGCCAGGAGTCCATGACCAACGCCCCGCACCTGCTGCCGAAGTCCCGCGAGGGCTACAAGTACGGCGCGGTGCAGGTCCTCGACTCGATGGCGCTCGACGGGCTCACCGACTCCTTCGAGAACGTCGCCATGGGCGAGTCCACCGAGAAGCACAACACCCGGCTGGGCATCGGCCGCGCCGAGCAGGACGAGATCGCGGCCGCCTCCCACCAGCGCGCCGCGGCCGCGCAGAAGAACGGCCTCTTCGAGGCGGAGATCACCCCGGTCGAGATCCCGCAGCGCAAGGGCGACCCGGTGGTCTTCTCCCAGGACGAGGGCATCCGCGCCGAGACCACCGCCGAGTCGCTGGGCAAGCTGCGGCCCGCCTTCGCCAAGGACGGCACCATCACCGCCGGCAGCGCCTCGCAGATCTCCGACGGCGCCGCCGCCGTGGTCGTCATGAGCAAGGCGAAGGCCGAGGAGCTGGGCCTGGAGTGGATCGCCGAGATCGGCGCCCACGGCAACGTCGCCGGTCCGGACAACTCCCTGCAGTCCCAGCCCGCCAACGCGATCAAGCACGCGCTGGACAAGGACGGCCTGACGGTCGACGATCTGGACCTGATCGAGATCAACGAGGCGTTCGCCGCGGTCGCCGTGCAGTCCATGAAGGACCTCGGGGTGACCTCGGAGAAGGTCAACGTCAACGGCGGCGCCATCGCCCTCGGCCACCCGATCGGCATGTCCGGCGCCCGCGTCGTGCTCCACCTGGCGCTGGAGCTCAAGCGGCGCGGCGGCGGCACCGGCGCGGCGGCGCTGTGCGGCGGCGGCGGCCAGGGCGACGCCCTGATCGTCCGCGTCCCGGGCAAGTGACCCGCGGCCCCCGGACCATCCCGCGGGGCCCGAAGAGATTGAGAGAGACGGAGCACTGACTGATGGCCGACGTCCCCACCCTGGTCGAGCAGGCGCGGCAGGGCCGCCCGCGTGCCGTGGCCCGGCTGATCTCACTGGTGGAGGGGGCGTCGCCGCAGCTCCGTGAGGTCATGGCCGCCCTCGCGCCGCTGACCGGCAACGCGTACGTGGTCGGGCTGACGGGCTCACCCGGGGTGGGCAAGTCCACGTCCACCTCGGCGCTGGTCAGCGCGTACCGCAGGGCCGGGAAGCGGGTCGGGGTCCTCGCGGTCGACCCCTCCTCCCCGTTCTCCGGCGGCGCACTGCTGGGCGACCGGGTGCGGATGGGCGACCACGCCTCCGACCCCGGCGTCTACATCCGCTCCATGGCCACCCGCGGCCATCTCGGCGGACTGGCCTGGGCCGCCCCGCAGGCGATCCGGGTGCTCGACGCGGCCGGCTGCGATGTCGTCCTGGTGGAGACCGTCGGCGTCGGCCAGTCCGAGGTCGAGATCGCCTCGCAGGCCGACACCAGCGTGGTGCTGCTGGCCCCCGGCATGGGCGACGGCATCCAGGCGGCCAAGGCCGGGATCCTGGAGATCGGCGACGTGTACGTGGTGAACAAGGCCGACCGGGACGGGGCCGACGCCACCGCCCGGGAGCTCAACCACATGCTCGGCCTGGGCGAGGCGCGGTCGCCGGGGGACTGGCGTCCCCCGATCGTGAAGACCGTCGCGGCCCGGGGCGAGGGCGTCGACGAGGTCGTCGAGGCGCTGGAGAAGCACCGGGCCTGGATGGAGGAGCGCGGCGCGCTCACCGAGCGGCGCCGGGCCCGCGCGGCCCACGAGGTGGAGACGATCGCGGTGACCGCGCTGCGGGAGCGGATCGGCGACCTCCGCGGCGACCGGCGGCTCGGCGCGCTGGCCGAACGGATCGTGGACGGGACGCTCGATCCGTACACGGCCGCGGACGAGCTGGTCGCCGGGGTCACCGAGAGCTGAGGGACTCCGGGGGCCGGGCCCGGAGCATCACGAACGGCGGCGCCGGTCCGTGCGGGACCGGCGCCGCCGTCGTCGCGTGGCGGACGCCGCCCCAGAGGCACCCCCGGACGGGGGCGGTTCAGCCGCCGGAGCGGTCGTCGTCCCGGTCGTCGCGCTCGTCGTCCTCCCGGCCGTCCCGGTCGTCGTCCTTGCCGCCGTCCCGGTCGTCCCTGTCGCGGGCGCCGCCGTCCTCGTCCTCCTCGGCGACGCCCGTCACCTTGCCGCTGTCCGCGTCCACCCGGACCTCGTACCAGGTGCCGTCCCGGCCCAGGACCTCGACCTCCCAGACCGTCCGGTCGTCCTCGTCGTCCAGTTCGGCCGAGGCGGCGGTGCCGGCGCGGGCCTCCAGCGCCGCGCGGACGGCTTCGGCCACGGTGGTCCGCGCGGTCCCGGCCCGTTCCCGGTCGTCGTCGCCGGACCGTCCGGAGTCCTCCGGGCCCTCGCCGGCCGCCGTGCCCGGCCGTGACGGCGCGTCCCCGGCGGCCGCCACGGCCGCGGCCGTTCCGCCGCCGGCCAGGACGGTGGCGGCGGCGGCCGCGATGACGATGTTCCGCTTCATGATCTGCCTCCCGTGTCGGTGTGGTGACCACCGTGCCGGGACGATGCTGAAGCCCCGCTGAAGCCACCTGAAATTCTCTTCAGGCGGGGTACGTGAGACTGAGGGCGTGCGCCTGCTGATCGTGGAGGACGAGAAACGGCTGGCTCTGTCACTGGCCAAGGGGCTGACGGCGGAGGGCTTCGCCGTGGACGTCGTCCACGACGGCCGCGAGGGGCTGCACCGGGCGCTGGAGGGAGTCCACGACCTGGTGGTGCTCGACATCATGCTGCCCGGGATGAACGGCTACCGGGTGTGTGCCGCGCTGCGCGCCGCGGGCGCGGAGGTCCCGATCCTGATGCTGACCGCCAAGGACGGCGAGTACGACGAGGCGGAGGGCCTCGACACGGGCGCCGACGACTATCTGACCAAGCCGTTCTCCTACGTCGTGCTCGTGGCCCGGGTCCGGGCGCTGCTGCGGCGGCGCGGGCGCACCGCCTCCCCGGTGCTGACCGCGGGGCCGCTGACCGTGGACACCGCGGCCCGCCGGGTGCGGCGCGGGGACGAGGAGATCACCCTCACCGCGAAGGAGTTCGCCGTGCTGGAGCAGCTGGCCGTGCGGGCGGGCGAGGTCGTGTCCAAGGGCGAGATCCTGGAGCACGTCTGGGACTTCGCCTACGAGGGCGACCCCAACATCGTCGAGGTGTACATCAGCACCCTGCGGCGCAAACTCGGTGCCTCCCGCATCGCCACCGTGCGCGGGGCCGGCTACCGGCTGGTGGACCGGTGATGAGGAGCGTACGGGCGAAGGCCGCGCTGGGCGCCACGCTCGTCGTCGCCGTCGCCCTGGTCGCCGCGGGGGCCGCCGTGCTGTGGGTGCTGCGGGACAACCTGCTCGGCCGGGCCGATCTGGAGGCGCGGCTGGCGGCCCGGGAGATCGCCTCCCAGGTGGCCGCGGGACGGGCGTACGGCAGCCTGGAGCTGCCGGACCGGGAGCAGCCGGTGCAGGTGGTGGACGAGGACGGGCGGCCGCGCGCCGCCAGTGAGGGGCTGGAGGCGGTGACCGGCACCGGCAGCGCCGGCGTCACCCCCGAACCCGGGCCGTCCCCGACGGGTGACGATGACGACGACCGCGACGACGACCACGGCGGTCGCGGCGACGATGACGACGACCCCGGAAGCGGCGAGGTGTCGGAGGACACCGGGACCCGTTCCGGCACCGCCACCGTGGACGGCGAAACGGCCGCCTACCGCTTCGCCTCGGTGGAGGCCACCACCCCGCGGGGCGAGACCGTGACCGTCCACGCGGGCGCCCCGCTCGCCACCGAGCAGGAGGCGGTGGGCACGGTCCGCACGGCGATGCTGGCCGGGCTGCTGCCGCTGCTCGCCGTGGTGGCGGCCGCGACCTGGCAGACGACCCGGCGCGCCCTGCGCCCCGTGGAGGGCATCCGCCGCGAGATGGCCGCGATCACGGCCTCGGCCGACCTCTCCCGCCGGGTGCCGGTGGCCGGCTCCGGTGACGAGGTCGAACGGCTGGCGCGGACCACAAACGAGACCCTGACGGCCCTGGAGTCCTCCGTGGAGCGGCAGCGGAAGTTCGTCGCCGACGCCTCGCACGAGCTGCGCAGCCCGATCGCCAGTCTGCGTACCCAGCTGGAGGTGGGGGAGGCGCACCCGGAACTGCTGGACGTCCCGGGCGCCGTCGCCGACACCGTACGGCTGCAGGCACTGGCCGCGGATCTGCTGCTGCTGGCCCGGCTGGACGCGGGGGAGCGCCCGCCGGACCGGGTGGTGGACCTCGGGACGCTGGTGCGGGAGGAGGTCGCCCAGCGCCGGGACCGCCTGCCGGTGCGGGTGGCGGTGGAGTCGGGGTGCGAGGTCACCGGGTCGCGCGGCCGGCTGGCGCAGGTGCTGGGCAATCTGCTGGACAACGCGCGGCGTCATGCCCGCCGCGAGGTGGCCGTCTCGCTGCGGCGCGACGGCGCCTGGGCGGTGCTGGAGGTGTCGGACGACGGGCCGGGGGTCCCCCCGGACCAGCGCGAGCGGATCTTCGAACGGTTCGTCCGTCTCGACGACGCGCGGAGCCGCGACGACGGCGGGGCCGGACTGGGCCTCGCCATCGCGCGGGACATCGCGCTGCGCCACGGCGGCACGCTGGTGGTGGCCGACGGCGCGGTGTTCCGGCTGCGGCTGCCGCTCGCCGGGGTCTCCGTGAGCGGCAGCGGCCCGGACGCCGGGTCCGGGCGGTGACCGGGTGGCCGGTCAGCCGGCGCGCTGCTCGCGGAGGTGCTCCGCGACCGGGGTGAGCGTCTCGCGCAGGGCCGTCAGCTCCGCGGGAGGCATCAGATCGATGAAGTGCCGCCGTACGGACGCGACATGGTGCGGTGCGACCTCCCGCATGACCTGTGCTCCGTGGTCGGTCAGCACGGCGTAGAGCCCCCGGCGGTCGGACTCGCAGTTCTCCCGCCGGACCAGGCCCGCGTTCTCCATGCGGGTGATCTGGTGGGAGAGCCTGCTCTTCGACTGGAGGGTGGCGTCGGCGAGATCACTCATTCGCATCCGCGATTCCTCGGACTCGGAGAGGTTCACCAGGATCTCGTAGTCGTTGATGGTCAGGCCGAACGGCTGCAGATCCTTCTCCAGTTGGTGCATCAGCAGTTTGCTGACGTCCAGGTGGGTGCGCCAGGCACGCTGTTCCTCATCGCTGAGCCAGCGGGTGGCCGTCTCGGTCTCCATATGAATATTCTACCTATTAAAGTTGAAATACGGACCAATGGCGGACTGCTTGCTTCGCACCGCCCCCGGTGTTCCCTCGTGCAACTGCTCGGTGCGGGCACGCGTTCGAAACGTTACACTCCGGAGACCCGCGTTTACAGTCCGAAGCGGCGCTGGAGTCCTCCCAGGCCGCCCGGCAGCTGGGGAAGTTGGGGCGCCGGGGAGCCGGAACCCGGGCCGCCGGAGGGGCCGCCGCCGGGGACGCCCGGTTCCCCCGGGACGGCGCCGGTGGCGAGCTCGTCCATCAACTGCTCGGTGGACTGCAGCAGCACCTGCCCGGCCCCGGTGAACTCGAACTGGTGCTCCTCACCGGAGGCCCCGCCGAGCCCGGTCAGGGCGCGTACGCCGCCCAGCACCCCGCGCAGATAGCCGTGGTCGTAGTGGTGGCAGGGGGAGGGGCAGTCCGCCCAGCCGACGAGCGCCTGCGGATCGACCCGGACGGGCGGCTCCACGAAGACCACCGGGCCGTTCGACGCGGCGACGAACTTCCCCGTCCCGATCAGGGTGAGGAAGCCCGGGATGATCGACTGCTTCAGCGACAGCCCCGGCTCGAAGGCCAGCAGATTGCCCGACCGGACGGTGAGGTTGCCGTCCTCCAGGTCGTAGGAGTTGACGTCGAAGGCGCGGTCGGCGAGGAGCATCTTGCCCCGGCCCTCGGCCACCACCCAGTCCGCCGCGTGCAGCGGGGAGTGGAAGCTGCCGGCGACCAGCCGGTCGAGGCGGCCGTGGCCGACACCGTCGAAGGCGATCTCGCCGTAGTAGGCGATCATCTTGCCCTTCTGCAGGAACCACTGGCCGTTCAGGTCCACACAGAAGGTGTAGTCGTTGACGTTGTCGTTGGCCGGCAGGGTCTGCGGGTCGAAGACGGCCGGACCGGTCACAGCTTCTCCTCCGATGCCTGGACGAACACCGCGCCGGTGCCCGAGAGTTCGAGCTGGAAGGCCTCTCCCGAGCCGCGGCCGACCATGTCCCGCCAGCCCAGCGCCGTGGAGAGCTTGTTGCGCAGGTCCCCGTGGTGGGCGACGTACGCCTGCGGGTCGACGTGCACCGGACGGTCCGGGGAGACCGGCAGTTCGATGACGCCGCCGTGCGCCATCACCGCGACGGATCCGTGCCCGCTCAGGGTGGTGGTGAACAGCCCCTGGCCGGTGACCTGGCCCCGCACCATGCCCATCACCCCGCCCTGCGAGCCCAGGAACACCGGCTTCTGCTGGAGCGTCCCGTCGAACGCCAGCAGCCGGTCCGCCTCCACATGGAGGGTGTCACCGGAGAGCTCGATCACCTGGATGTGGTGGCCGCCGTGCCCGAACATCACGGTGCCGTCGCCCTCGACCGTCATCAGCGGCGCCGCCTCGCCCGCCACCCGGCGGCCGATCATCGACATCACCCCGCCCTGGCCGCCCGCGATGCTGGGGGTGAAGCTGACCTGCCCCCGGTAGGCGAGCATCGCGCCGCGCTGGCTGAACAGCCGCTGCCCGGGCGTGATCCGCGCCTCGACCATCTTGGAGTTGATCTCCCGGAACGGCATCAGAGCTGCCCCCCGACCGTGTTGCGCTCGCTGGGCTGCACATAGACCAGCCCCTCGCCCTCGAAGCGGATCTGGAACGACTCCCCGGAGCCCTCGCCCAGCACGGTGCGGAAGTTCACGCCGGACTGGAAATCCTGCCGCAGCTTGCCGGTGTGGGCGACGTACGCCCCCGGGTCCACCCGCAGCGGATACGCCGGCGACACCCGCAGCACCACCGCCGGCCCGTCGGACATGATCGCCGCCTGGCCCGTGCCCTCGACCACCGTCGTGAACAGGCCGTTGCCCTGGGCCGCCCCGCGCAGCCCGGTGAAGGTCGTGCCGGTGCGGAGACCGGCGTCGGCCGCGAGCAGATTGCTCGCCTCCACATGGAGCGTGTCGCCGTGCAGCGGGACGAGGGTGATCTCGGTGGCCCGGTCGGCGAACCAGCAGGTCCCCTGCCCCCGCACCTCCATCAGCTCCATCTGCTCACCGGTGAGCCGGCGGGTGACCATGCCGCGCAGGCCCTCGCCGCCTCCGCTCAGCTTCTTGAAGTCCATACGGCCGTCGTAGGCCACCATCGCGCCGTTCTTCGCCTTGACGGCCTCTCCGGCCAGGTCGACGGCGAGTACTTTGCTGCCTTGCAGTCGGAATTGCGCCACAGACCCGACCGTATCCGCCCCGGGGGAGTACCGACAGGGGATCTCCCGTACGAGGACCGGCCCGCGGGCCGTAGGGAATGTCACACCGGCCCACCCGGGCGGCCCTCCGCCCGGCGCGGCTGTCAGAATGGACGCGCTTGTGCGGGCGTTCACAAGCCGCTCGCCGCATGGGCGCCCCCGGACCCGGCCCGTACCCCGGGGCCCGGTCCCACCCCCCGATCCCAGCCCCCGTTCCGTCCGGAAAGAGGTTCCCGCCCGTGGACATCAAGACCGCATCCGCCGTCCGCCGACTCCGCCTGGTCTCCGCCGTGGAGGCGGTCTCCTACCTGCTGCTGCTGGTCTGCTCGGTGCTCAAGCGCACCACCGACTTCAACGCGGTGCCGGTGATGGGCGCGATCCACGGCGTGCTGGTCATCCTCTTCCTGCTCTTCCTGGCCGACGCCTGGAACCGCACCAAGTGGCCGGTGAAGCAGCCGCTGGTCTACTTCGTGCTCTCGCTGATCCCGGTCGGCGGCTTCTGGGCCGAGCGGATGCTCCGCCGCGAGGAGGAGGCCGGGGTCATCGCCGCCCGGGCCCGCCGCGAGGGCGTCGTCAACGCCTGAGCCGCTTCCGCCGGTCCCCGGGGGCGACCCGCCCTCCCCGGGCCGTCAGCCCGCCGCCAGCGCGATCCCGAGCGGCGTGCGCTCGTACAGCACCTGGTGGCCGTAGCGGTGCGAGGTCAGCAGGCCCGCGTCGCGCAGCGCCGAGAGGTGCGCCGAGACGGAGGAGGGCGCCAGGCCCAGCCGGCGGGCGAGGCCCGTGGTGCTCGCCGGCTCCTCCAGCGCGGTGAGGACGGCCGCGCGGCCCCGGCCGAGCAGCCGGGAGAGCACCTCCGGCGGCTGCTCGCCGGAGGCGGATTCCCACAGCCCGCCGAGGCCGCGGGCCGGGTAGACCAGCGCCCGGTCCCACGGCACCCCGGCGCCGGCGGCCGGGCCCGGCCGGCAGAAGACGCTCGGGACGAGCAGGAGGCCGGGCCCGGCCGTGCCGGCCGTTCCCCCGGTGCCGTCCGCGCCACCCGCCCGGTCCGTCTCCTCCGTGCCCTCTGCGCCCTCCGCGCCGTCCGTCCCGTGCTCCGGGGGTTCGGCGTGCGCGACCGTCAGCGTGCCGTCGCTCCAGGACACGTCCGGGTGGAGTTCGGCGAAGAGCCCCTCCGGCCCGCCGCCGGACAGCCGCCGCGCGTGGAAGGCGGCGTCGGCCTCCAGCAGGGCGTGCAGCGGCGGCCAGTCCGGCTCGATCAGCGCCCGCCAGGCCAGCTCCAGCAGGTCCGCCAGCTCCTTGACGGCCCGGCCGGGGTCCTCCAGCATCCGCCGTCCGCGCAGGCTGACGGCCGCGCCCGGGGTCGCGGCCAGCGCGCGTTCCAGCTCCGCCCGGGCCGCGGCCGGGTCGGTCGCCCGGACCCGGGCCAGTTCGTCCTCGATCCGGGTGTACGGGTCGGCGGGGCGCGGGGCGAGGAAGCGGGGGCCGCAGCCGCGGGCCGGGGTCAGCAGCGACAGCGGCGCCAGGTTCAGCCCGGAGGCCGCCACCTGGATCCTGCGCAGCCACGGCAGCCGGGCGCCCGGCGGGCCGGGGCGGTCCAGGGCGCGCACGGCGCTCCGCGTCTCCCACAGCGGGGAGACCGCGAACCGGCAGTGCGGCGCGTCGTCGGGCCCGCATCGCAGATGGAACGGCATAGGGTCCGCCCTCTCCGCCAGGTTTTCGTTCCTGTCCGAAAGCATGTCGGGGATGATCTACCCCGAGGCCGGGGGCACATGCCCGGCCGGTCTTCCCGCACACCGGGTTGACCGGTATGCGGAACGGGGCTGACCACCATATGACCGGCCGGTAAGGTCGAGGCGTGCCGAAGCCGCTCAGCCTGTCGTTCGACCCGATCGCCCGAGCCGACGAACTCTGGAAGCAGCGATGGGGATCCGTACCGTCCATGGTCGCCATCACCTCGGTCATGCGGGCCCAGCAGATCCTGCTCGGGCAGGTGGACGCCGTCGTCAAGCCGTACGGCCTCACCTTCGCCCGGTACGAGGCCCTGGTGCTGCTCACCTTCAGCAAGGCCGGCGAACTGCCCATGTCCAAGATCGGTGAGCGGCTGATGGTCCACCCCACCTCCGTCACCAACACCGTCGACCGGCTGGTCCGCTCCGGTCTGGTGGCCAAGCGGCCGAATCCCAACGACGGCCGCGGCACGCTCGCGACCATCACCGACAAGGGGCGCGAGGTCGTGGAGGCCGCCACCCGCGATCTGATGGCGATGGACTTCGGGCTGGGCGTGTACGACGCCGAGGAGTGCGCCGAGATCTTCGCGCTGCTCCGCCCGCTGCGCGTCGCGGCCGGCGACTTCGAGGAGGAGTGAGCGCGGGCCGCCGGCCCGGGCCCGGGCGGAGCCGGGGCAGCGGCGGGCTCGCCGCGGGCTCCGGTTAGGCTCGACGGCATGAAGAAGAGCGTGCTGACCCGGTACCGGGTCATGGCCTACGTCACCGCCGTCATGCTGCTGGTCCTCAGCACCTGCATGGTGTTCAAGTACGGCTTCGGCCGCGGCGAGGACCTCACCTTCGTGGTGTCCCAGACGCACGGCCTGCTGTACATCATCTATCTGATCTTCGCCTTCGACCTGGGCTCCAAGGCCAAGTGGAGCTTCGGCAAGCTGCTCTGGGTGCTGCTCTCCGGCACCATCCCGCTCGCCGCCTTCTTCGTCGAGCGCAGGATCACCCGTGAGGTGGAACCGCTCGTCACGGACGGCACCCCGGTGGCGGCCAAGGCGTAGAACGGCCGGGCGCCGCGGGCCCGTGGTCCGCGGCGGGCTGCCATCGACAGATAGTAGGACGTCCAAGTAAATTGGCGGCATGGACTCCGACGCTCTCGAAGAAGGCCGCCGCCGCTGGCAGGCCCGGTACGACGCGGCCCGCAAGCGGGACGCAGACTTCACCACGCTCTCGGGCGACCCGGTCGACCCCGTGTACGGCCCGCCCCCGGGCAGCACCGTGCCCGGGTTCGAGCGGATCGGCTGGCCTGGGGAGTACCCCTTCACCCGCGGTCTCCACCCGACCGGCTACCGCGGCCGCACCTGGACCATCCGCCAGTTCGCAGGCTTCGGCAACGCCCGGCAGACCAACGAGCGCTACAAGATGATCCTGGAGGCCGGCGGCGGCGGCCTCTCGGTGGCCTTCGACATGCCGACCCTCATGGGCCGCGACTCCGACGAGCCCAAGTCGCTCGGTGAGGTCGGCCACTGCGGTGTCGCCATCGACTCCGCCGCCGACATGGAGGTCCTCTTCCAGGACATCCCGCTCGGCGACGTCACCACCTCCATGACGATCAGCGGCCCCGCCGTCCCCGTCTTCTGCATGTACCTCGTCGCCGCCGAGCGGCAGGGCGTCGACCCGGGCGTCCTCAACGGCACGCTGCAGACCGACATCTTCAAGGAGTACATCGCGCAGAAGGAGTGGCTCTTCCAGCCCGAGCCGCATCTGCGCCTCATCGGCGACCTGATGGAGCACTGCGCGCGGAACATCCCCGCGTACAAGCCCCTCTCCGTCTCCGGCTACCACATCCGCGAGGCCGGCTCCACGGCGGCGCAGGAGCTCGCCTACACCCTCGCCGACGGCTTCGGCTACGTCGAGCTGGGCCTCTCCCGCGGCCTGGACGTGGACGACTTCGCACCCGGCCTGTCCTTCTTCTTCGACGCGCACCTCGACTTCTTCGAGGAGATCGCCAAGTTCCGCGCCGCGCGCCGCATCTGGGCCCGCTGGATGCGCGACGTCTACGGGGCGAAGACGGAGAAGGCGCAGTGGCTGCGTTTCCACACCCAGACCGCCGGGGTCTCGCTCACCGCCCAGCAGCCGTACAACAACGTCGTGCGGACCGCGGTCGAGGCGCTCGCCGCCGTCCTCGGCGGCACCAACTCCCTGCACACCAACGCCCTCGACGAGACCCTGGCGCTCCCCTCGGAGCAGGCCGCCGAGATCGCGCTCCGCACCCAGCAGGTGCTGATGGAGGAGACCGGCGTCGCCAACGTCGCCGATCCGCTCGGCGGCTCCTGGTACGTCGAGGCGCTGACCGACCGGATCGAGGCCGACGCCGAGAAGATCTTCGAACAGATCAAGGAGCGCGGCCGGCGGGCCGTACCCCACGGCGAGCACCCGATCGGGCCGGTCACCTCGGGCATCCTGCGCGGCATCGAGGACGGCTGCTTCACCGGCGAGATCGCCGAGGCCGCCTTCGCGTACCAGCGGGCGCTGGAGAAGGGCGACAAGAAGGTCGTCGGCGTCAACTGCCACACCGGCTCCGTCACCGGCGACCTGGAGATCCTGCGGGTCAGCCACGAGGTCGAGCGGGAGCAGGTCCGGGTGCTCGCGGAGCGCAAGGCGGCCCGTGACGAGGGCGCGGTCCGCGCCTCCCTGGACGCCATGCTCGCGGCGGCCCGGGACGGCGGCAACATGATCGAGCCCATGCTGGAGGCCGTACGGGCCGAGGCCACGCTCGGCGAGATCTGCGGCGTGCTGCGCGAGGAGTGGGGCGTCTACACGGAGCCGGCCGGCTTCTGAGACAGGCCCGCCGGCCGTCCGTCCCCGCCGGTCCGCCGCGCCCGCCGCGGCTCCGGCGGCCGTACGGGCGGCCGGATCCGCGTGCGGTCTCACGGCGCTTTTCCGATCGGCGCCCGGAGAGGGGAGGATGTACCCATGCAGCCACGGAACATGTCCATGAGTGGAGTGGTCGACCTCGCCGCCGTGAAGGCCGCCGGGGAGGCCAGGCAGAAGGCGGAGCAGGCGCGCGCCGAGGCGGCCCGTGAGGGCCGGACGGCTGCCGCGCCTCCGGCCGCCGTGATCGATGTCAATGAGGCGGATTTCGAGCAGGAGGTGC
Organism: Streptomyces xinghaiensis S187; assembly: GCF_000220705.2. Lineage (GTDB taxonomy): Bacteria > Actinomycetota > Actinomycetes > Streptomycetales > Streptomycetaceae > Streptomyces > Streptomyces xinghaiensis. The sequence goes on along the minus strand of NZ_CP023202.1, from coordinate 2,145,952 downwards.
TCCAGCGGTCGGCCCAGGTGCCGGTCGTCATCGACTTCTGGGCCGAGTGGTGCGAGCCCTGCAAGCAGCTCAGCCCGGTGCTGGAGCGGCTGGCGGCGGAGTACGGCGGCCGCTTCGTCCTGGCCAAGGTCGACGTCGAGGCCAACCAGATGCTCTTCCAGCAGTTCGGGGTCCAGGGCATTCCGGCCGTCTTCGCCGTCGTCGGGGGGCAGGCGCTGCCGCTGTTCCAGGGGGCGGCCCCCGAGGCGCAGATCCGGCAGGTGCTGGACCAGTTGATCCAGGTGGCCGAGGAGCGCTTCGGCATCGTCGGCGAACCCCTCGGGGCGGGGGAGGAGGGCGCGGCCGAACAGCCCGCTCCCGAGCCTCCCGCGGGTCCGTACGACGCGGCGCTCGCGGCGGCGCACGAGGCGCTGGACACCGGTGACCTGGGCGGCGCGATCCAGGCCTACCGGAACGTCCTCAGCGACGACCCGGCCAACCCGGAGGCCAAGCTCGGCCTGGCCCAGGCGGAGCTGCTCCAGCGGGTGCAGGGCGCGGACCCGCAGGCCGTGCGGAAGGCCGCGGCCGACAACCCGGCGGACGTGGACGCCCAGATCGCCGCCGCCGATCTCGACCTGGTCGGCGGGCACGTCGAGGACGCCTTCGGGCGGCTGGTCGAGACGGTCCGGCGCGCCGCCGGTGACGAGCGGGAGCGGGCGAGACTGCGTCTGCTGGAGCTCTTCGAGGTCATCGGCGCGGACGACCCCCGGGTGACCAAGGCCCGGACCGCGCTGGCGCGCGTGCTGTTCTAGGCGCGGTCCGGGCGCGGCCCGGAAGAGCGGGCGCCGGATCGCGTCCGCGCAGGTGGGAAGGTGACAACGCGGGGCCGGACGACGGCCACCCGGCGGGGAGACCTCCGCGGGTGGCCGCCGTCCGGCCCCGCTGCGCTGTCCGGCCCCGTGCCGGCCCCCGTACGGTGTCCGGCCGGTACCGCACCCTCCGGAGCCGCCGGCGGCCGGGCGCGCGTTGCCGGGTGTCCGGATCTCCACACCTCGGAGACCGCACTTTGCCAAAACTTGGTGATCGCCCTCGCTGTTACTGCCAGTAAGAGCGGGTCGTTCCTTCGTCCGGTTCTGTCCGGTCATTCCGGAAGTGCCGTGACGAACCGCGACGACCGACAGTGCCGGATCCGGGCGGTCCGGACCGCCGCTCGTCATCTGCTCATTACTCGCAAGTAATGAACCCCTTGTGTGACAGACGGATATGCACCACGATCGGCCACGCTCGGTCTCGTCCCGCAGTACCGCATCCAGCCGGTGCCACGGGACGGGTCCCCACCGGGCAGGCCGGCGTGGGTGATGCCGGCCTTGGACAGGGGGGTACCCGCCGCGGAGCGGGTCCTGTCCAGGAGGTTGCGCGAGAGCGTGGCCAGTGGTTGTCGCTCGGGGGTGATCGCCGGGTTTCGGACACGTTTCCGTCTCCGAGACGGCGTTCTCCTTTCCGAGGACGTAGCACTTCTCCCATCCCAGGCCAGGGGCTCCCCCGGCCGGAGATGTACGTCCGAGAAGGAGGAAAGTCATGGAGTCCCAGGTGCGTGGCGGGACCAGATGGAAGCGGTTCGCCGTGGTGATGGTGCCCAGCGTGGCGGCCACCGCCGCGGTGGGCATCGCGATGGCGCAGGGTGCGCTGGCGGCGTCCTTCAGCGTTTCCGGGCAGTCTTTCAAGGTGACGGCCGACCACCTCGAAGGTGAAGGATTCGTCCAGTACGGCGCGATCGCGCAGGGCAAGACCCTGGAGGGCAAGGACACCGCCCACCCGGTGGCGGTCTCCGCGTTCAAGCACGCCGAGATCACCAACATGTGCCAGTCGGTGGTCACGCCGGGCATCCCCGGTCTCGGCTCGGTGTCGCTGCAGCTGAAGGCCGGCGGCAACGGCACCGCCGTCGCCGCCGACAACCTCTACATCGATGTCGCCGACCTGAACGCCGACGCGACGTTCAAGAACATCAACATCGGTGTCGCCGCCGGGTCCAGCACCAAGGGCCCCGGCATGAAGGGCGGCAAGGAGCAGGCGAACCCGTTCGGATTCGCCCAGGAGGCCGACAAGGCCGTCCTGAAGAACGTGAAGCAGACGGCCTGGGCGACCAGCGCCGGAACCTTCAAGCTGAGCGGCCTCTCGATGAAGCTGCACAAGGGCGTCAAGGAGTGCTACTAAGCACTCGCCCGGGCGGGCGGGGGCTTCACCCCCCGCCCGCCCACTTCCTCACTTTTTGAGCAATGCCCGTACCAGGGAGCTGTTTTCCATGAGCGCCGAGTCACCGGGTCCGAGCGGCCGATTCCACTACTGGAGGCTTCGTTTCCGCGTCTGGCGTGGCAACCGGCCCTTCTGGGCGGGCCTGCTGACACTGCTGGGCGGACTGCCGATCGCGTACTTCCCGTACGCGAACCTCACCGTCGGACAGCTGACGATCCGTATGGCGACCACGGCGGGCGCGGGCTCGCTGGTCATCGGGGTTCTCCTGGTCGTCCTGGGCCTGACGATGTGGTACCAGTCCGTCGCCAAGACCTTCGCCGGCGTCGCGGCGATCATGCTCGCACTGGTCTCGCTGGTGGTCTCCAACATCGGAGGCTTCCTGCTGGGCTTCCTGCCCGCCCTCATCGGCGGTGCCCTGGCCATCGCCTGGGCGCCCGGCAAGAAGCCCGAGGAGGAACCCGCACCCCGGAGGGTGCCGGAGAGCGAGGACGGTGCCTCCGCGCCGGAACCGGCCGCGGCCGGCGTCTGGGCGGACGAAGAATCCGAGAAGGGGAGGCACCGTGCGGGCTGACGAGGCTCGGCTCGACGGCGAGAGCCGCCGTCGCGCAGCAGAAGGGCCGCGCCACGCGGCCCCGAGAAAGTCGATGCTCACGCGTTTGCACATGCCCGCCGGCCGGGCGATAGCCCTGGCGGCCATGCCGACCGCCGTGCTCGTGGGCATGGGACTCAGCACCCCGCTGGCCCAGGCCGACCCGCAGCCCAAGTTCAAGCCGGGCAAGTGCGTGTCCCAGCCCGACGAGCCGGACGAGGACGGCAAGGCCGCCGAGGACGGGAAGACGGACGACCGGGCCGCGGGTGAGAAGGACGGCGCCGCCGGGCCGGAGACGTCCGAGCCGGCCCCCGAGCCGTCGTCCGGCGGTGCGCCGGAGCCGGAGCCCGCCCCGAGTGCGGAGGACGGCGGGTCCGCGGAATCCTCCGAGGCGTCCGGGTCCGCGGCCGAGGAGTCCCCGGAGCCGGAGCCGTCCCCGTCGGAGTCCGAGACGAGGAACCCGCTCGACCCGCTGGGCATCGGTGAGAAGATCAACGACTTCTTCACCGGCGGCGGCGACAAGGAGGAGACCGCGGAGCCCTCGGCCACCGCCTCTCCGAGCGCCACCCCGTCGGCGGAGCCCTCCGCGGACGCGAAGGAGCCCGCGGACTCGGCGCGCGAGAGCGCCGGCGAGGCCGTGGAGGAGGTCGCGGACGCCGCCGGATCGGCCGCCAAGACGGCGGAGGAGAAGGCCAGGGAGGCCGCGGAGAAGGCGGCCGAGGACGCCGAGGACGCGGCCACCCCGTCCCCCTCGCCGACCGCCGAGGACGGCCTGCAGCCGTTCCCCTGCCCCGAGTACGACGCCCAGGCCCTGGCCGACGCGGAGGTTGACCCGACCCCGGCCCTGCTGCCCGACGAGCCGTGGATCCTGCAGAGCAGCAAGCTCTCGCTGCACGGCCTCGACTACAAGGGCATCGTCAAGGTCAGGACCTGGAGCGGCAAGGTCAAGGAAGTCCTGAAGTTCACCGCCACCGGCGTGGACATCCGGGACCTCCACCAGATGGTCCAGGCCCCCGGCGGCAGCACCACCCATGTGAAGGCCGCGGAGGGCAGCAACTCCACGATCCGGGGCGGCACGGTGACCATGTACACGGAGGAGCTCAAGGGCAACCTCCTGGGCATCATCCCGATCACCTTCAGCCCCAAGAGCCCGCCGCCGCTGAACCTCCCCGAGGTCTTCTTCACCGGTGTGAAGGTCACCCAGGCCGGCCAGTTCGGCGGAGACCTGACGGTCCCCGGCATGAAGATGTACGACGGGGGCTGAGACGGAACGCCACACCGCACGCCGGGCACGGTTACCCCGTTCCCGGAGCCGCGAGACGACAGGTGGGCCGCCCCGGACGGGGCGGCCCACGCCGCGTGGTGCGGGGGGACGGGCGCGGCGCGGAGCCGCTGCCCGGGGGCCGGGCCTCAGCCCTGGGCGCCCAGGTGGTGGACCCGGACCATGTTGGTGGTGCCGGGCACGCCGGGCGGGGAGCCCGCCGTGATGATCATGGTGTCGCCCTCGTTGTAGCGGTGCAGCTTGAGCAGCTCCGCGTCGACCAGGTCCACCATCGCGTCGGTGTTGTCGACGTGCGGGACGACGTGGGTCTCCACGCCCCAGCTCAGCGCGAGCTGGCAGCGGGTCGCCGGGTCGGTGGTGAAGGCCAGGATCGGCTGGCTCGCCCGGTAGCGGGACAGCCGGCGGGCGGTGTCACCGGACTTGGTGAACGCCACCAGCGACTTGGCGCCCAGGAAGTCGGCGATCTCGCAGGCCGCGCGGGCCACCGAACCGCCCTGGGTGCGCGGCTTCTTGCCGGGCACCAGCGGCTGGAGGCCGCGGTTGAGCCACTCCTGCTCGGCTTCCTCGACGATGCGGGACATCGTCTTGACCGTCTCGATCGGGTACTTGCCGACCGAGGACTCGGCCGACAGCATCACCGCGTCCGCGCCGTCCAGGATCGCGTTGGCCACATCGGAGGCCTCGGCACGGGTCGGCCGCGAGGAGTTGATCATCGACTCCATCATCTGCGTGGCGACGATCACCGGCTTGGCGTTGCGGCGGCACATCTCCACCAGCCGCTTCTGCACCATCGGGACCTTCTCCAGCGGATACTCGACGGCCAGGTCGCCACGGGCGACCATCACGCCGTCGAAGGCCATCACGACCTCCTCCATGTTGGCGACGGCCTGCGGCTTCTCCACCTTGGCGATGACGGGGACCCGGCGGCCGACCTCGTCCATCACCCGGTGCACGTCGCGGACGTCCGACGCGTCCCGGACGAAGGACAGCGCCACCATGTCGCAGCCGAGCCGGAGCGCGAACCTCAGGTCCTCGACGTCCTTCTCCGACAGCGCCGGCACGTTCACCGCCACGCCCGGCAGGTTGATGCCCTTGTGGTCGGAGATGACCCCGCCCTCGATGACGATGGTCCGGACCCGCGGCCCGTCCACCTCCGTCACCTGCAGCGCCACCGCGCCGTCGTTGATGAGGACGGACTCGCCCTTGGAGACGTCCGCCGGCAGGCCCTTGTAGGTGGTGCCGCAGATGGACTTGTCGCCCGCGACGTCCTCGGTGGTGATGGTGAACTCGTCCCCGCGGACCAGCTCGACCGGGCCCTCGGCGAAGGTCTCCAGCCGGATCTTCGGCCCCTGGAGGTCGGCGAGCACACCGACCGCCCGGCCGGTCTCCTCCGACGCCTTCCGGACGCGGTGATACCGCTCCTCGTGCTCCGGGTGGCTCCCGTGGCTCATGTTGAAGCGGGCCACGTTCATACCGGCCTCGATCAGCGACTTCAGCTGCTCGTAGGAGTCGACGGCTGGGCCCAGGGTGCAGACGATTTTGGAACGGCGCATGGGGGCCATCCTATCGGGTTTGTTTCGGAGCGGAATATTCCTGTCCTGATCCTGTGCTGACGCTGCCCGGCCGCCGTCCGGAGCTCCGGTGAGCGGGTGCGGCCGTGTTCAGTCGCGTACCGCACCGACCAGCGCGTATGCCTGTGTCGCGATCTCCAGTTCCTCGTCGGTGGGGATCACGGCCACGGCGGTCCTGCTGCCGTCGGCCGAGATCAGCCGGGCGGACGACCCGCGCAGCGCGTTGCGCACCGGGTCGAGTGCGATGCCCAGAGCCTCCAGCCCGCGCATGGCCGCCTCCCGTACGGCAGCCGAATTCTCCCCGACGCCCGCCGTGAACGCGATGACGTCCACCCGGCCCAGCACGGCGGTGTACGCACCCACGTACTTCCGCAGCCGGTGGACGTAGATCTCGAACGCCAGCCCGGCCGCGCGGTCCCCCTCGGCCATCCGGCGGCCGATCTCCCGCATGTCGTTGTCCCCGCACAGGCCGAGCAGACCGCTCCGCTTGTTGAGCAGGGTGTCGATCTCGTCCGTGGACATCCCCGCCTCCCGGGACAGATGGAAGATCACGGCCGGGTCCAGATCGCCCGAGCGGGTGCCCATGACGAGCCCCTCCAGCGGGGTCAGGCCCATCGACGTCTCCACGCACACCCCGCCCGCGACGGCGGACGCGCTGGCGCCGTTGCCCAGGTGCAGCACGATGGCGTTGACCTCGGCGGGCTCCCGGCCCAGCAGCGCCGCGGCGGCCCGCGAGACATAGGCGTGCGAGGTGCCGTGGAAACCGTAGCGGCGCACCCCGTGGGCGTCGGCGGTGGCGGTGTCGATCGCGTAGCGGGCCGCGTGCTCGGGCATCGTCGAGTGGAACGCGGTGTCGAAGACGGCGACCTGCGGCAGGTCCGGGCGCAGCTCCCGGGCCACCTTGATGCCCTGGATGTTCGCCGGGTTGTGGAGCGGGGCGAGCGGGATCAGCTCCTCGATCCCCGCCACCACCTCGTCGGTGATCCGCGTCGGCCCGGTGAACCGGGTGCCGCCGTGCACCACGCGGTGGCCGACGGCGGCGAGACCGGGGGAGTCCAGGCCCAGCCCGCGCTCGTCCAGTTCGGCCGCCGCCTGCCGCAGGGCGGCCGCGTGGTCGGCGACGGGGCCCTCGCCGATCCGCTCCACCAGCCCGGAGGCGAGCCGCACGGCACCCGTGCCGTCCGCGCCGGTCCGGCCGGCCATGTCCAGGAGCTGGTACTTGACCGACGAGGAGCCGGAGTTGATGACGAGGACGCGGGTGCCCGCCGGACGGTCCGTTGCGGGTGCGGTGGAGCGGGCCGGGCCCGCGGAATCGGTGCTCACTCGGGCCGCGCCTTCCGCGTCCGGGGGGTTCCGGGTGTGGCGGGCCGTGGCTCCTCGGGACGGGTCTCCCGGGGATTCTCGTTCCGGTGGGCGCTCTCCGCCTGGTGCGTGATGTCCGCCGATCCGGCCTCCGCGCCGCCGGGGGCCGGAGCCGACGTGCCCGTGCCCGTTCCCAGGGCCCGCGGCGACCGCCTCGGCTCCAGGGCCGGCTGTGCCGCGCCCGCCGCTGCCGGGGGCGCGGGCCGTGCGGCCGGTGCCGGCTGCGCGTCCCCCGCCGCCTGCCCGGCCGGGACGCTCCGCTCCTGGGCCTGGATGGCCGTGATCGCCACCGTGGTGATGATGTCCGGCACCAGCGCGCCGCGCGACAGGTCGTTCACCGGCTTGCGCAGCCCCTGCAGGACGGGGCCGACCGCGACGGCGCCCGCCGACCGCTGAACCGCCTTGTAGGTGTTGTTGCCGGTGTTGAGGTCGGGGAAGACCAGCACCGTGGCCCGTCCGGCGACCTCCGACCCGGGCAGCTTCGCGGCGGCCACGGTGGCGTCCACGGCGGCGTCGTACTGGATCGGCCCCTCGACCATCAGGTCCGGCCGCCGCTGCCGCACCAGTTCGGTGGCCTTGCGCACCTTGTCGACGTCGGCGCCGTGGCCCGAGGTGCCGGTGGAGTACGAGAGCATCGCGATCCGCGGCTCCACGCCGAACTTGGCCGCCGTACCGGCCGACTGGATGGCGATGTCGGCGAGCTGCTCGGCGTCCGGGTCCGGGTTGACCGCGCAGTCGCCGTAGACGAGGACCCGGTCGGCCAGGCACATGAAGAACACCGAGCTGACGATGTGCGCGCCCGGAGCGGTCTTGATGATCTCGAAGCCGGGGCGCAGCGTCGCGGCCGTGGAGTGCGCCGCACCGGAGACCATGCCGTCGGCCAGCCCCTCCTGGACCATCAGGGTGCCGAAGTACGAGACGTCGGCGACCACGTCGTACGCCAGCTCGTAGTCGACGCCCTTGTGCGCCCGGAGCTTGGCGTACAGCTCGGCGAAGCGCTCCCGCAGCGGTGAGGTGCGGGGGTCGATGAGCTGGGCGTCCGCCAGCTCCACGGTGAGTTCGGAGGCGCGCCGCCGGATCGTCTCCGGGTCGCCGAGCAGCGTCAGGTCGCAGATGTCGCGGCGGAGCAGGACGTCCGCCGCGCGCAGCACCCGCTCCTCGGTGCCCTCGGGGAGGACGACGCGGCGGCGGTGCGCCCGGGCCCGTTCGATCAGCTCGTGCTCGAACATCATCGGCGTGACGCGGCTGGAGCGGGCCAGCGAGATCCGGGAGGTCAGGTCGGCGGTGTCGACGTGCCGGTCGAACAGGCCGAGCGCGGTCTCCGTCTTCCGCGGCGACCAGGCGTTCAACTTGCCTTCCAGCGCGAAGAGTTCGCCCGCCGTGGGGAAGCTCTTGCCCGGCACGGAGACCACGGGGGTGCCCGGTGCGAGCCGTTCGGCGAGCGCCATGATGTCCGGCCCCGGCCGCTCGTCGAGGGTGAGCAGCACCCCCGCGATGGGCGGCGAGCCGGCCGCGTGGGCGGCGAGCGCGCCGATGATCAGATCCGCCCGGTCCCCGGGGGTGACCACGAGGGCGCCCTCGGTGAGCGCGGCGAGGAAGGTCGGCATCATGGCGCCGCCGAAGACGAAGTCCCGGGCGTCCCGGGCGAGTCCGGCCGCGTCGCCGAGCAGCACCTCCGCGCCCAGGGACTGCACGATCTGCTGCACGGTGGGCGCGGAGAGCGAGCTGTCCTCCGGCAGGACGTAGCAGGGGACGGGCAGCTTGGCGGCCAGCCCGGCCGCGATCTCCTGCTGCTCCGCGGGGTTCACCCGGTTGGCGATCATGGCGACGACGTCGCAGCCGAGGGAGTCGAAGGCGGCGTACGCGTTGTGCACCTCGGCCCGTACGGACTCGGCCGGCTGCTTCTGCCCGCCGACGACGGCGATCAGCGCGGCGCCGAACTCGTTGGCGAGCCGGGCGTTGAGGTTGAGCTCCGCCGGGACGCCCGTCTCGGCGTAGTCGGTGCCCAGGACGAGGACGAACTCGTAGTCCCGCGCCATGGCGTGGAACTGGTCCACCAGATGGGAGACCAGTTCGTCGGTGCCGCGCTCCGCCTGGAGGGCGGCCGCCGCCTCGTAGCTCATGCCGTAGACCGACCCGGAGTCCTGCAGCAGCCGGTAGCGGGCGCGGAGCAGTTCGAAGAGCCGGTCCGGTCCGTCGTGCACCAGCGGGCGGAAGACGCCCACCCGGTCCACGTGGCGGGTCAGGAGCTCCATCACCCCCAGCTCGACGACCTGGCGGCCGTCGCCCCGGTCGATCCCGGTGACGTACACGCTGCGCGTCACGCGTGCTCTCCGTTCCTCGCTCGTCCCGGCCGGTCCCGCCGGGCTCACGCCTCGTTCTCGCTCGCGGCTGCCCGTCCCGCTGGTGCCCCATGCTTCCGGGCCGCCGCCCCCGTGCGTACGAAGACCGGGCACGGGGAAGCCTCACCGGCCCGCGGGGTGAATAACCCCCGCGTGGCGAGCGCTCGTCTTGACACTATCCGTACCGGTCGGTAAGGCGCTCGTCCGGACGGCTGGAAGCGTCACCGGCCCGCCGGGCGTGGAACAATCGGATTGACACATCCGTATCTCCCCCCACTTCCGGACCGGAAATCCCACCACAGGAGACACAGCACCATGCGCATCGGAGTCCTCACCGCAGGCGGCGACTGCCCCGGACTGAACGCTGTGATCCGGTCCGTGGTGCACCGCGCCGTGGTCGGCCACGGCGACGAGGTCATCGGTTTTGAAGACGGGTTCAAGGGACTGCTCGAACGGCGCTACCGGAAGCTGGACCTGGACGCGGTCAGCGGCATCCTCTCCCGCGGCGGCACCATCCTCGGCTCCGCCCGGCTGGAGCGCGGCCGGCTCGACGAGGCCTGCGACCACGCCGAGGAACTCTGCGGTGAACTGGGCCTGGACGCGCTCCTCCCGATCGGCGGCGAGGGCACGCTCACCGCGGCCCGGATGCTCTCCGACGCGGGGATGCCGGTCGTGGGCGTGCCGAAGACCATCGACAACGACATCTCGGCCACCGACCGCACCTTCGGCTTCGACACCGCCGTCGGCGTCGCCACCGAGGCACTGGACCGGCTGAAGACCACCGCCGAGTCGCACCAGCGCATCATGGTCGTCGAGGTGATGGGCCGGCACGCGGGCTGGATCGCCCTGGAGTCGGGCATGGCGGGCGGTGCCCACGGCATCTGCCTGCCCGAACGGCCGTTCCAGCTCGACAAGCTCTGCGAGATGATCGAGGAACGCTTCTCCCGCGGGAAGAAGTTCGCCGTCGTCTGCGTCGCCGAGGGCGCGCACCCGGCCGAGGGCTCCATGCCGTACGAGAAGGGCCGGATCGACCAGTACGGGCACGAGCGCTTCACCGGGATCGGCAACCGCCTCGCCGCCGAACTGGAACGCCGGATCGGCAAGGAGGCCCGCCCCGTCATCCTCGGCCACGTCCAGCGCGGCGGCACCCCGACCGCGTTCGACCGCGTCCTCGCCACCCGCTTCGGCTGGCACGCCGTGGAGGCCGCGCACCGGCGGGAGTTCGGCATGATGACCGCGCTGCGCGGCAACGACATCCGCCTGGTGCCGCTGGCCGAGGCCGTGTCGGAGCTGAAGACGGTCCCGGAGCACCGGATGCGCGAGGCGGAGTCCGTCTACTAGACCGGCCTGTCGGCCTGTCGGGGTCGCAGGGCGGGCCGTGCGGTCGCCCCCGGTGCCCTTCCGGGCCCGGCCGCCGCGCGGAGAAGGGCAATCCGATTGCCCCTCCGGGACGGTGAACACCCCCGCCGCCCCCTCCGTATGGGATGGAACACCCGTCCCCAGGAGGAGGCACCGTGCGCAGCAACCGCCGGGCCGAGAAGCCCAGAGTGTCGATGCGCACGGCGGCCATCGCCCTAGCGATCGTCGCCGTACTGGCACTCATACCCGTACTGATCAACCTGCAGACCAGCAGCAGCCAGGCCAACGAGGAGGCGAGCCCGATCGCGGGCGCGCCGCAGGCGGGAGCCGACGGCGCCGTCGGCGCCGACGGGCAGGCACAAGGGCAGGCACAAGGGCAGGCGCAGGGGCAGGCGCAGAACGGGGCCGCCGCGGGTGACATCGGGACCGTCACCGAGGTGGACAAGAAGTTCCTGTCATCCGTGCGCCAGGCCGGGCTGTGGGAGATCCCCGCCGGGCGGCTGGCCCAGACCAACGCCTCCAGCGAGGCGGTCAAGCGCGCCGGGCTCCACCTCATCGACGGCCACGCCAAGCTGGACCAGCTCGTCCGCGAGGACGCCAAGCTCCTCGGGGTGCAGATCCCCGACCAGGCCACGGCCGAGCAGCAGGAGTGGGTCCGGCAGATGAAGGCCGCCAAGGGCGCCGAGTTCGACAAGCTCTTCGCCAATCTCCTGCGCGCCTCGCACGGCAAGATCTTCGCCGTCATCGGCGAGGTCCGCGGCTCGACGCAGAACGACCTGATCCGCCGTCATGCGCGGCAGGCCAACCAGACCGTGCTGGATCACCTGGAGGTCCTGGAGGACACCGGGCTGGTGGACGCCGAGACCTTCGCCGAGGTCGAGGCCGCCGTGACGAAGTAGCGCGCCACCCGCGCCACGGGCCCCCGCCGCTCCGGGCGGTACGGCGCCGGCAACGGCCGGCCGTACCGCCCGGAGGCGTTGACGGGGCCGGCCGTACCGCTCCCGTGCGGGCGCCTGCCGGGAGACCGGGCGCGGAGCGGAACGGCCGGGCAGGGCCCGGCCGTCATGCGGGGCTCAGCCAGCGGTAGTACAGCTCCGGCCGCCCCACCTGCCCGTACTGCGGCCGTCGTTCGGCCCGTCCGGTGTCCACCAGGTGTTCCAGGTAGCGGCGGGCCGTGATGCGGGAGATCCCCACCGCCTCACCGGCCGCCTGCGCCGTGATCCCGCTGCGGTCCGCGCCGCGCAGCGCCCGGGTGACCGACTCCAGGGTCGGGCCGCTGAGCCCTTTCGGCAGCGCCGGGGGCGACGGTGCGCGCAGGGCGGACAGGGCGCGGTCCACCTCCTCCTGCCCGCTCGCCTCCCCCGCCGCCGCACGGAACTCGGCGTAGCGCACGAGCCGTTCGCGGAGCGTCGCGAAGGCGAAGGGCTTCAGCACGTGCTGGACGACGCCGAGCGACACGCCCTCCCGCACCACCGCCAGATCGCGCGCGGAGGTCACCGCGATCACGTCCGCCGTCCGGCCCGCGGCGCGCAGGGAGCGCAGGAGCCCCAGCCCGTGGCCGTCCGGCAGATAGAGATCGAGCAGCAGCAGATCCACCGGGTCCCGCTCCAGATGACGCCGCGCCGCCGACCCGGAGTGCACCGTGCCGGCCACCTCGAACCCGCGCACCCGCTCGACGTAGAGCGCGTGCGCGTCCGCGGCCACCGGATCGTCCTCGACCACCAGCACCCGGATCGGCACCCGCCCGCTCACCGGGCCGCCCCCGCTCACCGGGCCGCCCCCGCCACGGCCGCCAGCGGCAGCCGTACGGTGAACTCCGCGCCGCCGTCGCCACCACCGGCCGTGTCGCCACCACCGGCCGTGCCGTCGTCACCGGCCGTGCCGCCGCCCCGGCCGTCCGCCGGCGCGGCCTCGATCGTCCCGCCGTTGCGGCGCACCGCCTGCCGGACGAGCGCCAGGCCGATCCCGCGCCCCGCGCCGCCCTCCGCGCCGATGCGCCGTGCCGCCTTCGTCGTCCAGCCGCGTTCGAACATGCCGTCCAGCGCCTCCGGGGTGATGCCGGGACCGGTGTCCCGCACCCGCAGCAGCAGTTCGCCGTCCGCGGCCCGCGCGGTCACCGTCACCCGCGGGCGCCGCTCCCGGCCCTCCGCGCCGGAGCTCTCCCCGCCGGCCGCCTCCACCGCGTTGTCGATCAGATTGCCGAGGATCGTCACCAGATCGCGCGGCGGCAGCTCCGGCGGCAGCACACCGTCGTCGATCCGGCTCTCCGGGGCCAGGGTCAGCTCCACGCCCCGCTCGCTCGCCTGCGCCGCCTTGCCGAGCAGCAGGGCCGCCAGCACCGGCTCGCCCACGGCCGCGACCACCCGGTCCGTCAGCGCCTGCGCCAGCTCCAGCTCCTCCGTCGCGAACCGCACGGCCTCGTCCGCGCGGCCCAGTTCGATCAGCGACACCACCGCGTGCAGCCGGTTCGCCGCCTCGTGCGCCTGCGACCGCAGCGCTTCCGCGAAGCCGCGCACCGAGTCGAGCTCCCCGGAGAGCGCCTGGAGCTCCGTGTGGTCCCGCAGGGTGACGACCGTGCCGCGCCGCTCACCGCCCGAGACCGGCGAGGTGTTCACCACCACGATCCGCTCGGCCGTGGGATGGACCTCGTCCACCCGGGGTTCCGAGGCCAGCAGCGCCCCGGTCAGCGACGGCGGCAGCCCGAGTTCGGTGACGCGGCGGCCCACGGCGTCCTGGCCCAGCCCCAGCAGTTCCCGCCCCCCGTCGTTGACCAGCGCGATCCGCCGCTGCCCGTCCAGCATCAGCAGCCCCTCGCGGACCGCGTGCAGCGCCGCCTGGTGGTAGTCGTGCATCCGGCTCAGCTCCGCGGCGTTCATCCCGTGCGTATGGCGGCGCAGCCGGGCGTTGACGACGTAGGTGCCGAGGCCGCCGAGCACCAGCGCCCCCAGCGCCACCCCCGCCGGCACGGCCATCTGCCGGCGGACCTCGGCGCTGATCCGCTCCACCGTGATCCCGGCGCTCACCAGGCCCACCACCCGGCCGCCGTCCCGTATCGGCGTCACCACCCGCACCGACGGGCCGAGGGTGCCGGTGTACGTCTCGGAGAAGGTGCGTCCCGCGAGTGCCGGGCCGGTGTGGCCCAGGAACTCCTCGCCGATCCGCTCCGGGTCCGGATGCGTCCAGCGGATGCCGTCCGGGTCCATGATCGTGACGAAGGCGACCCCGGTGTCGCGGCGGACGGTCTCCGCGTACGGCTGCAGCACCGCCGTCGGGTCCGCGCCGCGGATCGCCTCCGGGACGGACGGTGAGGCGGCGATCGCCCGCGCCGCCGTCATCGCCCGCAGCCGCGCCGTCTCCTCGGTCTGCCGCAGGTCGGTGACGTAGGTGAACACCGCGTATCCCGCCACCACGACGGCGACCAGCACGACCTGCATGGCGAAGAGCTGGCCGGCCAGGCTCCGGGGGCGGGGAACACGCATGCGCCCAGTCTGCCCGGTGTGTCCCGGGGACCGGCAGGGGTGCGGGGCGCCTCCGTTCCGTCCCGGCGCCCGCGCACTCCGTAGCGGACCGGCGCCGTCCGCGAACTCAATGAACACAACCGTGACCCGGGTCACCCGCTGATGGATAGTCGCCGGGACGCCGAGCCGGAGCGCGGGACGGGTGGGACGGCACCGGAAGCGGCGCGAACGACCGGGAATCACGACGCAGGAGGACCACCGTGGCCGAACAAGCCCCACCTGAGAGCCGCCGGGTGCGACGGGACAGAACCCACTATCTGTACCTCGCCGTCATCGCCGCCGTGCTGGCCGGCATCCTCCTCGGCTTCGCGGCGCCGGGGGTGGCCGCCGAGCTGAAGCCGCTCGGCACCGGCTTCGTCGGACTGATCAAGATGATGATCTCACCGATCATCTTCTGCACCATCGTGCTCGGCGTCGGATCGGTGCGCAAGGCCGCGAAGGTCGGCGCCGTCGGCGGTCTCGCCCTCGCCTACTTCATGATCATGTCGACCGTGGCGCTCGCCATCGGCCTGGTCGTCGGCAACATGCTCCCCGGCGTCACCCTGGACCTGACCGAGTCCGCGCGCAGCGCCGGCGAGGCCCAGGCCGCGGGCGCCAGTGAGTCCACCACCGACTTCCTGCTCGGCATCATCCCCACCACCATGGTCTCGGCCTTCACCGAGGGCGAGGTGCTGCAGACCCTGCTCATCGCGCTCCTCACCGGCTTCGCCCTGCAGGCCATGGGCAGCGCCGGGGAGCCGCTCCTCCGCGGCATCGGCCACCTCCAGCGGCTGGTCTTCCGGGTACTGGCGATGATCATGTGGGTGGCGCCGGTCGGGGCCTTCGGCGCCATCGCGGCGGTGGTCGGCGAGACGGGTGCCGGCGCGCTCAAGTCCCTCGCCGTCGTCATGATCGGCTTCTACACCACCTGCGCGGTCTTCGTCTTCGTCGTCCTCGGCGCGCTGCTGAGGATCGTCGCGGGCGTCAACATCCTCACCCTGCTCCGGTACCTCGGCCGCGAGTTCCTGCTGATCGTCTCGACCTCCTCCTCGGAGTCCGCCCTGCCGCGTCTCATCGCCAAGATGGAACACCTGGGCGTCAGCAGGCCGGTCGTCGGCATCACCGTGCCGACCGGCTACTCCTTCAACCTCGACGGCACGGCGATCTACCTCACGATGGCCTCGCTCTTCGTCGCCGAGGCGATGGGCGACCCGCTCTCCCTCGGCCAGCAGATCTCCCTGCTCGTCTTCATGATCATCGCCTCCAAGGGGGCGGCCGGCGTGACCGGTGCCGGCCTGGCCACCCTGGCGGGCGGGCTCCAGTCCCACCGTCCGGAACTGGTCGACGGCGTCGGCCTCATCGTCGGCATCGACCGCTTCATGAGCGAGGCCCGCGCCCTGACCAACTTCGCGGGCAACGCCGTGGCGACGGTCCTGGTCGGCACCTGGACGAAGGAGATCGACCGGGACCGGGCCGGCAAGGTCCTCGCCGGGCACCTCCCGTTCGACGAGCAGACGTTCGTCGACGATCACGACCACAACCCCGAACCCGACCACGACCGCGGCTCCGGCCCCGCGGCCGGCCCCGGCCGGGACCCCGGCCACCGTAACGACGACGCCCGCAGTGCTCCGGAATCCTCCTCCCACCCGGGACCTGACCACCCCGGCGGGACGAAGGAGCCGGTGGGCGTCTGACGGGCCGGCGCCCGGGTCCACCGCGACCGGCCCGCGGTACCCTCCCACGGACCCGGGCGCACCCGCCCCAGACCATCTCCCCCGACGCCCCTCCGGCTGTTTCCCCTGGCTGCCGGAGGGGCGTCACCCCTGTGCGGTTCGCGAGCCGGCCCGCGTCCGGCCGCACGGCCGAGGGCCCGTACGGGCGAGGCCGTACGAGCCCTCGTGGCACCGGACCGCACCCCGCCGGTTCCGGCGGCTCCCGTCAGCCCGTCGGATCCCGTCAGACCGGCCGGAGCCAGACCGTCGCCAGCGGCGGCAGCGTGGCCCGGATGCTGACGCGCCGGCCGTGCCACGGGGACGCCTCCGGCTTGAGGGGGTCCGGGTTGCCGACGCCGCTGCCGCCGTAGCGGGCCCCGTCGGTGTTGAGGACCTCCTGCCAGCCGGTGGGCTCGCTCGGCACCCCGAGCCGGTAGTCCCGGCGCACCACCGGGGAGAAGTTGCTGACGCACAGCAGCGGCGACCCGTCCGCGGCCAGCCGGAGGAAGGCGAAGACGTTGTCCTCCGCCGCGTCGCCGTCGATCCAGCTGAAGCCGGACGGATCGGTGTCCCGCTCCCAGAGCGCCGGCTCGGCGGTGTAGGCGTGGTTGAGATCGCGGACCAGGTCGCGGACGCCCCGGTGGTCACCGGCCGCCGCGTAGGTGTCGTCCAGCAGCCACCACTCCGGCCCGTGCGCCTCCGACCACTCCGCGCCCTGTGCGAACTCCTGCCCCATGAAAAGCAGTTGCTTGCCCGGGTGGGCCCACATGAAGCCCAGGTACGCGCGGTGGCCGGCGCGCCGCTGCCACCAGTCGCCGGGCATCTTGTTCACCAGGGGGCCCTTGCCGTGCACCACCTCGTCGTGCGAGATGGGCAGCACGTAGTTCTCGCTGTACGCGTACACCATCGAGAAGGTCATCTCGTGGTGGTGGTACTTGCGGTGCACGGGCTCGCGCGCCATGTAGCCCAGCGAGTCGTGCATCCAGCCCATGTTCCACTTCAGGCCGAAGCCCAGACCGCCCAGGCCGTTCGGGCCGGTGACGTGCGTGGGCCGGGTGACGCCGTCCCAGGCCGTGGACTCCTCCGCGATGGTGACGACGCCGGGGCAGCGCCGGTAGACGGTCGCGTTCATCTCCTGCAGGAACGCCACGGCGTCGAGGTTCTCCCGGCCCCCGTACTGGTTGGGCACCCACTCACCGCCCTCCCGCGAGTAGTCCAGGTAGAGCATGGACGCCACCGCGTCGACCCGCAGACCGTCGATGTGGAACTCCTCGCACCAGTACACGGCGTTGGCGACCAGGAAGTTGCGGACCTCCGTGCGCCCGTAGTCGAAGGTCAGCGTGCCCCAGTCGGGGTGCTCGGCGCGCCGCGGGTCGGCGGGCTCGTAGAGCGGTGTGCCGTCGAACCGGGCGAGCGCCCACGCGTCCTTGGGGAAGTGCGCGGGCACCCAGTCGACGATGACCCCGATGCCCTCCCGGTGCAGGGCGTCCACCAGATACCGGAAGTCGTCCGGGGTGCCCAGCCGGGCGGTCGGCGCGTAGTAGGAGGTGACCTGGTAGCCCCAGGAGCCGCCGAAGGGGTGCTCGGCGACCGGCATCAGCTCGACGTGCGTGAACCCCAGCTCCTTGACGTACGCGGGCAGTTGCTCGGCGAGCTGCCGGTAGCCCAGCCCCGGGCGCCAGGACGCCGGATGCACCTCGTAGACCGAGAACGGCGCCTGGTGGACGCGGCGCCCGGCGCGGCGGCGCATCCACTCCTCGTCCCCCCACCGGTAGCCGGAGGAGGTGACGATCGAGGCGGTGGCGGGCGGGCACTCGGTGCGCCGGGCCATCGGATCCGCGCGCAGGCTGTGCGCGCCGTCGGGCCCGGCGATGTCGAACTTGTAGAGGGCGCCCTCGCCGACCCCGGGCACGAACAGCTCCCAGACGCCGCTGCCGCCGAGCGAGCGCATCGGGTGGCCGGTGCCGTTCCAGCAGGTGAAGTCGCCGGTGACGCGCACACCGCGGGCATTGGGTGCCCAGACGGTGAACCGGGTGCCCGCGACGCCGCCGTGGGTCATCGGCTCCGCGCCGAGCGCCTCCCACAGCCGTTCGTGGCGCCCCTCGTGGATCAGATGCAGGTCGAACTCGCCGAGGGCGGGCAGGAAGCGGTACGGGTCGTGCTGCTCCAGCACCTCGGGGGCGCCGGGGTCGCCGTAGGAGACCAGCAGCCGGTAGTCCTCCGGAACCGCGTCGAGGGGCAGGACGCCCGCGAAGAGGCCGTCGCCCTCGGAGTGCAGAGCGGTGCCGGGGCCGGCCTCCGGACCGCCGCCGGCCACGACGGCCACGGCGTGGGCGTACGGGCGCAGCGCGCGGAAGAGGACACCGCCCTCCGGCAGGGGACGGGCCCCCAGCAGGGCGTGCGGGTCGTGGTGGGTGCCGTCGAGGAGACGCTGCCGGTCGGCGGGGTCGAGCGGCGCGGGACGGACGGCGCGGGGGGAGGAGGCGGACGGCCGTCCCGTCCCGTCCTCGGCCGCACCGGGGGCCGGCGGTGCCACGGCCTGCCGTGGTGCGCCCGGCGTCCGCGGCGCGGCCGGCGTCCGGGGCGCGGCGGCCCGCCGTGGCGCGGTGCCGGACGCCTTGGCGCGGCTGCGGCCGGGCCGGGCGGCCGGTTCGGCGGCCGCGGTCCCGGGCCGCTGCTCGGTGGAGTCGCCGGCGGGGCCGGACGGGGGCGGGGACGGCGGACGAGCGGTCACGACTGAGTCCTCCTCGGAGGAGTGGGGAACGGACGTTCGTACGCGGGAACCCGGGCGGGAGGCGGCGCCTCCTCCCGCTGCCCGGCAAGGCGGCGGATCGCCGCCATCGGCACCGGGAGCCAGTCGGGGCGGTGGCGCGCCTCGTACAGCACCTCGTAGACGGCCTTGTCCGTCTCGTAGGCGCGCAGGAGTTCGGGTTCGTCGCGCGGATCGGTTCCGGCGGCCTCCGCATAGCCGCCGCAGTAGGCCGCCCGGCTCTGCCGGGACCACTGCCGGGACCAGCCGGGGGCGCCGCCGGACGCGGGCTGGTGGGTGCGGGCCGCGTAGTCGAAGGAGCGCAGCATGCCGGCGATGTCCCGGGCCACGGGCTGCAGCCGGCGGCGTTCGGAGATCGGCCGGGCCGGCTCGCCCTCGAAGTCGATGAGGGACCAGCGTCCGTCGTGCGCGCTGCGGAGGGCCTGGCCGAGGTGGAGGTCACCGTGTATCCGCTGGGCGTGCCAGGTGCGGCCGCGGTTGCCGAGGGCGGCGAGCTCGTCGTAGGCGGCGCGCAGCGGTTCGCGGTACGGGCGCAGCGCGGGCACGGCGGACGCGGCGGCCTCCAGCCGTTCGGTCATGCCGCCCGCGATGTGCTCGATCTGCGGCCGGCGCAGGACGGCGGTCGGCAGGGCCTCGGCGAGGGCGGTGTGCACCTCGGCGGTGGCGCGGCCGAGGGCGTGCGCGGCGCCGGTGAAGTCGGCTTGTACGGAGAGGGAGTTGAGGGCGAGCTGCCAGCCGTCGGCGGAGCCGGGCAGGAAGGGCTGGAGGATGCCGAGGGTGAGCGGCCCGCCGGCCGGGTCGTCGGCGGGGACGGAGGCGAGCCCGGCGCCGGCGGCGGCGTCCACCCCCGGGTCGGCCTCGAACCAGGCGGTGGGGTGCGGGACGCGTTCGCAGCCCGCCCGGGCGAGGGCCAGCGGGAGTTCGAGGTCGGGGTTGACGCCGGTGCCGATGCGGCGGAAGACCTTGAGGATGTACGCGTCGCCGTAGACCACCGAGGAGTTGGACTGCTCGGCGGTGATCACCCGGGGGGCGAGCCCGGAGGCGATGGCGGTGCCGGGGGCGCGGGTGAAGCGGAGCGCGCCGAGCCGGCCGGGGACGCGCAGCCGCTCCAGGAGCAGCCCGGCCAGGCGTGGGTCGGCCAGGGCCTCGTAGACGGTGTGGCCGTGGAGCGGGCCCTCGGCGGGGCGGCCGATCAGGGTGTGCGCGAGGTGCGGGGGAAGGGTGGAGCGGATGCCGATGAGGAGCTGGTAGCAGTCGGCGGTGCCGGGCTGCTGCTGGGCGCGGACGAGGAGATGGAGCAGTCCGGGGGCGGCCCCGCCCGCGGTGCACGGCAGGATCTCGGTGGCGGAGACGAGGGAGAAGCCCGTGATGGGGTTGCCCTTGCCGGCGAACCAGCGCTGCCGGGGCAGCCAGGAGCGGAGCAGGGGGACGAGCGAGGGGAGCAGCGAGCGGGTGGTGGTGCGTGCCCGGCCCCGGCCGGGCGGTCCGGCGGGGGCCCGGGTGTCCGCCGGCGCGTTCTGCTCCGGCGCGGGCGGCCGGTCCGGTGCGTCCGCCGCACGGTCCGCAGGTGAGTCCGGGGCGGTGACGGTGGTGCGGGGCGTGCTGTACGGGTTGGCGCGGATCGAGCCCTCCGACATGGCGTCGCGTCCTTTCCCCGGGCACACCGTAGATGCGCAGAGTGTCCCGGATTGCGGCAATTGCTGTCCGGCGGTGCGGGACGTGTCGGGTGAGGATCGTCCGATCAGGTAAGGCGATTGGCCTATGCGCTGTGCGGACTGGGGTGCGTAGAGGAGAGCCTGCCCGGGGCGGGGCGGTGAAAACCGGTGAATCCGGTCGTAACCGCCCCGCCGCGGGGCTGTAACAGCGGTGACCGGTGCGGTCAGCCGCCGTTGAGCGGGCGCGGGACCTCGCCGGTGCGCGGCGCGCCCGGGGCGTCACCGCCGCCCGGTGCGTCCGCCGCCACCGGGGCCGCGGACCGGCGGAGCCGGAACCAGTAGAAGCCGTGGCCGGCGAGCGTGAGCAGATAGGGGAGTTCCCCGATGGCGGGGAAGCGCACCCCGCCGATCAGCTCCACGGGATGGCGCCCCGCGAACGCCCGCAGGTCCAGCTCGGTGGGCTGGGCGAAGCGGGAGAAGTTGTTGACGCACAGCACCAGGTCGTCGTCCTCCTGGCCCGGCCCCGGGGTCTCCCGGAGGAAGGCGAGCACCGCCGGGTTGCTGGACGGGAGTTCGCTGTACGAGCCGAGGCCGAAGGCCGGGTTCTGCTTGCGGATCTCGATCATCCGGCGGGTCCAGTGGAGCAGCGAGGAGGGGCTGCTCATGGCCGCCTCGACGTTGGTCACCTGGTAGCCGTAGACCGGGTCCATGATGGTCGGCAGGAAGAGCCGGCCCGGGTCGCAGGAGGAGAAGCCGGCGTTGCGGTCGGGGGTCCACTGCATCGGGGTGCGGACCGCGTCCCGGTCGCCGAGCCAGATGTTGTCGCCCATGCCGATCTCGTCGCCGTAGTAGAGGATCGGCGAGCCGGGGAGGGAGAGCAGCAGGGCGGTGAACAGCTCGATCTGGTTGCGGTCGTTGTCGAGCAGCGGGGCCAGCCGGCGGCGGATGCCGATGTTGGCGCGCATCCGCGGGTCCTTGGCGTACTCGGAGTACATGTAGTCGCGCTCTTCGTCCGTGACCATTTCGAGGGTCAGCTCGTCGTGGTTGCGGAGGAAGACGCCCCACTGGCAGCCGGAGGGGATGGCCGGGGTCTTGGCCAGGATTTCCGAGACCGGGTAGCGCGACTCGCGGCGCACCGCCATGAAGATGCGCGGCATGACCGGGAAGTGGAACGCCATGTGGCACTCGTCGCCGCCCTTCTCGAAGTCGCCGAAGTAGTCGACGACGTCCTCGGGCCACTGGTTGGCCTCGGCGAGCAGCACGGTGTCGGGGTAGTGGGCGTCGATCTCGGCGCGGACCCGCTTGAGGAGGTCGTGGGTCCGCGGCAGGTTCTCGCAGTTGGTGCCCTCCTCGGCGTAGAGGTAGGGCACGGCGTCCAGCCGGAAGCCGTCGATGCCGAGGTCCAGCCAGAAGCGCAGAGCGGAGATGATCTCCTCCTGGACGGCCGGGTTCTCGAAGTTGAGGTCCGGCTGGTGGGAGAAGAAGCGGTGCCAGTAGTACTGCTGGCGCACCGGGTCGAAGGTCCAGTTGGAGGCCTCGGTGTCGACGAAGATGATCCGGGCGTCCTGGTACTGCTTGTCGTCGTCGGCCCAGACGTAGTAGTCGCCGTACGGGCCGTCCGGGTTGCGGCGCGACTCCTGGAACCACTCGTGCTGGTCGCTGGTGTGGTTCATGACGAAGTCGATGATGACCCGCATGCCGCGCTGGTGGGCGGCGTCGACGAACTCGACGAAGTCGGCGAGGTCCCCGAAGTCGGGGAGCACCGCGAGATAGTCGGAGACGTCGTAACCCCCGTCCCGCAGCGGGGACTTGAAGAACGGCGGCAGCCAGAGGCAGTCCACGCCGAGCCACTGCAGATAGTCGAGTTTGGCCGTGAGGCCCTTGAGGTCGCCGATGCCGTCGCCGTTGCTGTCCTGGAAGGAGCGGACCAGCACCTCGTAGAAGACGGCGCGCTTGAACCAGTCGGGATCGCGGTCCTGCGCCGGTGTGTCCTCGAAGGTGTCCTGGACGGGCTCGTTGACGATCATGATGTGGGTGACCCTCCGATCGGTGAGGACGGTCGCAGGGTGAACACGTGCGCCGGCCGGATCCCCGGTTCCAGACGCACGTAGTTGTCCCTGCCCCAGTGGTAGGTCTCGCCGGTGAGCTCGTCGCGCACCGGGACGGACTCGTGCCAGTCGAGGCCGAGTTCCGGCATGTGCAACGAGACCGTCGCCTCCTGGGTGTGGTGCGGGTCGAGGTTCACGACCGTGAGTACGACATCCGGGCTGTCGCCGTGAGTACGTTTCGAGTAGGCGATCACCGCGTCGTTGTCCGCGTGGTGGAAACGCAGGTCCCGCAGTTGCTGGAGAGCCGGGTGACGGCGGCGGATCCGGTTGAGCCGGGTGATCAGCGGGGCGATGGTCCGCCCCTCCCGCTCGGCCGCCTCCCAGTCGCGGGGCCGCAGTTCGTACTTCTCCGAGTGCAGGTACTCCTCGCTGCCGGGGCGCGCCGGGGTGTTCTCGCACAGCTCGTAGCCGGAGTAGATCCCCCAGGCCGGGGAGAGGGTGGCGGCGAGAACGGCCCGCGCCTCGAAGGCGGGCCGGCCGCCCTCCTGGAGGTGGCCGGGGAGGATGTCGGGCGTGTTGGCGAAGAAGTTGGGCCGCATGCAGGCGGCCGCGTCGCCGGAGAGCTCGGTGAGGTAGGCGGTCAGTTCCTCCTTGGTCTCGCGCCAGGTGAAGTAGGTGTACGACTGCTGGAAGCCGATGGCCGCCAGGGTGTGCATCATCGCCGGGCGGGTGAACGCCTCGGCGAGGAAGATGACGTCCGGGTCGCGGCGGTTGATGTCGGCGATGACCCGCTCCCAGAACATCACGGGCTTGGTGTGCGGGTTGTCCACCCGGAAGATCCGCACCCCGTGGTCCATCCACAGCCGCAGGATGCGCAGGGTCTCGCGGACGATGCCGGTCATGTCGGCGTCGAACGCCACCGGGTAGATGTCCTGGTACTTCTTGGGCGGGTTCTCGGCGAAGGCGATGGAGCCGTCGGCCCGGTGGTGGAACCAGGACGGATGCTCGCGCACCCAGGGATGGTCCGGCGAGCACTGCAGGGCGAAGTCGAGCGCCACCTCCATGCGCAGCGCCCGGGCCCGGGCCACGAAGTGGTCGAAGTCCTCGAAGGTGCCGAGATCCGGGTGGAGGGCGTCGTGACCGCCCTCCACCGAGCCGATCGCCCAGGGGGAGCCGACGTCGTGCGGGCCGGCCGTGAGGGTGTTGCCGGGGCCCTTGCGGTACGAGGTGCCGATCGGGTGGACGGGCGGCAGGTAGACGACGTCGAAACCCATCGCGGCGATGGCGGGCAGCCGCTCGGCCGCGGTCCGGAGGGTGCCGCTGACGGGCGGTTCGCCGGGGGCGGTGACGGCGCCCTCGGAGCGCGGGAAGAACTCGTACCAGGAGCCGTAGAGCGCGCGGCGGCGCTCCACGAGCAGCGGCACCCGGCGGGACTGGGTGAGCAGTTCGCGCAGCGGATGGCGGGCGAGGACCGCGGAGACGTCCTCGGCGAGGGCCGCGGCGAGCCGGTCGGCGGGGGAGAGGTCCCGGTCGCGCAGCGCGTCCACGGCGCGCAGGACGGCTTCCCGGCCGGCCCGCTTGGGGACGTCGACGGCGGCCCTCTCGTGGAGGGCGGCGCCCTCGGCGAGGACGAGTTCGGTGTCGATGCCGGCCGGGATCTTGATCTCGGCGTGGCGGCGCCAGGTGGTGACCGGGTCGCTCCACGCCTCGACGGCGAAGCTCCACGGGCCCTCGGAGCCCGGGGTGACCCGGGCGCCCCAGCGGTCGGTGCCGGGCGCCAGTTCGCGCATCGGGGTCCAGGGGCCGGGACGGCCGGAGGGGTCCAGCAGGACCACATTGGCGGCGACCGCGTCGTGGCCCTCCCGGAAGACCGTCGCGGAGACCTCGAAGCTCTCGCCGGCCACCGCCTTGGCCGGCCGCCGCCCGCAGTCGACCAGCGGGCGGATGTCGAGCACGGGGATGCGTCCGATCATGGGATCACCTGGGGGCGTAGCGGTTCGAGCCACTCTGCGGGCTTTTGTTCTTTCTATATGCTCCATGGACGACTGGCCGGTTGCGGGCATGGGCGCTCCTGTCCGCGTTCACTCAAGTGGGTGACTGTGCGAGCCGGTGGGCGGCGCCGGGTGGTGCGGGGAGCGTGGCGCCGCCTATCGGTGGAGTCTGCCCCCGCCCGGCGCCGGACATGACGGTGATGGCCTCCGATCGGGGCCCGAAAGGTAAAAACTGGACCGGCCCGTGACGGTGGCGGTGTGCCGGGGTCACGGGCCGGTCCGGTACTGGTGCGGGTGTGCCCCGAGGGGCCGGTGGTGCGGACGGGAGGGCTCTGCCGGTGCGGCACGGCTGAGGAGGGAGAGCCGGCCCCGTACCGCGGCTCCCCCGGCGGTACGCCGGGCGGAGCGGGGCGGACGGTGTGTCAGTCGCCGACCTGGAGCAGACGGTTCGGCGAGCCGAGGCCCGCGCCGCTGATTTTGCCCTGGGCCGCGCCGTCCGTCAGCGCCTTCTCGACCGCCGCGGGGGCGTCGGCCGGGTGGTCGTCGAGGTGGAGCGCGGCCGCGCCCGCGGCGTGCGGAGCCGCCATGGAGGTGCCGGAGATGGTGTTCGTGGCGCTGCCGGAGGTGTGCCAGGCCGAGGTGATGTCCACGCCGGGGGCGAACACGTCCACGCCCGGACCCCAGTTGGAGAAGCTCGCGCGGGCGTCGGTCCTGTCGGTCGCGCCGACGGTGATGGCCTCCGTGACCCGGGCCGGGGAGAAGAGCAGCGCCGGCAGGCCGTTGTTGCCGGCCGCCACGGTGAACGTCACCCCGGAGGCGATGGCGCCCCGGACCGCGTCGTCCAGCTGCGCGTTGAGGATGCCGCCGAGGCTCATGTTGGCCACGGCCGGCTTCTCCGCGTTCTTCGCGACCCAGTCGATGCCCGCGATCACCTGGGCGATGGTGCCGGAGCCCTCATCGTCCAGGACCCGGACCCCGACGACGTCGGCCTGCTTGGCGACCCCGTGCGAGGTGCCGGCGATGGTGCCCGCGACATGGGTGCCGTGCCCGTGGCCGTCCTGGGCGTCGGCGTCGCCGTCGACGAAGTCCCAGCCGCTGCTCGCCCGGCCGCCGAAGTCCTGGTGGCCGGTGCTGACACCGGTGTCGATCACATACGCCGTCACGCCCGAACCGCCGCCGGCGGGCGGGGCGTAGGAGTCGTCCAGCGGGAGATCGCTCTGGTCGATGCGGTCCAGGCCCCAGGAGGGCGGGTTCGGCTGGGCCGCGGCGATCCGCACCCTGGCGTCCTGCGACACCGAGGCGACGGCGGGATCGGCCGCGAGGCGCTTCGCCTGTGCCTCGGAGAGCCGCACGGAGTAGCCGTTGAGAGCGCTGCCGTAGGTGTGGCGGATCGTCGCGCCGTACTTCCGGGCCAGCTCCCGGCCGGCCTCGGACCGCGCGGTGAGGCCCCGGCCGGACTTGAGGCTGACGATGTAGCTGCCGCTCACGGCGTCCGGCGCGCCGGCACCGAGGATGCGGCCCGTCGGTGCCGCCGCGTCGGCGGCGTGGGCGGAGAACGCGAGGGGGGACAGCAGGAAGGTGACGGCGGCGATCGCGGTCGTGACACGGCGTCCTCTGACGGGGCGCCGCGTGTGGGGGGTGGGAACGTCGGTCTGTGAACCGTCGGCTGACGGTCGATCAGATATATGCGCCATGAAGATGAACCTCTCCTGTGGTGACCTGCAGCGTCTCGTGCGACAGGGCTCCGGGCAAGAGGTTCGCGGGGGCGGAATCGATCACTCCGCCCCCGCTCGGCGCCTCCCGTGACGGGTCCGTACCGGTTTACGGCGTGGTGACCTCCGGCCGGGGCGGGACCGCCATCCCGTCACCGATGAAGAACCCCGGGTGCGGCGGCTGGTTGTAGGCGGTGTTCTGCCAGGCGAGCGCGGTGCGGTACTGCGCGTCGTGCAGCAGCGTGGTGATCCGGCGGTCCGTCCGGTGCGGGGTGGAGTACACCCGCAGCGCCCGGTTGTCCGAGGTGCGCCAGACGGCCTCCTCGCGCCAGTCGCCGAGGATGTCGCCGGAGAGCACCGGGGTCGCCTTGGTGCCGTTGTTCGAGGCGACGCCCGAACCGGTCAGCAGCCGGCTCTCCCCGCCGGTGCCGTACTTGTCGATCCGCGTGCCGTCGAGCAGTTCCCGGACGGGGTCGCCGTCCCACCAGGAGAGGAAGTTGGCACTGGACGGCTTGCGGCCGAGCGCGGAGCCCGACGCGGAGAGGAGCGCGCCGTCGGCGGAGGACCAGGACTCGGCCCCCGGGCTGCCGGCCCAGATGTCGCCGGAGACGCCACGGCCGTTGTCGCCGGCGGGCGCCGTCTGCCACAGGACCTGGCCGGTCCGCGCGTCGGCCATCCAGGAGCCGGGCTTGGAGGAGTCCTCGGAGACCTTGTAGTACTCCAGGCCCGGGCGGGACGGCACCAGATCGCCGAGGTGGGCCGCGTCGCCGTGGCCGAGCCGCGTGGTCCACAGCCCGGCGCCGTTGTCGTCCACGGTCATCGCGCCGTAGACGATCTCGTCCCGGCCGTCCCCGTCGACGTCCCCGACGGTCAGCGCGTGGTTGCCCTGCCCGTCGTAGCCCCGGCCGGAGTTGGCGGAGCTGTTGGTGTCGAAGGTCCAGCGGCGGGTGAGGGCGCCGTCCCGGAAGTCCCAGGCGGCGATCACCGTGCGGGTGTAGTAGCCGCGCGCCATCACCAGGCTGGGCCGGGTGCCGTCGAGGTACGCGGTCCCGGCGAGGAAGCGGTCGACGCGGTTGCCGTAGGTGTCGCCCCAGGAACCGACGTTCCCGCGCGCGGGAACGTAGTCGGCGGTGTCCAGCGCGGCGCCGGTCCGGCCGTCGAACACGGTCAGGTACTCCGGGCCGGCGAGGACGTAGCCGGAGGAGTTGCGGTGGTCGGCGGACGAGCTGCCGATCGCCGCCCCGGTACCGTCCCGGCTGCCGTCCGCGGTCTTCATGGCGACCTCGGCCCGGCCGTCGCCGTCGTAGTCGTACACCTGGAACTGGGTGTAGTGCGCGCCGGAGCGGATGTTGCGGCCCAGGTCGATCCGCCAGAGCCGGGTGCCGTCGGGCCTGATGCCGTCGATGACCGTGTTGCCGGTGTGGCCGGACTGGGAGTTGTCCTTGGCGTTGGTGGGCTGCCACTTCAGGACGAAGTCCAGGGTGCCGTCGCCGTCGAGATCGCCCACGGAGGCGTCATTGGCCTCGTAGGTGTACGACACGCCGTCGGGCGTGGTGCCTCCGGACGGCGGGGAGAGCGGGATGTCGTGGTAGCCGGCGCGGAACTGGACCCCGTGTCCGGAGGCCGGCTGCTCCACGCCGCCGGTCACCGCGCGGACCGTGTAGTCGGCCGAGGCCGGCGCGCCCTCGTGGAGGAAGTTGGTGGAGTCCGTGACGGGCGAGGAGTTCACCTTGGTGTCCCCGCGGTAGACGTTGAACGCCACGTCGTCCGGGTCGGTGGCCAGCCAGCGCCAGCTCACCAGGTTGCCCGAGCCGGTGTACACGCTTACCAGACCACGGTCCAGATTCTCCATCTGACGGGCCGCCGCGGCGGGCGCCGGGGCCGCCTCGGCGGTCAGTCCGGACGTCGCCATAACCGCCGCGATACCCGCGCCGGCCAGCGCGTATAACCTGCGGTACGGGGCCGGGCGGCGGGGCCCCGGCGGGTGGGGGTGTGCGGGTCGCATCGGACCTCCTTGTGGGGGAAAGGGCTTTCTATCATCCTCGGATCGGCGGGCGGCGACAGAGGGCGTGCGGTCACCGTTTTCACCACTGGCCGGTGAGTTCTGGACGGAACGTGTGAATGTGCGCGAAGGGAACCGGTGGTCGCCGCTACGGTCGACCTGTGAAGGCCATTCGTCGATTCAGCGTGCGTCCCGTCCTTCCGGAACCCCTACGACCGCTCAGCGAACTGGCGCGGAACCTGCGCTGGTCCTGGCATCCCGAGACCCGTGAGCTGTTCCGGGCCGTCGATCCCGAGGCCTGGCCGGCCGCGGGCGGCGACCCCGTCCGGCTGCTCGGCGGCGTGTCCGCCGCGCGGCTGGAGAGCCTGGCGTCCGACGGCGCCTTCCTGCGGCGCCTGGCCACCGCGGCCGACGGGCTGCGGGAGTACCTCACCGGCCCCCGCTGGTACCAGACCGCCGCGGGCGCGGCGGCCGGTGACGGGCTGCCCTCGGCCGTCGCCTACTTCTCGCCCGAGTTCGGCATCACCGGCGCCCTGCCCCAGTACTCCGGCGGGCTCGGCATCCTCGCCGGGGACCACCTCAAGACCGCGAGCGACCTGGGCGTACCGCTCATCGGAGTGGGACTGCTCTACCGGCACGGCTACTTCCGGCAATCGCTCTCCCGCGACGGCTGGCAGCAGGAGCAGTACCCGCTGCTCGACCCGGACGAGCTGCCGCTGGGCCTGCTCCGCGAGCCCGGCGGCCGGCCGTGCCGGGTGACCCTCGCCCTGCCCGGCGGCCGTACGCTGCACGCCGTGGTCCGGGAGGCCCGGGTCGGCCGGGTGCCGCTGCTGCTGCTCGACTCCGACACCGAGGAGAACGAGCCCCGCGAGCGCCAGGTGACCGACCGTCTCTACGGCGGCGGCAGCGAGCACCGGCTGCTGCAGGAGATGCTGCTCGGCATCGGCGGGGTCCGCGCCGTCCGCGCCTACTGCCGCATCACCGGACACCCGGAGCCCGAGGTCTTCCACACCAACGAGGGCCACGCCGGCTTCCTCGGCCTCGAACGCGTACGCGAACTGGGCGCGGAGGAGCACGGCGGACTCGACGTCGAGGCCGCCCTGGAGGCCGTGCGCGCCGGGACGGTCTTCACCACCCACACACCCGTGCCCGCCGGGATCGACCGCTTCGACCGGGAGCTCGTCGCCCGCCACTTCGGCGACGACGGCGAACTGCCCGGCGTGGACGCCGCACGCGTCCTGGAACTCGGCAGGGAGACCTATCCGGGCGGCGAGCCGGGCGTCTTCAACATGGCCGTGATGGGCCTGCGGCTCGCGCAGCGCGCCAACGGCGTCTCCCGGCTGCACGGCGGTGTCAGCCGGGAGATGTTCGCCGGCCTGTGGCCCGGCTTCGACGCCGGCGAGGTGCCCATCACCTCCGTCACCAATGGCGTCCACGGCCCCACCTGGACCGCGCCCGAGGTGCTCCGGGCCGGCGCCGGGAACGGCGGGGCGCACACCCTGCCCGGCGACGCCCTCTGGGCGCTGCGGCGCACGCTCCGCGAACGGCTGGTGGCGGAGGTACGGGAACGGCTGTACGCCTCCTGGCGGCAGCGCGGCGCGGCGGCGGCCGAACTCGGCTGGATCGACGGGGTGCTGGACCCGGACGTCCTCACCATCGGCTTCGCCCGCCGCGTGCCCTCGTACAAGCGGCTGACCCTCATGCTCCGCGACCGGGAGCGGCTGACGGAGCTGCTGCTCCACCCCGAGCGGCCGGTGCAGATCGTCGTCGCCGGCAAGGCGCACCCCGCGGACGACAGCGGCAAGCGGCTGGTGCAGGAGCTGGTCCGGTTCGCGGACGACCCGCGGGTGCGGCACCGGATCGTCTTCCTGCCCGACTACGGCATGGCGATGGCGCAGCAGCTCTACCCGGGCTGCGACGTCTGGCTGAACAACCCGCTCCGGCCGCTGGAGGCCTGCGGCACCTCCGGGATGAAGGCCGCCCTCAACGGCTGCCTCAACCTGTCGGTGCTGGACGGCTGGTGGGACGAGTGGTTCGAGCCGGACTTCGGCTGGGCCATCCCGACCGCCGACGACCCGGCCACCGGCGAGGACCGGCGCGACGACCTGGAGGCGCACGCCCTCTACGAGCTGCTGGAGCAGCGGGTCACCCCGCTCTTCTACGACCGGGGCCCGGACGGGCTGCCGGACCGCTGGCTCGGGATGGTCCGGCGCACCCTGGCCGATCTCGGGCCGAAGGCGCTGGCCGGCCGCATGGTCGAGGAGTACGTCCGGGAGCTCTACACCCCGGCGGCCCGCGCGCACCGGCGGCTCGGCCCGGACGCCGCGCGCGAGCTGGCGGCCTGGAAGGCGACGGTGCGGGAGGCCTGGCCGCGGGTCTCCGTCGGCCGGGTGGAGGCGGCCGCGGGCGGCGTGAGCGGCGGCAGCGCGGAGCTGGGCTCGGTGCTGTCGCTGCGGGTGCGGGTGGCGCTGGACCGGCTCGTCCCGGAGGACGTGGAGGTACAGGCCGTCGCCGGGCGCGTGGACGGGGAGGACCGGATCGCCGCGGGCCGGACCGTACCGCTCAAACCGGCCGGTGCCGCGGACGCCGAGGGGCGGTGGCCGTACGAGGGGGAGCTCACCCTGGAGCGGACCGGGCCCTTCGGGTTCACCGTGCGGGTGCTGCCCTCGCACCGGCTGCTGGCGAGCGGTGCGGAACTCGGGCTGATGGCCGTACCGGCGGAGGCCACGGGCGAGGAGGCGGGTGTGCTGCTGCGGTAGCGGACCGCGCGGCACGGGTGTGCCGGTGCGGTGCCGGGACACCGCACCGGCACACCGGTGCTCCGCCGTGAGGAACGGACGGGAGGGACGGGAAGGGCTGTCAGGAAGCGGCCGCGCGCCGCCGGACACGCCGCACGCGCTCCTGCCGGCCCGGCGTCAGAAGGTCAGCTTCCAGCTGTCGATGTAGCCGGTGTCCCGGGCGTAGCTGTCCCGGACGCTGAGCTTCCAGGTGCCGTTGGCGCTCTCCGAGGAGGCGTTCACGGTGTAGGTCTCGCTGACGTCGTCGGCGGAGTCCCAGGAGTCGGCTCCCTTCAGCCGGTAGGACGTGCCGTCCGGCGCGATCAGATCGATGACGAGGTCGCCGCGGTAGGTGTGGACGATCTCCACGCCGACCCGGAGGTCCGACGGGGCGTTGCCGCTCCGGCCGCTGATGGCGAGGGACGAGGTGACGGCCGAGCCGGCGTCCGGGATGGCGACGTCGTCCGTGGTCTCGTAGGTCTCGCCGGTGCCGCCGCCCCCGTCTCCGGGACGGGTGCCGACGTTGACGCCGGCCCAGGCGTGGCCCACCGCTTCGTACGCCGCGCTGTCGGCGCCGAAGAGGTCGGCGGCGGCCTGCAGGGTGGCGGTGCGGGCGCGGGCGTAGTTGGTGCTGGAGGTCATGTACTCCGTCAGCGCCTTGAACCAGATCTTCTCGGCGTTGGCGATGCCGATGCCGGTGACCGGGAGGCCGTCCGAGGTGGGGCTGTCGTACTGGACGCCGTTGATCTCCTTGGCGCCGCTGCCCTCGGAGAGCAGGTAGAAGAAGTGGTTGGCCGGTCCGGAGGAGTAGTGGACGTCGACGTTGCCGATGCCCGAGTACCAGTAGTCCTTCGAACTGCCGTCCCGGGAGGGCTTGTCCATGTAGCGCAGGGGGGTGCCGTTGCCCCGGATGTCGATCTTCTCGCCGACGAGGTAGTCGGCCGGGTCCTGGGCGTTGCCGGCGTGGAATTCGACGGCGGCGGCGAAGATGTCGGAGGTCGCCTCGTTGAGGCCGCCGGACTCACCGCTGTAGGTGAGGTTGGCGGTGGCGGAGGTGACGCCGTGGGTCATCTCGTGCGCGGCGACGTCGAGCGAGGTGAGCGGCTTGGCGTTGCCGTCGCCGTCGCCGTAGGTCATGCAGAAGCAGGAGTCCTGCCAGAAGGCGTTGACGTAGGCGTTGCCGTAGTGGACGCGGGTGCGGGCACCCACGCCGTCGCCCTTGATGCCGCTGCGGCCGTGGACTTCCTTGTAGTAGTCCCAGGTCACCGCGGCGCCGTAGTGGGCGTCGACGGCGGCGGTCTGGCGGTGGCCCGGGGTGCCGTCGCCCCAGACGTCGTCGGCGTCGGTGAAGAGGGACCCCGAGCCGCTGGTGCCGTTGTTCATGTCGTAGGTCTTGTGGTCGCCGCGCCCGGTGTCGGTCAGCGTGTACGAGGGGGCGGTGCCGATGGTGACCCGTCCGGCGTACTGGCTGTTGCCGGTGCCCTGGTGGACGCCCTGCCAGCTGTGGAGTTCCTTGCCGGTGGTGGCGTCGGTGACGACGTGGAGTTCGTTGGGGGTGCCGTCCTCCTGGAGCCCGCCGGTGACGGTCTCCCACGCCAGGACGGGGTTGCCGTCGGCGGCCCAGATGACCTTGCGGGGGGCCTCGGCCGCCTTGGCCTTGGCTCCGGCTTCGTCCTTGGCGGTGGTGAGGGCGCTCTTCTTGGCGGTGGTGGCGGAGACCTCGGCGCGGGTGGTGGGGACCTTGATGGTCGCCTTGGTCGCCTTGGTGACGCCTTCGTGCTTGCCGCCCTTGGCCTCGTGGACGACGAGGTCGCCGCCGAGGACGGGCAGTCCGGCGTAGGTGCGTTCGTAGCGGGTGTGGGTGGTGCCGTCCCGGTCCTGGACGACGTCCCGGACGCGCAGCTTCTCCTTGGCGCCGAGTTTCAGCGTGCCGGCGGTCTCCGGCGCGTCGGCTTCGGCGTCCTGGATCAGCTCCGCCCGCTCGGCGGGGGAGAGGGAGACGGGCAGGGCGTCCTTGTCGGGACGGGGCGGCGCGGCGGAGGCGGGGGACGCCTGGACGCCGACGGCGAGCATCGCGGCCGTGGTGATCAGGGCGCAGGCCGCGGATCTGCGGCGCGCGGCACGGGGGGTGGGTCTCACACGGTCTCCTTCGACTGCGGCCGTCACTGGGTGGGTGTACGGCCGGGAGATCCGGCGGGCTGGGTGGGCCGGCCGGTGGAGCACGGCGGTGCGCGGCAGTGCGCACTGCCGAGATGGTGTGTGGGGGGGGAGCGGGCCGATCGGCCGGTCACAGCGTCTCAGCCGGTAGGGCCAAATGTCAGGAGCGCGTCAACAATTTGGCCGGAATCTGTCCGGTGAGCGAAAAATGGACTGCCGGATAGCGGACAGTCGGTGAGGCGGGGGCGAGTCCCGACGGAAAGCGGAAGGAAGTCGGCTGGAAACATGCAGAAGGTGTGGCAAGCCGACCGGACATCGGCGAGAAACCGACAGGCAACGGGCGGGCGCCGCGCGGCGGATCGCGAGGCGCGGAGTGGTCGGCTCGCGGCCGGCGGCACGGCGGCCGGGGCCGGCCGCCGTGGCCGAAAAGCTTCGCCTGATGTGCCGCTGCCCCGCCTCAGGCGAGGCTTTCCAGCCACGCCCGGTGGAGCTCCGCGAACCGCCCCTCGCCGCCGATGAGTTCCTCCGGGGTGCCGTCCTCCACGATCCGGCCGCCCGCCATGACGAGCACCCGGTCCGCGATCTCCACCGTGGACAGCCGGTGCGCGATCACCACCGCCGTGCGGCCCCGGAGCACCGTGTCCATGGCCCGCTGGACGGCCCGCTCCCCGGGGATGTCGAGCGAGGACGTCGCCTCGTCCAGGATCAGCACCGCCGGATCGGCCAGCAGCGCGCGGGCGAAGGCCACCAGCTGCCGCTGGCCCGCCGAGATCCGGCCGCCGCGCTTGCGGACGTCCGTGTCGTAGCCCTCCGGCAGCGCGGCGATGAAGTCGTGGGCGCCGATGGCCCGGGCGGCCCGCTCCACCTCGGCGCGGCTCGCGTCGGGGCGGCCGAGGGCGATGTTCTCGGCCACGGTGCCGGAGAACAGGAACGCCTCCTGGGTCACCATCACCACACCGCGCCGCAGCTCCGTCCCGCCGAGATCCCGCAGATCGACACCGTCGAGCAGGACGCGCCCGGCGGTCGGGTCGTAGAAGCGGGCGAGCAGCTTGGCGAGCGTGGACTTGCCCGCGCCGGTGGCGCCGACCACGGCCGTCGTACTGCCCGCCGCCAGGGTGAGGCCGAAGCGCGGCAGCACCTCGCCACCGGTGCGGTACGCGAAGGACACCCCGTCGAAGACGACCTCCCGGCCGGGCCGGCCGGACGGACGCGCGGGCAGCGGCCGGGGCTCGGCCGGCTCCGGGACGGTGGGGCGCTGGGCCAGCAGACCGGCGATCTTCTCCAGCGAAGCGGCCGCCGACTGGTAGGAGTTGAGGAACATCCCGAGCCGGTCGATCGGGTCGTAGAGCCGCCGCAGATAGAGCACGGCGGCGGCGAGCACGCCGAGCGCCAGACCGCCCGACGCCACCCGGTGGGCGCCCCAGAGGACGATCGCGGCCACGACCGTGTTGGCGACCAGCCGGGAGGAGACCACATAGCGGGCCATCTCCAGGATCGCGTCGCCGTTGACCCGCTCGTGCCGGTGGTTGAGCTCGCGGAACTCCCGGTCGTTGGCCGTCTCGCGGCGGAAGGCCTGCACCGGGCGGATCCCGTTCATCGTCTCCGCGAACTTCACGATCACCCGGGCGATCGCCGTCGAGCGCTTGGCGTACACCACCTCGGAACGGCGCCGGAAGCGGCGGATCAGCAGATACAGCGGACCGAAGGAGAGCACCGCGGCGGCGCCCAGGCCCAGGTCCAGGTAGAGCAGCAGCGCGGAGATGTAGACCACCGAGAGGGCGACGCTCAGCAGCTCCTCCAGCCCCTCGTTCAGCAGCTCGCGCAGCGACTCCACATCCGTGGTGGCCCGGGAGATGAGGCGGCCGGAGGTGTAGCGCTCGTGGAAGTCCAGGCTCAGCGCCTGCGCGTGCCGGAAGATCCGGCCGCGGAGGTCGAGCAGCACGTCCTGGCTGATCCGGGCGGCGAGCAGGACGTAGGCGTACTGGAAGCCGCCGGAGACCAGGGAGCAGAGCAGATAGGCCACCGCCACGGCCGTCAGCGGGCCGTAGTCGTCGGAGCGGAGCGCGGGGACGGCGTGGTCGATGGCGACCGCGACGAGCAGCGGCCCCGCCTGGACCGCCGCCTCCTTGAGCAGCAGCAGGACGGCCGCGACGGCCACCCGGCCGCGGCTGGGCCGCAGCAGCGAGCGGAGCAGGGACCGGGCGGCGCCCCCGGGGGCGGGCAGGGTGTCGCGGTCGAAGGAGTCGGGGGCCTCGGCGGCGTCCGGTGCGCCGGCCGGGCCGGGCTCCGCCGGTCCCGCGGAGCCCGGCGGCGGTGTGGCCTCCGCGTCGGCGGCCGGGGCGCCGGCGGCTGTGGTGCCGGCGGGCGGGGCCGGGGGAGCGGCGGTCGCGGACCGGCCGTCGCCGGACCGTCCGGGATCGTCGGCGGCGCGTTCGGAGGCCGGGGCGGTCATCGGGGGGTACCTCCATCCGCCCCGGCGGGGCTGCGGCGGGTCGGGGAAGCGGTGCCGGGCGGGCCGCCCGTGGTCTCGCCGCCGGGGCCGGTGCCGTGCGCACCGCCGGCCGGAGCGCCGGCCGGGGTGCCGTCGCCGGGGGCCGGGTCCTGCGGGTCGCCGGACATCAGCGTGCGGTACTCCGGGTCGCGGCGCAGCAGTTCCTGGTGGGTGCCGACGGCGGTGATCCGCCCGCCGGACAGCAGGGCGACCCGGTCGGCGAGCAGCACGGTCGACGGGCGGTGGGCGACGACCAGGGCCGTGGTGCCGGTGAGGATGCGCCGCAGCGCCGCCTCGACCAGGGCCTCGGTGTGCACGTCGAGGGCGGAGAGCGGATCGTCCAGCACGAGGAAGCGCGGTTCGCCGACCACGGCCCGGGCCAGCGCGAGCCGCTGCCGCTGACCGCCGGAGAGGCTCAGGCCCTGCTCGCCGACCTGGGTGCGGACCCCGTGCGGCAGGGCGTGCGCGAACTCCGCCTGCGCGACCTCCAGGGCGCGGTTCAGCTCCGCCTCCCCGGCGCCGTCCGCACCCATCAGGACGTTCTCGCCGACGGTCGCGGAGAAGAGGGTCGGGTCCTCGAAGGCGACGGCGATCAGCTCCCGGAGCCGGGTCCTCGGCAGCCGGGTGATGTCGGTGCCGTCCAGGGTGATCCGGCCGCCGGTCACCTCGTAGAGCCGGGGGACGAGGGCGGTGAGCGTCGTCTTGCCGCTGCCGGTGGCCCCGACCAGGGCCATGGTCTCGCCGGGGCGGATGTGCAGATCGACGCCGCGGAGGGTGGCGGGGGTGCCGGCCGGGGCGTCGGGGTAGCGGAACTCGACGCCCTCGAACCGCAGTCCGCCGTCGGGGGCTCCGGAGAGGGACGGGGACGCGGCGCCGCCCCGGGACCGGCCGGGCGCGGTGTCCCCGGGCGGCCGGTTCTCCTCCGCGCCGGGTCCGGGGAGAGGGCCGGGAGCGGGAGCCGGCCCGCCGCGGCCCGCCGCGCCCGTGGCTCCGTCCGTTGCGGCGGCGTCGCGGGGAAGCGCGGTGTCCCGGGGGAGCGGGGTGTCCACCACCTCGAAGTGGCGTTCGGTGGCCGTGGCCGAGTCCTGGCTCATCGCCAGCAGGAAGCCGATGGACTCCACCGGCCAGCGCAGCGCCAGCGCCGTCGACAGGAAGGCCACCAGCGTGCCCGCCGACAGCGTGCCCTCCGCCACCTGCAGGGTGCCCAGCACCAGGGCCGTCCCGAGCGCCAGTTCGGGCAGCGTCATGATGACGGCGAGCAGCCCGGCGAGCAGTCGCGCCTTGTACAGCTCGGTGCCGCGCAGTTTGCGGCTCAGCTCGCGGAAGGCGCGGGCCTGGCTGCGGTGCCGTCCGAAGCCCTTGACGACACGGATGCCGAGAACGCCCTCCTCGACGACCGTCGTCAGATCACCCACCTGGTCGCGGGCGGTACGGGCGGCGAGGGAGTACCGGGCCTCGAACAGCGAGCACAGCACCACCAGCGGCAGGACGGGCCCGAGCAGCACCAGCCCCAGCGTCCACTCCTGGCTCAGCAGGATCGCGCAGCCGACCAGGATGGTCACCGAGTTGACCAGCAGGAAGGTCAGCGGGAAGGCCAGGAACATCCGGAGCAGCTGCAGGTCCGTGGTGGCGCGGGACAGCAGCTGGCCCGACGGCCAGTGGTCGTGGAAGGCGACCGGCAGGCGCTGGAGGCGGCCGTAGAGGTTCGCGCGCATGGCGGCCTCGACCCCGGCGAGCGGGCGGGCCACCAGCCAGCGCCGCAGCCCGAACAGCCCGGCCTCGGTGATGCCCAGGATGAGGAGCAGCCCGCCGCCGAGCCAGACTCCGCCCGGATCCCGGGCGGCGACCGGCCCGTCCACCATCCATTTGAGGACGAGCGGGATGAGCAGGCCCAGGCAGGAGGCGATGACGGCGACCCCGGCGGCCGTGAACAGCCGCGCCCGCACCGGGCGGACGTACGGCCACAGCCGCAGCAGGGTGCGCACGGTGGACTTCCGCGGGGCCGGCGGCTTCCCGGCGCTCACCGCGGGCCCCGGGCGGCTGTCCGGAGTCCGCAGTTCCGTCCGGATGGCCGGGGCCGCGGTGGCGGTGGTGGATGCGGCGGAATCGGTGGGAGGAGGCATCACGGGCGAGCCTACGGGGGGTCACTGACAGGTCTCATCCGGTTTTCGGTCATGGCCAAAGCTGTCCGGGAGCCGCGAGGGCCGCCGGGGCTGCCGTCGCCGGCGGAACGGCCGGTGCCGGCGGGATCCGCGGCGGGCGGGCGGCCCGCAGTGGTGCGACCGTGCGGCCGTGCCGCCCCGTCAGGCCCCGGGCCCGTGCAGCACCCGGAACAGCTGGACGGAGCGCGGGGGCAGCGTCAGCCCGGAACCCGCCGGGTGGCGGGTCCCCGGCGGCTCGGACTGGTCCTCGCGGGAGGTGTCCACCAGCAGCTCGTACCGGTCCGCCCAGGGCGGGCCGGGCAGGGTGAAGGACAGGGGCTCGTGGTGGGCGTGGAGGACGGCCAGGAAGCTGTCGTCCGTCACCGGGCCGCCGCGCTCGTCCCGGCCGGGGATGTCGCGGCCGGAGAGGTACATCCCGAGGGTGGCGGCCGGGGCGTGCCAGTCGGCCTCGGCCATCTCGCGGCCCTCCGGGGTGAACCAGGCGAGGTCGCGCAGCCCGTCCGGCGCCTGCGGGCGCCCGGAGAAGAAGGCCCGGCGGCGCAGCACGGGGTGGGTCCGGCGCAGTGCCGTCAACCGGGCGGTGAGGGCGTGCAGTTCGCGCCACTCCGGGAGACCGGGGAGCGACCAGTCCACCCAGCCGGTCTCGTTGTCCTGGCAGTAGGCGTTGTTGTTGCCGCCCTGGGTGCGGCCCATCTCGTCGCCCGCGACCAGCATCGGCACCCCGGTGGAGAGCAGCAGCGTGGTCATCAGGTTGCGCAGTTGCCGGCGGCGGAGCGCGGTGACGGCCGGGTCGCCGGTCTCCCCCTCGGCGCCGCAGTTCCAGGAGCGGTTGTCGTCGGTGCCGTCGCGGTTGTCCTCGCCGTTGGCCTCGTTGTGCTTCCGTTCGTAGCTGACGAGGTCGCGCAGGGTGAAGCCGTCGTGCGCGGTGACGAAGTTGACGGAGGCGTACGGGCGCCGCCCGCCCCAGGCGTAGAGGTCGCTGGAGCCGGAGAGGCGGTAGCCGAGGTCACGGAGGGCGGGCAGCGCGCCGCGCCAGTAGTCGCGCACGGTGTCGCGGTAGCGGTCGTTCCACTCCGTCCACAGCGGCGGGAACGCGCCGACCTGGTAGCCGCCCGCGCCGACGTCCCAGG
The DNA here is from genome assembly GCF_000220705.2 of Streptomyces xinghaiensis S187. Classification (GTDB taxonomy): domain Bacteria; phylum Actinomycetota; class Actinomycetes; order Streptomycetales; family Streptomycetaceae; genus Streptomyces; species Streptomyces xinghaiensis. The sequence continues at coordinate 2,107,111 of NZ_CP023202.1, read as the reverse complement.
GCTCGGCGATGAGCTTGACGCGGCGCAGCACCGGGTCCTGGGCGATGACGGCGAGGAAGGGCGAGAGCATGTCGACGTCGTGCATGGAGCGGGCGAGGGCGGCGGCGAGGTCGAAGCGGAAGCCGTCCACGCCCATCTCGGTCACCCAGTAGCGCAGGGAGTCGGTGATCAGCCGGAGCACCTGCGGCTGGACGACGTGGAGGGTGTTGCCGCAGCCGGTGTAGTCGGCGTAGCGGCGCGGGTCGTGCTGGAGGCGGTAGTAGCCGCGGTTGTCGATGCCGCGCAGGGAGAGGGTCGGGCCGAGCTCGCCCCCCTCCGCGGTGTGGTTGTAGACGACGTCGAGGATCACCTCGATGCCGGCGGCGTGCAGGGCCCGCACCATCCGCCGGAACTCGCCGACCTGCTCGCCGCGGGTGCCGGACGCGGCGTACGCGGCGTGCGGGGCGAAGTAGCCGATGGAGTTGTAGCCCCAGTGGTTGCGCAGGCCGCGGCGGAGGAGATGGTCCTCGTGGGCGAACTGGTGGACGGGCAGCAGCTCGACGGCCGTCACCCCGAGCCCGGTCAGATGCCCGATGGCCGCCGGGTGGGCGAGCCCGGCGTAGGTGCCGCGCAGGTGCTCGGGCACGTCGGGATGGCGCATGGTGAAGCCGCGGACGTGCAGTTCGTAGATCACCGAGTCGGCCCAGGGGGTCTTGGGGCGCCGGTCGTCGGCCCACTCGTCGCCGGGCGCCTCGTCGGCGACCACCACGCCCTTGGGGACGTACGGGGCGGAGTCGCGGCCGTCGCGGACGGTGTCGGCCGCGTGCTGCTCCGGCCAGTCGCGCACATGTCCGTACACGGCGGCCGGCATCCGGCCGTCGCCGCTGCTGCCCCCGTCGCCGCCGTTGCCACCGCCGTTGCCGTCGGCATCCCGCGCGGCACCGCGCGGAGGGCCGAAGTCCCCGTCCACCGCGCGGGCGTACGGGTCGAGCAGCAGCTTGGCCGGATTCCAGCGGGCCCCCGTCCACGGGTCCCAGCGGCCGTGCACCCGGAAGCCGTACCGCTGCCCCGGCCGCACCCCGGGGAGGAAACCGTGCCAGATCTCATGGGTCAGCTCGGTCAGCGGATGCCGGACCTCCCGCCCGTCGTCGTCGAACAGGCAGACGTCCACGGCCTCCGCGCCGCCCGCCCAGAGGGCGAAGTTGGTGCCCGGCACACCCCCCGGCCCGGTGTGGAAGCGCGCACCCAGCGGCGCGGGGCTCCCCGGCCACACCGGCGGCGCCGGTACGGAGGCCCGTGTGCCGGAGCGCCGGTGCCCGTTCACGGCGGACGGCGGCGCGGAGCCCTCCGCCCGCTCCGGCCGGCGCTCCTCCTGCTCCTCGGCTGCGCTCGACACGTCCTGGCCTCCGGCGGCTCGCGGCATGCCTCCCGCCGCGGCGTGCGCGGCCGGGAGGGCCCTGGCGGGACACGGCGTGAACGGGTGCGCGCGGCGCCCCTCCGCGCCCCGGGCGCCGTGGCCCCTCCGTGCATGTCTGCCCGCTCGGCGCGCGGCCCTCACGTACCGGCGCCATCTCGGCTTTTGGGACGGATCCGTGACACGGCGGGGCGGTCCACCGTGACCTCCTCTGTGGTTTGCTCATCGGCATGCGCGCTGTTCGTCGCGCGCGGGGGATGCGGTCCGGTCCATGGGGTGGACGGCCGCGTGAGGGGAGACAATAGTGAAGACGCGGCGGATATCGGGGGTTCTGGCGGCCGGCCTGCTGGTCCTGGCGGTCGGTGCGTGCGGTGAGGACAAGAAGGCGGACAGCGGGCAGGACGGCAAGGCCGGCTCGGTGGACACCAAGCCCTCCCGGGCCGTAGTGAAGATCACGCCCAAGGACGGCACCGACGATGTGGTGACCAACGGGGTGCTCAAGGTGACGGCGGACAAGGGGAAGCTGACCTCCGTCACGGTCAAGGACGACAAGGGGAACAAGGTCCCCGGCAAGGTGAGCGCGAACGGCACCGTCTGGAAGCCGACCGGCCACCTGGGCTCCGCCACCGAGTACAGCGTCGACGCGGTGGCCGAGGACTCCGAGGGCCGGGAGGCCGCCGAGCACGCGAGCTTCACGACCTTCGTGCCGGAGAACACCTTCATCGGCTACTTCACACCGGAGAACGGCTCCACGGTCGGCGTCGGGATGCCGGTGTCGATCCGCTTCAACCGCGGCATCACCGACCCGGCCGCCGTGGAGCGGGCCATCGAGGTCGAGGCCAGCCCGTCGGTGCCCGTCGAGGGCCACTGGTTCGGCAACGACCGGCTGGACTTCCGGCCGGAGAAGTACTGGGCCAAGGGCACGAAGGTGACGCTCAAGCTCAACCTGGACGGTGTCGAGGGCCGCCCCGGGGTCTACGGCGAGCAGTCCAAGACCGTGAAGTTCACCGTCGGCCGCAGCCAGGTCAGCGTCGTCGACGTCAAGACCAAGAAGATGACGGTCGAGCGGGACGGCAAGGCGATCAAGACCCTGCCGATCACGGCCGGCGCCCCCGCCACGCCCACGTACAACGGGCAGATGGTGATCAGCGAGAAGCACAAGATGACGCGGATGGACGGCGCCACGGTCGGCTTCGGCGGCGAGTACGACATCGAGGACGTCTCGCACGCCATGCGGCTCTCCACCTCGGGCACCTTCATCCACGGCAACTACTGGGCCGGGCAGTCCACGTTCGGCTCCGCCAACGTCAGCCACGGCTGCGTCGGTCTCTTCGACGCGCGGGGCGGCGGCGTCAAGTCCACCCCCGCGGCCTGGTTCTTCGACAACTCGCTCCTGGGCGACGTCGTGATCGTGAAGAACTCGAAGGACAAGCAGATCCAGCCGGACAACGGCCTCAACGGCTGGAACATGGACTGGGACGAGTGGAAGGCCCCGCAGTAGCCGGAGCGTGCGGCAGGCGGTGAACGGCGGAGGGCCCGGTGCGGGCACGGTCACACGGCGGCGTCCGTGCCGGCTGTGACCAAGCGCACCGGGCCCTCCCCCGTGAACGGCCGCTAACCTGCGGGCATGACTGTGAACCTTGAGGTCGCCGAGGGCGTCGCCACCGTCCGCCTGGACCGCCCGCCGATGAACGCCCTGGACATCGCCACCCAGGACCGGCTGCGAGAGCTGGCCGGGGAGCTCACCGACCGCGACGACGTACGGGCCGTCGTGATCTGGGGCGGCGAGAAGGTGTTCGCGGCCGGCGCGGACATCAAGGAGATGCGGGTCATGGACCACGCGGCCATGGTCAAGCGCTCCAAGGCGCTCCAGGACTCCTTCACCGCGATCGCCCGCATCCCCAAGCCCGTCGTCGCCGCCGTCACCGGATACGCCCTGGGCGGCGGCTGCGAACTGGCGCTCTGCGCCGACATCCGGATCGCCGCCGACAACGCCAAGCTCGGCCAGCCCGAGATCCTGCTCGGGCTCATCCCGGGCGCGGGCGGCACCCAGCGGCTCGCCCGGCTCGTCGGCCCGTCCCGGGCCAAGGACCTCATCTTCACCGGCCGTCAGGTGCGGGCCGACGAGGCCCTCGCCATCGGCCTGGTCGACAAGGTCGTCCCGGCCGCCGAGGTCTACGAGGCCGCGCACGCCTGGGCGGCGAAGCTCGCCAAGGGCCCGGCCATCGCGCTGCGCGCCGCCAAGGAGTCCGTGGACGCCGGCCTGGAGACGGACCTGGACACCGGCCTGGCCATCGAACGCAACTGGTTCGCCGGGCTGTTCGCCACCGAGGACCGCGAGACCGGCATGCGCAGCTTCGTGGAGGAGGGCCCGGGCAAGGCGAAGTTCGCCTGACCCGGCGACGCCGGCCGGCGGTCCGGCACCGCGGGTCCCGCGCGGTGGTTCCGTCCGACGGGTGGTTCGGTACGACGGGTCCGGTACGACGGTTTCGGTACGCCGGGGCCGCGCCCGGTCACCCGGTTCGCGTAGACGGGCCGGGAGCCCGGGGCCGACGCGGTGCAATCCGCCGCTACCAGTCCGTAACCGCGCTCCGTTGCCCAATCATGTGGGTCATGGCGGGCCTGGAGAACGGGGAGCAGCCGCGGCATGCGGGCACGGCCGCCGCGGCACGCCCGGCGTCGTCCGCCTGCTCCGGGGAGGAGCGGGCGCTGGGAGCGCTCGGGACGCTGGGTGATCCGACGGTGGACGAGGTGGTCCTCCCCTCCCGCCCCGAGTCGGCCGGGGCGGCCCGCCGGCTGGCCCACTCCGTCGTGGTGTGGCAGTGGGGCCTCTCCCCGCAACTCGCGGAGGACGTCGTGCTGCTCGTCTCGGAGCTGGTCGGCAACGCCGTACGGCACACCGGCGCCCGGACGTTCGGACTGCGGATGCACTGCCGGCGCGGCCGGCTCAGGGTCGAACTCCGCGATCCCTCCCGGGGGTTGCCGTGCCTGATGCCGGTACGGGAGATGGACGTCAGCGGGCGGGGGCTGTTCCTGGTGGACACCCTCTCCGACCGCTGGGGGGTGGACCTGCGGCCGCTGGGCAAGACGACCTGGTTCGAGATGCGGACCGCCGAGCGCTGACGGACGGGGGCGGTGGCGGACGGCGGGAGGGCCGCCGGTGCCGGTGACGGGGCCCGTGACGCGAAGAGGCCCCGTGTCCGTCCCGCGGTCGACGGGGCGGGCACGGGGCCTGTCCGGATGCGCTGTGCCGGGATGTGAGCCGCCGTGGAGCCAAGGGGGGTGTGTCCCCACGGCACTTCGGTGCGATGGCCCGGGTCAAGGGATCGCTGTCCCGACTATGGCAGACGGGGTGACCGGCGTCCAAAGAGACAAACGCGGCGGAGCGGAGTGAAGTCCGCGGGACGGCCCGGGAGCCGGGGTGAAGTGTGCCACTGGCGGTACGGGACGGGCGCCGCGCGGGCCGGGGATGGCAGGGAAGACCGGGGCCGGGGCTCAGCGGCGGCCGCGGTGCTGGGTGCCGGCGCGGCGGCGGCGGTCGTTGCACAGCAGGCACTTGCCGTAGCCGGGCGGGAGGGGGTCCTCCGGGTCGCCGTACAGCGGGTCCACGGCGCCGCGCGGGTGCTGGGCGCACCCGGTGGCGCCGTGCTCCGAGATGAGGGAGGTGGCGGAGGACAGGGCCCGGCGCAGCGCGTCGACGAGCTCCTCCGCCTGCTGCGCGGAGGGTGCCGACGGGTCCAGGCCGAAGGCGATGTCCTGTGCGGTGCTGAGCGCGGTACGGAGCTCGCGCAGGTCTGCGTAACCCATGCCGTGACCCTAAGCGCTCCGGCCGACAACGGACCCCGGACGGTGGTGCGGGCTGCTCCGGGCCCGTCCCGCGGTGCCGGTTCCCGTACCGGACGCCACCCCACCGGGGAAGGAAATCTCCCACCGCGCCTGAAGAATTTTCGGCATTGCGGGCGGGGATTTATTCGGGACGGTGTGACCGCCGTTGCTCCGGGCTTCACAGCCGCCGTATCCGTGCTACTGTCGATCTCAGTTGCAGTTGTGGTTCCCAGAGACTTCAAGTGCCCCCGCCGGCTCCGGCCCGGGAGCACTTTTGTATTTCCGGAGTGGTTTTCCGGACGGGGCAATCATTGCGGCGACGCGGAGGTTCACGCAGTGTGGGCCTCCGGGCACTGCCCCGAATGGAGAAAAAATTATGGCTACTGGCACCGTGAAGTGGTTCAACTCGGAAAAGGGCTTCGGCTTCATTGAGCAGGACGGCGGCGGCGCCGACGTCTTCGCCCACTACTCGAACATCGCCGCCCAGGGCTTCCGTGAGCTTCAGGAAGGCCAGAAGGTGAGCTTCGACGTCACGCAGGGCCAGAAGGGCCCGCAGGCCGAGAACATCGTTCCCGCCTGACGCTGACACCGGCGCTCCACAGCGACGAGCTGCGGCCCGCACCCCCGGGTGCGGGCCGCGGCTCGTTCCGGTGTGCGGGGCACGGCGTCCGCGCACCGCACCGCCGCCCGCGGGCGGGCGGCCGACGACGTCCGTACGGCGCGGCGGCCGTGCCCGCCCCCCGGGGCGGTCCGCGCCGGGCGCATTCGAGCGGAGGTGCGGATTCTCCGCCGCCGCACGGTGGACCGGATGCTGCCCCCGCACTGCGTACCGTACGGCGTTTCCTGCGCCGTACCCCCGTTCTTCACCCTCCGGCCATCCGGCCGTCGTTTTCCGGATACCGCAGGTAGATCCCGCATGCCGGCCGGGAATATTCCCCGGCACGGCCGCCATTTCCGTATTCCGTTTTTCAACGGCTCGTTCTTGCGATTCCTTGTGCGGCTCACCGCCACTGCCGGGATTTCCTCGATACGTGCCCCGTCGAGGAGGTTCCCATGAACCGCACAGCTCGCACACAGGACCGCTACTCCCGCCCGCGTACCGGCGGCGGCTCCGCCCCGTACGGCGCCGGACGCTCCGCCGGGCAGGGGCCGCGCCGTTCGGGCGGCGGCCGTCCGGGTGGTTCCGGTGGCTACGGCCGCCGGCCCGCCGGCCCGCAGGGTGAGTTCGCCCTGCCGGTCACCGTCACCCCCGCGCTCCCGCCCGTCGAGGACTTCGCCGCTCTCGGCCTCCCGGACGGGGTGCTGAAGACGCTCACCGGACTCGGGATGGTCGAGCCGTTCCCGATCCAGTCCGCGACGCTGCCGAACTCCCTGGCCGGACGCGACGTCCTGGGCCGCGGGCGCACCGGCTCCGGCAAGACCCTCGCCTTCGGTCTGGCCCTGCTGACGCGGACCGCCGCCGTGGGCCGCCGCGCCGAGCCGAGGCAGCCGCTGGCGCTCGTCCTCGTCCCCACCCGGGAACTCGCCCAGCAGGTGACCGACGCCCTCACCCCCTACGCCAGGGCGCTCTCGCTGCGGCTCACCACCGTGGTCGGCGGCATGTCGATCGGGCGGCAGGCGTCCGCGCTGCGCGGCGGCACCGAGGTGGTCGTCGCGACCCCGGGGCGGCTCAAGGACCTCATCGACCGCGGCGAGTGCCGGCTGGACCAGGTCGGCATCACCGTGCTGGACGAGGCCGACCAGATGGCCGACATGGGCTTCATGCCGCAGGTCACCGCGCTGCTCGACCAGGTGCGCCCCGGCGGCCAGCGGATGCTCTTCTCGGCCACCCTCGACCGCAACGTCGACCTGCTGGTGCGCCGCTACCTGAATGACCCGGTGGTGCACTCGGTCGACCCCTCCCAGGGCGCCGTCACCACCATGGAGCACCACCTGCTGCACGTCCACGGCGCCGACAAGTACGCCACGACGACGGAGATCGCGGCCCGCGACGGCCGGGTGATCATGTTCCTGGACACCAAGCACGCCGTGGACAAGCTCACCGACCACCTGCTGAAGAGCGGGGTCAGGGCGGCCGCGCTGCACGGCGGCAAGTCGCAGCCGCAGCGCACCCGGACCCTCGGCCGGTTCAAGACCGGGCACGTGACCGTGCTGGTCGCCACCAACGTCGCGGCGCGCGGCATCCACGTCGACAACCTGGACCTGGTCGTCAACGTGGACCCGCCGACCGACCACAAGGACTACCTGCACCGCGGCGGACGCACCGCGCGGGCCGGCGAGTCCGGCAGCGTCGTCACCCTCGTCCTGCCGAACCAGCGCCGGGAGATGACCCGCCTGATGACCCTGGCCGGTGTGACCCCGCGGACCACCCAGGTGCGCTCGGGCGATGCCGAGCTCACCCGGATCACCGGCGCGCAGGCGCCCTCGGGCATCCCCGTGGTCATCACCACGCCGGCGTCGGAGCGCCAGGAGCGCGGCGCCTCCGCGGGCCGCGGACGGCGCGGCGGGCCGTCCCGGTCGCGCCGGACCTCCTCCGCCCAGCAGACGGGCGGCGGCGCGGCCCGGCAGCGTCCGGCCCGCCGCAGCGCGGCCTGACACCCGGCACCGCACGGCGTTCCGTGTGAGCCCGGAGGCACCGGCGCCCTTGCGGCGGCCCGGTGCCCTCCGGGCAGGCACACGGTGAGCCCCGGCAGCGAAGGATGCTGCCGGGGCTTTCGCCTGTGCGGATACGGGGAGTTCGCCGGGTGCCGGGCGTCGTGCCGCCGGGCACGGGGGCGTACGAGGCCGCCGGGACGCGGGGCGCGGGAGGCGTGGTCCGGGGCCGCCGGGCGCCGTCCGCGGGGCGGACGCGCCGGGCGGGTGTACCGGGCCCGGTCCGGCCGGGTGGCGGGGTGCGCCCGCTACTCGAAGTAGCTGAAGTCCCCGACCGTCCAGGCGTTCACGTCCTCGATGGCGATGCGGTACATCCCTCCGGTCTCGGGGATGCCCACACTGCCCTGGAGGATCCGGGCGACGTGGAGATGCAGGTGGGTGGGCGGCTCGCTGCGCTTGCGGTCGCGGTCCGCGGTGAAGACGGCCGAGAACGGCGAGAGCCGGTCCGAGCCTCCCAGCACCTCGGCCACGCGCTGGCGCCACACGGCCTCGGGGGCGAGGCGTCCGGTGATGACGGCCCCGGGGACAACGACGGTGAGTGACATCTGATTGCTCTGCTCGGACTCCACGGTGGTGGCGATGTCAACCAGCAGATCATCGGGCTTCGACATAGGCGTTGACTCTACAGCGCGAGGGTGGAGCACGCCCCGATGCGGGGGGTCCGGGACGCGAGCCGGTGACGGGGTACGGCCGGGACCGTGCGGGTGTTGCCGCCTTCCGCCGGACCGGCCGCGGGGTCCGTTCCTTCCGTCCTCCTGCCCACCAGGCGTCGGAGCGGTCTGCTGATCTTTGCTAGCGGAAACTTCCGGGATGCGCAAGAGGATCGTCACGTACAACGGCTTCCCGTACGAGCAGGTTGACTCAGGTGTACGATCTCGGCGTGGATGTCCACTGGTCGATGCCGAAGTGAACCGGAATGGTTCCGACCGGTGTTGAGCGCAACGGCCCCTCGTGGATCGAATTCTTACGGCAAGACCCCGTCGGGCGGCCGGAGGTGTACTCATCGGCCGCGCACACCCCCTCGTATGGAGCGTTTTTGCACATGTACATCTCCCCGCTGACTGCAGATCAGACCGTTCCGCCCATTTTCATGTGGCGGTTCCCGCTGGGGTGAGGACCCCGGGCCCGGCCGCCGCCGCGTCTCAGTGCCGGTGTCCCGGCCGTGACGCGGCGGCGCGGGCGCCGGCGAGCGCGTTCCGGGCCGCCCGCAGTCCGTCGCGGTTCCCCGTCTCGCGCGCCAGCCTTTCCGCCCGGGTGAAGTGGGCCTCCGCCTCCTCGTGCCGGCCGGTCTTCCGGTACACGGTTCCGATGCTGACCAGGTACTCCGTCTCGCACCGCGGGTCGGGGCTCGTCCGGCAGCTGTCCATGGCCCGGAGGAGGTAGTCCAGGGCGCGGTCGGGCTCTCCCAGGGCGTCGTGGACCAGCCCCAGGTTGTTGTACAGGTTGGCCAGTTGCTGCCGTCCGCCCACGCTGCGGGTCAGGGCCAGCGCCTGCCGGTAGTAGTGCAGGGCGTCGCCGTGCCGCTCCCGGAGACGGTGCACCTCGCCGATATTGTTCAGTGCCTTGATCTGCCCGGGCCGGTTCCCGATCTCCTCCTCGATGTCGAGGACGGCGCGGAAGTGCTGTGCGGCGGCGGCGTGCCGGCCGTCGAGGGCCATGGCGATCCCGCGGACGTTCAGCGCCTCCGCCTCGCCTCTTCGGTCGCCCGCCGCCCGGTGGAGGGCCAGGGCCTCGTCGAGGCAGCGGTCTCCCTCGTCGCGGCGGCCCGCGATGTGGTGGGCGCGGCCCATGGCGGTCAGCGCCTCGGCCCGCACCCAGCGGTCCCCCGTGGCCCGGCTCACCGCCAGGGCCTGCTCGGCGCGGTGCAGCGCGTCGTCGTGGCGGCCCTGGTTCCACAGGGCGGACGCCTGTTCCACCAGGCACAGCGCCTCGGCCGCCGCGTCGCCCCGCCGCCGCCAGGTGACGAGGGCCGCCTCGGACAGCCGGGCCGCGACGTTCCAGATGCCCCAGGTGTCGAACGCGCGGGCCAGGACGTGGGGGAACAGCCCGGCGTGGGCCGTCGGGAGGGAGGCAGCGGCGTCCGCGGCCGCGAGCAGGTTCGCGCGCTCGGCGTCCAGCCAGCTCCCTCCGTCGTCGGCGTCGGCGAGCACCGGCACGGCGGGCGGGGGAGTCCCGGGCCGGACGTCGATCCTCCGGCGGGCGGGGTGGGCGAGACGGTCGGCGCGGTCGGCCACCGTCAGGAAGTAGTCCAGCAGGCGCCGCAGCGCCGCGTCCCGTTCGGCGGAAGAGTCGGTGCGCCGGCCCAGGCCGCGGGCGAAGTTCCGTACGAGGTCGTGGAACCGGTAGCGGTCCGGCAGCGGCTCCTCCAGGAGATGGCAGCCGGTCAGCTCGCGCAGGCTCCTGCGGACCGCGGCCGGATCGGTCCCGCACACGGCCGCGGCCGCGTGCTCGGTCAGGTCGGGGCCGGGGTGCAGGGCCAGGAGGCGGAAGACCTCGCGGGTGGCGGAAGAGAGTTCGGCGTACGACATCCGGAAGGCGTTCCCCACCGCCGGTACGCCGTCGGTCTCGTCGAGCGCGCCGGCCGCCGCCAGCCGGTCCGCGAGGTCTCCGGCCTGCCAGGGGTCCCGGTGGCGGAGCTGTGAGGCGGCCAGCCACACGGCGAGGGGGTGGCGGCCGCAGAGATCCACGACCCGGCGCACGGCCCCGTGGTCCGAGGCCCCGGCGGACCCCGTGACGCGGGCGAAGAGGGCGGTCGCCTCGGCCTCCGTGGGGACGTCGAGCGCCAGCGAGGCCGCGCCCTCCAGGTCGGTGAGGCGGTGCCTGCTGGTGACGATGACGCGGCAGGCGGGTGAGCCGGGCAGGAGGGGACGTACCTGTGCGGAGTCCTCGGCGTCGTCGATCACCAGGAGTGCTCTGCGGTCGGCCATCTGACTGCGCCACAGCGCGGCCAGCTCGTCGAGCCCGCCGCGCAGGTTCTCCGGGTGCATGCCGTTCTTCAGCAGCAGGGAGGCCAGCACCTCCGAGGGGCCGGCCGGCCGCGGCCCGTGCGAGCGCAGCTCGATGTGGTAACGGCCGTCCGGGTACCGGTCCTTGAGCAGATGCGCGGCGTGGACGGCGAGCGCGGTCTTCCCGACCCCCGCCAGGCCGTGCACCACGGTCACGGGGAGCGCGGTGGCCCGCGGATCGTCCTCCGCCAGGAGCGTGCGCAGTTCGTCGCGGCGGCCGGTGAAGGTGGGGATGTCACGGATCAGGGTGTCGGGGCAGCGCCCGGCGGATGGCACCGGTGCCGGCGCGGGGAGCGCGGCCGGCGCGGGCGGGGCGAGAGAGGCGGAGTCGTGCTGAAGGATCTGCTGGTGCAGGCGCTGTAATTCCGGTAAGGGCGGCAGGCCGCTCTTCCGGTGGAGCCGGTGCCGCAGGCGGTGATAGACCGCCAGCGCCTCGGTGTGACGGCCGCAGCGGTACAGGGCCCGCATGAGCTGTCCGTGGAGGACCTCCGCGGTCGGGTGCTCGTCGGTCATCTCCCGGAGTTCCCCGATGAGTTCGTGATGACGGCCGTGGTCCAGCTCCAGCCCGACGCGGAACTCCCTGAGCGCGCGGTGCTCCTCCCCGAGCCGGTCGCGGAGCGAGGCCGCCCATGCGCCGGGGAACTCGGCGAAGGGCTCACCCCGCCACAGGGCCTCCGCCTCGCGGAGCAGGCCGGCCGCCGCCCCGGTGTCCCCCTCCCGGGCCAGCTCCCGGGCCCGGTTCTCCAGCCGCCGTGAACGGTGGAGGTCGACGGACTCCTCCGGAACGTCCAGCCGGTAGGTGCGGGAGAAGTGGGGCAGTTCGGCCCGCTCCCCGAGGACGGGGCGGAGCCGTCTCCGGAGCCGGGACAGCAGCGGCTGGAGGGCGGCCGTGCCCGAGGGCGGCGGTTCCCCGTCCCAGATCCGGTCCATGAGCCGGTCCGCCGGCACGGGCCGGCCCGCCGCGTACAGCAGCAGGGCCAGCAGACAGCGTTCCTTGGGCGGCCCGAGCGGCAGCCGCGCGCCGTCGGTCCACAGTTCCAGCGGTCCGAGCATCCGGAACTCCACGAGCGACCCCCAGCCGGTCGTCGTCCCTCCCCCATGGACGTGACGGCATGCGCCACGGACAGAACGGTCGCACAGAGTCAGGTTCTGGGGGAGGGCGCACAAGGGTGCAGAGGGGTCGCGTTCGCACCGCGGCGAAACGAGCCGCACCGCCGCAGGCGGACCGCAAGCGTTCCGCAAGGCTTCCGTCCACCGCCCCGGGCATCCACCCCGCCAACGGCCGCAAGGGCGCGGCCGGTGGCAAGGATGCGTTGCGCCGCCCGGGCATCCCGGCCCCGGCGGCGACGACTCACGGGGGGAGAAATCCGATGAGTGTCCTGTCCGATCCCGAGTGGCACCACGTGCCCATGCGCCCGGACGCGGCGCGCTGGGCCACCTGGAGAAGCACCAGGCGGGTCCTGATCGTCGTGCACACCGTCACCACCGGCCAGCGGCTGCTGGAGGTCGCCCGCCTGCTGGAGGGGGACCCGCGCGTGCAGATCGTCTTCACCAGGGCACCGGACGTGTTCAGCAATGGGGTGGCCGGGTTCCTCGACGGGCTCGGGGCCGTCGTCCTGCCGTGGCGGCAGGCCGTGCAGACGTCGTTCGACCTGGCGCTCGCCTCCGGGCACGAAGGGCTGCACGAACTGCACGCGCCCGTGGTGGTGCTGCCCCACGGCGCCGGCCACAACAAGCTGATCGCGGGCGGCCGTCCGGCCCGGGCCGTCGCGGACCGCGGGGTCTACGGCCTGAGCCGCCAGTGGCTGGTGCGGGACGGCGCCGTCGTGCCCGACACGATCGTCCTGGCGCACCGGGAGGACCTGGTGCGCCTGGGCCGGCACTGTCCCGAGGCGCTGCCCGTGGCGGAGGTGGTGGGGGACCCCTGCTACGACCGGATCAGGGCCAGCATGGGGCTGCGGGCCCTGTACCGGACGGCCATGGGGGTGGAGCCGCGGCAGCGGCTGGTCGTCGTCTCCTCGACCTGGGGCCCCAACTCCCTGATGGCCCGGTCACCGCGGCTCATGCAGCGCCTGGTGCGGGAGCTGCCCCGGCAGGACTGCCGGCCGGCGCTGCTGCTGCACCCCAACGCCTGGAACGCGCACGGCGAGTGGCAGATCCGGGTCTGGCTGGCCGAGCTGCGCCGGGCCGGTCTCGCACTGGTGAGCCAGCACGCGGACTGGACCGGAGTGCTGGTGGCCGCCGACTACATCGTCAGCGACCACGGATCGATGGCCCTGTACGCCGCCGCCACCGGCGCTCCCGTCCTCATGGACGGCTGCCCCGAGGCCGACGTCGACCCGGGATCCCCGGTGGCCGGACTGAGCCTCTTCGCGCGCCGGATCAACGCGTCCCAGCCGGTCCGCGGGCAACTGGCGAGGAGCCTCGCGGAGTACCGGCAGGAGGACTACACGCGGGTTGCCGCCCGGATCACCTCGGAACCCGGGCGCTTCGGGGTGAACATGCGGGCCCTGCTCTACCGCAAGCTGCGGCTCCGCGCGCCGGCGGGCAGCCCGGACACACAGCCGGCGCGCAGACCGGAACTCGTGCGCGAGTGCGACCACGGGACCGGTGTGCTGTGACGGGGCTGCGGCAGCACGCGGTCCCCGGCCGGGACCGCCCGGACGGGTTCGGCGCCCCCGGCCCGCGGGGGCTCCTGGCACGGCTCCTTCCCGACGGACACCCCGGCGCGGCCGCCCTCGCCGTGCCGCTGGGGGAGGAGCCGTACTCCGGGGCCGCCAGGGCGGCTGGGGCCGTGGGGGCCGCCGTGGAGCGGATCGTCGTCGTGCGGCCGGGAACCGGGGAGGTGGGCACGGACCGGCATCTGCGGATCTCCCTGCCCGGCGCGGCCGGCCGGCCCGGGCCCGGGTCCGGCGAGCACGGTCGCGTCCCCGGGTGTGCCCGACGGCGCACGGGCCCGGCTGATCTCGCCGGTCTCGCCGACGTGCTCACCGCGGGGCTCCGCCCCGGCGGGGACCCGTGCCGCGCCGGGGCGTGGGCGGATGCGCTGGGGCACCGCAACCCGGGCGCTCTGGTGGTCCTCGTGCTCGGCGGCGCCGGCGGCGGCGCACTGCTCCGCACCCGCGAGGGCGCGGTCCGCCTGCGGCTGGCCCACCCGGCGGGCACGGGTCCGGCCGGCGTGGTCCGGCCGGTGTGGGGCTCCGTGCTGCACGCCTGGCTGACCGCCGGGGTGCCGCTGCCCGCCCTGCTCCCGGCCACCGTCCAGCTGCGCGGGCTCGCCGTACCGCTGGGCACGGCGGGCGCGGCGGGCGCCGTGGCGTGGCGGCAGACCCTGCGGCTCGTGCGCGAGGACCGAGCCGTCCGCCCGGCTTCCGGAGCCGGACGGTTCAGCTCCCGGCCGGGGGACGGTGGTTGACGCCCCGGACCGGTGGCCGACACCCCGAGCGGGGGTCGGCGGCCGGAGCGGCCCGCCCCCGCCCGGGCGGGCCGCTACCGTTCAGCAGGCCCGCCCCCGGCGGCGCTACGGGCCGGGGGTCGGCCCGCCGAGCCGGCGCAGCCGTACGCGCACGGCCTCGGCGGCCGGAACCGCCAGCCTGGCGTAGTGCTCCAGGGCCTCGGTGTAGTGCCGGCGGGCCGTGCCGGTCCGCCCGAGGTGCTCCGCGAGCTCTCCCAGCGCCTCCAGCGCCCGCCCGGTCTCGTAACCCGCCTTGGCCTCGCGCAGGGTGGCGACCGCCCGGCGCAGATGGTCCTCCGCCTCCTCCGTCCGGCCGAGCGCCGGCAGCGCACGGCCGAGGAGGATGTCCGCACGGGCCGCGTTGTACGGGTCGCCCTCCTCCACCAGCACTTCGTGCGCGCGGGCCGCCTCGGTGACCGCGAGCCCGGACCGCCCTCCGCGCACGGCCGTGTCGGCGAGGTTGAGGTGTGCCAGACCTCCGGCGCGGCGGTCACCGTGCCGGGGGCACTCCTCGGCGGCGTGCCGGAAGAGTTCCGCCGCCTCATCGAGCCGGCCGAGGCCGAGGCAGGCCAGCCCCCGGTAGTTGCAGGTGCGCGCGTGCCCCAGGGGGTCGCCGCTCTCGCGGAACAGCCGGGCCGCCTCGTCGAACATCTCCAGTGCGCGGGCGTGCCCGCCGGTGTCGAGTTCGCCCAGACCGCCCGAGGTGAGCATCCGGCACTGGGCCGCGCGGTCCCGGCAGTCCCGGGCCGCGGCCAGTCCCTCCCGGTGGGCCGTCCGCCAGGACTCGTAGTGCTTCCGCCGGGTGAACAGCGGCCACATCGCGTCGGCCAGCTGCCAGGCGGCCGCGGGCACGCCCGCCTCCCGCGCGAGCCCGATGACGGCCATCAGCGTGCGGTGTTCGCGCTCCAGCCAGTCCAGGGCGGCCCGCGCATCCCCGTGGAAATCCTCAGTGACCGGCTCGCCCGGTCCGTAGGTCCGCGGCAGCGACCGGTGATGCGGGTCGAGCACGCTCTCGGCCGCGGTCGCCGAGGCGAGGTAGTGGTCGAGCAGCCGCCGCAGCGCCCGCTCACGGTCCTCCACCCCGTGTCCGGCCTCCAGCAGGCCGCGGGCGTGCAGCCGCACCAGATCGTGCAGGCGGTAGCGATCCTCACCGGTTCCGAGCAGCAGGTTGGCGTCGAGCAACTGGTCGAGGAGGTCCGGGATGTCACCGGCCGGCACGTCACCGGCCGCGGCCTCCCCGGGCGGGCCGCCGCTGAGGGCACGGGCGGCGTTCACCCCGAAGTCGGTACCGGGATGCAGGCCGAGCAGCCGGTACAGGCGTGCGGCCGGGCCGGGCAGCGCCCGGTGGGAGAGGTCGAGAGCGGCGCGCACGCTGTGGTCGTCCTCGATGGTCATGGCGTCCAATCGGCTGTGTTCGGCGGACAGCGCCCGCACCATGGCCCGGAGCGGGCGCTCGGGACGGGCGGCGAGGCGGGCCCCCACCACACGGACGGCCAGCGGCAGCCCGGCACAGAGCCCCACCAGGGCGCGGGCCTCCGCCGGTTCGTCCACCACCCGTCCGTCCCCCAGGGTGGACGCCAGCAAGTCGACGGCCGCGTCCGCGCCCAGCGGTTCGAGTCCCAGGGCGAGACAGCCGTCCACCGAGAGACCCGGGAGCCGCCAGCGGCTCGTCACCACCGCGACGCAGGTGCCGCTCGGCAGCAGCGGCCGTACCTGCGCCGCGGACACGGCGTCGTCCAGCAGCACCGCCAGCTTCCGCTCGGCGGTGAGGGAGCGGTAGAGCCCGAGTCTCTCCTCCGTGGCCCCGGGAATGCCCTCGGCGGGCACACCCAGGGCCCGCAGGAACATCCCGAGGACCGTACCGGGACGCACGGGGCCGTCCGGTGACTGCGCGCCCAGCCCGGCGAACAGCTGGCCGTCCGGCACCGTCGCCCTGAGGCCGTGCAGCCAGTGCAGCGCCAGGGCCGTCTTGCCGACCCCGCCCAGCCCGGAGATCGTCACGGCCGTGGGGCCCTCGCCGCGGACGGCCCGCTCCCGGAACCGGTCCAGGGCCGCCAGTTCGCGCTCCCGGTTGGTCACCCGGCTCACCGGCGGCAACTGCCAGGGCGGGCCGGTGCCCCCGGGCGGCGCGCCGAGAACCCGGACGTCGCCGTGCACGGTGCCGACCTGCACGCTCGGACCGTGCACCGTCCCACCGAGGTCGTTCCGCACACCGGCGTTCTCCTCGTCGCCGTGGTGCCGTCCCAGCCCTCTGCCCGTCATGACGTCCCCCCCGTCATCGGCCGTGCGCCGGTAATCCCTCTCTGATCCTGGCGCGTTCGCAGAGAAAACAGTCCTGGTGGTGGAACGGCACCGGCTGGGATTCTGCGTAGACGGTCCGGAGCACCCGGCGGTTGCGGGCGGCGGCCGGGACACTGTTCACCCAGTTCGGAGCAGAGACGGATCCGGGCCCGGGGCAAGGGGGAGCGGCTGGGCGGGCTCGCGGAATCGTCCGGTTTTCCCCGGTGTGGGAAGCTCGGTGGACGCGCTGGAGGGAGACCGGTGGAACCAGAACTCGCCGCCCTGGCGGCTTCCGGAGCCGCGGCCCTGGTGGGGGCCATGGTGACCGACGCCTGGGCGCAGACGAAGGTGCGCGTGGCGGCCCTGCTCGGGCGGGCCGGACCGCCCGGCTCGTCCGGCACGACCTCCGTGGAAGAGGAACTGGAGGAGTCCCGGGGCGAGTTGGAGGAGGCCCGGGCCGGCGGTGACGGAACGGCGGCGGCCGGCGTCGAGGCGATGTGGCGGATGCGGCTGCGAGCGCTGCTGCGCGCCGACCCGGAGGCCGCCGCGACGCTCCGGCGGCTCCTGGACGAACTGGCCCCCGCCGGAAGCCCCGAGGCGGCGGTGCACAATGAGATCAGCGGCGCCACCGTGCACGGAGCCGTCATCCAGGGCCGGGACTTCCACGGCTCCGTCACCCTGGGGGCCCCGCCCCCGCCCCCGCCCCCGCCCCCGCCTTCGCCCCCGCCCCCGGCGAGCGGCTCGGGCCCGGTGCCGCCGGCTCCGCCCGCCTGACCGTTCCGGTGCCCGCTCCCGGCCGATCTCAGTCCCCGGAGGGGCGGGACGGCGGTTCCGGGGAGGAGGGGCGGAGCGCCAGGACGAGAAGCCTGCCGCCCTGCCAGAGGGCGTCCGCGATCAGGATGAACGTCCACAGCCGGCCCGCGCCGTAGAGCAGGCCGGTGACGGGCGAGTCCTGTTCCCTGCCGCCGCTGAGCAGCAGTTCGCCGAAGTCCCCGGTGAGCAGGTCCTTCATCCAGGACAGGCCGGCGACGAGCAGGACGAGCTGGGCCACCGCGAACAGCGCCGCGTGCAGGCCGAGTTCGCGCCGGATCTGCCGGGGCGTCTTCTGCTTCTGCTTCCGCTTCTCCTCCCGCTGGTTCTCCTTCCGCCGGGGTTCCCGCTTCGCCGCCGCCGTCCTGGTGTCCGTCTCCGTCCGGCTCTCCGCTCCGGACGCACCGTCCGCCGCGGCGGGCCCCTGCGGCTTCTCCGGCCGTCCCGGAGGCTCCGGTGCCGGGGGAGGGACGTCGGCGACCCCGAGCCTTCGCACGGCACGGGGGACGACCACCGCCCCGGCCAGCAGGGGCACCGCCGCGACGAGGCAGGCCGCGGTCCAGTCGGCACTGTCGTAGAGCACACCCGCCGCGAGCGACCCGGTCAGGGCCCCCAGCAGGCGCGCCGATTCGTACACCCCCATCCCGCGTCCGGCCTGTTCGCCCGACGCCTCGGCGATCACCGCCTGCCCGATGGGGATGACGGCCGCCCAGGCCAGTCCGCTGAGGATCCACAGCCCCGCGATCACGAACGGGTTCGGTGCCCACGCCAGGCCCACGGCGAACCCGGCGCTGGAGAGCGAGGCGGCCATCAGCACCCGGGAGCGGCCGAACCGCACCACATACCTGTGCAGGTGTTCGGCGGCGACGCTCATGACGATGGCGCCGGGCAGGAACACGTAGGCGATCTCGCCGATCTCCAGGTCGAACCCGCGCTGCAGGTGCAGGAGCAGCAGCAGGGAGACGGCGGACTCGGCCGTCATCGTCAGCACCACGGCGAGCAGCATGGGCCGCAGCCTGCGCCCCACGGCGCCGAGACCCGCCGCCGCCGTCCCCTCCGCCGTCCCTTGGTCCGTGCCGGCGCGCGGGCGCCCGGGCCGGCTGGGGGAGACCAGCAGCAGCACCGCGGCGGCGGCGCAGGCCGCGGCGCAGGCGAGGAAGACGCCGGTGTAGTCGATGAGGCCGATCAGCGTCAGACCGGCGATGAACGCCACCCAGGCGCCGGTCTCCTGGGAGGACAGCAGCCGGGGGAAGACCGCGGAGTCCTCCGCGAGCCGTTCACTGACGATCGCGCGGACGCTCACCCACAGCAGCGCGCCTCCCACGCCGCCGACGGCGGCTGCCGCGTAGGCGACGGGGGCGCTCTGCGCGAGGGCGTAGCCGGCCGCCGAGACGCCGTAGAGCGCGGCTCCGGCCGCGGCCACGTAACGGCGTTCGAACGTGTCGGCCAGGACACCGGAGACCGGCCGGAAGACCATCGACAAGACCATCTCGACGGCCAGCAGCACGCCGACCTCGGTGGCGCTCAGCCCGATGGCCGCTCCCGCCCACAACGGCAGGACGAAATCGATGAGCTCGTTCGGGCCATTGGTCAGCATGGCCGCGAGCAGCGTGTTCCCCTCGCGCCGCTGCCGTCGGCGCGCGTCCGCTTCCGCCCCCGCCGTCGCCGGAACTTGTTCGGTCATGCCCATCCCCCGTCGGACCGTCGTTCGAGCAGCTTCGAACGCTATGACGGGCCGGGCGGCGATGGCAAAGGGTTACGTCAGGGCGGCGTCGGCAGGGCGGGCCACAGGATTCATGGATCAAGGTGTACCCCTGCTCACTGCTCAGGGGGCGATGTGATGCATGGGTGTACTGGGCTCCTCGGCGCCGGACTGAGGCCGGAGGGAGGGGGCTTACCGGTGGCGGGTTTCGGGCGCCCGGTCGAGCCGATCCCTCAGCACTCGATGACGTTCACCGCCAGGCCGCCGCGCGCGGTCTCCTTGTACTTGACCTTCATGTCGGCGCCGGTGTCCTTCATCGTCTTGATGACCTTGTCCAGGGAGACGTGGTGGCGGCCGTCGCCCCGCAGCGCCATGCGCGCGGCCGTCACCGCCTTCACCGCCGCCATGCCGTTCCGCTCGATGCACGGGATCTGGACCAGGCCGCCGACCGGGTCGCAGGTCAGGCCCAGGTTGTGCTCCATGCCGATCTCGGCGGCGTTCTCGACCTGCTCCGGGCTGCCGCCCAGCACCTCGGCGAGGCCGCCCGCCGCCATCGAGCAGGCCGAGCCGACCTCGCCCTGGCAGCCGACCTCCGCGCCGGAGATCGAGGCGTTCTCCTTGAAGAGCATGCCGATGGCCCCGGCGGCCAGCAGGAAGCGGACGACGCCCTCGTCGCCGGCGCCCGGCACGAACTCCGTGTAGTAGTGGAGGACGGCCGGGATGATCCCCGCCGCGCCGTTGGTCGGGGCGGTGACGACGCGGCCGCCCGCGGCGTTCTCCTCGTTGACCGCCATCGCGTAGAGGGTGATCCACTCCATGGCACGGGCCGGCGCGTCACCCTCGGCGCGGAGCTGGCGCGCCGAGTTGGCGGCGCGGCGGCGGACCTTGAGGCCGCCGGGGAGGATGCCCTCCCGGGTGAGGCCGCGCTCCACGCAGTCGCGCATGACCCGCCAGATCTCCAGCAGGCCCGCGCGGATCTCCTCCTCCGTCCGCCAGGCCTTCTCGTTCTCCAGCATGAGGGCGGCGATGGACAGACCGGTCTCGCGCGAGAGGCGCAGCAGTTCGTCGCCGGTGCGGAAGGGGTACTTCAGCACGGTGTCGTCCGGCTTGATCCGGTCCTCACCGACCGCGTCCTCGTCCACGACGAAGCCGCCGCCGACCGAGTAGTACGTCTTCTCCAGGACGGGTGCTCCTCCGGCGTCCGCCGCCGTGAGTGTCATGCCGTTGGCGTGGTACGGCAGCGAGCGGCGCCGGTGGAGGACGAGCTGGGAGGGCTCGTCGAAGGGGATCTCGTGGGCGTCGCCGGCCTCGGCGGCCAGGAGCCGCAGCCGTCCCGTGGAGCGGATGCGGGCGATCTCGCCGTCGGCCCGCTCCACGTCCACGGTGCGCGGCGAGTGGCCCTCCAGGCCGAGCAGGACGGCCTTGGGGGTGCCGTGGCCGTGGCCGGTGGCGCCGAGGGAACCGAACAGTTCGGCGCGGACCGAGGCGGTCCGGTCCAGCAGGCCCTCCCGCTCCAGACGTCGGACGAACATGCGTGCGGCCCGCATCGGGCCCACGGTGTGGGAACTGGACGGCCCGATGCCGATCGAGAAGAGATCGAAGACGGAGATGGCCACGGTGGTACTCCCGGATCATCCCCGCGGTGGCGGGGAAACGGGCCGCCCGGCGGTCCACGGGGTAGGGGGCCGGACGGCGGTGCGGGCGAGGTGGGGCAAAGGGCTGCGAAGGGCCGCAAGGGGCGGTAGAGGCAATATACGGGGCGGAAACCGGGCATGTTGGGCCGTTGGTTTCCGCCCCGTACCCCTGCCGGCCGGCCGGTGGGACGGGCCGGGGGAGCGGGTTACTTCAGCCCGGGGTACAGCGGGTGCTTCACGGTCAGGGCGGATACCCGGCCGCGCAGCGCCTCCGCGTCGTAGCTCGGCTTGAGCGCCTCGGCGATGATGTCCGCGACCTCGCGGAAGTCGTCCTCGCCGAAGCCGCGGGTGGCGAGCGCCGGGGTGCCGATCCGCAGGCCCGAGGTGACCATCGGGGGGCGCGGGTCGTTCGGGACGGCGTTGCGGTTGACCGTGATGCCGACCTCGTGGAGGCGGTCCTCGGCCTGCTGCCCGTCCAGCTCGGAGTTGCGCAGGTCCACCAGGACGAGGTGGACGTCCGTGCCACCGGAGAGGACGGAGACGCCGGCCGCGGTGACGTCCTCGGCCAGCAGCCGCTCCGCCAGGATGCGCGAGCCGGCCAGGGTGCGCCGCTGGCGGTCCTTGAAGTCCTCGCTCGCCGCGACCTTGAAGGCCACCGCCTTGGCCGCGATGACGTGCATCAGCGGGCCGCCCTGCTGGCCGGGGAAGACGGCCGAGTTGATCTTCTTGGCCAGCTCGGCCGTGGAGAGGATCACACCGCCGCGCGGGCCGCCCAGCGTCTTGTGGGTGGTGGTGGTGACGATGTGGGCGTGCGGCACCGGGGAGGGGTGCAGGCCCGCGGCCACCAGGCCGGCGAAGTGCGCCATGTCCACCATCAGATAGGCGCCGACCTCGTCCGCGATCCGCCGGAAGGCCGCGAAGTCGAGCTGCCGCGGGTAGGCGGACCAGCCCGCGATGATCAGCTTGGGCCGCTCCTCCTTGGCGAGCCGCTCGACCTCGTCCATGTCGACCCGGCCGGTCTCGGCGTCGACGTGGTAGGCCGCCACCTTGTAGAGCTTGCCGGAAAAGTTGATCTTCATGCCGTGGGTGAGGTGCCCGCCGTGCGCCAGGTTCAGGCCCAGGATGGTGTCGCCCGGGCTGAGGACGGCGGCCATCGCGGCGGCGTTCGCCTGGGCGCCGGAGTGCGGCTGGACGTTGGCGGCCTCGGCCCCGAACAGCTCCTTGATCCGGGCGATGGCCAGCCGCTCGACGACGTCGACGTGCTCGCAGCCGCCGTAGTAACGGCGGCCCGGGTAGCCCTCGGCGTACTTGTTGGTCAGGACCGACCCCTGGGCCTCCAGCACCGAGACGGGCGCGAAGTTCTCCGAGGCGATCATTTCCAGGGTGGACTGCTGGCGGTCGAGTTCGGCGTCGACGGCGGCGGCGACGTCCGGGTCGGCTTCGTGCAGGGAGTCGTTGAGAAGCGACATCAGGTCTTCCCGATCGGTGGCAGGGAGGGGCTTCAGTTGCCGGTGAAGGCCGCGTACTCGTCCGCGGAGAGCAGCTCGGGCTCGCCCGCGCTCTCGTCGGTCCTCACCTTGAACAGCCAGCCGCCCTCGTACGGGGCGGAGTTCACCAGCGCGGGATCGTCCACGACGTCCTGGTTGACCTCGGTGATCTCGCCGGAGACCGGCGCGTACAGGTCGCTGACCGACTTGGTCGACTCCAGCTCACCGCAGGGTTCGCCCGCGGTGACCGTGTCGCCGACCTCCGGGAGCTGGACGTAGACGACGTCACCGAGCGCGTCGGCCGCGTGGGAGGTGATGCCCACGGTGGACACGCCCTCCTCGGCGGCGGACAGCCACTCGTGCTCCTTGCTGTAGCGCAGCTGCTGGGGGTTGCTCATGACCTGATTCTCCTGGATTCGGTGACGTGCTCGTGTACGGGTCTTGACACGTGGGACGGACGAGGGGGAAACGCCGGGGAAGGGGAGATTCAGCGCTGCCGCTTGTAGAACGGCAGGGCCACGACCTCGTACGGCTCGTGGCGGCCGCGGATGTCCACGGCCACCCCCGGGGTGCCCGGGGCGGCGTAGGCGGGGTCCACGTAGGCCATGGCGAGCGGCTTGCCGAGGGTCGGCGAGGGGGCGCCGGAGGTGACCTCGCCGATGACCTCGCCGCCGTCCGCGGCCACCACCGCGTACCCGGCGCGCGGCACCCGCCGCCCCTCGGCCACCAGGCCGACGAGCTTCCGCGGCGGTGCCTCCGCGGCGCGGGCCGCGGCGGCCTCCAGCGCCTCGCGGCCGACGAAGCGGCCGCCGTTCGTGGTCTTGTCGAACTTGACCACCCGGCCGAGCCCGGCGTCGAACGGGGTGAGCGCGGTGCTCAGCTCGTGCCCGTAGAGCGGCATCCCGGCCTCCAGGCGCAGGGTGTCCCGGCAGGACAGGCCGCAGGGGACGAGGCCCGCGTCCTTCCCCGCCGCGGTCAGCGCCCGCCACAGCGGCTCGGCGTCGTCGGGGGCGGTGAAGAGCTCGAAGCCGTCCTCGCCCGTGTAGCCGGTCCGGGCGATCAGGGCGGGGACGCGGGCGACGGTGCCGGGCAGCCCGGCGTAGTACTTCAGGCCGTCCAGGTCCGCGTCGGTGAGCGAGCCGAGGATGCCGGGGGACTCGGGGCCCTGGACCGCGATCAGCGCGTAGTTCTCGCGGTCGTCGGCCACGGCCGCGTCGAAGCCGGCGGCGCGCTCCGTCAGCGCGTCCAGTACCACCTGGGCGTTGGAGGCGTTGGCGACGACCATGTACCGCTCCCCGGCGAGGCGGTAGACGATCAGGTCGTCGAGGATGCCGCCGCCCGGCTCGCAGATCATGGTGTAGCGGGCGCGGCCCACCGCGAGCGCGGAGAGGTTGCCCACCAGGGCGTGGTCGAGCAGCTCGCCGGCCTGCGGGCCGGTCACGGTGATCTCGCCCATGTGGGAGAGGTCGAAGAGGCCGGCCCGGGTGCGGACGGCGGTGTGCTCGTCCCGCTCGCTGCCGTAGCGCAGCGGCATGTCCCAGCCGGCGAAGTCGGTCATCGAGGCACCGAGCGAGCGGTGCAGCGCGTCAAGCGGGGTGCGGCGGGGGGCATCGGTCATGGCGGTGGCTCCCTGACGAAGGTGGCGGAACTCTGCGCGGCATCGGCAACACAGTCTCCCCATCTGTCATGGAACCTGAGAGCTTCGCCACAACCGTACGTACCCGGGATCGTGGCTTGCACCTTGGGTGGGGACGCCCCGGAGGGACGGCCCGCTTTCCAGATTTGCCTCGTCCGCGCGGTACGGGGCCTGAGAGATTCAAGGGAGGACTTGCTCCTTCGGCGCCCCGGCGGCGGCACGGCGGCCGGACCGGGGACTCTCCCGCGCGGATTCGAACGGCGGTATGCAGTTGGCGCGGTCATCATCGCACGGGAAGCGGAATACCGACCCGGAGGGAACCGGAGAACCGGCCCGGAGGGTCCGTCTCATCAGCACATCGCGGAACCGCGCACCGGGTATCGACGTTGTAACGCGGCACCGTTCTTGCCAGGCTGGCCGGGCAGTCCGGCGGTGACCGCACAGAGGGGGGACGATCAGGTGCAGGTTCGGGTCCAGGGGATGTACACGATTACGCCGCGGGCCGCGGCCGGGCCGGAGACCGCGTCCGGGCCGGAGGGCGCGGCGGAGTGGACGGCGTCCGCCCGCCCGGCCGCCGCCGGAGCGGACGCGGCCGGAGGTGACGCGGCCGGAGGCGACGCGGCCGGAGCGGACGCCGAGACGGACCTGCGCGGCCGCAGGCCGTCCGCGCTGCGCTACCCGGCCGGCGACGTCCTCGTCGTCTCCGGGCTCCCCGGCAGCGGCAAGAGCACCCTGATCAAGCGGGCCACCGCCGCCCTCGACGCCCGCGGCGGCGCCGTCCACCGCATCGACTCCCAGGACGCCCGGGACCGCTGGCAGCGCCGGCTGCCCGCCGCCCTGCCCTACGCCCTCTACCGCCCCCTGGTGCGCGCCGCGCACTACGCCGGGCTGCGCCGGGCGCTGCGCTCGGGCGCGAGCGTCGTCGTCCACGACTGCGGGACCCTGACCTGGGTGCGCCGCTGGCTGGCGCGCGACGCCCGCCGCCGGGGCCGCGGTCTGCACCTGGCGCTGCTGGACGTCTCCCCGGAGACGGCCCTCGCCGGGCAGCTCGCGCGGGGCCGGGGCGTCTCCGGCTACGCCTTCGCCCGCCACCGCCGGGCGGTGGCCCGGCTGATCGCCGACGCGGAGGCCGGCCGGGCCCCGGAGGGCTGCGTCTCCGTGGTGCTGCTCGACCGGGCGTCGGCGAGCGCGCTGCACACCATCGGCTTCGGCTGACCGCCCCGGTGTCCCGGCCGCCGCACGGCCCGGACGGCCCGCAGGGCCCGCACGGCGGGGAAAATCCCGGAATCGCCGTGAATCCGCGCTGTCGGGCCCCTGGCCGTACCCCGGTGGGCTGGCGCTAGGGTTCTGCTACCCGGATTCCCGGATCCTGACGACCCCGGCCGCCGCGGGCGGTGGCCGCGGCGTCCGCGCGGGCCGGACGGCGCAGACGTGCCGGGCTCCGGGCGACAGGCCCCGCGGCGCCCGGGCGACGCGGACGAGACGTGGTTGGACGGCATGAGCATCGACGGCATGAGCATCCCGGAGCAGCACGAGCGCACCCCGGCCCCGGCGGGGACGCCCGGCGTGTCCGGAGGTCTGTCCGGCAGCGCGCCCGGTGGCTTCCCCCGCAACGAACTGGAAGAGGTGCTCGCCGCCTCCCTCGGGGTTCCCGGCGCGGGCGCCCGGCTGATCGAGGTGCTCGGCCGCAGCCGGATCTGGGTGCCGCTGCCGAACGGCGGCGGGCCCGCCAGCCCGGATCTGGACCTGCCCACCCTGGACGTGGCCGGCATCGCCTGCGTCCCCGTCTACAGCTCGGAGGAGGAGTTCCTCCGGGGCGCGGGCTCCCACATGCCCTGCACGGTCGCGCCCGCGCGGGAGTTCGCCCGCGGGCTGCCGCCGCAACTGGGCATCGCCGTCAACCCGGGCGGCACCTCCGTCGGCGTACCGCTGCCGCCGCCCGCCGTGGCCGAGCTGTGCCGCACCGGCCGCGGCGAGGCCGGGCCCGGCGTCCCGTCCGGCGGGCGGGTGCGGCTCTTCGAGCCCGACTGGCAGGACGAACCGGTCGACTTCCTGGCCGCCGCCGCCGGGGAGTTCACCACAACGGGGGTCGTGCTCACCGCCCGCCGCACTCTCGCGAGTGTCGAGGGCGACCCGCCGGCGCTCTTCGTCGGCGTCGAACTCTCCCGCTGCGAACCGGAGGACCGGGCCCGGGTGCACGACGCGCTCGGCCGGGCGCTCGGCGCGGTGCCGGTGCCCTGGCCCGTGCAGATGGTCCTGCTGGACATCGCGCACGACCCGGTCGCGGACTGGATGCGCGCACGGATCCGGCCCTTCCACACCGCCGGGTGACGCGGCTCGAACACGGGCGCGGCGGGCACCGCGAACGGCCGGTCCGCGACACCCGGACGGCGGACAGGGCGGCGGGCGCCGCCGCATCCGGTCCGTAAGCTGGTTGGATGACCCGGCGGGGCGCGAAGGACGCGCACCGCGGCGGTGCCGAGAGGCAAGACGAAGGGGCGGAACCAGGTGAGCGCGGGCGGGGACAGGGAGCAGATCGAGCAGCTGCTGCCACAGGTGACGCCCGGCCGGTACGACGCCTATGAGGCGCTGCTGCGGGCCCTCGCCGACGGGCAGGTGTGGATGCTGCTGTGGCACGGCCATCCGGGCGCGCCCGACGCGCAGTACGGGAACATGGAGGTCGACGGCTACGGCTACGCCCCCTGTGTGACCTCCGCCCAGGAGCTGGCCGCCAGCGGCTGGAACCGGGCGCACGAGGTGGTCGGCGGCCGGGAGATCGCCGCCTCCCTCTTCCCGGACCGCTGGGGCCTGTGGCTGAACCCGCACGCGCCCGGCGGCGGCGTCGGCATCCCCTGGGCCGATCTCCGCCGGGTCGCCTCCGGCCTGGACCGGCTGCCCGCCGGGCCGCTGCGGATTACCGAACCGGCCGTGGAGATCCCGCAGTTCTACGCCCTGCTGACGCAGAACGCCCACCACACGCCCGCCGTACGGGCGCTGCGCCGCGCCTGGGTGCAGCCCTCGGTCGGCGTGCCGTATCTGGCCATCGGCCTGGAGCTGTACGACAACGGGCCGCAGGCCGTGGAGTCCGTGCGCCGGATGATGGGGCAGTCCGTCGGCGTGGTGCCGGAGGGGCTGCCGGTGTCGACCGTCGCCCTGTCCGACGAGTACGACCCGGTGGCGCTGTGGATGCGCGCCAACTCCCGGCCGTTCTTCGACCGCGAGGGCTATGCCGCCGGCCCCGGGGCCGGGGCGGTTCCCGGCGCCGGTCCCGCCCCCGGCTACGGCTATCCGCCGCCGCACGGCATGCTGCCGGGCGCCGCGCCCCGCTGAGACCGCCTCAACGGCCCCGCGCCGCACGGCGCTTGCCGGTGCGGTAGCACTCCAGACCGAGCGGGGCGCACCGCGTCAACCGGGCCTGAACAGGGCATATCCGGTATATGCGCTGTCCGGGTCTCAGGTATGTATCACCGTTATGCGGACTGTTCACCGCCGCCGGAGTCGTCTGTAGTGTTCGAGCGGTCAGCGCCTCTCAATACCGTTCATCCCTGGGGTAGAGCATGCGAATAAGAAAATCCAGAGCCGCTCGGGCGGTTGTGGTCACCTTGGCGATGGGGCTGGCCGTGACCAGCTGCGCCAGTGACCGGGACGAGGGCGGCAAGGGAGAGGCGGGCGACACCTTCATCTTCGGTGCCGCGGGCGACCCCGGCTCCCTCGACCCCGCCCTGGCCAGCGACGGCGAGACCTTCCGCGTCACCCGCCAGGCCTTCGAGGCCCTCATCGAGCACGAGCCGGGCGGCAGCCAGCTCGTCGGCGGCCTCGCCGAGTCCTGGGAGGGCAGCGAGGACGGCACCGAGTGGACGTTCAAGCTCCGCGACGGCGTCAAGTTCCACGACGGCGAGAAGCTGACGGCCGAGGCCGTCTGCAAGAACTACGACCACTGGTTCAACTGGTCGGGCACGTACCAGAACAGCGCGGTCTCCTACTACTGGCAGACCATCATGGGCGGCTTCAAGAAGAACGAGGACAAGGAGACGCCCGAGGCGAACTACGTCTCCTGCACCGCCGAGGACGAGCTGACCCCGGTCATCAAGGTCAAGGAGGCCACCGCCAACCTCCCCGGCGGCTTCTCCCTCCAGGCGCTCGCCATCCACTCCCCGAAGGCGATCGACGCCTACGAGAAGGAGGAGGCGAAGGGCGAGGGTGACGCGATCACCTACCCCAAGTACAGCCAGGAGGCCGGCACGGTCGCCGGCACCGGCCCGTTCAAGATCTCGAAGTGGAACAAGGGCAACAAGGAGGTCACCCTTGAGCGCTTCGACGACTACTGGGGCAAGAAGGCCGGTGTCGAGAAGCTGGTGTTCCGCACCCTCGACACCGAGGAGGGCCGCCGCCAGGCGCTGCAGGCCGGTGACATCCACGGCTACGACCTGGTCGCGCCCGCCGATGTGAAGACCCTGGAGAAGGACGGCTTCCAGGTCCCGACCCGCGACGTCTTCAACATCTTCTACCTGGGCTTCAACCAGGAGAACAACAAGCTGCTGAAGAAGAAGGAAGTCCGTGAGGCGATCGCGCACGCGATCGACCGGGACAACATCGTCGAGACGCAGCTTCCCGAAGGCGGCGTCAAGGCCAGCCAGTTCATGCCCGACACGGTCGCCGGCTACTCGGGCGACGTGAAGGTCTACGAGCAGGACGTCGAGAAGTCCAAGGAGCTCCTCGCCGACGCCGGCGCGAAGAACCCGACCCTGGACTTCTGCTACCCGACCGAGGTCACCCGCCCGTACATGCCGGCCCCGGCCGACATGTTCGAGCTGATGAAGACGGACCTGGAGAAGGCCGGCATCAAGGTCAAGCCGCGCGCCATGAAGTGGAACCCGGACTACCTGGACTCCACCCAGAACGGCAAGTGCAGCCTGTACCTCATGGGCTGGACCGGTGACTTCAACGACGGCTACAACTTCATCGGCACCTGGTTCGGCGGCTACGACAAGCAGTGGGGCTTCAAGAACGACAAGGTCTTCGACGCCATGAAGGCCGCCTCCTCCGAGCCCGACGCCGAGAAGCGGACCGAGCTGTACAAGAAGGCCAATGAGGTCATCATGGACTTCCTGCCCGGCCTGCCGATCTCCTCGTCCCCGCCGTCCATCGCCTTCGCGAAGGACGTCAACCCGCCGAAGGTCTCCCCGCTGACGCAGGAGAACTTCGCCGAGGTCTCCTTCAAGTAACACAACCGAGCAGGTCCAGGTCCGCCCGGCCACGCACACAGGTGGCCGGGCGGACGTGGTTGCGATCCATGACCAGAAAGGGGTAGCGCGGGGTGTTGCGTCTCGTAGTACGCAGACTGCTGCAGCTCATACCCACACTGCTAGGCCTGTCCGTCCTTCTCTTCCTCTGGCTGAACAAGCTTCCGGGGGGACCGGCGGCGGCCCTGCTCGGGGAACGGGCCACCGAAGCGGACAAGGCCCGGATCGAGCGCGCCCTCGGGCTCGACCAGCCGGTATGGGTGCAGTACGGCCGCTTCCTCAAGCGGCTGGGAGAGCTGGATCTGGGCACCTCCACCCAGACCGGCCAGCCCGTGTGGGAGGAGTTCGCCCGGCGGTTCCCCGCCACGGTGGAGCTCGGCATCTTCGCGATGCTCATCGCCGTCGCGGTCGGCATCCCCCTCGGCTACTTCGCGGCCAAGCGCCGCGGCAGCTGGCTCGACGTGTCCGCGGTGTCCGGGTCGCTCCTCGGCATCTGCATCCCGGTCTTCTTCCTGGCCTTCATCCTGCGGGCCGTCTTCGCCGTGAACCTCGGCTGGTTCCCCAGCTACGGCCGGCAGTCCACCGGGCTCAACGCCACCGAGGTGACCGGCTTCTACGTCCTGGACGGCATCCTCACCGGGGAGTTCGACGCCGCCTGGGACGCCCTGACGCACCTGGTGCTGCCCGCCCTGGCCCTCGCGTCCATCCCGCTGGCCATCATCGTCCGGATGACCCGGGCCAGCGTGCTGGAGGTGCTCGGCGAGGACTACGTCCGCACCGCCGAGTCCAAGGGCCTCCAGCAGCACGTGATCCGCGGCCGGCACGTCCTGCGCAACGCGCTGCTCCCGGTGGTCACCGCCGTCGGCCTGCTCACCGGCAGCCTGCTGTCGGGCGCGGTGCTCACCGAGTCCGTCTTCGCCTTCGGCGGCATCGGCTCCTTCCTGCGGACCGCCATCGACGGCCGCGACTACCCGGTGCTCGTCGGCTTCATCCTCTTCATCGCGCTGACCTACGTGATCCTCAACCTCCTGGTCGACCTGGCCTACAACCTCATTGACCCGAGAGTGCGGGTGCACTGATGAGCACCAAGACCGACAAGATCGACCGGCTCGCGGAGCTCACCGCACAGACCGAGACCGCCACCGGCCACAGCCTCTGGTACGAGGCCTTCCGCCGGCTGCGCTCCAGCAAGATGGCGATCATCGGGGCCGGCATCATCGCCGTCTTCATCCTGATCGCCATCATCGGCCCCTGGATCGCCCCGTACTCGCCGACCGCCCAGCTGTGGCGCGGCGAGGTCATCCCGGCCCGCTCCGTCTTCGTCGGACCGCGCGCCGAGAACTGGTTCGGCCTGGACCACCTCGCCCGCGACGAGTTCTCCCGGATGCTGGTCGGCGCCCGGCAGACCCTGCTCGTCGGCGTGGTGGCCACCCTCCTCGGCTTCACCATCGGCTGCCTGATCGGCATCGCCTCCGGGGCCGCGTCCACGCTCGGCGGGCGCGCCGGGCGCCGGATCGACTCCGTCATCATGCGCTTCATCGACATGCTGCTGGCGCTGCCCTCGCTGCTGCTGGCGGTCTCCGTCGCGGCCGTCCTCGGGCAGAGCCTCACCACCGTGATGATCGCGGTCGGTGTGGTGCAGATCCCCATCTTCGCCCGGCTGCTGCGCGGTTCGATGCTGGCCCAGGGCGGCTCGGACTACGTCCTCGCCTCCCGGGCGCTGGGCGTGCGCAAGCGCCGTATCGTGCTCGGCCACATCGTGCCCAACTCGCTGAGCCCGGTCATCGTGCAGGCCACGCTGAGCCTGGCCACCGCCATCATCGAGGCCGCCGCCCTGTCGTACCTGGGGCTGGGCAACCCGGACGCGGCCGTCCCGGAGTGGGGCGTCATGCTGGCCCAGGCGCAGGGCTTCTTCGACTCGGCGCCGATGCTCGCGGTCTATCCCTCGGTGGGCATCATCATCACGGCCCTCGGCTTCACCCTCCTCGGCGAGGCCATGCGCGAAGCCCTCGACCCGAAACTGCGGAGCTGATGACATGTCGTTGCTTTCCGTGGACGAACTGACCGTCACCTTCACCGCACGCGGACGCCGCGATGTGCGGGCCGTGTCGGGTGTGTCCTTCTCCGTCGGCGAGGGCGAGGTCGTGGGTCTCGTCGGCGAGTCCGGCTGCGGCAAGAGCGTCACCTCGCTCGCCCTGATGGGGCTGCTGCCCGGGCGCGGCGTGAAGGTCGGGGGGCGGGCCGAGTTCGACGGCACCGACCTCTTCGGGCTGAGCGACGCCAAGATGCGCGAGATGCGCGGCTCACAGCTCGCGATGATCTTCCAGGACCCGCTCTCCTCGCTGAACCCCGTGGTCCCCATCGGCGTCCAGGTCACCGAGATCCTGGCCCGTCACCGAGGGCTCAAGGGGCAGGCCGCGCGGAAGGAGGCCGCCTCGCTGCTCGACCGGGTCGGCATCCCCGACCCGTACCGGCGGCTCAAGGAGTACCCGCACCAGCTCTCCGGCGGGATGCGGCAGCGGGCGCTCA
Organism: Streptomyces xinghaiensis S187; assembly: GCF_000220705.2. Lineage (GTDB taxonomy): Bacteria > Actinomycetota > Actinomycetes > Streptomycetales > Streptomycetaceae > Streptomyces > Streptomyces xinghaiensis. Next base: position 2,075,461 of record NZ_CP023202.1, on the reverse strand, counting down.
TCGCCATGGCCGTGGCCTGCGCGCCCCGGCTGCTGATCGCCGACGAGCCGACCACCGCCCTGGACGTCACCATCCAGGCGCAGATCCTGGAACTCCTCAAGGAACTGGTGGACCAGGAGGGCACCGCCCTGCTGATGATCACCCATGACCTCGGGGTGGTCGCCGGGCTCTGCGACGAGGTCAACGTCCTGTACGCGGGCAAGGTCGTGGAGTCGGCGGGACGGCGCGAGCTGTTCGCCGCACCCACCCACCCGTACGCCAACGGGCTGCTGGGCTCCATACCCCGGCTCGACGCGCCGCGCGGCGAGCCGCTGAACCCCATCCGGGGCTCCATCAACGACAACATCGCCTGGGCGGACGGCTGCGCCTTCGCGCCGCGCTGCGACCACTACACCCTGGAGTGCCTGCAGGGCACCCCCGAGCTGACGGAACCGCGCACGCCGGGGCACCGGGTGCGGTGCGTCAACCCGGTGCTGGACGCGCACGGTTCGGGTGATGTGGCCGTGATCGAGGCCCCGCACATCCTGCCGGACGAGGCGGTGGCGGAGGACGGCGACACCGCCGGGCCGGCGCCGGAGACCGAACCCGGCGCGGAGTCCGGTGCCGAGTCCGGTGCCGAGTCCGGCGCCGCCGGGGACGGGAAGAACGCCACCGGCGCCGAGGCAGCCGCGACCGAGAAGACGGAGGCCACCTCATGAGCCTGCTGAAGCTGGACGGGGTGAAGGTCCACTTCCCCCTGAAGAAGGGCGTCGTCTTCGACCGCACGGTCGGCCACGTCTACGCGGTCGACGGCGTCTCGCTCTCCGTCGAGGCCGGCCAGACCTACGGCCTGGTGGGCGAGTCGGGCTGCGGCAAGACGACCCTGGGCCGGGCCGTCCTGCGGCTGGTGGACATCACCGACGGCAGCGTCGTCCTCGACGGCACCGACCTGGCGCACCTCCCCGAGGAGGAGATGCGCAAGTTCCGCCGCCGGGTGCAGATGGTCTTCCAGGACCCGCTGGGCAGCCTCGACCCGCGGCAGAACATCGAGTCGATCCTCTCCGAGGGCATGGCCGCGCACGGCATCGGCGCCGACCGCGAGGAGCGCCGCGCCCGCATCCGGGAGATCCTGGCCAAGGTCGGCCTGCCGTCCAACGCGCTCTCCCGCTACCCGCACGAGTTCTCCGGCGGCCAGCGGCAGCGCATCGGCATCGCGCGGGCGCTGGTGCTGGAGCCCGACGTGATCATCTGCGACGAGCCGGTCTCCGCGCTGGACGTCTCCATCCAGGCCCAGGTGATCAACCTGCTGGAGGAGCTGCAGCGGTCGATGGGGCTGACCTATATGGTCATCGCCCACGACCTCGCCGTGGTCCGGCACATCTCCGACGTCATCGGGGTGATGTACCTCGGCTCGCTGGTGGAGGAGGCGCCCAGCGACGGGCTGTACGCCGAACCGCTCCACCCGTACACCAAGGCCCTGATGTCGGCGGTGCCGATCCCCGACCCCGTGGTCGAGGACAGCCGCGAGCGCATCCTGCTCACCGGCGACCTGCCGTCGCCCGCCACCCCGCCCGCCGGCTGCCGGTTCCACACCCGGTGCCCGTGGAAGCAGGAGACGCGCTGTGACACCGAGCGCCCGGAGCTGCGTGACCTGGGCGGCGGCCACAAGGTGGCGTGCCACTACGCCGCGGAGATCGCGGCCGGCACCGTCCGGATGAACAGCGCGGCCACGGTCGTCGAACCCGGGACGGTGACCGCCGGGAACCCCGAGGAGTCCGACAAGGCCGAGAAGGCCGCCGAGAGCGTCTGACGCCCCCGGCAGCGCCCGGACACGGTGCGGCGCGGGCGGCCCGGAACCCCGGACCGTCCGCGCCGCCGCACGTCACACCGGGGATGGCCGCGGCGGCACAGGGCAGAATCGCCGGGTGCTCACCGATCTGTTCACCCCCTCCGTGCTGCAGGCGCTGGACATCGCCGGGATCTTCGTCTTCGCGATCTCCGGCGCGCTGCTCGCCGTGCGCAAGAACTTCGACGTCTTCGGCATCGCGGTGCTCGCCATGGCCACGGCGACGGGCGGCGGACTGATCCGTGACCTGATCATCGGCGCCGTGCCGCCCGCGGCCTTCACCGACCTCGGCTATCTGGTCACGCCGCTGCTCGCCACCGTGCTCGTGGTCTTCCTCCATCCGCAGGTGGAGCGGATCAACCGTGCGGTGGCCGTCTTCGACGCGGCCGGGCTCGGGCTGTTCTGCGTCGTCGGCACCACCAAGGCGTACGAATACGGGCTGGGGCTGCCGTTCGCGGCCGTGCTGGGCGTGGTGACGGCCGCGGGCGGCGGCGTCGTCCGGGACGTCCTGGCCAACGAGGTGCCCTCGCTGCTCCGCTGGGACCGGGAGATCTACGCCGTCCCGGCCATCGTCGGGGCGTCGCTGGCCGCGCTGCTCATCCACTTCGGGGCGCTCAACCCGGTCTCCAGCGCGCTCTCCGCGCTCGCCGCCTTCCTGCTGAGGCTCTGCGCGATCCGGTTCGGCTGGCGGGCACCCCGGGCCTGGCACCGCAGGTCGTCGGCGGCGGAGGAGGCGTAGGGCCCGGGGCCTGCCCGGCCCGTGCCCCGGGATCCGGGCGCCCGGCGCCGCACCTCGCGCACTGCACCGGGCACGTCGGCACAGGCCCGGCGCACGGCCGGGCAGGCCCCGGCGGCGTCCGCCGGCTCACCGCTGTCATGGACGACTACTGTCTACCGGTCGGTAACTTTTTCGGTGTACCGTACAGCCCATGGCACAGGCAACCATCGGGAACAGCGAGTTCGACCGGGACACGGCGGTGACGCCGCGTGAGCCCGGCGTGCATGACGCGGAGCTGTCGTCCGCCTGGACGATCATTCACGCCGTCAACGGCGGATACCTCCTCGCCATGGCGGGCCGCGCCCTCGGTGAGGTCCTGCCGCACTCCGACCCCTTCACCGTCACCGCCCACTACCTCACCGCCTCCCGCCCCGGCCCGGCACGGATCCGCACCGAGGTGGTGCGCACCGGCCGCACCCTCTCCACCGGCCAGGCGTCCCTCACCCAGCTCGACGAGAACGGCGCCGAGGTGGAGCGGCTGCGCGTGGTCGCCGGCTACGGGGACCTGGGCGCCCTCCCCGACGACGTCCGCACCACCGCCAAGCCGCCCGCCATGCCGCCCTTCGAGGAGTGCCTCGGCGCCCGGCACGCGGACGACGAGGTCGGCGCCCTGCTCGGCGCGACCGAGATCGCCGGCCGGCTCGACGTCCGGCTGGACCCGGCGACCGCCGGCTGGGCGCGCGGCAAGCCCTCCGGCAACGGCGAGATGCGGGCCTGGTTCCAGCTCGCCGACGGCCGCGACGCCGACCCGCTCTCCCTGCTGCTGGCCGTCGACGCCCTGCCGCCCACCGCCTTCGAGATGGGCATCTCCGGCTGGGTCCCCACCGTCGAACTCACCGCCCACATCCGCAGCCGCCCGGCGCCGGGCCCGCTGCGCGTCGCCATCACCACCCGCAATCTCGCGGGCGGCTTCCTGGAGGAGGACGCCGAGGTCTGGGACAGCCGGGACCGCCTCGTCGCCCAGTCCCGCCAGCTCGCCCGGGCACAGCTCGGCTGACGGCCGGGGACGCCCGCCGGGAAGCACGTGCCGGGTGAGCCTGCCGGGGAACCGCCCGCCGGGCACCGCCGGCTGACCGGAGCGCGCGGTACGGGCCGGGGGCGGCCTTCCGCCCGTACCGCCCCTCGTAGAATCGTGCGCACCATGGCCTACCTCGATCACGCCGCCACGACGCCCATGCTTCCCGAGGCGGTGGCGGCGATGACCGCCCAGTTCGCCGTCACCGGCAACGCCTCCTCCCTCCACGCGGCCGGGCGGCGGGCCCGGCGCACCGTCGAGGAGTCCCGCGAGTCGCTCGCGGCGGCCCTCGGGGCGCGGCCCAGCGAGGTGGTGTTCACCTCGGGGGGTACGGAATCGGACAATCTCGCGGTGAAGGGCCTCTACTGGGCCCGGCGGGACGCCGCACCGGAGCGCACCCGGATCCTCGCCAGTCCCGTCGAGCACCACGCCGTGCTGGACGCCGTCGACTGGCTCGCCGAGCACGAGGGCGCCCGCGTGGAGTACCTGCCGGTGGACTCCGCCGGGCGCGTGCACCCGGAGGCGCTGCGCGAGGCGGTCGAACGGAACCCGGACGACGTCGCGCTGGTGACCGTGATGTGGGCCAACAACGAGATCGGCACGGTCATGCCGGTCGCTGAACTCGCCGCGGTGGCGGCCGAGTTCGGCATCCCCGTGCACTCCGACGCCGTGCAGGCGTTCGGCCAGGTCGAGCTCGACTTCGCCGCCTCCGGGCTGAGCGCCCTCACCGTCTCCGGGCACAAGATCGGCGGCCCCTACGGCATCGGCGCGCTGCTGCTCCGCCGCGATCTGGCGCCCGTACCGCTGCTGCACGGCGGCGGCCAGGAGCGCCAGGTGCGCTCCGGCACCCTCGACGTCCCGGCGGTGGCCGCCTTCGCCGCGGCAGGCCGCCATGCCGCCGAACACCGCGCCGAGTTCGCACGGGTGATCGGCGGACTGCGCGACGCGCTGGTGGAGGCCGTGCGCGAGGCGGTGCCGGACGCCATCCTCGGCGGCGACCCCGACCCGGCCGGGCGGCTCCCCGCCAACGCGCACTTCTCCTTCCCCGGCTGCGAGGGCGACTCGCTCCTGCTCCTGCTCGACGCGCAGGGCATCGAGTGCTCGACCGGCTCCGCCTGCACGGCCGGGGTCGCCCAGCCGAGCCATGTCGTCCTGGCCACCGGCGCGAGCCCGGAGCAGGCACGCGGCACGCTGCGCTTCTCGCTGGGGCACACCTCGACGGCGGCCGACGTGGAAGCCGTGGCCAAGGCCATCGGCCCGGCGGTCGAACGGGCCCGGCGGGCGGGGCTGAGTTAGCCCGGGCTCTGCCTGATGCGGGCGGCGGCCGGGCGGTCCGCCGGCCGGGGCGGTGGCGGCACGGACGGCTGAACGTGAGGCCGGTGTGCCCGGCCTCGTGGCCGGCCGGTCACCGCACCGTCGGGCGGAGCCGCGTGTCCCGGCCGGACCCCGGTTCCGAACAGCCGGTTCACCCGCCCTGGGACTCTTCGCTGACTTCATGCCGCGACGCGGCGACGGTCAGGAACCCGCGGATATACCCGGCCACGGTGTCCAGGTGGCTTTCGAGCAGGAAGTGCCCGCCTCCGGGGACCAGACGGATCTCCGCGTCCGGCAGATCCCGGGCGAAGGCGCGCGCTCCGTCCGGGCCGAAGATCTCGTCGCCCGCGCCCCAGACCGCGAGGAGCGGAACCCGGCGTTCCCGGAAGTAGGCGTGCACCCGCGGGTAGAGGGGCCGGTTGCCGGCGTAGTCGCGGAACAGGGCGAGTTGCACGAGATCGTTGCCCGGCCGGCTGACCTCGCGGTGATCGGCGGCCCAGGTGTCGGGGTCGACCAGCTCGGGCCGGTCCACTCCGTGCAGGTACTGCCAGCGGATGGCGTCGAGCGAGAGGGCGGTACGGACGGCGGGTTCGGTCCGGGGGCCCGGATTCTCGCCGTACGCCCAGAGGGGCGCCCAGAAATCCGGTACGAAGCCGTCCTCGTAGGCGTTGCCGCTCTGTGTGATCACCGCGGTGACCGCGTCCGGGGTACGCAGGGCGAGCCGCCAGCCGATGGGGGCCCCGTAGTCCTGGACGTACACGGCATAGCGGGTGACGCCGAGCCGGGCCAGCAGGGCCTCGGTGATGTCGGTCAGGGAGTCGAAGGTGTAGGTGAACGCGTCCGCGGGCGGGGCATCGGAGTTGCCGAAGCCGAGGTGGTCGGGGGCGATGACGTGGAACCGGTCGGCCAGTGCCGGGATGAGGTGGCGGAACATGCGGGAGCTGGTGGGGAATCCGTGCAGGAGGACGAGTGTGGGGGCCTCGCGGGCCCCTGCCTCGCGGTAGAAGACGCGATGTCCCCGCACGGTCGCGTACTGATGGCGGATCTCAACCATATCTAACCCCTTAGATGTCGTGTGGTGGTTACCGCTCGGCGTTCAGTAGACCCCGCGTGGGGTAACCTGTCAAACCACTTGAGGGAGTTAGCTGGAAAGGTGAGACCCGTGCTGGACGACCAGGCCCTGCTGGAGGCGCTGAACAGCACGCCTGTGGCGGATGGGCGACGCCGGGACCTGTGGCGTGACGACCGCGAGCTGGACAGGTGGGCGCGGGAGCACGGGGGTCTCGGCGGTGACGAGGAGCGCCGGTGGCTGCGCACCGCCCGGGACGCGCTCCAGGCGGTCGTGTCGGGTGCGCCGGCGGAGCCCCGTCTGGGCCGGGTCCTCGCGGGCGCCCGCAAGGTCCCGCGGGCCGGCGCGTCGGGCGTCGAGTGGCACCTGGAGGTGCCGCCGGAGCGCAGGCTCGCCGTGGAGCTCGTGCTCGCTTGGGCGGACGTCAAGGAGCGCATGCCCGGCCGTCTGCGGCCGTGCGGGAACCCCGAATGCCGCCTCTTCCTCCTGGACCGCAGCCGTGCCAACACCGCACGGTGGTGCTCGATGAAGACCTGCGGGAACCGGCTCAAGGCCCGCCGGCACCAGGCCCGGGTGCGGGAGACCCCGCGAGCCGAGTAGGGCGCTGCGGCGGGCCGACGCCCGCACGGGGGCCGGACTCCCGCCCGGGGTCCGCTCGTTGGCCTCTTCGTCCCCTGCCCGGGTTCGGGTGTGCCCCGTCCGGCCCGTTCCGGTTCTCCCCGGGGTGCGGGAGGGCGGGATCGCACCGGAACGGATCCCTCCGCCGTACCCCTCCGCGTACGCTGTACGGAGTTTCCCGTCCCCCGGGCAAACCCGGCCGGTGCCGGGCACGGTCCCGCGCCCGCGCACCGGCGTCCGCGGCCGGCCCGCGGAGGACGGGCACCGTCACGACGCCACGCTCCCGATCCACAGCGAGGGAAAGCCGGATGCACTCCGATCCCACCAGTTCCACCAGTCCCACGAGGCCGCACGCCGCCGACAGCCACGACACCATCCAGGTCCGCGGGGCCCGGGAGAACAACCTCAAGAACGTCTCCCTGGACCTCCCCAAGCGCCGCCTCACCGTCTTCACCGGAGTCTCCGGCTCGGGGAAGTCCTCTCTCGTCTTCGGCACCATCGCCGCCGAGTCGCAGCGGCTGATCAACGAGACCTACTCGGCCTTCGTCCAGGGGTTCATGCCCAGCGTGGGCCGCCCCGACGTCGACGGCCTGCACCATCTCAGCGCCGCCATCGTCGTCGACCAGGAGCGGATGGGCGCCAACTCCCGCTCCACGGTGGGCACCGCGACCGACGCCCACGCGATGCTCCGGATCGTCTTCAGCCGCCTCGGCACCCCGCACATCGGCACCTCGACCGCCTTCAGCTTCAACAGCGCCGAGGGCATGTGCCCCGCCTGCGAGGGGCTCGGCCAGGTCACGGAGATCGACGTCGACGAGATCCTGGACCGCGACCGCTCCCTCGACGAGGGGGCGATCACCGCCCCCGGGTTCTCCCCGGGCTCGTGGTACCAGCAGGTCATGGCGGGCTCCGGCCTCTACGACCCCGCCAAGCCGCTGTGCGAGTTCACCCCACGGGAGTGGGACGACCTGCTGTACAAGCCCACCACCAAGATCAAGATGGGGAACAGCAACGTCACCTACGAAGGGCTGGTGACGCGCATCCGGCGGACCCTCCTCGCCAAGGACCGGGACTCGATGCAGTCCCACGTCCGGGCCTTCGTGGACCGTGCCGTGGTCTTCGCCGACTGCCGCGACTGCGGCGGCGCCCGCCTCAATGCCGCCGCGCTGTCCTCGAAGATCGGCGGACGCACTATCGCCGACTGCTCGGCGATGCAGATCAGCGATCTGGCCGACTTCGTGCGGACCATCGAGGACGAGTCCGTCGCCCCGCTGCTGGCCGGGCTGCGGCAACTGCTGGACTCCCTGGTGGAGATCGGCCTGGGATATCTCAGCCTGGACCGCACCTCCGCCAGCCTCTCCGGCGGCGAGGCCCAGCGGGTGAAGATGGTCCGGCACCTCGGCTCCAGCCTCACCGACGTCACCTACGTCTTCGACGAACCCACCATCGGGCTCCATCCGCACGACATCCAGCGGATGAACGATCTGCTGCTGCGGCTGCGCGACAAGGGCAACACCGTGCTCGTCGTGGAGCACAAGCCCGAGGTGATTGCGATCGCCGACCACGTCGTCGACCTCGGGCCGCGGGCCGGAACGGCCGGGGGAGAGGTCTGCTACAGCGGCGACGTGGCCGGGCTGCGCGCCTCGTCCACGCTCACCGGACGGTATCTGGGCCACCGGGCGCGGCTGCGGGAGACCGTGCGCACCCCGCGCGGGCACCTGCCGGTCAAGGACGCCGACCGGCACAACCTGAAGAACGTCAGCGTGGACATCCCGCTGGGCGTGCTGACGGTCGTCACCGGTGTCGCCGGTTCGGGCAAGAGTTCGCTGATCCACGGATCGCTGCCGGGGCGGGAGGGGGTCGTCGTCGCGGACCAGTCGCCGATCCGCGGCTCGCGCCGCAGCAACCCGGCCACGTACACGGGGCTGCTCGACCCGATCCGCAAGGCCTTCGCCAAGGCCAACGGGGTCCGGGCGGCGCTGTTCAGCGCCAACTCCGAGGGGGCCTGCCCGGGCTGCAACGGCATCGGGCTGGTCTACACCGACCTCGCGATGATGGCCGGGGTGGCCTCCGTCTGCGAGAAGTGCGAGGGCAAACGGTTCACCCCCGAGGTGCTCTCCTACACCCTGCGGGGCAAGAACATCAGCGAGGTCCTGGAGATGCCGGTGGGCGAGGCCCGCGCCTTCTTCACCACCGGCCAGGCCGGCACCGTCCTCGGCCGGCTCGCCGACGTCGGCCTGGACTACGTGCGCCTCGGCCAGCCGCTGAACACCCTGTCCGGAGGCGAGCGGCAGCGGCTGAAACTCGCCGTCCACATGTCCGGGAAGGGCACGACCTACGTCCTCGACGAGCCGACGACCGGACTCCACCTGGCCGACGTGGACCAGCTGCTGGCCCTGCTCGACCGGCTCGTGGACGACGGCAACACGGTCGTCGTCATCGAACACCACCAGGCCGTGATGGCCCACGCCGACTGGCTGATCGACCTGGGCCCCGGCGCCGGCCACGACGGCGGCCGGATCGTCTTCGAGGGGACCCCGGCCGAACTCGTCGAGAAGGGGGACACGTTGACCGCCCGGCACCTGCGGTCGTACGTCGGCGCGGCCGGATAGGGACACCGGCGCGGCCGCTGGGGCGGGGCCGGGGCCGAGCCGGGTGGACGGTTCCGGCCCCGGTCCGCCTCGGGCCCCGGCCCTGCCGGGTCCCGGGCCGGCGCGGCCTCCGGCCCCCGTGCTACGGGGCCGCGTCCCCGCGCGCTTCCTCCTGCCGTACGACCTCGGGCAGATCCGTGAGGCGGTCCAGGCCGTGCAGCGACCGGGCGATCCGGGGGTTGCCCTCCAGCAGCGGCCGCTGCCGCTCCAGGAAGTACCAGTAACCGGCCGTGACGGGGCAGGCCCGCTCACCCGTCCGCCGGTTGGGCCGGTAGGCGCAGTCCCCGCAGAGATCGCTCATGCGGTTGATGTACGCACCGCCGCACAGGTAGGGCTTGGTGGTGATGCGGCCCCCGTCGGCGTACTGGGACATCCCGATGACGTTCGGCAGCATCACCCAGTCGTAGCCGTCGGCGAAAGAGCGGTGGAACCAGTCGGTGACGGCCAGGGGATCCCATCCCCGCTGCAGGGCCCAGTTGCCCAGGATCATCAGCCGGGGGATGTGATGGGTCCAGGCGCGGTCCCGCACCTCGGTGAGCGCGGTGGCCAGGCAGCGGGCGGTGACGGCACCGGCGTCGAGGTCCGCGAACCAGCCCGGCAGGGGCCGGTGGTGGCCCAGGGCGTTGCTGTGCCGGTAGTCGTCACCGAGGCTCCAGTACAGATGCCACATGTACTCGCGCCAGCCGGCGATCTGGCGGACGAAGCCCTCGGCGGAGCTGAGCGGGACCGCCCCCGACCGGTACGCGTCCTCGGCGGCCGCCACGCACTCGGCCGGGTGGAGCAGGCCGAGGTTGAGCGCGGGGGAGAGCAGGCTGTGGCTCATGGCCCAGTCGCCGGACAGGACGGCGTCCTCCCAGGGTCCGAAGCTCCCCAGCCGCTTCTCCGTGAAGCGCCGCAGCGCGCGCAGGGCTTCGGCGCGGGTGGCGGGGAAGAGCCGCGGGCCGTCGCGGCCGGTGAAGGAGACCTCGCCGTCGGCCTCCCACCGGTCGAGGTCGCGGCGGACCTCCTCGTCCACGGCGTCCTCGCGGGGGAGGTAGGGGCGGGGGACGGGCAGGGAATCCCGGCGGGGCGGCGGCTCGCGGTTCTCGGAGTCGAGGTTCCAGCGCCCTCCGGCGGGCTCGTCACCGTCCATCAGCAGCCGGAGCTCGCGCCGTACGCGGTGGTAGAAGTCCTCCATCCGGACCCGGTCCGGAGCCGGACCCTCCGGGCCGGCGCCCGTCCAGTCGGCGAACTGCCCGGCGGAGACCAGGAAGCCGCGCGCCGGGAGGACGGTGACCTGCTCCAGGGAGCGCACGAACCGCAGGGCGGCGTGGGAGGTCGGATGGTGCACGGTCACGGGCGCGCCGCCGGTGGCCCGGGCCAGGCCCTCGCGGTAGGTCCCGGCCCGGATGTAGCGCACGCGGTCGCCGAGTTCGGCGGCGCGGTGCCGCATGGCGGAGAGGACGAGATGCGCCTTGGCCCGGTGGAAGCGGCGGCGGCGGAAGACCGACCGGCTCTCGATCATGACGATCTTCCCGCCGGGGCCGGGGGCGGGGGCTGAGCCGGGTCCGGCCCCCGGGGAGGAAGTGCGGGCCGAGCTGGTCCCCGAAGAGCCAGTGGTAACCGGGTTCATCCCGTGATGCGGTACTCACCGCCTCATAGTGGTCGATTCCGGAAGCCGGTCAAGGAGGCTGCCGTGGCATGGCGTCGTGGCACGGCCTCCGTGGCGGGGACGTCGCCGGAAAGGGGCGCGGCACCTCGCCCGGCCGAGCCGGCACGCGGTGCCGCGGGGAGGCGCCGTACACGTTGTCCGCAGGCCCGCCGCCCCCGCTGCGGCCCGCGCGGCGGCCTCCACCGGGCAAGGCTCTCCCACCGCCCGCGTCCGTTACGCCCCGTCCTCGCGCTCCTCCGCGCGGGTGGCGGGGACGGCGCTGACGAAGCGCATATAGCGGTCCCAGTCCCAGTGCGGCCCGGGATCGGTGTGGTCGGTGCCGGGCACCTCGACGTGGCCGACGATGTGCTCGCGGTCCCTCGGCAGCCCGTACCGGTCGCATATCCCGGCCGTCAGCTCCGCCGAGGCGCGGTAGGTGGCGTCGGTGATGGAGTCGGCGCGCCCCGCGAAGCCCTCGTGTTCGATGCCGATGCTGCGCTCGTTGAAGGAGCGGTTGCCCGCGTGGTAGGCCACGTCCAGTTCGCGCACCATCTGCGCCACGTGCCCGTCCTCCGTGCGCACCACGTAGTGCGCGGCGGCGCCGTGCCCGGGGTCCTGGAAGACCTTCAGGCCCACGGCGTAGTCGCCCTCGATGGTGTGGATCACCACCCGGTCGATGGTGTAGTCGTACGGCCGGTCGGCCATCCGCCAGTTCGCGGACGAGGCCGGTATCCACTCGGCACCCGGGTGGTCGACCTCGCCCTCCTTGCGGGGCCGGTTGACGCCGGGGACGCGGTACCACCAGTTCGAGCCGTCCACGGCCAGATAGCCGGCCGCGCCGAGGCCCACCGTCGCGCCGCCGATGAGCAGGGCGCGCCGGCTGACGCCCCGGCGTCGCTCCGCCGTGCGCTCCTCCCGGCGGGGCTCCGGCACCTGCTGCTCCTGCCGGGGCTCCCGCTGCTGCGGCGGATCGGACCGGCGCGACTGCTGTGCTTCCATCCGCGACCTCTTGTGCTCGCTGGGTACCCCTCGGTGGCACGGACCGCGCCCGGGGCCTCGGGGTTGCTCGGGGAATCGCTTCTTCGTGCGCTGGGTTGTTCTGTGCTCAACGGGTGGCCGGTGCCCCCTGTTCCGGAGGGGTGGTTTCCGGCCCTCTCCGTCCGTTTCCGGCCGGTCCCCGGCGGACGGGGCGGAACGGCCCCGACCCGCGTTCCCGTACCGCACCGGGGCCGGCCCCGTATCGCGTTGGGGCCGGGCGCCCCGGGCCCGTACGCTGGTAGCGCTATGAACGATTTCCCCGGCGCACCCACCACTCCCCGCGACGGCACCCGGCTGCGGGTCCTCGCCGCCATGTCCGGCGGTGTCGACTCCGCCGTCGCCGCCGCCCGTGCCGCCGAGGCGGGCCACGACGTCACCGGCGTCCACCTCGCCCTGTCGGCCAACCCGAAGTCTTTCCGCACCGGGGCCAGGGGCTGCTGCACGATCGAGGACAGCCACGACGCGCGCCGGGCCGCCGACGTCATCGGCATCCCGTTCTACGTCTGGGACCTGGCCGAGCGCTTCCGCGAGGACGTGGTCGACGACTTCGTCGCCGAGTACGCCGCCGGGCGCACGCCCAACCCCTGCCTGCGCTGCAACGAGAAGATCAAGTTCGCGGCGCTGCTGGACAAGGCCCTCGCCCTGGGCTTCGACGCCGTCTGCACCGGCCACTACGCCACCGTCGTCACCCGCGAGGACGGCGGCCGGGAGCTGCACCGCGCCTCCGACGAGGCCAAGGACCAGAGCTATGTGCTCGGCGTCCTCGACGAGCGCCAGCTCGCCCACGCCATGTTCCCGCTGGGCGACACCCTCACCACCAAGGACGAGATCCGGGCCGAGGCCGAGCGCCGCGGTCTGGCCGTCGCGAAGAAGCCCGACAGCCACGACATCTGCTTCATCGCCGACGGCGACACCCAGGGCTTCCTGGCCAGGCACCTGGGCACCGCCGAGGGCGACATCGTCGACGAGGACGGCAACCGGCTCGGCGGTCACCAGGGCGCCTACGGCTACACCATCGGCCAGCGCAAGGGCCTGCGCCTGGGCGTCCCGGCCCCGGACGGAAAGCCGCGCTACGTCCTGGACATCTCGCCGGTCAACAACACGGTGACGGTCGGCCCGCAGGAGGCGCTCGACGTCACCGCGCTGACGGCGATCCGGCCCCGCTGGTGCGGCGAGCCCCCGGCGGGCCCGGGCACGTACACGGCCCAGCTCCGCGCCCACGGCGAGGAGACGCCGGTGACGGCGGAGCCGGCCGAGGACGCCGAGGGGGCCCCGGAACTCCGGGTGACCTTCACCGAGCCGGTCCGCGGCGTGGCCCCGGGCCAGGCGATCGTCCTCTACGACGGCACCCGGGTCGTCGGCTCGGCGACCATCGCCACGACGGAACGCCGCCGCGAGCCGGCGGCCGCGCGAGGCTGAGGGGGGAGTCCTGCCGGTGACGCCCTCGGCCCTTCCGTGGACCCGTCATCTGTCGGCCGACGAGGTACGGCAGTTCGTGCAGGAGCTGACCCGGGCTGCGGACGACGCGGCATATCCGGATGTCCACGCCAACCTCCACCGGGTCGTCGCTGAGTGGCGGGCGACCGCGCGCATCCTCGCCGACCCCGAGCTGACGGCTCAGCTCACTCGCCCGCTGCCCGACGAGGACCACGGAGAGGCGACCGCTCCGTAACGCCGAAGCGAGGCCGCGAGCTCGCCGCGCTGCCGGTCGGCACCGAATGAACCGCGAGCCCCGATGAGTATTCTGGCGTGCGAGGACGGGGCGTCATAGGCTGTTCTGTGCGGGTAACCCGCAGAGGAGATCCCAAGACGGGCATTGGGAATCACCGCCCTGTGAGGAGGTCGGCCGTGCTGCTCAGCTTCAGGGTGGCCAATCACCGCTCGATCCGGACCGAGCAAGAGCTGTCGCTGGTGGCCACGGAGTTCAACGAGGGCACGGAGCGCGACACCGGTGCCCGGGTGGATGGCAAGCCGGTCTCAGTGCTGCCCGTGGTCGGCATTTTCGGGGCGAATGCCTCGGGTAAGTCGAACACCCTCAGCGCCCTGCGCTTCATGCGCAGCGCGGTACGGGAATCCTTCGCCGACTGGGGCAAACACCCGGAGCGGGTCCCGCGTGAACCTTTCGCGCTCGACCCGGAGGCGCGCGAGGAGACGAGTCTCTTCGAGGTCGAGCTGCTGCTGGGCCCGCGCGGCAGGCGGGTGCGTTACACCTACGGCTTTGAGCTGTCGGACGAACGGGTCGAGGCGGAGTGGCTGCACGCCTACCCCTCCGGCCGCCGCCAGGTGTGGTTCGACCGCGAGGCCGGACGACCGGAGGAAGAGGGCGGCGAGTTCAGATTCCCCGGTACGGGCCTCAAGGGCCGCAAGGAAGAACTGGCCGAGAGCACCCGGCCGAACGCGCTGTTCCTCACCGTCGGTGCCACCCTCAACCATCCCCAGCTCGCCGCCGTGCACCGGTGGTTCAGCGAAAACGTCTGGCTGCTGGCTCCCGGAGACGACCTCTCCGCCCGCACGCGCTGGACTCGCGAACTCCTCACCGGAGCCGCTGGGGACGACAAGAGACTGCGGGAACGCATCGCGCGCATGCTGGCCGTCGCGGACCTGGGCATCACGGGCCTCACCACCGATCCCGAGACCGGTGAACTGCAACTACTGCACCGGGCGGCGGACGGTTCGGAACAGCCCATGGACTTCGCGGACCAGGAATCCCTCGGCACCCACGCCTGGTTCGCCTTCCTCGGCCCGCTGCTGCACTTCCTCGACCAGGGCGGCGTCATGCTCGTCGACGAACTCGACTCCAGCCTTCACCCCCTGCTGGCGGCCGAGGTGATCCGCCTCTTCCAGGACCGCGAGGCCAATCCGCACGACGCCCAACTCGTCTTCACCACACATGACGCGACCCTGCTCGGGCCGTCCGTGGTGGAGCGCCCGCTGGATCGCGATCAGGTCTGGATCACGCACAAGAGCGGCATCGGGGAGAGTGAGCTGTACCCGCTCACTGCGGCGCGCAAGGCCCGTAAGGACGACAACCTGGAACGCCGGTATCTTCACGGCCACTACGGTGGTATCCCTCGACTGACTGCCGGGGAGATCGCGAGGGAAGCGGTCCGCTTCGCGGAGGAGCTGAAGGCGACAGCGTGAGCAAGGGGGACAGGGCACAGGACAAGCGCGACAGACGCCGCCGGGACCGGAGTGGGGCGTCTCACGCGCTGCGCCGTCCGCCCGCTTCGTACGGCGACAAGTCGAACCGCGTGGTCTACGTGGCCTGCGAGGGCTCCAGGACCGAGCCGGACTACATCAGCCTGCTGAACAAGACCTACGGCCGGGACAAAAGCTTTCGGTTGAAGTACTGCCACCCGGGGCACGGCAACGGCCTGGACCCCGTGGAAACGGTCCAGCAGACGCTGAAGGAAGCCGGCCCGGAGGACGAGAAGTGGGCGCTCTTCGACCGGGACGCGGACGACAACCGTGACCGGAAGATCCCCGATGCCATGCGACTGGCCGCCGACAGAGGTGTCCAAGTGGCGCTGTCGCACCCGTCCTTCGAATTGTGGCTGCTGCTCCACTTCCAGCACTGGACCAGTCAGGAGCACGGCCACGACGAGAAGGTGAAGGACAGACTGCGCCGGCACCGGGACGCCAAGGGCTTCAAGGACTACGACAAGGCGTCCGGCGACCGGGGCAAGGGCCTCAACGACGAGCGGGGAAATGCCCTCCTCGGCCGCGAGACCACTGCTGTTCGCAACGCCAGGAAGCTGGTGAAGGCGTGCCCCAGCGGCCGCTGCTCCGCGGACCGCATCGGGAAGATCCAGCCGATCCCCGCCAAGGGAGGGGAGAAGTACGCCGAGTGGACCGAGCGCACCGGGCACGCCGCCGGATGCGATCCACTGAAGCGCGACCCGTCCACCGACGTCTGGCGGCTCCTGGCGAGCCTTGGCCTCGGAACTGTGGTGGAGGGCAGAGGGTAGCGAGCCGCGGAGCGCGAGTTTCTTTCTGCCGACCGCCACGCGAGGGCCGGGGCTGACTGTGCTGGGCGCGTGGTCGTCAGATGGGGGAGACCGGCGGGCGATTCACCTTTCCGTTCTGTACCCCCGCGATGAAGGTGGTGAGCGCTGCTCGGCTCACCCTGATGGTCCGGGCCGGGTGAACGCTGTCCCGGACGGCCATGCTGTCCTGGTCGCAGATGGCGATCTCCACACAGTTGTTGCCGCCCCCGCCGCAGAATGACGAGCGCTTCCAGTCGAGTCCGTCCACCGTCAGTCCTCTCGGAACGTGTGTGCCAGAGAGCGGATGAGTTCCCGGGAATCGCCGGGAGAGAGCGCGGACTGCTCCATGAGGTCCAGCAGAGAACGATAGTTCGCCAACGGTGTTGGCGCATCAACAAAGTTGGCTCCCAGGGCGGTATCGAGCTGGACCGTGTCCAACTCTGGCACGGGGCCCTCCGCGTACAGGACCGACTGCCCGGCTCCGTGGAAGCCCCCGGCGCTGAACGGGATGACCAACAAGGTGACGTTGGGCTGTTCCGCCGCCTCTGCCAGGCGTCGGAGCTGGGCTCGGGCGACGGCTCGACCGCCGAACTCCAGGCGCAGAGCAGCCTCGTGAATGATGCCCGTGTAGGGCATGGGGTTGTCACCCACGAGCACGTTCTGGCGAGCCATGCGATGCGCAACCCGGAGTTCGACGTCCAGGCGGGGGAGCTTCGGCACGGTGAGCTCGAAGATGGCCCTGGCGTGGTCTTCCGTCTGCAGCAGGCCCGGCAGGTGCACCGTCTGCGCCGTCCGGATGCGCACGGCGTAGTGCTCCAGCTCGGATACGTCCAGGTGTCCGTCGGGCAGCTTGCCCCGGTATTCCGTCCACCAGTGCTTGGTGCGCCGGCTCGCCGCCATGTCGGCCAGGGCGTCCACCAGCGCCTCGTTCGGGCACTTGTAGTGGCATGTGAGCTGCCGGACCCGGTCCTCGCTGACCGTGGTGCGTCCGGCCTCGATGTTGGAGATCATCGTGCGGTCCGCGCCCAGCATCGAGGCGGCTTCCTGGATGGAGATCCCTGCCTGCTCGCGCATGCGGCGGAGTTCGGTGGCCAAGCGGCGCTGGCGGCCGGTTGGAGCGTTTCGTGCGGCCATGAGTCCTCTCCCGTGAGTGCGATGCAGTGTGGCAGGCCGTCGAAACGGCATACCAGTGAAAGAAGTTCATATTCACTCGTTCGGGGACATTGACTCATGAGTGAGTCGATAGTGCTCTACGGTGTGAGGCGCGCCGCCCAACTCTCCATCCCCGTCCACCGGAAGCGCACCGTCGGCCACGGGCCCAGGCCAGGCGGCGAGCCACCGCAGGCGGCCACGGCGAATCCCGACCCGGGCCGCCGGGGGACATGGAGAGACCCACACCCGACGACGGCCGTACAGCGCCGCCTCGACGCCATGGAGTGGCGCGCGCGTCGCAGTCCGGCCACACCGCGTGCGAGCGCAGGCCGTCACTCATGCCACCGCACAAGGAGGTGCCCGTGAACCCCGAATCTCAACTCCCCCTTTCAGCCCGCCCCGTCCAAGCACCGCAGACCCCGGGGGCCGTCCCCCCGCTCCCGTACCCGGTGCCCACTCCGTTCGCCGGCCCGTGGGAGTACGCCCTCCGCTTTCCCGGGGACCCGCGCGGTCCCGGAGTCGCGCGGGCGACGTTGCGGGCCGTGCTGACCGCGCACCACCTCGGTGAACTGGCCGACCGGGCCGAGCTGTTGACCTCCGAGCTGACGACCAATGCCGTCCGCTACTCCAAGGGCCCCGCCGCCGTGCTGCTGCGCTGGGCGGCGCCGATCCTCCGGGTCAGCGTCTCCGACCCGTGCCCGGAGTTCCCCGCGCCCCGGGTGCCCGTCGGGCCGGTGGCGGCGGACGCCGAGCGGGGGAGAGGGCTGCTGATCCTCGATCTGCTCGCCGACGCCTGGGGCGACTGCTGTGCGGAGGAGCCGGCCCTGGGCTCCGTCGGCAAGAGCATCTGGTTCGAGTTGATCCTCGGCGCCGGACCGCCGTCCCCGGAGGCACCCGCGCTAGCGGCCTGACGCGCGTTCCCCCGGCCGCGGCGATTGCCGTACGGGTTCAGCCGCCGTGGCCGGACCCGTACGGCACGGTCAGGCCGCCGGCCCCGTGGGCCGGTCCTCGTCCGGAGCGTCGGTGACGACCTCCGTCTCGTAGAAGCAGAAGTGGTCCTTGATCCGCGCCACTTCGGGCTTGGGGTCCGGGTAGGCCCACACCAGGTCCGGGGCTTCCGGGCGGGACCAGTAGGAGGCGTCGCCCTTGAACGGGCAGTGGGTGCTGGTGTCCGACGGGGTGAGGAGGTCCGTCCGGACGTCCTCCGGCGGGAGGTAGTAGCGGACCGGGCAGCCGGTCTCGCGGAGCAGCAGCGGGCGGCGGCTCTCGGCCAGCACCTGTCCGGCGTGCGTGACGCGGACGTGCTCGGTGCCCTGTTCGATCGTGATGCGGTGTCCTGGGGTCACGAGGTTCCCTCCCGTATGGTCCGGTCGCCCGGTCCGGCGTCTCTTCCCGGGAACAGCAAGCGCGCCCCCGCTTTCCTTCCCCGCCGGTGACGCGGTCCGCCGGTGACGCGGCCGGACGGCGCGGCCGGGAGATGATCGTCCCGCCGCCCGTGGGGCAAGCTGGGGCCCATGACTGCACATCTGATCACAGGGGCCGGATCGGGCATCGGGGCCGCCGTGGCGCGGCGGCTGGACGAGCGCGGGGACGAGCTGTGGCTGCTGGCGCGGGACGCCGGGCGGGCCCGGGAGCTGGAACGGGCGTTCCCCGGGGCACGGATGCTCGTCGGTGACCTCGCGGCCCCGGAGAAGCTGTCCTGGGCGCTCAGCCACCAGGAGGTGCCGGAGCGGCTCGACTCGCTCGTCCACTCCGCCGGTGTGGTGGAGCTCGGCACCGTCGGCGAGCTGACCCCCAAGGCGTGGAACCGGCAGCTCGCCGTCAACCTCGTCGCGCCCGCCGAGCTGACCCGGCTGCTGCTGCCGCAGCTCCGGCTGTCCCGCGGCCATGTCGTCTTCGTCAACTCCGGTTCCGGGCTGCGCGCCAACCCGGACTGGGCCGCGTACGCGGCCAGCAAGCACGGGCTGAAGGCGCTCGCCGACTCCCTGCGCGCCGAGGAACACGGCAACGGCGTACGCGTCACCTCCGTCTACCCGGGCCGCACCGCCACGCCCATGCAGGCGAAGGTCCACCAGCACGAGGGCAAGACGTACGAGGAGGGGCGCTGGATCGCGGCGGAGTCGGTCGCCACCACCGTCGTCACGGCGCTCACTCTGCCCCGGGACGCGGAGATCACCGACCTGTCGGTGCGCCCCGGCCACTGAGCGCCGGACGCCGTGGCGTGCGGGGCCGTCCGCTCCGGGCCCCGCACCGGGCCGTCCGTCCGCACGGCCCCGCCCCGGTGACGTAGTCGCCGCCGGGCCGGAACCGGTGTCCGCGCGCCCCCGCCGCCCGCCGCGGGCTCCCCCGTCGCGCGAGGGGTCGTCTCGTACGCTTCACCGCGTGAGCGAGAAGAGCAGGTTCATCTGGGGTACGGCGGCCGCGACCGGGGTCGGGTCCATGCCGGGCGGCGACGCGCGCGAGGCGGCGAAGACGGTCACCGGATCGCTGGAGGCGTTCCCGCATCTGCCGGAGCTGCCCGCCCGCGGCCCGGGCGCCGACATGCTGGGCCGCACCATCGGGCTGCTGACCGAGCTGTACGCGCACGTCGAGCCCAGCGGCTGGCGGCTGAGCGACCGCCCGGGCCGCGACACCCGGCGCGCGCGCTCCTGGATGGGGGAGGACCTCGACGCGCTGGAGGAGTTCACCCAGGGGTTCGAGGGCTCGCTGAAGGTGCAGGCCGTCGGCCCGTGGACGCTCGCGACGGGACTGGAACTGCGCGGCGGCGAGGCGGTGCTGAGCGACGCCGGGGCCTGCCGCGACCTGGCCGCCTCGCTCGCCGAGGGGCTGCGCGGCCATCTCGCCGAGGTGCGGCGGCGGGTGCCCGGCGCCGAGGTGGTGCTCCAGCTGGACGAGCCGTCGCTGACCCCGGTGCTGAGCGGGCGGGTGCGGTCGGCCAGCGGCTACCGCACCTACAACGCCGTGGACCGGGCCGTCGTCGAGGGGGCGCTTCGCGAGGTGTTCGCGGCGGCCGGTGGCGCGCCGGTGATCGTGCACTCCTGTGCGCCGGACGTGCCCTTCGCGCTGCTGCGGCGGGCGGGGGCGGCAGGTATCTCGTTCGATTTCTCGCTGCTCACCGAGCGTGACGAGGAGCCGATCGGGGAAGCAGTGGAGGGAGGGACGGCGCTCTTCGCCGGAGTGGTGCCGGGCACCGACACCGCGTTGTCAGACCCTGCCCTTAGTGTCATGGGGGTCAGAACGCTGTGGCGCAGGCTGGGGCTGTCGCCGGGGAGTCTCGCCACGTCCGTGGCGGTCACCCCGTCGTGCGGTCTCGCCGGTGCCTCACCGGCCTACGCGCGTTCGGCGCTGGCGCACTGCGCCCGGGCGGCGAGGTCGCTCGCGGACAACCCAGAGTGACGACCGCGGCGCGGTGCGGGGGACGGCCGGGCGGTGCGGGGAAGGACGGCGCGACGGCCCGGGCGGCACCACGGCACGGCGTATGACGGCACGGCGGGAAGAGGCGGCGACCGCACAGGGCGGGCGGCGTACGGCGGCGACGGGAGGACGGCACGGTGGCCGGTGAAGAGCAGGCGGTGCAGGCAGTCGCGGAGACGGGATCGACGGTGCCCCCGGAGGCCCGGGAGCGGCACCAGCGGCTGGCGGAGGAGGTCGAGGAGCACCGCTTCCGCTACTACGTGAAGGACGCCCCGGTCGTCAGCGACGCCGAGTTCGACCGGCTGCTGCGCTCCCTGGAGGCGCTGGAGGAGGAGCATCCGGAGCTGCGCACCCCCGAGTCGCCCACCCAGAAGGTGTCCGGGGCGTACGAGACGGAGTTCACCGAGGTCGAGCACCGCGAGCGGATGCTCAGCCTCGACAACGCCTTCGACGACGAGGAGCTGGAGTCCTGGGGCGACCGCATCGCGCGCGAGCTGGACGGCACGGACTACCACTTCCTCTGCGAGCTCAAGATCGACGGCCTCGCGGTCAATCTGACGTACGAGCACGGCCGGCTCACCCGGGCCGCCACCCGCGGCGACGGCCGCACGGGCGAGGACATCACGCCCAACGTCCGCACCATCGCGGACGTCCCCGAGCGGCTGAGCGGCGAGAACATCCCGGAGCTGGTGGAGATCCGCGGGGAGGTCTTCTTCCCGATGGAGCGGTTCACCGAGCTCAACACCCGGCTGGTGGAGGCCGGCAAGCCGCCGTTCGCCAACCCGCGGAACGCCGCCGCCGGCTCGCTCCGCCAGAAGGACCCCAAGATCACCGCGACGCGCCCGCTGCACATGGTGGTGCACGGCATCGGCGCCCGCGAGGGCTTCTCCATCGACCGGCTGTCGCAGGCGTACGACCTGCTGAGCGCCTGGGGCCTGCCCACCACCCCGCACGCCAGGGTGGTGGACTCCCTCGCCGGGGTCCGCGAGTTCATCGCGTACTACGGCGAGAACCGCCACTCCGTGGAGCACGAGATCGACGGCGTCGTCGTCAAGGTCGACGAGGTGCCCCTCCAGGGCCGGCTGGGCTCCACCTCGCGCGCCCCGCGCTGGGCCATCGCCTGGAAGTACGCGCCCGAGGAGGTGAACACCAAGCTGGTGGACATCCGGGTGGGCGTCGGCCGCACGGGGCGGGTCACGCCCTACGCCGTGGTCGAGCCGGTCACCGTCGCCGGCTCGGAGGTCGAGTTCGCCACCCTCCACAACCAGGAGGTGGTCAAGGCCAAGGGCGTGCTCATCGGGGACACGGTGGTGCTGCGCAAGGCCGGGGACGTCATCCCGGAGATCCTCGGCCCGGTGACGGACCTGCGGGACGGCAGCGAGCGGGAGTTCGTGATGCCCGCCGAGTGCCCCGACTGCGGCACGCCGCTGCGCCCCATGAAGGAGGGCGACATCGACCTCCGCTGCCCCAACGCCCGCACCTGCCCCGCGCAGCTCCGCGAGCGCGTGTTCTACCTGGCGGGCCGCAAGGCGCTGGACATCGAGAACTTCGGCTATGTGGTGGCCACCGCGCTCACCCAGCCGCTGGAGCCGGCCGAGCCGCCGCTGCGCGACGAGGGCGACCTCTTCGACCTGACGGTGGAGCAGCTGCTGCCCATCAAGTCGCACGTCCTCGACCCGGACACCGGGCTGCCCAAGAGCGACCCGAAGACCGGCGAGCCCAAGGTCGTCACCTTCTTCGCCAACCAGAAGGGCGAGCCGAAGAAGAACACCCTCGCCATGCTGGAGAACATCGCCGCGGCCAAGGAGCGCCCGCTGGCCCGGATCATCACGGGCCTCTCCATCCGCCATGTGGGCCCCGTCGCGGCGGAGGCGCTGGCCCGCGAGTTCCGCTCGCTGGACCGGATCGCCGAGGCGGACGAGGAGGAGCTGGCGGCCACCGAGGGCGTCGGGCCGACCATAGCCGCCTCGCTCAAACAGTGGTTCGCCGAGGACTGGCACCGCGAGATCGTGGAGAAGTGGCGGGCCGCCGGGGTGCGGATGGCGGAGGAATCCGGCCGGGACGAGGGCCCCCGTCCGCTGGAGGGACTCACCGTCGTCGTCACGGGCACGCTCTCCTCGCACACCAGAGATGGCGCGAAAGAGGCGTTGCAGATCCGCGGAGCGAAAGTCACCGGTTCCGTTTCCAAGAAGACGGCCTTCGTCGTGGTAGGTGACAACCCCGGCTCCAAACACGACAAGGCGGTCCAGCTCAAGGTTCCCGTGCTGGATGAGGAGGGGTTCGCCGTTCTGCTCGAACACGGTCCCGACGCGGCCCGTGACGTCGCACAGACATCCGCCGAGTAGCCGTCACATGACACCCGTTCGGCGCATACCAGACGCTTCGGTGTGCCTGGTCCGCATTCGGGCAACCCCTGCGGATCGCTGCCCGTCCAGGCGCCGGGCAGCCTACTGTTGAGGGTGTGCGCCCGCCGTGCGCGGCCGTGTGGTGGGAGCTCGTGGGCGACGGTACCGCGACCGGTGGCACCGGGCGTCCGGCCCACGATCCACCCCGGACCGGCCCGGACGGGGGCGGGCACCGCCGGCTGTGAGAGGACGGGAATGAAACCGACCGACAGCGCTGACTCGGCGTCAGGGGGACGCCGGGCCACCGCGCCCGCGCTGCTGCCGACGGCCACGGTCGCCGTGGCCGCGTGCGCGCTGGCCGCCGGCGTCTGCCGGGTGCTGCTGGGCGGGAGGGCACTGTTCCCCACCGGCGCCGCCGGCTGGTCCCTCGCGGTCCTCACCGGCATCATCGTGGGCCATCTCGTGGCGCTCGGCCGCGACCGCTGGTGGGGCGGCACCGGTTCCGGCGCCGCCCTCACCCTCGCCGTGCTGCTGCTCTACGGCTGGGTACCGGCCGTCCTGGTGAGCCTCGCCGTGGTCGTCCTGGTCAGCGCGGCCCGGCACCAGCGCTGGAGACAGGGGCTGCTCCACGGCTCCGTCGACATCCTCGGCATCGGAGCCGCCGCCCTGGTGCTCGCCGCCTTCGGCGTCTCCCCCTCGGTGGAACGGCCCTGGGAGCCCTCCGAGTGGGGCGTCCTCGTCCTGCCCGAACTCGTGCTGGCCGCCCTGAGCTACCTCCTGGTGACCCGCGTCCTCCTCTGGTACTGCCTGGCCCCCCGCACGCACGGCCTGCCCAGCGCCGCCCGGACGGCCCTCGTCCGGCAGGCGCTCGTCGGTGTCGCCCTGCTCGGCATCGCCCCGCTGATCTGCGTGGTCGCCGTCGAGATGCCCGTCCTCCTCCCGCTCTTCTCCGTTCCGCTGATCGCCCTCGACTCCACCCTGTGGATCGCCCGCGCCCGCGCCGAGGAGCAGCTGCGCGACCCGCTCACCGGCCTGCCCAACCGTCAATGGCTGCTGGAGCGCACCTGGTCCGCGCTGGACGACGCCGAGCGCGTCGGCGCCCGCGCCGCGCTGGTCCTGATCGACCTCGACCGCTTCCGCTCCGTCAACGACACCCTCGGCCACCTCGCGGGCGACCGGCTGCTGCTGCAGATCGCCGAGCGGCTCAAGCTCGCCCTGCCGCCCGGCGCCGAGGCCGCCCGTCTGGGCGGCGACGAGTTCGCCGTCCTGCTGCCCGTCGCCGACTCCACCACCAGCGCCCAGCGCACGGCCCGCCGGCTCGTCGGCGAACTCGGCTCGCCGCTCGACCTCGACGGGCTGACCCTCGTCCTGGAGGCCAGCGCCGGCGTCGCCGTCTTCCCCGACCACGCCCTGGACGCCGAGGACCTGCTGCGCCGCGCCGACGTGGCGATGTACCAGGCCAAGCGGGACCGCAGCGGGTGCGAGGTCTACGAGGCAAAACGTGACGGCAACACCCCCGACCGGCTGGGTCTCCTCGGCGATCTGCGCCGCGCCCTGGACGCCGGCGACGTCGAACTGCACTACCAGCCGAAGGTCGGCTTCGACGGCCGGGTGCGGGGGCTGGAGGCGCTGGTGCGCTGGGTGCACCCGGAGCGCGGCCGGGTCAGCCCCGACGAGTTCATCGCCATCGCCGAGTCCTCCGGCCTGATGCCCCATCTGACCGAGTACGTCCTGGAGACCGCCCTCCGCCAGGTCGCCGCCTGGCGCGCCAAGGGCCTCATGGTGCCGGTCGCCGTGAACGTCTCGCCGCGCGACGTGCACACCCCCGGCTTCGCCGGCTCGGTCGCCGCCCGGCTCGCCCGGCACGGCGTCCCCCCGTCCGCGCTCCAGCTGGAGATCACCGAGCACGTTCTGCTGGAGGACCCGCAGCGTGCCGCGGACACCCTCGCCGGGCTCACCGGGCACGGCGTCAAGATGTCCCTCGACGACTTCGGCACCGGCTACTCCTCGCTGGTGCACCTGCGCCGGCTGCCGGTCAGCGAGCTCAAGATCGACCGCTCCTTCGTGGCCCGGCTCGCCGTCGACAACGAGGACGCCGAGATCGTCCGCTGCACCGTCGACCTCGCCCACTCCCTCGGACTGCTCGTCGTCGCCGAGGGCGTGGAGGACGACGAGACCTGGGAGCGGCTGCGGGACCTCGGCTGCGACGCCGTGCAGGGCTGGCTGGTCGCCGCCGCGATGCCACCGGACGAGACCACGGCCTGGCTGCGGCTGCGGGGCGAGAGCGGCTGGCAGCGCGGCGAGCCCACCGTCCGCCCCGAGCCGGTCCGCCCGGAGCTGCCGGTGCGGCCCGAGTCCTCGCTCCGCGCGGAGCCGCCCGCCCGCAGGGAACCGGCCCGCCCGGAGCCGCGCCACGACCCCTCCCGCCCCGAGCCGCGCCACGACCCCTCACGCCCCGAACCGGCGCGCCCCGAGCCGCACCGTACGGAACCGGCCCGCCCGGAGTCCCTCCGTCCCGAACTGGCCGCGGCCTCCGCTCCCTCGCCCACCCCGGAACGGACCGAGTGCCCCCGCCCCGCGCAGGGCCTCGGCCGCCCGGCCGGCAGGAGCGTGCCGCCGGAGGGCTCCGACCGCCCCTCGGAACAACGGGTCACCTGACGCACCGGGCCACCGGCGGCACCGGTCCCCGGCCGCCCGGCCACCCGCCCGGAGCGCCCTGCCGAACCCGGCCCGCGGGCACCGTCCGGCGGCCCGCGCCAAGGGGTTTCGCCCCGGACCCGCCGACCGCCATAGGATTGGGCGGATAACCCACACACCAAACCCTGAGGATCGCTGAATGCCTGGCATCACGCGCGAGGAGGTCGCCCACCTCGCCCGGCTGTCACGTCTTGAGCTGAAGGACGAAGAACTCGACCACTTCGCCGGACAGCTCGACGTGATCATCGGCGCGGTCGCCCGCGTTTCCGATGTTGCCGACGAGGATGTACCGCCGACCTCGCACCCCCTGCCGCTGACGAACGTCATGCGCGCCGACGAGGTCCGCCCGTCACTCACCCCCGAGCAGGCGCTTTCCGGAGCCCCCGCGCAGGAGCAGCAGCGTTTCAAGGTGCCGCAGATCCTGGGGGAGGACTGACCATGACCGACCCGACCAGGCTGACCGCGGCACAGACCGCGGCCGCCATCGCTTCCGGCACCCTCACCGCCGTCGAGGTGGCCGAGGCCCATCTGGCCCGGATCGAGGCCGTCGACGAGAAGGTGAACGCCTTCCTCCACGTCGACCGCGAGGGCGCGCTGGCCCGGGCCCGCGCCGTCGACGAGAAGCGCGAGCGCGGCGAGAAGCTCGGCCCGCTGGCCGGCGTCCCGCTGGCGCTCAAGGACATCTTCACCACCGAGGGCGTCCCCACCACCGTCGGCTCCAGGATCCTGGAGGGCTGGCTGCCGCCGTACGACGCGACGCTGGTACAGCGCCTGCGGGACGCGGACATCGTCGTCCTCGGCAAGGCCAACATGGACGAGTTCGCGATGGGCTCCTCCACCGAGAACAGCGCCTACGGCCCCACCGGCAACCCCTGGGACCTCACCCGGATCCCCGGCGGCTCCGGCGGCGGCTCCGCGGCTGCGCTCGCCGCGTACGAGGCCCCGCTGGCCATCGGCACGGACACCGGCGGCTCCATCCGCCAGCCCGCCGCCATGACCGGCACCGTCGGCGTCAAGCCGACCTACGGTGCCGTCTCCCGCTACGGCATGGTGGCCTTCTCCTCCTCCCTCGACCAGGGCGGCCCCTGCGCCCGCACGGTCCTGGACGCGGCCCTGCTGCACGAGGCGATCGCCGGGCACGACCCGCTCGACTCGACGTCCATCGACCGGCCGGTCCCGCCGGTGGTCGAGGCCGCCCGCAGCGCCGATGTGAAGGGCCTGCGGGTCGGCGTCGTCAAGGAGTTCGCCGGCGAGGGCTACCAGGCCGGCGTGATGCAGCGCTTCACGGAGTCCGTGGAGCTGCTGCGCGAGCTGGGCGCCGAGGTCACCGAGATCTCCTGCCCCTCCTTCGACAAGGCGCTCGCCGCGTACTACCTGATCGCCCCCTCGGAGTGCTCGTCGAACCTGGCCCGCTTCGATGCCATGCGCTACGGCCTGCGCGTCGGCGACGACGGCACCCGCTCCGCCGAGGAGGTCACCGCCCTCACCCGTGAGGCGGGCTTCGGCGCCGAGGTGAAGCGCCGCATCATGCTCGGCACCTACGCGCTCAGCTCCGGCTACTACGACGCGTACTACGGCTCCGCGCAGAAGGTCCGCACCCTCATCACGCGGGACTTCGAGAAGGCGTTCGAGCAGGTCGACGTGCTGGTCTCGCCGACCTCCCCGACCACCGCCTTCCCGATCGGCGAACGGGCGGACGATCCGATGGCCATGTACCTCGCCGACCTGTGCACCATCCCGACGAACCTGGCCGGCAACGCCGCCATGTCCCTGCCCTGCGGCCTGGCGCCGGAGGACGGGCTCCCGGTGGGCCTGCAGATCATCGCGCCCGCCATGGCCGACGACCGGCTCTACCGGGTCGGCGCCGCGGTCGAGGCCGCGCTCACCGCCCGCTGGGGGCACCCGCTGCTGGAGGAGGCACCCGCACTATGAGCAATCTCTCCAAGGCCAAGGGCTTCAAGAAGTCCAAGGCCGGTACCTATCTGTCCATCGGCACCACACTCTTCGGCGCCGTGAGCGTGCTGAAGCAGGTGAAGACCGCCCGGAGCGAGAAGGACACGCTGATGCTGGCCGACGCGGTGTTCTCCGCCGCCGCCATCGTCACCGGTGTGGCCGTCCTCGTCCGCGAGCTGCGCCGCCTCGGCGACGACGACGTCCTGCTGGGCTGAGAGGGAAGAGTCCGTGACCGTCACTGAACTGGTGTCGTACGAGGACGCCCTCGCGTCCTACGACCCCGTCATGGGCCTGGAGGTCCATGTCGAGCTCGGCACCGCCACCAAGATGTTCTGCGGGTGCTCCACCGCCCTGGGCGCCGAGCCCAACACGCAGACATGCCCGACCTGCCTCGGCCTGCCCGGCTCGCTGCCCGTCGTCAACGCGACCGGCGTCGAGTCGGCCATCCGGATCGGCCTCGCGCTCCACTGCGAGATCGCCCCCTGGTGCCGCTTCGCCCGGAAGAACTACTTCTATCCGGACATGCCGAAGAACTTCCAGACCTCTCAGTACGACGAGCCGATCGCCTTCAACGGCTACCTGGACGTCGAACTGGAGGACGGGGAGGTCTTCCGGGTGGAGATCGAGCGCGCCCACATGGAGGAGGACACCGGCAAGTCCCTTCACGTCGGCGGCGCGACCGGCCGCATCCACGGCGCCGTCCACTCCCTGCTCGACTACAACCGGGCCGGCATCCCGCTGATCGAGATCGTCACCAAGCCGATCGAGGGCGCCGGCGCGCGGGCCCCCGAGGTCGCCAAGGCGTACGTCGCCGAGCTGCGCGAGCTGATCCGGGCCCTCGGCGTCTCCGAGGCCCGGATGGAGATGGGCCAGATGCGCTGCGACGTCAACCTGTCGCTGCGCCCGCACGGCACCGGGACCTTCGGCACCCGCTCCGAGACGAAGAACGTCAACTCGCTGCGCAGCGTCGAGCGGGCCGCACGCTTCGAGATCCAGCGGCACGCCGCGGTGCTCTCCACCGGCGGCACGATCGTCCAGGAGACCCGCCACTTCCACGAGGACGACGGCTCCACGACCCCCGGCCGGGTCAAGGAGGAGGCGGAGGACTACCGCTACTTCCCCGAGCCCGACCTGGTGCCGATCGCCCCGGCGAAGGAGTGGATCGAGGAGCTGCGGGCCGGCCTGCCCGAGCTGCCGCGGCTGCGGCGGCAGCGGCTCAAGGCGGAGTGGGGCCTGAACGACCACGAGATGCGGTCGGTGCTCAACGCCGGCGCGATCGGGCCGATCCTCGCCACGATCGAGGCGGGCGCCCCGGCCGACCAGGCCCGCAAGTGGTGGATGGGCGAGCTGGCGCGCCGGGCCAACGAGGACGGCGTCGAGCTGACGGCGCTGCCGATCACCCCGGAGCAGGTCGCCCGGGTCTCGGCGCTCGTCGCGGAGGGCTCGCTCAACGACAAGCTGGCCCGCCAGGTCATCGAGGGCGTGCTGGCCGGTGAGGGCGACCCGGACACGGTCGTCGAGAAGCGCGGCCTGAAGGTCGTCTCGGACGAGGGCGCGCTCGGCGCGGCGGTCGACGAGGCCATCGCGGGCAACGCGGCCATCGCTGACAAGATCCGCGGCGGCAAGGTCGCGGCGGCGGGCGCGCTGGTCGGCGCGGTCATGAAGGCCACCCGGGGCCAGGCGGACGCGGCGCGGGTCCGCGAGCTGATCCTGGAGCGGCTGGCTCCGCAGGACTGACGGGACGCCCGGCCCCGGCCGGGCCCTGCCCGGCGGCGTCCGGTGAGGGGCGGTTCTCCCGAGAGGAGGGCCGCCCCTTCGTCGTGCGCCCGCTTCCGGCCGCCCCGCCGGTCGGCGTATTCCCTGGTCGGAGCCGTGTGACCCGGTTCACCGCAGCCCTGTGAGTTGCCGCACAGAGGCCCTGTTGATCTCCCTCTCCTGTGAGAGTGGAAAACGCCCATCCAGTGCTCTTTGGGGTGTTATCCGCTCCGATCGGCGCTGTCCCCGCACCCAGGGAGTTCCTCCACATGGCCGCTCTGGCCCGCTGGTGCATCCGGCGCCGTTTCGTCGTCATCCTGGTCTGGCTGCTCGCCCTCGGGGGGACGGCCCTCGCCTCCACCCTGGCCGGCTCCGCCTTCACGGACGACTACGAGATCCCCGGCACCGAATCCGGACGGGCCGCGGCCCTGATGGAGAAGAACTTCCCCGGACAGGGCGGTGACCGCGCCACCGTGGTCTGGCACACCGACCGCGGGACCGTACGGGCGGAAGCGGTCGAGGAGCGGATGACCGCGACCCTCGACGAGATCGCCGGGCTCCCCGACGTGAGCTCCGTCAGCGGCCCCTACGGCCCCGACGACACCGGCCGCATCAGCCCCGACGGCCGGACCGCCTACGCCACCGTCGCCTTCGACGCCGCCTCCGGCGAGACCGGAGCGGCACAGGCCGAGCGGCTCGTGGCCACCGCCGAGGCCGCCGAGTCGCCCCGGCCCGCCGAGGCCGCCGGATCCGGCGGAGCCTCCGAGTCCGCCGGGGCCGTGGAGGAGAGCGGACTGCGGGTCGAGACCGGCGGCTCCGCCATCGCCAAGCCCGGCGAGACCGGCGGCCACACCGCCGAGTTCGTCGGACTGGCCGTGGCCGCCGTCGTCCTCCTCCTGGCCTTCGGCTCGCTCGCCGCGATGGCCCTGCCCCTGGCGACCGCCCTGGTCAGCGTGGGCACCGGCTATCTCGGCATCGGCCTCCTCGGCCATCTGATGCCGGTCGCCGACTTCGCCCCCATGCTCGGGCTGCTCGTCGGCCTCGGCGTCGGCATCGACTACGCGCTGTTCATCGTCACCCGGCACCGCCGCGGCCTGCGCCGGGGCCTGTCCGTCACCGAAGCCGCGACCCGGGCGGTGGCCACCTCCGGGCGCGCCGTCGTCTTCGCGGGCGGCACGGTCTTCATCGCGCTGCTCGGCATGCTCGTCCTGCGGCTGGAGTTCCTCAACGGCGTCGCGGTCGCCGCCTCGCTGACCGTCCTGCTCGCCGTGGCCGCCTCCGTCACCCTGCTGCCGGCCCTGCTGAAGCTGATCGGCCACCGGGCGCTGAGCCGCCGCGAGCGCCGCCGGCTCGCCGAGCACGGCCCCGAGCCCGAGCAGGCCACCGGGTTCGCCGTCCGCTGGTCGGCCTTCGTGGAGCGGCATCCGCGGATCCTCGGCGCCGTGGCGGTCGCCGTCATGGCGGTCCTCGCGCTGCCCGCCCTCGGCCTCCATCTCGGCACCTCCGACCAGGGCAACCACCCGGCCGGCTCCACCACCCGGCAGGCGTACGACCTGCTCGCCGACGGCTTCGGCCCCGGCACCAACGGCCCGCTGACCCTGGTCTCCGAGATCGGCGGCCCCGCCGACCGGGCCGCCTTCGACAAGCTGCCCGGCGAGCTGCGGGCCACCGACGGCGTCGCCGCCGTCACCGGCGCGACCACCGACCGCGACGGCGGCACGGGCGTCATCACCGTCGTCCCCGAGACCTCCCCGCAGGACACCGCCACCTCCGAACTCGTCGAGCGGCTCCGCGGCGACGTGCTCCCCGAGGCCCAGGACGGCACCGGCCTGCGCACCCACGTCGGCGGCCCCACCGCCGGCTACGACGACTTCGCCTCCGTCATCACGGCGAAACTGCCGCTCTTCATCGGCACCGTCATCGCCTCCGGCAGCCTGCTGCTGCTCCTCGCCTTCCGCAGCGTCGGCATACCGCTGAAGGCCGCGCTGATGAACGTCATGGCCGTCACCTCGTCCCTGGGGATCGTCACCGCGGTCTTCCAGTGGGGCTGGGGGAGCGAGCTGCTGGGCCTCGGCGCCGGCGGGCCGATCGAGCCCTTCCTGCCGGTGATCATGGTGTCGGTGCTCTTCGGGCTCTCCATGGACTACCAGGTCTTCCTGGTCAGCCGGATGTACGAGGAGTGGCGCCGGACCGGGGACAACCGCCGCTCGGTCCGGGTCGGGCTCGCCGAGACCAGCCGGGTGATCAACTCCGCCGCCGTCATCATGATCGCCGTGTTCGGGGCCTTCGTCCTCACCGGCGACCGGATCATCGCGATGTTCGGCATCGGGCTCGCCGCGGCCGTCGCCCTCGACGCCTTCGTCCTGCGCACCCTGCTGGTGCCGGCGCTGATGCACCTGCTCGGTGGCGTCAACTGGTGGCTGCCGCGGTGGCTGGACCGGCTGCTGCCCCGGATCAGCATCGAGGCACCGGACGACGAGGAGCACGAGCAGGACCGGGCGCAGGAGCCGGAGTGGCCGGAAGGGCCGGAGGGCCCGGGCGGTCCGGGCGAGGACGGGCCCCGGCAGCCCGACGAGCCGCGGGGCCCCGGCACACCGGAGACCCCGCCGGTGCCGGAACCGGGCATCCCCGGCCCGCGGCACCCCGCCGACACGGCCGTTCCCGTACCGGCCGGGAGGACCTCCGTGGCAGCCCGGCCCGCCGCACCCGGCGCGACGCCCTAGCAGGATGCCCTAGGCGGAGACGGCGGCCGCATCCGCCGGGGCCGCGGGACCACGCGGCCTAAGGCCCCGGTCCCGGCGAAGATCGGGCAGCGTCCCGATGCGGGGGGACTCCCCGGAGAACGAGGGTGGAGGCACACCACCGAACCCTCGAACGGGGAGCCCCGCATGTTCGACTACGAACTCCACCGGATCCAGCAGGCGGAACTGCTCCGGGAGGCCGCCGAGCGCCGGCTCGTCCGGCAGGTCCTCAGCGCCCGCCGCTCCGCCCGCCGGGCCGCGCGCCGCTCCGGCCGTCCCGGCGGCGACCGGGACGCCCCTTCCCCGGGCGGCGGGCGTCCGGCCACCGGGCGTCCGGCCGCGTCCGGCACCCGGCGGCCGGGCGGATCCGCCCCCGCCCACCGCGCCTGACCGGCGCCCCGGCGAGAAAAGCGGTGCCCCGATGTCGGACCCCGGTGCGATGCTGTACGGCGTGGAAGTCACCGCCATCAGCCCCGTGTTCGTCGGCCGCGCCGGCGAACTGGGCACGCTCACCGGCGCGCTCTCCCGTGCCGCCGCGGGAGAACCGCAGACCCTCCTCGTCGGCGGTGAGGCCGGAGTGGGCAAGACGCGGCTGCTGGAGGAGTTCCTCACCCTCGCCCGGCGGGAGGGAGCCGTCACCGTCGTGGGGGGCTGTCTCGAACTGGGCGCGGACGGACTGCCGTTCGCGCCCTTCGCCACGGCTCTGCGCGCCCTCCACCGGCAGCTCGGCGCCGATCTCGAACGGGCCGCCGCCGGCCGGGAGCCCGACCTCGCGCGGCTCCTCCCCGACATGGCACCGCCCGAGCCCCCGCCCGCCCCCGGTGCGCACGGCGGCGGCCCCCACCCGAACGGCGCCCACGCCGCCGGGTACGGCACCGGAGCCCGGGAGAGCCACGACCAGGAGGGCCGCGCCCGGCTGTTCGAGGTCACCGCCCAGCTCCTGGAGCGGCTCGCGGCCGACCGCACCCTGGTCGTCGTCATCGAGGACCTGCACTGGGCCGACCGCTCCACCCGCGAACTGCTCGGCTATCTCTTCCGCTCCCTCCAGAGCTCCCGGCTCGTCCTGCTCGCCAGCTACCGCGCCGACGACATCCACCGCCGCCATCCGCTGCGCCCCTTCATCGCCGAACAGGACCGGCTGCGCACCGTCCGCCGCATCGAACTCCCCCGGCTCAGCCGTGAGGAGGTGCGCCGCCAGCTCACCGGCATCCGCGGCAGTGAACCGGACCGCCGCCTCGCCGACGAGATCTTCGAGCGTTCCGAGGGCAACCCGTTCTTCGTCGAGGAGCTGGCCACCAGCGACTACGCCTCCTGCGGCCTCAGCGATTCGCTGCGCGACCTGCTGCTGGTCCGGGTCGAGGCGCTGCCCGAACCCGCCCAGCGCATCGTCCGCACCGCGGCCCGCAACACCACCGTCGAGTACGCCCTGCTGGCCGCCGTGACGGGCGCGGACGACGACGAGCTGATCGAGGCCCTGCGCGTCGCCGTGGGGGCCAACGTCCTGGTCCCCACGGACGAGGGCGACGGCTACCGCTTCCGGCACGCCCTGCTGCGCGAGGCGATCCTCGACGATCTGCTGCCCGGCGAGCGCTCCCGCCTCAGCCGCCGGTACGCCGAGGCGCTGGAGGCCGATCCCTCGCTGGTGCGGGCCGAGGAGCGGGCCGCCCGGCTCGCCGGCTACTGGTACCGGGCGCACGAACCGGCCAAGGCCCTGCCCGCGGTGCTCGCCGCGGCCGGCGAGGCCCGCCGCCGGCACGCGTACGCCGAGAAGCTGAAGCTGCTGGAACGGGCCATGGAGCTGTGGGACGAGGTCCCGCCCGAGCAGCGGGAACAGCTGCCGGAGCTCGGGTACCCCGAGTCCTACCCCGCCTGCGGCTGCGAACCGGAGCGGCCCGGCTGCCACCCGCACTTCCTCGACCTGCTCGCCGAGGCCGTGGTGGCGGCCCGGTGGGACGAATCCCTGGAACGCGCCCTGACCCTCGCGAAGAAGGCGCTGAAGCTGGTCGACGAGCGGCAGGACCCGGTCCGGGCCGCCTGGTTCTGGATGCAGCGTTCCAAGCTGATGACGGGCATGGGCCGCGGGGACGGCTGGGCCGAGATCGCCCGGGCCCAGGAGCTGGTCCGCGGCCTGCCGCCGTCCGCCGTGCACGCCGACGTCCTGGCGCTCGCCGCCACCTGGCACAGCATGCACGTCTCCGGCACCGACACCCTGCCGCTGGCCGAGCGTGCCGTGGAGCTGGCCGGACTGGTGGGCGCCGAGGAGGTGCGGCTCTCCGGCCGGGTGACGCTCGCCTGGCTGCGGGCCGGCGCCGGCGAGGAGGAACGGGGCATCGCCGAGATGTACGCCGTCCGCGAGGAGGTGGACCGGCGCCCCTTCCCCCGGGTACTGGGGCGGGTGCACGGCAATCTCGTCGACCTGCTGCACAAGGCGGGTCGTTCGGCGGAGGCCGTCGAGGCGGCCCGGCAGGGTATCGCCGTACTGCACCGGCACGGCCTGCACAACGCCGCCGCTTTCACAGCGGGCAACCTCGCCGAGGCGCTGCTCGCCCTGGGCGAGTGGGACGAGGCCGCCGCCGTGCTCGACGAGTACCGCGGCCGGGTCCACAGCTCCCGCTCGCTCGCCTCGATCGCGCTGCACGATGCCGGACTCGCCCTGGACCGGGGCGCGTACGACCGGGTGCCCGGACTCATCGCCGCCTGCCGCTCCCACCTCGGCCGGAACGACATGGAGCCGCAGTACGAACTGCCGCTCGCCGAGGCCGAGATACGCCGGGCGGCGGCCGCCGGGCGGTTCGGCGAGGCCCGCGCCGCGCTCGACTGCGCGCTCGGCCTGCTGCCCCTGCTCGGCCAGGAGCCGTACGTCTGGCAGCTCCTGGTGGCCGGTGCCGCGATGGCCGCCGACAGCCGCGGGCTGCCCGGCACCGACGAGGCGGTCCACCGGGAGCTGGTCGAGCGGCTGCGGCTCTCCGCCCGGGGCGTCGCACACCGCTCACCGCTCTGGGCCGCCTGGTCCCGGAGGTTCGACGCCGAACTGGCCCGTGCCCGGGGGCGGCACGCCCCCGTCCTGTGGGAGGAGGCGGTACGGGCCTTCGAGCCATATGGCTATCCGTATGTGTCCGCCTGTCTGGGGTTCCGCTGGGCCGAGGCGCTCCTGGGCTCCACCGGTCCCCACGAGGGCGCCGGCGGGAAGGGGCAGCGGGAGGACGGCCCCGGCCGGCAGGTGCGCGAGGAGCGCCGCGAGGAGGCCCGGAGGACGGCCGCCGGTCTGCTGGCGCGGGCGCACGCCACCGCGCTGCGGCTCGGCGCCCGCCCGCTCCGCGAGGACGTCGCCGTGCTCGCCCGCCGGGCCCGGCTCACGCTGCCCGGCGCCGGACCGGAGGCCCCGGCGGAAACCGCCGTCCCCGCCCCCCGGGAAGCGTGCGACCCGGCCGGCGAGCTGGGGCTGACCCCACGGGAGCGGGACGTCCTGCGGCTGGTGACGGCGGGACACAGCAACCGCGCGATAGCCGGCGAGCTGTTCATCTCCCCGAAGACCGTCAGCGTCCACGTCTCGAACATCCTGGCCAAACTCGGGGTGTCCGGGCGCGGGGAGGCGGCGGCCTTCGCCCACCGGACGCGGATGTTCGCCGAGCCCGATCCGGAACACGCGCGCTGAGGGCCGGAGCACGTGAACCGCAGGCCCCAGCTCGCAGGCCCCAGCCCGCGGCCCGGCGGACGCGGCGGGGCCCGGCGGACGGGCGGAAGCGGCGGGGACGAGCCAGGGCCGGCCGGGCCTGCCGGACCGGCCGGGGCTCAGGCCGTACCGCTCCGGGGCGGCCGGATCAGTACGCGGCCGGAGGCCAGGTCCACCGGCCCCCGGCCCGGATCGGAGTCCCCGGCGTCCTGGACGACCAGTTCGAGGCGGTTGCGCTCCTCCTCGGTGTGCGCCCGGCCGGGCGTGAACAGCTCTTCGAGGGCGTTGAACATCAGCGCCTCCCCATCGTCGGTCCCGCTCGGAGTCTCCCGCCCGGGAGTCCGCCCCGCGGTGACCGACCCAGCCCCGCCGCGCACCACCCGCGATCTACCGCCCGTACGGCCCTCGCCCGCGCGTCCGGGCGGGCGCCCGGGGACGCGCCGGGAGTCCCGGTGAACGCTAAGCATCCAAGGAGCCCGGGAGCGGCGGGGAGGCCCCCGGCGGTACGCGGCCCGGTGGCCACGGGAGCCCGGGGTACTGCCGGGGACCGGGACCGTCAGGAGACCTCGAGCCGGAGGATCCGGTCGTCGTTCTCCCCGGGGGAGCCCCGGCCGTCGGTCTCGCTGGTCACCAGCCACAGATCACCGTCGTCCGTGGCGACGACCGTCCGCAGCCGGCCGTACTCACCGGCCAGGAAGTCCTGCGGCTCGGCCACCGGGCGGGTTCCGTTCAGCGGAATCCGCCAGAGCCGCTCGCCCCGGAGGCCCGCCATCCAGACGGAGCCCTTGGCCACGGCGATACCGCTCGGCGAGGCCTCCTCGGGCCTCCACTGCTCGACGGGCTGCGTGAAGCGCTCCCCGCCCCCCTTGCCCTCCACCTCGGGCCAGCCGTAGTTGTTTCCCGCCTCGATCAGATTGAGCTCGTCCCAGGTGTTCTGGCCGAACTCGGAGGCCCAGAGCCGCTTCTCCGCGTCCCACGCCAGCCCCTGCACATTGCGGTGGCCCCAGGAGTAGACGGCCGAGCCGGACTCCGGATTGCCGCGCGCCGGCTCCCCGTCCGGGGTCATCCGCAGGATCTTGCCGCCGGGTGAGTCCTTGTCCTGCGAGAGACCCTCCTCGCCGCTCTCCCCGGTGCCCGCCCAGAGCATCCCGTCCGGGCCGAAGGCGATCCGGCCGCCGTTGTGGACCACCCCCTTGGGGATGCCCTTGAAGACCGTGTCCGGAGCGCCGAGTTGGCGGCCCTCGGGCTTGTCCGGGGAGTAGAGCATCCGCACGATCCGGTTGTCCGAGGCGGTGGTGAAGTACGCGTACACCATCTCCTCGTCCTTCGGCACGGCGATACCGAGCAGCCCGCCCTCGCCCGCCGCGGCCACCCCCGGAACCGTGCCGATCTCGGTCTTCTCCCCGCTGTCCGCGGCGATCCGGAAGATCTTGCCGGTGTCGCGGGAGGACACCAGCAGGTCGCCGCCGGGCAGCGGGGCCAGCCCCCACGGAGTGTCCAGGTCCTCCGCCACGGTCTCCACCACCTTCACGGACCCCTCCGCCGGAGGCGGGGAGGCGGA
The DNA here is from genome assembly GCF_000220705.2 of Streptomyces xinghaiensis S187. Classification (GTDB taxonomy): domain Bacteria; phylum Actinomycetota; class Actinomycetes; order Streptomycetales; family Streptomycetaceae; genus Streptomyces; species Streptomyces xinghaiensis. Next base: position 2,038,246 of record NZ_CP023202.1, on the reverse strand, counting down.
CGCGGAGGGATCGGCGGACCCGTCACCCGAAGAGGCGGGGGGCGGGCCCGTACGGTCGCCGGAGCCGCCGTCCTCGGAGGAGCAGCCAGCGGTGAACACCAGCGCGGCCGCGGCCAGCGCGGCGGATACGGTCACAGCGGGACGTCGGCGCACAGCTTGCGGTCCTCTCCGTTCGGGTCCGGTACGGCGGGGCGGGTCCACCGCACACCTGCTCAACCGCCCCGCGCCCCCTCAGGTTCCCCGCCGGAGCGGACCGTAACGCGGGCCGCCGGACCGTCCGTCACCAACGGCCCCGCGGGCCACGACGAAAGGGGCCCCGCTTCCGCGACCGCCGTCGGACCGAAACCGCCGCCGTCACCGCCACCACCCCACCGCCACCGCTCGCGCCCCCGGGCCCGCGCCGTGGCGCGGAGCCCGGCGCGGCGGAGGGCCGCCGCCCGTACCGGAACCGGGCGGCCGCCGGAGCCGCCCCGCCCGTTCAGTCCTCCCAGGAGCCCTGCGCGGCCGGCAGCTCCGCGATCTCCGCCAGGTCCCGTTCCGTGAGCGCCAGTTCGGCGGCGGACGCGTTCTCCAGCGCCCAGCGCTCCTTCTTGGTGCCCGGCAGCGCCACCACGTGGCGGCCCCGGGTCAGCGTCCAGGCCAGCGCCACCTGGGCCGGGGTGGCCCCGTGCCGGGCGGCCACCCGGCGCAGTCCCGCCACGATCGGCTGGTTGGCGGCCATCATCTCCGCCGTGAACCGCGGGTGCCGGGCCCGTACGTCGTCCGGCTCGAAGCCCTCACCGGGCGTCAGGGTGCCGGTGAGGTAGCCGTTCCCCAGCGGCATCGCCGCGAAGAAACCGATGCCCCGCGCCTCGCACCAGGGCACCAGTGAGGCGAGCGCCTCCCGCGACCACACCGAGAGTTCGGCCTCCACGGCGCTCACCGGGAACACCTGCTGCACCCGCTCCAGCTGCCGCAGCGTCGTGTCGTGCATCCCCGGCGCCTCCGCGGCCCCCTGGGCCCCGGTCCCCGCCCCGGCGGTCCCCGGGACGGCCGGTGCCCCCTGGACGCCGGTGCCGCCGCGCTCCCGGCGGCGGGCCCGCTGCCCGCGCCACTCCGGCCGGCGCGGGGCCCGCGCCCCCACGGCGCACAGCCCCAGCGCCCGGACCTTCCCGGCGGAGACCAGCTCCGCCATCGCGCCCCAGGTCTCCTCCACCGGAACCTCCGGATCCGCCCGGTGCAGCTGGTAGAGGTCGATCACCTCGGTCTGCAGCCGCCGCAGCGAGGCGTCGCACGCCCGTTTCACGTACGAGGGGCGGCCGTTGGCGACGATGTGCTGCTCGCCCACCAGCAGCCCGCACTTGGTGGACACGAAGGCGTCCGCGCGCCGCTCCTTCAGCACCCGCCCCACCAGCAGCTCATTGGTGAACGGCCCGTACATGTCGGCGGTGTCGAGGAGCGTGCAGCCGCGGTCGAGGGCGGCGTGCACGGCGCGCAGCGAACTCTCCCCGTTCTGCTGGGAGGTGGTGTAACCCCAGCTCATCGGCATGCAGCCGAGCCCCACGGACCCCACCGAGAGCGCCCCCGCGCCGATCGTCCTGCGCTCCACCTGGTTCCGCACCCCTCCTGGGCCCCGCGAGGCCCGCCCCCGCCCGGGAGGGGCCGTGGTCCGTGTGCCGTGGCCAGGGGCCGACCGCCCCCGCAGCACAGTAACCTCTGTCGTCCGGGCGCCGTCGCCTAGGCTCCTGGCCATGACTTCCGACGTGTGGCTGCCCGTACCGCCCGCCGAGATCGACGGACTTCCCGGGGACTTCACCTATCTCCACTGGGAGGGCGAAGCCGCCTTCCCCGGTGACCCGGCCCGCTGCGTCTTCTACGGCGTCCCGTACATGAAGAGCGCGGAGACCTGCGTCCGGCCGCTGAAGGAGATGACCTCCCTCCGGGTCGTCCAGACGCTGACCGCGGGCACCGACCACGTCCTGCCGGCCCTGCCCGGACTGCCGCCCGGCACCCTGCTGTGCAACGCCCGCGGGGTGCACGAGGCGAGTACGGCCGAACTGGCGCTCACGCTCACCCTGGCCTCGCTGCGGGGCATCCCCTCCTTCGTCCGGGCCCAGGAGGCGGGGGAGTGGCGCACCGGATTCCGGCCGGCGCTCGCCGACAAGCACGTGCTGATCGTCGGTTACGGGTCCATCGGCAGCGCCGTCGAGGACCGGCTCACGCCCTTCGAGTGTGCGCGGGTGACACGCGTCGCGCGCTCCGCCCGCACCACCACGCGCGGTCCCGTGCATCCGATGGAGAGACTGCCCGAACTGCTCCCCCAGGCCGATGTGGTGATCCTGGTCACCCCCCTCACCGACGAGACCCGCGGTCTGGCGGACGCGGGATTCCTGGCCCGGATGAAGGACGGCGCGCTGCTCGTGAACGTCGGCCGGGGCCCCGTCGTCGACACCGCCGCCCTGCTGGCCGAAACCTCCTCCGGACGGCTGTCCGCGGCCCTGGACGTCACCGACCCCGAACCGCTGCCCGCAGGTCATCCGCTGTGGCACGCCCCCGGAGTGCTCATCACCCCGCACGTCGGCGGGCCGACCTCCGCCTTCCTGCCCCGCGCCGAGCGGCTGCTGCGGGCCCAGTTGGAGAGGTTCGCCGCGGCCGAGCCGCTGGAGAACGTGGTGGCCGAGGCGTGAGGCCCGCGCTGGCCGGGGCGGGCCGGGGGGAGGCGCGTACGAACACGATGTGCTTCCGTTCGAGCGCGGAGTGTACTTGACAGCATTCAAGTTGTCACGCTGCGTAGGTAACCTATGTCGCTGCGTGACGGGTCTGGTGTATCGTCCCGTCCGGGGACCGTGCCGCGGACCGAACCACGGCACGGCGAAGGACCGTGACTCAAGGGGGGCGACGGCGATGCGCGGCCGATGGAAGAGCGAGACGACGGGGACCGGATGCCGGCGGCGACCGGTTCCGCAGGCCCCCGTGCGCAGACCGAAACGGCGGACCGCACCGCCGCGGGCGGTCCGGTGAGCGCCCAGGGGGCGGTGGTCCCGCGGCGCGCGGCCACCGGCTTCCGGCGAAGCCTCCTCCCCCAACTCCTGCTGGCCGCCGCCTGCGCGGGCTACACCGCGGGCGCGGCCCTCGGCTGGGGCTCCCGGACCGTCGCCCTGATCATGGGGGACTTCGGGCTCAGCGCCGCGGCCCTCGCCGCCGCCGTGTCCTGCTTCGCCTACGCCCGCGTCCGCCCCTGCCAGCGCCCGGCCTGGCTGCTGTTCGCGCTCTCCTCGTCGATGGCCGCCGCCGGGAACTTCGTCTGGGGCTGGTACGAGGTGGTGCTGCGCACCCCGGTGCCCGAGCCGTCCGCCGCCGACTTCTGCTTCCTGCTCTTCGCGCCGCCCGCCATCATCGGCCTGCTGGTCCTGGCCAAACGGCCGGTGACCCGTGCCCGCTGGGTCTGCCTGGCTCTGGACGCCTGGCTCATCGGCGGTTCGCTGCTCACGCTCTCGTGGAGCCTCGCGCTGGCGCACACCGCGGACGGGCGGGGCGACGGCGTGGCGCAGACCGCGCTCTCCCTCGCCTACCCGCTGCTCGACATCGCGCTGGTGAGCATGGTGCTGGTGCTGCACTTCCGGCGGTCCTCCGCGAACCGCAGCGCGATCAACACCGCCATCGCCGCCCTCGCGCTGACCGTGTTGTGCGACGCGCTCTTCACCTCCCCGCTCTTCCGCGAGGAGTACCGCTCCGGGCAGTTGCTGGACGCCGGCTGGTTCGCCGGCTCCCTGCTGCTCGCGTACGCCCCCTGGGTCGGCCGACGGGACCGGGCCGAGGAGGAGCGCGAGCGCCGGACCCACGCGGCCGTACGGGACGGGTCCGTCCCGTACCCGGGCGGGCTGCCCATCGCCGGTTCGCTGGCCGCCCTGACGCCGTATCTCGCCGCCGCCGTGTGCACCCTGGGCATCCTGCACACCGTGATCGACGGCGGCCGGGTCGACCGGGTCGTGATCTTCACGGCCTGCACGGTGGTCCTGGCCCTCGTGGTGCGGCAGGGCATCATGCTGATGGACAACATCACCCTCACCCAGGAACTGGCCTACCAGGAGAGCCACTTCCGCTCCCTGGTGCAGGGCTCCAGCGATGTCATCATGATCGCCACCCCGAGCGGCACCCTGCGCTACGTCAGCCCGGCCGCCGCCGGCGTCTACGGCATCGAGCCGGAGGAGCTGGTCGGCTCCCGGCTGTCCTCGCTGATCCACCCGGAGGACGCCGACGGCGTCATGCGGGAGGTCGGCCGGCTGCTCTCGGCGCCCCCGGAGAGCGAGCCCACCACCCGGATCGAGTGCCGCTTCCGCGCCGGCGGTCCGCGGGCCGCCGGCGGCCCCTGGCTCAACGTCGAGTCCACCGTCAACCGGCACGAGGACGGTCTGATCTTCAACAGCCGCGATGTGACCGAACGGGTCCGCCTCCAGGCGCAGTTGCGGCACAGCGCCGAGCACGACCCGCTCACCGACCTCCCCAACCGGGCCCTCTTCACCGAACGGGTCCGCCGCGCGCTCGGCGGCCGGCGCAGCACGGACCCGGGCACCGCCGTCCTCTTCATCGACCTCGACGGCTTCAAGGCCGTCAACGACACCATCGGCCACCAGGCCGGCGACGAGCTGCTCATCCACGCCGCCCGCCGGCTCCGGGAGTCCGTCCGCGCCGGGGACACGGCCGCCCGGCTCGGCGGCGACGAGTTCGCCGCCCTGATCCTCGGCGACGGCTGCCGGGACCGCGCCGACTGCGAGTTCCGCATCCACGAGATCGCCGACCGGCTCCGCGTCGCCCTCTCCGAGCCCTACCGGGTCGCGGGCACCGAGGTGCGGGTCGCCGCCAGCATCGGCGTCGCCTTCGCCGATCCCGGCATCACGCCCGGCGCGCTGATGCGCAACGCCGACCTCGCCATGTACCGGGCCAAGGCCGCGGGCAAGGACCGGGTCGAGCTGTACGCCCCGGAGATGCAGGCCGAGGTGGTCCGCCGGGCCGAACTCGCCGGCCGGCTGCGCGCCGCGCTCGACGACGGCGAGTTCGCCCTCCTCCACCAGCCCGTGGTGGAGCTGGGCGGCGGCCGGCTCACCGCCCTCGCCGCCCAGGCCCGCTGGCGCTCCGCCCAGGGCATCCTCTTCACCCCCGCGGAGTTCCTCCGGGTCTCGGAGGCGGGCGCCGGCAAGGGCGGCGACCGCGGTGCCGAACTGGGGCGCTGGATGCTGGAGCACGCGGTGGAGCAGGCCGCCGCACGGCACCGCGCCGGATACGCCGTCCCGGTCTGCGTCCGGCTGTCCGCCCGCCGGCTCATGGACCGCACCATGCCCCTCGGCACCGTCGAGGCCCTGCTCAACCGGCACGGCCTGCCCTCGGGCGGGCTGGTCCTGGAGCTCTCCGGCAGCGATCCCAAGATCCCGCTGGACGAGCTGGAGCGCCGCCTCACGGCACTCCGCCGGCTCGGCGTGCGCGTCGCCCTCGACGCCTTCGGCGGCGGCTACGCGGCCATCGACGCCCTCCGCCGGCTGCCGGTGGACATCCTCCGGCTCGACCGCGGGCTGGTCGAGAGCGTGGTGGAGTCCGCGCGTGTCCACAAGATCACCACCGGGCTGCTGCGGATCGCCGCTGACCTCGGGGTGGAGACCGTGGCGGACGGGGTGGACCGGCCCGACCAGGTGGTGGCGCTCCGCTCCATGGGCTGCACCCACGGCCAGGGCATGGCCTTCTCCGGCCCGCTCGACGAGTACCGGCTGCGCCGGGCCCTCAGCCGCGGCGGCTATCCCGTGCCGCACGCGGGCGGGGTGCGGGAGGCCGTCCTGGCCGGGAGCGCACCGCCGCTGCTGGTCCCCGACGCCCGCGAGGCGCTGCCCCGGCACGCCCTGGGCGGTGAGACCTGGGAGGCGGCCCGGGACACGGTGTCCGGTGCGGTGCTGCCCGGACCAGCGCTGCCCGGTCCGGCACTGCGCTCGAATAGTGAGACGTCGGTCCCACCCACTTGACACCCCTACCGGGCCGGGGAGAAAGTCGGAGCCATGCGCACCCGAATTTTCGTACTTGGACAGCGCGTCGGCTGAAGCAGGTCCTCACACGCCCTGCTGAACACACCGGCGCGCTCCCCTCGCTTGCCTCACGGCACGGGGGGTTTTTTGTTGCACCGGTGACCACAAACCCACACAGAACCATCTCTGAAAGAGAATGCCGATGACCGAGCAGGCATCCGGGGCCCCGCACCCGCAGCCGCGGGCCCGTAGCGGCGGACACGCGTCCGCCACCGTCGAGAAGGACGTCACGGGCGCGCAGTCCCTCATCCGCTCTCTTGAGGAAGTCGGCGCCGACACCGTCTTCGGCATTCCGGGCGGTGCGATCCTCCCCGCCTACGACCCGCTGATGGATTCGTCCAAGGTCCGTCATGTGCTGGTCCGCCACGAGCAGGGCGCCGGTCACGCGGCCACCGGCTACGCGCAGGCCACCGGCAAGGTGGGCGTCTGCATGGCGACCTCCGGTCCGGGGGCGACGAACCTGGTCACGCCGATCGCCGACGCCCACATGGACTCCGTCCCGATGGTCGCGATCACCGGCCAGGTCGCCTCCCGGGCGATCGGAACGGACGCCTTCCAGGAGGCGGACATCTGCGGCATCACCATGCCGATCACCAAGCACAACTTCCTGGTCACCGATGCCGCCGAGATCCCCCGCACGATCGCCGAGGCGTTCCACATCGCGGCCAGCGGCCGGCCCGGCCCGGTCCTGGTCGACATCGCCAAGGACGCGCTGCAGGCGAAGACCACCTTCACCTGGCCCCCGGCGGTCGACCTGCCCGGCTACCGCCCCGTGACCAAGCCGCACGCCAAGCAGATCCGGGAGGCGGCCAAGCTCATCACCCAGGCCCGGCGCCCGGTGCTGTACGTCGGCGGCGGCGTGATGAAGGCGCGGGCCACGGCCGAGCTGCGGGTGCTCGCCGAGCTCACCGGCGCCCCGGTCACCACCACCCTGATGGCGCTCGGCTCGTTCCCGGACAGCCACCCGCTCCACGTCGGCATGCCGGGCATGCACGGCTCGGTCACCGCCGTCACCGCGCTGCAGAAGGCCGACCTGATCGTCGCCCTCGGCGCCCGCTTCGACGACCGCGTCACCGGCAAGCTGGACTCCTTCGCCCCCTTCGCCAAGGTCGTGCACGCGGACATCGACCCGGCCGAGATCGGCAAGAACCGGACGGCCGACGTCCCGATCGTCGGCGACGCCCGCGAGGTCATCGCCGACCTGGTCGTCGCGGTCCAGGCCGAGCACGACGAGGGCCGCAAGGGCGACTACCGCGACTGGTGGGACAGCCTCAACCGCTGGCGCGAGACCTACCCGCTCGGCTACGACCTGCCGGAGGACGGCACCCTCTCCCCGCAGCAGGTCATCCAGCGCATCGGCGAGCTCGCCCCCGACAACACCGTCTACGCGGCGGGCGTCGGCCAGCACCAGATGTGGGCCTCCCACTTCATCAAGTACGAGAAGCCGGCCACCTGGCTCAACTCCGGCGGCGCCGGGACCATGGGCTACGCCGTCCCCGCCGCCATGGGCGCCAAGGCGGGCCGGCCCGAGTCCACCGTGTGGGCGATCGACGGCGACGGCTGCTTCCAGATGACCAATCAGGAACTGGCCACCTGCGCGCTGAACAACATCCCGATCAAGGTCGCGATCATCAACAACGGCGCCCTGGGCATGGTCCGCCAGTGGCAGACCCTCTTCTACAACCAGCGCTACTCCAACACCGTGCTGCACTCCGGCCCCGTCCCGGCCGGCGAGACCCCGGCCGCCTCCCAGGGCACCCGGGTCCCCGACTTCGTGAAGCTCTCCGAGGCCATGGGCTGCGTCGGACTGCGCTGCGAGGACCCGGAGCAGCTGGACGCGGTCATCGAGAAGGCCAACTCCATCAACGACCGCCCCGTGGTCGTGGACTTCATCGTCCACGAGGACGCGATGGTCTGGCCCATGGTCGCGGCCGGCACCTCGAACGACGAGGTCATGGCGGCGCGCGGCGTCCGCCCCGACTTCGGCGACAACGAAGACGACTGAGCCCCGGACGCGAGACGCGAAGAAGAAGAGAGACCCAGTCCCATGACCAAGCACACGCTCTCCGTCCTGGTGGAGAACACCCCCGGCATCCTGGCCCGGATCGCCGCGCTGTTCTCCCGCCGCGGGTTCAACATCGACTCGCTGGCCGTCGGTGTCACCGAGCACCCCGACATCTCCCGGATCACCATCGTGGTGAACGTCGAGTCGCTGCCGCTGGAGCAGGTCACCAAGCAGCTCAACAAGCTCGTCAACGTGCTGAAGATCGTTGAACTGGAGCCCGGTTCCGCCGTTCAGCGGGAACTCGTTCTGGTGAAGGTCCGCGCCGACAACGAGACGCGTTCCCAGATCATCGAGATCGTCCAGCTCTTCCGCGCCAAGACCGTCGATGTCTCCCCGGAGGCCGTCACCATCGAGGCCACCGGCGGCAGCGACAAGCTGGAGGCCATGCTCAAGATGCTGGAGCCCTATGGCATCAAGGAGCTGGTCCAGTCCGGCACCATCGCCATCGGCCGCGGCGCCCGCTCCATCACCGACCGGTCGCTGCGCGCGCTCGACCGATCCGCATAGCGAGACCCCCCGACCATCCGCCGCCCACCGGCATACGGTGGGGCGCACACTGCGGTTTCCCCGTGAGGGAACGCGAGACGATCAAGGAGATACCCGAAGTGGCCGAGCTGTTCTACGACGACGACGCCGATCTCTCCATCATCCAGGGACGCAAGGTCGCGGTCCTGGGGTACGGCAGCCAGGGCCACGCCCACGCGCTGTCGCTGCGCGACTCGGGCGTCGACGTCCGCGTCGGCCTGCCCGAGGGCTCGAAGTCCCGGGCCAAGGCCGAGGAGCAGGGGCTGCGCGTGGTGACCCCCGCGGAGGCCGCCGCCGAGGCCGACGTCATCATGATCCTGGTCCCGGACCCGATCCAGTCCAAGGTCTACGAGGAGTCCGTCAAGGAGAACCTCAAGGACGGCGACGCCCTGTTCTTCGGGCACGGCTTCAACATCCGCTTCGGCTTCATCAAGCCCCCGGCCGGCGTCGACGTCTGCATGGTCGCCCCGAAGGGCCCGGGCCACCTCGTCCGCCGCCAGTACGAGGAGGGCCGCGGCGTGCCGTGCATCGCGGCCGTCGAGCAGGACGCCACCGGCAACGCCTTCGCGCTCGCCCTGTCCTACGCCAAGGGCATCGGCGGCACCCGCGCCGGCGTCATCAAGACCACCTTCACCGAGGAGACCGAGACCGACCTCTTCGGCGAGCAGGCGGTCCTCTGCGGCGGCGCCTCCGCGCTCGTCAAGGCGGGCTTCGAGACCCTGGTCGAGGCCGGCTACCAGCCGGAGATCGCCTACTTCGAGTGCCTGCACGAGCTGAAGCTCATCGTGGACCTCATGTACGAGGGCGGCCTGGAGAAGATGCGCTGGTCGGTCTCCGAGACCGCCGAGTGGGGCGACTACGTCACCGGCCCCCGCATCATCAACGACAACACCAAGGCCGAGATGAAGAAGGTCCTGGCCGAGATCCAGGACGGCACCTTCGCCAAGACCTGGATGGACGAGTACCACTCCGGTCTCCCGAAGTACAACGAGTACAAGAAGGCCGACGCCGGCCACAAGCTGGAGACCACCGGCAAGGAGCTCCGCAAGCTGATGAGCTGGGTCGACGACAAGGCGTGACGCCGCCCCGGCGCGGTGCGCCGGCGGGTGCGGGCCCGAGCCGCGGCCCCGCCCGCCGGAGGCACCGGTTCCGGGCGGGGCCCGGGGCCGCGGCGCCGCTCCGGAACCCGTCCGGCCCTCCGGGGGACCGGTCCTCCGGACGGGCGCCGCCAAACGCGCCACAAGACCGTTCCGGAGAAGGCAGACTCCTTCCCGGGATCTTTCGTGGAGGCGCGGGGCGCGTCCCCGTACGCGGATACACTGCAAGAACAAGCGCGTCAGGCTCACAGCGTCGTGCGTCTTCCACGCGGCTGCCCTTCACCGCCTTCGGCCGCCGGGACGGCCGTCCGTCAAGGACTAGTGAGGACTGAGGACCACGTGAGCCCGAAACCTGTCGTACTGATCGCTGAGGAGCTGTCGCCGGCCACGGTCGACGCACTCGGACCCGATTTCGAGATCCGGCACTGCAACGGCGCCGACCGCGGCGAGCTGCTCTCCGCCATCGCCGAGGTGGACGCCATCCTCGTCCGCAGCGCCACCAAGGTGGACGCCGAGGCCATCGCCGCCGCGCGGAAGCTGAAGGTCGTCGCCCGCGCCGGGGTGGGCCTGGACAACGTCGACGTCTCCGCCGCCACCAAGGCCGGGGTCATGGTCGTCAACGCCCCCACCTCCAACATCGTCACCGCCGCCGAGCTCGCCTGCGGTCTGATCGTCGCCACCGCGCGCAACATCCCGCAGGCCAACACCGCCCTCAAGAACGGCGAGTGGAAGCGGAGCAAGTACACCGGCGTCGAGCTCTCCGAGAAGACCCTCGGCGTGGTCGGCCTCGGCCGGATCGGCGTGCTGGTCGCCCAGCGGATGTCGGCCTTCGGGATGAAGATCGTCGCGTACGACCCCTACGTCCAGCCGGCCCGCGCCGCGCAGATGGGCGTCAAGCTGCTCACGCTGGACGAGCTGCTGGAGGTCTCGGACTTCATCACCGTCCACCTGCCGAAGACCCCCGAGACCCTCGGGCTCATCGGTGACGAGGCGCTGCACAAGGTCAAGCCCGAGGTCCGGATCATCAACGCCGCCCGCGGCGGCATCGTCGACGAGACCGCGCTGGCCAGTGCCCTCAAGGAGGGCCGGGTCGCGGCCGCCGGCCTGGACGTCTTCGCCAAGGAGCCCTGCACGGACTCCCCGCTCTTCGAGTTCGACAACGTCGTGGCCACCCCGCACCTGGGCGCCTCCACCGGCGAGGCCCAGGAGAAGGCGGGCATCTCGGTGGCCCGTTCGGTGCGGCTGGCCCTCGCGGGCGAGCTGGTCCCGGACGCGGTCAACGTCCAGGGCGGCGTGATCGCCGAGGACGTCCGCCCGGGGCTGCCGCTGGCCGAGCGGCTGGGCCGGATCTTCACCGCCCTGGCGGGCGAGGTGGCCGTCCGGCTCGACGTCGAGGTGTACGGCGAGATCACCCAGCACGATGTCAAGGTGCTGGAACTCTCCGCCGTCAAGGGCGTCTTCGAGGACGTCGTCGACGAGACGGTCTCCTACGTCAACGCACCGCTGTTCGCGCAGGAGCGCGGTGTCGAGGTCCGGCTCACCACCGGCTCGGAGTCCCCGGACCACCGCAATGTGGTGACGGTGCGCGGCACCCTCACCGACGGCGAGGAGATCTCGGTCTCCGGCACCCTGGCGGGCCCCAAGCACGTCCAGAAGATCGTCGCGGTCGGGGAGCACGACGTCGAGGTGGCGCTCGCCGACCACATGGTGTTCCTGCGGTACGCCGACCGCCCCGGTGTCGTCGGCACCCTCGGCCGCATCCTCGGCGAGGCCGGTCTGAACATCGCCGGTATGCAGGTCTCGCGGGCCGCCCAGGGCGGTGAGGCGCTCGCCGTCCTCACCGTGGACGACGACATCCCGCAGTCCGTGCTGACCGAGATCGCCGAGGAGATCGGCGCCACCTCGGCCCGCGCGGTCAACCTCGCGGACTGACCGGCCGGTTCCGCCCCGGGGCTGTGACAGGGCCCGGCTCCCCGATGACGGGGGGCCGGGCCCTGCGCCGTGTCCCGACCGGTGCCCCCGGGGGCGGAGAGGGGGAGGGGGCCCGGAGCGGGCCCGGCGCGGGTGCTCACAGCCGGGCGCGTTTGAGGGCCATGTGGAGCAGCAGCCGGTCCTCGCCCTCGCCGAGGTCGAGGCCGGTGAGCCCGGCCACCCGCGACAGCCGGTAGTAGAGCGTCTGCCGGTGGATCGCCAGGGCCGCCGCCGCACGGCCCGCCTGCCCGGCGCAGTCGAGGAACACCTCGGCGGTCCGGGCGAGTTCGGCGTGTTCGGGACGGAGCAGCCCGGCGACGGCCGGATCCGGCCCGGCGGCCGGGGGCAGCTCCGTCAGCATCCGGTACGGGCCGATGTCCTCCCAGCGCGCGACCGGGCCCAGCCGGGGTTCCGCCCGGGCCGCCCGGGCCGCTGCCAGCGCCTCCCGCCAGGCACGGGGCAGTTCCGCCAGGCCGTGCCGCGGGGCGCCGGTCCCCCCGGCCGCGCCCGCCGCCCGGGGTGAGCGGAGCAGCCGGTCCGCCGCCGCGCGGGCCGGGTTCGCGGGGTCCGCAGGCCGCGGCCGGGCGAGCACGGCCAGGCCCTGGTCCGGTACGGCGCAGACGGCCAGCGCGCCCGGCAGCGCGGAGAGCCCCGGCACCGGGCCGCCGTCCTCACCGTCCGGCACGTCCAGCGCCCAGGGCACGACCGCGGCCAGCGCCAGCGGACCGTCCGCCGCGCCGCCGAGCCGGGCCCGCAGCTCCGTCCGCGCCGCCTCCCGGGTGACGGCGGGTCCGGTGAGCAGGTCCCGCAGCAGCTCGCCGAGTTCCGCCCCGGCCCGGGCCTCGGCGGCGAGCAGGTCCCCGATCCGGGCGGCGGTCTCCATCGCCCGGTCGATCCGGGGGTCCGGCGGGCCGCCGCCGGCGCCGGTCTCCAGATCCGCCAGATGGCCGTCGTCCAGCAGCCAGACGTAGCCGTACACCACGCCCCGGTGGCGCACCGGGAGGCAGATCCGGCCGATCAGCACCCCGGCCGACGGGTCGGGGGGGATGCGGACCGGCCCCGTCGCCCGGCCGATGCCGAACGCCTCGAACCAGGCCCGTACGGCGGGGGTGGACCGGCGGTGCAGGATCGAGCGGGTGCGCACCGGGTCCAGCGCCGGGCCGCCCGTTCCGGCGCCTCCGCCCCCCGCTCCGCCCGCTCCGCCGTCCGTGCCCTCGGCCGTGCCGTCGTCGTGGGCGCCGAAGGCGATCAGGCGGAAGTCCCGGTCCTCCAGGGTCGCGGGGGCCGCCAGCACCGCCGAGATCTCGTCCACGAGCTGCTGGTAGTCGCCGCGCATGCCACCGTCCTTCCCGGTTCCGGCCTTCATTCTCATACATCTGTCTGAGATCGCGGCCACGGCGGCGTGACAGCTGTCGATGGCGGGCAGCCGGAGGATTCCTTACGTTTCACGGAGGTTCTCCCCGCCCGCCGGAACCCCCGCCGGCGGCCGTCCCGCCCCCTGGAGGTGCCCCGTGCTGGGACCCGTGCTCCTCGCCGCCGCGCGCAGTGCCGGCGTCCGCCGTCTCGTCTCCTCCACCCCCGTCACCCGCCCCGTCGTGGACCGTTACATCGCGGGGGAGCGGCTGGACGACGCGGTGGCGGCCGTCCGGGCCCTCACCGGGCGCGGCCTGGAGGTGACCCTCGACCACCTGGGCGAGGACATCACCGACCCGGCGGAGGCACTCCGCAACCGGGACGCCTATCTGGCGCTCTGCGAGGCCCTGGCCGCCCTGGGCCTGGGGGAGCGGGCCGAGATGTCCGTGAAGCTCTCCGCCTTCGGACAGGCGCTGCCCGGCGGCCACGACCTGGCCCTGGCGAACATCACCCCGGTGGCCGAGGCGGCGGCCGAGGCCGGGACGACCGTCACCCTCGACATGGAGGACCACACCACCACGGACTCCACCCTGGCGATCCTCCGCGAGCTGCGCCGCCGCTTCCCGCGGACCGGCGCCGTGCTGCAGTCGTACCTCTTCCGCACCGAGGACGACTGCCGCGCGCTGGCCGGCGAGGGTTCCCGGGTGCGGCTGGTGAAGGGCGCCTACAAGGAGCCCGCGAGCGTGGCGCACCAGCGGCGGCGCGAGGTGGACCGGGCGTTCGTCCGCTGTCTGGGCATCCTCATGACCGGGCAGGGATACCCCATGATCGGCTCGCACGACCCGCGCATGGTCGCCATCGGCCAGGAGATGGCCCGCCGGGCCGGCCGCAAACCCGGTGAGTACGAGTTCCAGATGCTGTACGGCATCCGGGAGGCGGAGCAGGCGCGGCTGGCGGCCGAGGGGCACCGGATGCGCGTCTACGTCCCGTACGGCACCGACTGGTACGGCTATTTCATGCGCCGGCTGGCCGAACGTCCGGCGAACGTGGCCTTCTTCCTGCGCTCCCTGGCCACCCGCGGCTGACGGCCGTCCCCCGGCACCGGCGAGCACACCCCGCGACCCCGTATCCCGCACTCCCCGCACACCCCAGCAACGAAGGAGACAACGGCCATCATGGACGCTGTGACCCAGGTCCCCGCGCCGGTCAACGAGCCGGTGCACACCTACGCACCCGGCAGCCCCGAGCGCGCGCGGCTGGAGGCGAAACTCAAAGAACTGGCGGACAACCCGGCCGAGCTGCCCATGACCATCGGCGGCGTCCGGCGCATGGGCGGCGGCGCACGCTTCGACGTGGTCCAGCCGCACGACCACGCGGCGCGGCTCGGCACCGCCGCCCACGCCACCGTCCAGGACGCGCGCGACGCGGTGGAGGCGGCCCTCGCCGCCGCGCCCGCCTGGCGCGCCCTCTCCTTCGACGACCGGGCCGCCGTCTTCCTCCGGGCCGCCGAACTGCTGGCCGGCCCGTGGCGCGAGACCATCGCCGCCTCGACGATGCTGGGCCAGTCCAAGACCGTCCAGCAGGCGGAGATCGACGCGCCCTGCGAGCTGATCGACTTCTGGCGCTTCAACGTGCACTACGCCCGCCGGATCCTGGCCGAGCAGCCGGTGGCCAACTCGCCCGGGGTGTGGAACCGGACCGACCACCGGCCGCTGGAGGGCTTCGTCTACGCGATCACGCCCTTCAACTTCACCGCCATCGCGGGCAACCTCCCCACCGCCCCCGCGATCATGGGCAATGTGGTGGTGTGGAAGCCGTCCCCGACGCAGACCCACGCCGCCGTGCTGCTGATGCGGCTGCTGGAGGAGGCCGGACTGCCGCCGGGCGTCATCAACCTCGTCACCGGTGACGGCCTGGCCGTCTCCGAGGTGGCCCTGGCCCACCCCGAGCTGGCCGGCATCCACTTCACCGGCTCCACCAAGACCTTCCAGTACCTGTGGAGGACGGTCGGCGAGAACATCGGGACGTACAAGACCTACCCGCGGCTGGTCGGCGAGACCGGCGGCAAGGACTTCATCGTCGCCCACCCCTCCGCCGACCCGGCGGTGCTCAGGACCGCGATGATCCGCGGCGCCTTCGAGTACCAGGGCCAGAAGTGCTCGGCCGCCTCCCGCGCCTACGTCCCGCGCTCCCTCTGGGAGAACGGGCTGCGCGAGGAGCTCACGGCCGAGGTCGACGCCCTGCCCATGGGGAGCCCCGCGGACCTGTCGAACTTCCTCGGCGCCGTCATCGACGAGCGCGCCTTCGCCAAGAACAGGGCGGCCATCGAGCGGGCGAAGGCGGACCCGGCCATAGAGGTCGTGGCCGGCGGCACGTACGACGACAGCGTGGGGTACTTCGTCCGCCCGACCGTCCTGGTCTCCACCGACCCCTCCAACGAGATCTTCCGTGAGGAGTACTTCGGCCCGATCCTCGGCGTCTTCGTCTACGAGGACGGGGAGTACGAGGCGATGCTGGAGCAGATGGAGTCGGCCGCCCCGTACGGTTTGACCGGCGCCGTCATCGCACAGGACCGGGCCGCGGCGGCCGACGCCTGCGAGAAGCTGCGGTTCGCGGCGGGCAACTTCTACATCAACGACAAGCCGACCGGCGCCGTCGTCGGCCAGCAGCCCTTCGGCGGCGGGCGGGCGTCCGGCACCAACGACAAGGCCGGCTCCCAGCAGAACCTGATGCGCTGGACCTCGACCCGCTCCATCAAGGAGACCCTGGTGCCGCCGGTGGACCACCGGTACCCGCACATGGGCTGAGCGCCGGACAGCGGCCGGGAGGCCCCGCACATCCTCCGTCCGGGATGTGCGGGGCCTCCGCGTTGGGCGCGGCGGGCCCGCGGCGAGCCCCTCGGTGAGCGGCTCCGCGGTGCTCGAACCCCTGTGCGGCGGAACGGAGTTGCCGGGCTCGGCCGGCACCCGGCCGGCCCGCTCGCCGCGCTCCGTCCGGCCCCGCGCCGGCGGTGGCCGTCAACCCGCTGTTCCCCGGTCCGCCCGATACGGCGTCTGGCGGACCGGCGGCGTCCGGCGGCAGCCTGGGAGCGGCACCATCCCGCGTCACCGTACGACCGCACGTCCGTGGCACCGCATCCGGGAACGACCGTCCAGGGCAGGGGGATTCATGCCGTTCGCCGTATTCCGTACCGGAGGACACCACCGCGGGCACCACCGCGGACACCGGCGCAGACGCCGGCCGGGCGAGCGGCACGGTGCCGCCGTCCTCGTCACCGCCGCCGCGCTGGTCCTCGGCGCCGTACCGCCCGCCTCCGCCTCCGCCACCGCCTCGGCCTCCGCCTCCGCCACCGCCTCGGCCTCCGACACCGATGCCCGCCCCGCCTCCCGGGCGGACGCCTTACGGCCCGTCGCGCCGCCGCCCGCCCACGCTCCGTCCGGTGACGCCCCGTCTGGCGGCGGCTCCGCGGCCCCGGACGGGCCGGACGCGGGGGCGGTCGAGACCGCCCGCAGCACCCGTCCCGTCGCCCCCGGCGTCGTCCTCACCTCCTTCGACCGCTTGCGGCCCGGGCCGTGGCTGCGCGCCGACGCCCTCACCGTCGACCTCGGCGGCGGCGCCCGCGTGGACCACCTCTCCTCCGGGACGGTGACGGGACGCGCCACCGTCCCGGAGATGGCCGCCGCGCACGACCCCGGCCCGGGCCGCCGCACCGTCGCGGCCGTCAACGCGGACTTCTTCGACCTCGGCACCGGAGCGCCGCTCGGGCCCGGCATCCGGGACGGCCGGCTCGTCGGCATGCCGTCCGGGGAGGCGCGGACGGCGGCCGGCATCGGACCGGACGACGCGGGCCGCATCCTCGCCCTCTACTTCGACGGCACGGTCACCCTGCCGTCCGGCACCCACACCCTGCACGCCTACAACGCCGCCCGGGTCCCCGACGGCGGCATCGGGCTGTACACCGCGCAGTGGGGCGACGCCGACCGTGCGCACACCGTGGACGGGGCCGGGCGCACCGCCGAGGTCACCGTCGCGGACGGCCGGGTCCGCGAGACCGCCGTACGGCCCGGCCGGGGCCCGGTGCCGGAGGGCACCACCGTCCTCGTCGGCCGGGACGCCGGGGCGGACCTCCTCGCCGCCCTGCGGCCGGGCGACCCCGTGACCACCGAGTACCGGCCGCGGACCGACGGCGGCCCCCTGCCCCGCACCGCCGTCGGCGGCCGCGGAGTGCTCGTGGCCGACGGGGAGCCCCAGGACTGGGAGGGCCGTCCCAACAACGAGCCCGCCCCACGCACGGCCGTCGGCTTCTCCCGGGACGGCACCACCATGCACCTGCTGACCGTGGACGGCCGGCAGGCCGACAGCGGCGGCGCCACCCTCACCGAACTCGGCCTGCTGATGCGGGAGCTGGGCGCGCACAACGCCCTCAACCTGGACGGCGGCGGCTCCTCCACCCTGGTCGCGCGGGAGGCGGGCGGCGCGGGCACGCGGGTGGAGAACAGCCCGGCGGACGGCAGGGCGCGCCCGGTCTCCAACGGCCTCGCGGTCACCGCCCCGGCGGGCAGCGGGCGGCTCACCGGCTTCCGGGTGGAGACGGTGACCGCGCCGGAGACCGCGCCGACCACCGGCCCCGTCCTCGGCGGCCGGCCCGACCGGGTCTTCCCCGGCCTCACCCGCGCCCTCCGCGCCACCGGCCACGACGAGACCTACGGGCCCGCGGCCGGCCGGCCGCGGTGGCGCGTCCGCTCCGGCGGCGGGGCGGGCCGGATCGCCGCTGACGGCGTGTTCACCGCCCGGCGCGGCGGCACCGCCGAGGTGGAGGCCCGGCTCGGGGCGGCCCGGGGCACGGCGCGGCTGACCGTGATCGGCGCCCTCGACCGGATCGTCCCCACCACCCCCCGGGTGGGCCTGGCGGACGCCTCGGCCACCGGAACCTTCGGCATCACGGGGCTGGACGCCCACGGCACCGAGGCCCCCGTCGAACCGGCCGACGTCCGTCTGGAGTACGACCGTTCCCGGTTCTCCGTCACCCCCGACGGCCGCGGCTCCTTCACCGTCGCCGCCCGCACGGAGGGCGGATCCGGCCTGATCGAGGCGACGGTGCGGGGCCGCACGGCCGTCGTCGGCGTCACCGTCGGCCTGGAGGAGCGGGGGGTCGCCGGCTTCGACGACGCCGGCGACTGGACATTCTCGCAGGCCCGGGCCGACGGTTCGGTCGCCGCCGTCCCCGGCGGGCGCGAGGGCACCGGCCTGCGCATGAGCTACGACTTCACGCTCTCCACGGCCACCCGCGCCGCCTACGCCAACCCGCCCTCCTGGATCCCGGTCGCCGGGCAGCCGCAGTCCTTCCGGCTGTGGATCAAGGGGGACGGCAACGGTGCCTGGCCCTCGCTCCATCTCGTCGACGCCCAGGACACGAGCCTGGTGCTCCGCGGGCCGTTCGTCACCTGGACCGGCTGGCGGGAAGTGGAGTTCGAGGTGCCGCCCGGCACCGTCCACCCGCTGCGGGTGCGCCGCTTCTACCTCGCCGAGACGGACCCGCTGAAGCAGTACACCGGGGAGATCGTCATCGACGGCCTGACGGCCCGGGTGCCCCCGGACATCGAGCTGCCCGCGGCGGAGCCGGTACCCGATCCGCTCATCGCCGGCGCCGCGGAGACCGGAGGCCGCGACTGGCGGTTCGCCGTCCTCTCCGACGCCCAGTTCACCGCGCGGGAACCGGACGGCCCGCTGGTCCGCCAGACCCGGCGCACCCTCCGCGAGATCAGGGCGTCCCGCCCCGAACTGCTCCTCGTCAACGGCGATCTGGTGGACGAGGGCTCGGCCGCGGACCTGGCGCTCGCCCGCCGGGTCCTGGAGGAGGAGCTCGGGGACGCGGTGCCCTGGGTGTACGTGCCCGGCAACCACGAGGTGATGGGCGGCTCGATCGAGCTGTTCGAGAAGGAGTTCGGCCCCGGTCACCGGGTCCTCGACCACCGGGGCACCCGGTTCATTACCCTCGACACCTCCCGGCTGACCGTCCGCGGCGGCGGGCTCGCGCAGATCCGGGCGGTCCGCGCCGAGCTGGAGCGGGCGGCCGCCGACCCGGGCACCGGCTCCGTGATCGTCGTCCAGCACGTACCACCGCGCGACCCCACCCCGCAGCGGGCCTCGGAGCTCACCGACCGCAAGGAGGCGGCCCTGCTGGAGAGCTGGCTGGCGGACTTCCGCCGCACCAGCGGCAAGGGGGCCGCCGTCATCGGCGCCCACGTGGGCGTCTTCCACGCCTCACGGGTCGGCGGGGTCCCGTATCTCGTCAACGGCAACGCCGGGAAGGCCCCGGCCGCGCCGGCCGGCCGGGGCGGGTTCACCGGCTGGTCCACGGTCGGGGTCGACCGGATCACGGAGGCCGAGCGGGCCCGGGCACGGCAGCGGCCCTGGGAAGGCGGCCCGGACTGGATCTCCGTCCGCACCCGCCCGCACGTCGACGGGTTGCGGATGGACGGCCCCGACGCGCTGCCCGCCGGGGGGACGGCCCGCGTCACCGCCGCGGTGACGCAGGGGGAGGGAAGCGCGGCGCGGCAGGTCCCGGTGGGGTTCCCGGTGAGCGCGGACTGGACGGGCTCCCCGAATCTGCGCATCGGCTCCCCGGACGGTGCCCGGCCGTGGCACGCCGCCGCGTACGACCCGGTGACCGGGACCCTCACGGCGCTGCGCCCGGCCACCGTGGTGCTGGCCGTGACGGTGAACGGCGTCACCGAGCGGAGGACCGTGCTGATCACCGCCCCACCGCCGGCCCTGCCCCCGGCCGGCACCACCGGGAAGGGCTGAACCCGGCCCCGGAACGGGCGGGAAGGGACGGCTGAGGGCCGCCGGCCGAAGGGAGCCGGCGGTCCTCCCTCCGTCGCGGTACGGAATCCGCCGTCTCAGATAGTAGGAAGTCCGAGTAATTGTGGAGACAGCGCGGCCCGGCTGTCCTAGCGTTGTAGGAAGCCGAGCTTGTCGCTGATCCAGCGGCCGGCGGACGCGGGCCGTGCCTCGCAGGCGATCCCTGCCGCACGCTGTCGCCCCCCGCCCCTCTCCGGTGATCCCCGCGCTCCCCGCACACCCCTTCGTGCCTTTCGTTCCCCTCCCGCATTGGAGACGTGCCCCCATGAACGCGACCGCAGCCCGGACCCGCCGCCGCACCGCTTCCCGTACCGCCGACAGCACCGCGCGGCAGGAAGCCGCCGCCGCCCTGCAGCGCGCCCTCGACCGCCGGGACAACGGCGGCGCCACCGGCCACGACCACTGACGCACACGACCACTGACGGCGCGGTCCGCGCCCGGCGCCCGGGGTCCCTCCCCCTCATGACCGCATTGTGGACGCCTCATGTCAGCAGCTGGGACGGGGAGTAGGGTGCCCGGCATGTCTCGCAGCATCGATCTCGCAGTGATCCCCGGTGACGGCATCGGCGGGGAGGTCGTGGCACAGGGCCTGAAGGTCCTGACCGCGGTGCTCCCCCAGGATGTGAAGCTGGAGTCCCGTAGTTACGACCTGGGCGCCAAGCGCTGGCACGCCACCGGCGAGACCCTGCCGGACGGCGAGCTGGAGTCGCTCCGCGGCCACGACGCCATCCTGCTCGGCGCCATCGGCGACCCGTCCGTGCCCTCCGGCGTGCTGGAGCGGGGCCTGCTGCTGAAGCTGCGCTTCGCCTTCGAGCACTACATCAACCTCCGCCCCTCGAAGCTCTTCCCGAACACGGCCACGCCGCTGGCGGGCCGCCCGGACATCGACTTCGTCGTGGTCCGCGAGGGCACCGAGGGCCCGTACACCGGCAACGGCGGCAGCCTGCGCACGGGCACGCCCGCCGAGGTGGCCACCGAGGTCAGCCTGAACACCGCGTACGGGGTGGAGCGGGTCGTCCGCGACGCCTACGAGCGGGCCGCCGCCCGGCCGCGGAAGAAGCTCACCCTGGTGCACAAGAACAATGTGCTGGTCCACGCCGGCCATCTGTGGAAGCGGATCTTCGACGCGGTCGGGACCGAGTACCCCCAGGTCACCACCGACTATCTGCACGTCGACGCGGCGACCATCTTCTTCGTCACCCAGCCCGAGCGGTTCGACGTGATCGTCACCGACAACCTCTTCGGCGACATCCTCACCGATCTCGCGGCGGCCGTCACCGGCGGCATCGGCCTGGCGGCGTCCGGCAACATCAACCCCACCGGCGCTTTCCCGTCGATGTTCGAGCCCGTCCACGGCTCGGCCCCCGACATCGCCGGCCAGGGCAAGGCCGACCCCACGGCCACGATCCTCTCCGTCGCCCTGCTCCTGGACCACCTGGGATACGGCGCCGAGGCGGCCCGGATCGAGGCGGCCGTGGCCGAGGACCTCGCGGCCCGCAGCCCCGGGAAGCCCCGCACCACCGACGAGATCGGCGACGCCCTCGCCGGCCGGGTCTCCGGCTGACCTCTCCGCCCGGGAGTTCTCAACTCCGCGCGCCGCGGCCCCCGTTCCCCGCCGGGACGGGGGCCGCGGCGCGCGTGGCCGCTCCCGGCGGGGTCTTCCGGCGGTGTCCGCCGGGCGGCCTGTGCCGTGCCCGCGGCCGCACGGCCCCTGACAAGCCCGGTGCGGGGGTGCGACCATCGACCCAGGTCCGTGCCGCCGCCGGCCCCGGACGACCGGTTTCCTCTCCCCGGCCCCATTGGCGATAATCGGGTGAAGCGGCCGCTTCGCGAGATACTCGGACGTCCTGCAAACGCCGGTGGCGAGTGCGCGGTCCGCCACGACTCACGGTGAAGGACAGCAGACATGACGACGCCCACGATCGAGCTCAAGCCCTCCGCGCACCCGCTGCCCGCCGCGGAGCGGGAAGCGATCCTGGCCGCCCCCGGTTTCGGCCGCCACTTCACCGACAACATGGTGACGGTCAAGTGGACGGAGGGCCGCGGCTGGCACGACGCCGAACTCGTCCCCTACGCGCCGCTGTCCGTCGACCCGGCCAACATGACGCTGCACTACGCGCAGACCATCTTCGAGGGGCTCAAGGCCTACCGCCGGCCCGACGGCTCCGTCGCCACCTTCCGCCCCGAGGCCAATGCCGAGCGGTTCCGTTCCTCCGCCCGCCGCCTCGCCATGCCGGAGCTGCCCACCGAGCTCTTCCTCGCCGCCGTCGACGCCCTCATCACCCAGGACAAGGCGTGGGTCCCCGGCACCGGCGAGCAGTCCCTCTACATCCGGCCGTTCATGTTCGCCACCGAGGTCGGCCTCGGCGTCCGCCCCGCGAACGAGTACCTCTTCCTCGTCATCGCCTCGCCGGCCGGTGCCTACTTCCCCGGCGGCGTGAAGCCCGTCTCCGTCTGGCTCTCCGAGGAGTACGTCCGGGCGGCCCCCGGCGGCACCGGCGCCGCCAA
Organism: Streptomyces xinghaiensis S187; assembly: GCF_000220705.2. Classification (GTDB taxonomy): domain Bacteria; phylum Actinomycetota; class Actinomycetes; order Streptomycetales; family Streptomycetaceae; genus Streptomyces; species Streptomyces xinghaiensis. Next base: position 2,015,816 of record NZ_CP023202.1, on the reverse strand, counting down.
GGCCGGCGGCAACTACGCCGCCTCCCTCGTCGCCCAGGCCCAGGCCGCCGAGCAGGGCTGCGACCAGGTGGTCTGGCTCGACGCCATCGAGCGCCGCTGGATCGAGGAGATGGGCGGCATGAACCTGTACTTCGTCCACGGCGGCCCGGACGGCAAGCGGCGCATCACCACCCCGGAGCTCTCCGGCTCCCTCCTCCCCGGCATCACCCGCGCCTCCCTCCTGCAGATCGCCGCCGACCTCGGCCACGAGGTCGCGGAGGAGCGCATCTCCGTGGAGGACTGGCGCAACGGCAACGCCGACGGCTCGCTGACCGAGGTCTTCGCCTGCGGCACCGCCGCCGTGATCACCCCCGTCGGCTCGGTGAAGTCCGCCCGCGGCAACTGGACCGTGGGCGACGGCGAACCCGGCGAGGTCACTCTCCAGCTCCGCAAGGCCCTCCTCGACATCCAGACCGGCGCGGCCCCCGACCCGCACGGCTGGATGCACCGCGTCTGCTGACCCCCCCCGCACGCACGCCGGTGGCACGCACGCCGGTGGCACGCACGCCGGTGGCACGGATGCCGTGCCACCGGCGGTTTCCGGACAACTGACCGCATCCTGAGACAGGTGGGAACCCGGAGGCGCGGGTGTGCCAGACTGCCCCCGTGCTCTCGTTCGCCACGATTATTGGCAGCAGGCGCGCCGGTCCCCAGTGACCGCTGAACCGCAGCAGAACCGCGGCAGCGGACACCGTGTCCCAGGACCCGCGCGCAGACCTCTCGCACCCGCGAGAGGTTTTTTCGTTTTCCGGCCCACCCCATGCCGGCGAACGGAGCGCGGGGATCAGTGGAGGACGGTGGAACCGGTTCCCCCGTGTCCCCGGCAGGGGGGATCCCAGGTAGACCGAGATCCCGACAGGAGTTCGGAAGAGTCATGACGGACGCAAGCGGCCCCGCTCAGGGGGACGACAGTTTCCACGTCTTCGACACCACGCTGCGCGACGGAGCGCAGCGCGAGGGCATCAATCTCACCGTCGCCGACAAGCTGAAGATCGCGCGGTATCTGGACGACTTCGGTGTGGGGTTCATCGAGGGCGGCTGGCCCGGCGCCAACCCGCGGGACACGGAGTTCTTCCAGCGCGCCCGCGCCGAGATCGACTTCCGGCACGCGCGGCTCGTCGCGTTCGGCGCCACCCGCAAGGCGGGGGTACGGGCGGAGGACGACCCGCAGGTCCAGGCCCTGCTGGACTCCGGCGCCCCGGTGGTCACGCTGGTCGCCAAGTCCCACGACCGCCACGTCGAGCTGGCCCTGCGCACCAGCCTCGACGAGAACCTGGCGATGATCCGGGACACCGTGGCCCATCTGCGCGCCGAGGGCCGGCGGGTCTTCCTCGACTGCGAGCACTTCTTCGACGGCTACCGTGCCAACCCGGGCTACGCCAAGCAGGTCGTCCGCACGGCGCACGAGGCCGGGGCCGACGTGATCGTCCTCTGCGACACCAACGGCGGGATGCTGCCCGCGCAGATCCAGGCCGTGGTGGCCACCGTCCTGGCCGACACCGGCGCGCGGCTGGGCATCCACGCCCAGGACGACACCGGCTGCGCGGTGGCCAACACGCTGGCGGCCGTGGACGCGGGCGCCACGCACGTCCAGTGCACCGCCAACGGGTACGGCGAGCGGGTCGGCAACGCCAACCTCTTCCCGGTCACGGCCGCCCTGGAGCTCAAGTACGGGCGCCGGGTGCTGCCTCCGGGGGCGCTCGCGGAGATGACCCGCATCTCGCATGCCATCGCCGAGGTCGTCAACCTCACGCCCTCCACCCACCAGCCCTATGTGGGGGTCTCCGCCTTCGCGCACAAGGCCGGGCTGCACGCCTCGGCGATCAAGGTGGACCCGGACCTCTACCAGCACATCGACCCCGAACTCGTCGGCAACACCATGCGGATGCTGGTGTCCGACATGGCCGGCCGCGCCTCCATCGAGCTCAAGGGCAAGGAGCTCGGCATCGACCTCGGCGGCGACCGGGACCTGATCGCCCGGGTGGTCGACCGCGTCAAGGAGCGCGAGCTCGCGGGCTACACCTACGAGGCAGCCGACGCCTCCTTCGAGCTGCTGCTCCGGGCCGAGGTCGACGGCCGGGCCCGCCGCCACTTCCGCACCGAGTCCTGGCGGGCCATCGTCGAGGACCGGCCGGACGGCACCCACGCCAACGAGGCCACCGTCAAGCTGTGGGCCAAGGGGGAGCGGATCGTCGCGACGGCCGAGGGCAACGGCCCGGTCAACGCCCTGGACCGGGCGCTCCGGGTCGGTCTGGAGCGGATCTACCCGCAGCTGGCCGGGATGGAGCTCGTCGACTACAAGGTGCGGATCCTGGAGGGCCGGCACGGCACCGGGTCCACCACCCGCGTGCTGGTCACCACCGAGGACGGCGAGGGGGAGTGGTCGACCGTGGGCGTCGCCGACAACGTCATCGCGGCCTCCTGGCAGGCCCTGGAGGACGCGTACACCTACGGTCTGCTGCGGGCGGGCGTGGAGCCCGCCGAGGAGCTGTAGCCGCCGCGGCTCCATGCCCGCGCCCCGGCCGGAGGGAATCCGGCCGGGGCGGGTGCGGGGAAGCAGCGGGGGCCGCGGCTCCCGGGGATGGCGGGTGCCGGGGATCAGGCGGCCGGCGCGGACTTGACCGCCGAGATGTCGAAGGTCAGCTTCACCTTGTCGCCGACCAGGACACCACCGGTCTCCAGGGCCGCGTTCCAGGTCAGGCCCCAGTCGGAGCGCAGGATCTGCGTGCTGCCCTCGAAGCCGACGCGCTCGTTGCCGTAGACGTCCGTGGCGGCGCCGTTGAACTCCAGGTCGATGGAGAGCGGGCGGGTGACGTCCTTGATCGTGAGGTCACCGGTGACGCGGTAGACGTCCTCGCCCAGCGGCTCCACGGCGGTGCTGCGGAAGGTCATCAGGGGGTACGTCCCGGCGTCGAAGAAGTCCGCGCCGGCGAGGTGCTGGTCGCGGTCCTTGATGCCGGTGTCCACACTGGCGATCCGCACGTCGACCGAGGCGGTGGAGCGGGCGGGGTCGGAGCCGTCGAGGTGGAGCCGGCCCTCGTGGTCACCGAAGGAGCCGCGCACATTGGTCACCATGGCGTGCCGCACGGTGAAGGCGATGTCGCTGTGGGCCGGGTCGATGGTGTAGTCGCCGGTCAGGGCGGCGAGGCCGGGGGCGGCGGCCGGCCCGGCGGCGGTGGCGGTCGCGGCGGCCGCCCCCGGGGCGGTGGTCGTGGCGGGTCCGGTGCTGCGGGCGCTCTTGCGGGTGAACAGAGCCATGGCTCCTCCTCGGGCTGAAAGTTTGTTTAGCGTTCAACAAGTTCGACTGTAGAGGATGATTGTTCAAACTTCAAGCAAGCTTCCCCGGGTGGTCCACGGCAGGCCGTCCGCGACGTCCCTTTGTGGGAACCCCACACCTCTGAGGCGCGGCAGTAGTCGGAGGCCGGCGCGACAAGGACGGTTCTGTCCAAGCCGGCCAGGAATCGGCGGCGGAGACTGTGCGGAATCTACGCACGGTTTCCGGGGTCGGGTTTCGTAGGGTCGGTACATGACCCTTCTGGACGAGACGCCACCCGAGGCGAGCGATGCCCGTGGGCGGGTGGCGGAACTGCGCGCCATCCGCGAGCAGGTCCGGCGCGGCCCGAGCGACCGGGCCACCGAGGCACAGAAGGCCAAGGGCAAGCTGACCGCCCGCGAGCGGATCGACCTCCTCCTGGACGAGGGCTCCTTCAACGAGGTGGAGCCGCTGCGCCGGCACCGGGCCACCGGCTTCGGCCTGGAGGCCAGGCGCCCGTACACCGACGGCGTCATCACCGGCTGGGGCACCGTGGAGGGCCGGACGGTCTTCGTCTACGCCCACGACTTCCGCATCTTCGGCGGCGCGCTGGGCGAGGCCCACGCCACCAAGATCCACAAGATCATGGACATGGCCATCGCCGCCGGAGCGCCGCTGGTCTCCCTCAACGACGGGGCCGGCGCCCGCATCCAGGAGGGCGTCAGCGCCCTCGCCGGCTACGGCGGCATCTTCCAGCGGAACACCCGGGCCTCCGGCGTGATCCCGCAGATCTCGGTGATGCTCGGCCCCTGCGCCGGCGGCGCGGCCTACAGCCCCGCCCTCACCGACTTCGTCTTCATGGTCCGCGAGACCTCGCAGATGTTCATCACCGGCCCGGACGTCGTGCGCGCGGTGACCGGCGAGGAGATCAGCCAGAACGGCCTCGGCGGCGCCGATGTGCACGCCGAGACCTCCGGGGTGTGCCACTTCGCGTACGACGACGAGGAGACCTGCCTCCACGAGGTCCGCTACCTGCTGTCGCTGCTGCCGCAGAACAACCGGGAGAACCCGCCCGCGGCACCCTCCGACGACCCGGCCGGCCGGCGCGGCGAGGCCCTGCTCGACCTGGTGCCGGCCGACGGCAACCGCCCGTACGACATGCGCAAGGTCATCGAGGAGCTCGTCGACGACGGCGAGCTGCTGGAGGTCCACGAGCGCTGGGCCACCAACGTCATCGTCGCGCTGGCCCGCCTCGACGGCCAGGTCGTCGGCGTCATCGCCAACCAGCCCCAGTCCCTCGCGGGCGTGCTGGACATCGAGGCCAGCGAGAAGGCCGCGCGCTTCGTCCAGATGTGCGATGCCTTCAACATCCCCCTGGTCACCCTGCTGGACGTCCCCGGCTTCCTCCCGGGCGTCGCCCAGGAGCACGGCGGCATCATCCGGCACGGCGCCAAGCTGCTCTACGCGTACTGCAATGCCACCGTTCCGCGGATCTCGGTGATCCTGCGGAAGGCGTACGGCGGCGCGTACATCGTGATGGACAGCCAGTCCATCGGAGCCGACCTCACCTACGCCTGGCCCACCAACGAGATCGCCGTCATGGGCGCCGAGGGCGCCGCGAACGTCGTCTTCCGCAAGCAGATCGCCGACGCCGAGGACCCCGAGGCCATGCGCGCCGCGATGGTCAAGGAGTACAAGGCCGAGCTGATGCACCCCTACTACGCCGCCGAGCGCGGCCTGGTCGACGACGTCATCGACCCGGCCGAGACCCGCGAGGTGCTGATCCGGTCCCTGGCCATGCTGCGGACCAAGCACGCCGACCTGCCCTCCCGCAAGCACGGCAACCCGCCGCAGTAACGGAGACCCACGATGAACGCCGACAACTTCCTGCGCGTCGAGAAGGGCCAGGCCGGCCCCGAGGAACTGGCCGCCCTCACCGCCGTCCTGCTCGCCCGGGCCACCGCCCCGGGCCACCACGGCCCCCGCCGCCACACCCCGGCCCGTCCGCACCGCACCGCGCCCCGCTGGCACCGTCCGGAGCGCGGCCCCGGCTTCCGGGCCCCGCACAGCTGGCAGGGCTGAGGCGGCCGGGGCACCGCGCCGCCGGCGGCCGCCACCGAGCGCGCTGCCCACGGCCTCCGCGGCACGCACGGCGGGCCCGGACCGGGACACCCCGGTCCGGGCCCGCCGTGCGTTCTCCCCGCCGTCGCGGGCCCGCTGTACGGCCGTCCGCGGGCCTCACCGGACGCGAGAGGTCCCCGCACCCCTTCCGGGGCGCGGGGACCTCTCGTCGCGTACGGGGAGCCGCCGCGGGGCGGTCAGCGCAGGCGTGCCATGAGGGCGTGTTCGACGAGGGTGATGAGGGCGCTCTTGGCGTCGGCGCGGTGGCGTGCGTCGGTGGTGATGATGGGGGCGTCGGGGCCGATCTGGAGGGCTTCGCGGACTTCTTCGGGGGTGTAGGGCTGGTGTCCGTCGAAGCCGTTGAGGGCGATGACGAAGGGGAGGCCGCTGTTCTCGAAGTAGTCGACGGCGGGGAAGCAGTCGGCGAGGCGGCGGGTGTCGACGAGGACGACGGCGCCGATGGCGCCGCGGACGAGGTCGTCCCACATGAACCAGAAGCGGTCCTGTCCGGGGGTGCCGAACAGGTACAGGATCAGGTCCTGGTCCAGGGTGATGCGGCCGAAGTCCATCGCCACGGTCGTCGTGGTCTTGTCCGGCGCGTGCGTCAGGTCGTCGATCCCCGCGGAGGCAGAGGTCATCACGGCCTCGGTGCGCAGGGGATTGATCTCCGAGACCGCGCCGACGAACGTGGTCTTGCCCACGCCGAAGCCGCCCGCCACCACAATCTTCGCGGAAGTGGTGGAGCGTGCCGCGCCGCTAGAGCTTCCGAAGTCCACTGAGCACCCTTTCGAGCAGTGTCACGTCTGGCTGGCCGCCGGCGGACTCGTCGCCGCCGGGCTGATGGATGGCGACGAGCCCGGCCTCGGCCAAGTCGGCGACGAGGATTCGGGCGACGCCGAGAGGAATGGTGAGGAGCGCGGAGACCTCGGCCACCGACTTGATCTCCCGGCACAGATGGCAGATCCGCTGGTGCTCCGGCAGCTGGCCCTGCAGCTGGCCCGGGGCCGCCGTGGTGTGCACCAGTGCCTCGATGGCGAGCTGGTAGCGCGGGCGGGTCCGGCCACCGGTCATGGCATACGGCCGCACCAGGGGGTTCCTGCTGCCGGCCGCGGGGGAGCCGTGCCGGCGCTGCTGCTGCGGCTGCTGATGCTGGGGTTGCTGCTGGGGCGGAGGCTGCTCGTACGGGGAGCGCTGCGGAGGCGGCTCCTGGTGGTGACCGGGAGCGGAGGGGTAGTCGTACCGCTGGCCGGGCTCGCCCTGTGGCTGGGGTTGATATCCGCCATAGGGGTACCCGCTCGGGGGCGTTGCCACGTCTTCCTCCTCCAACTGCCTCTGCTCTGCCGGTCCCCGTTGCTGTGACGGTTCCGCGTCACCGCACCTTATGGCGCGGTGACGTGAAACGCACGGTGTCTCTGTCAGTTGAGAAGACTTCCCTGGAGTTCGGCTCGGAGGTCCGGGGTGAGGACGGTTCCGGCGCGGTCGACCAGGAGGGCCATCTCGTAGCCCACGAGGCCGATGTCGCACTCGGGGTGGGCGAGCACGGCCAGGGAGGAACCGTCGGAGACGGACATGATGAAGAGGAACCCCCGTTCCATCTCCACCACGGTCTGGTTGACGGCGCCGCCCTCGAAGATGCGGGAGGCGCCGGCCGTCAGCGACGTCAGGCCGGAGGCGACGGCCGCCAGCTGGTCGGCGCGGTCGCGCGGGAACCCTTCGGACATCGCGAGGAGGAGTCCGTCGGCGGATACCACCACGGTGTGGGACACCCCGGGGGTGTTGTCCACGAAGTTGGTGATCAACCAGTTCAGGTTCTGCGCCGCCTGGCTCATCGGGCTCACACTAACGCTCCTGATCGTAGGTGCTGCTGCCGCCGGGGCCGAAGCCCTGGTGGCCTGTGTCCGTCCCCGCGTTACGTCCCCGCTGGACGCCGCGGCGCAGGTTGCTCAACCTGCCGCGGACGTCCTCCGGGGCGCGGGAGACCGAGGGGCCGCCCTGCGGGGTCTGTTCTGCGGTGCCCTCGACCAGGTTGGCCTTGGGTACCCGACGGGGGAGACCGGAGGGGGTCACCCCGCCTGCCTTGGGCTCCCGGAGACGCTCGGCCCGGTGCCAGCGGTCGTCGTTCGCCGAGCGCCAGTCCGGGTCGTCCGTCGGAGAGGTCTCCTGCGGCTTCTGCTCCCGTTCCCCGGACGGCTGCCAGGCCTTGTCCCGGCGGGGGAGACCCGCGCCGGTCAGGGACTGGGCGCCGCTCGGGGAGGGGCCCGGACGTTCGAAGCCTACGCTTTCCGGCCGGTCAGCGGGAGCGTCGGAGGGTTCCGATTCCGGTCCGTGATCCGGTCCGTGATCCGGTTCGTACCGGTCGTCCCGGCCGAAGGGCTCGGACCACCGGTCCTGCGCGGGTGGCGCGGGCTGTGCGGGCTGAGCACCGAAGGGCGAGTACGACTGCTGGTCAGCGGGGGCGGCTTCGCCGTAGGCCGCATCAGGATAGCCGTTCTGCGGGTAACCCGCGTCCTGGTAACCGGAGTTCCGGAAGTCCTGTCCGGCGAAGTCCTGTCCGGCGTAGTCCTGCTCCGGATAGGCGGCCCGGGGATATTCCGCTTCGTAGCCCTGGGGCTCCTGCGGGGCCTCCTGGTGGTACCCCTGCGGCTCCCTCTCGTCCCGGTACACCGGCTGCTGCTCGGCCGAGGCCTCCAGCTGGGCGCGGCGCTCCTCCCGGAGCCGGGAGCGGCCCACGGAGTCCAGTTCCCGGGCGTCGTCGGGTGCCCGCTCGTAACGGGACTCGTCGAAGCCGAGTTCGGCCGCCGTCCGGGCCGGGATCTGGTGCTCCTGGATGCCGCCGTAGGCCTGCGGCTGCTCCGGGACGATCCGGGAGACCGTGAAGTCGTCCTCGGAGGGCTGTTCGCCGCCACCGCCATGAGTGATGTTCTCGGGCAGCATGACCAGCGAGGTGGTGCCGGCCTGCTCGCCGGAGGGGCGGAGCTGGACGCGGATGCCGTGCCGGTCCGCGAGGCGGCCGACCACGAACAGGCCCATGCGCCGGGCGACCGCCACGTCCACGGTGGGCGGGTTGGCCAGCTTGTGGTTGATGTCCGCGAAGTCCTCGGCGGTGAGGCCGATGCCCTTGTCGTGGATCTCGACCATGATGCGGCCGTCGGGGAGCCGGGTCGCGGTGACCCGCACCTTGGTCTGCGGTGAGGAGAACGAGGTGGCGTTCTCCAGCAGCTCGGCGAGGAGGTGCACGAGGTCGGAGACCGCGGTGCCGTGGATCTCCGTCTCCGGGACGCCGCTCAGTTCGATGCGCTCGTACTGCTCCACCTCGGAGGCGGCGGCGCGGAGCACGTCGATCAGCGGGACCGGCTGGTTCCAGCGGCGGCCGGGCTCCTCGCCCGCGAGGACCAGGAGGTTCTCACCGTTGCGGCGCATGCGCGTCGCGAGGTGGTCCATCTTGAACAGGTTCTCCAGCTGGTCCGGGTCCGCCTCGTTGTTCTCGAGGTCGGTGATCAGGGTGAGCTGGCGTTCGATGAGGCCCTGGTTGCGGCGGGAGAGGTTGGTGAAGATCGCGTTGACGTTGCCCCGGAGGAGGGCCTGCTCGGAGGCGAGCCGGACCGCCTCGCGGTGGACCTGGTCGAAGGCGCGGGCCACCTCGCCGATCTCGTCGCGGCTGGTGATCGGGATGGGCTCGACGCGGGTGTCGACCCGGCCCGGGTCGGTCCGCGAGAGCTGGTCGACGAGGCCCGGCAGGCGCTGCTCGGCCACGTCGAAGGCGGCGTTGCGCAGGCGCTGCATGGAGCGGCTCATCGAGCGGGCGGTCATACCGGCCAGGATGAAGGCGGCCAGCAGGGCGAGGACCACCAGGACGCCGGTGATGATGGCTTCCCGCTGGGCGTCGCTGGAGATGTTCCGGGTTTCGGCCACCGCGTCGTCGACGAGCTTCTTCTCCACCGAGCGGTAGGCGTCGAACTTGCCGGTCGCGGTGGCGAACCAGGTCTCCGGGGTGATGCCGGCTTCCTTCAGCTCGTCGCCGTTCCGGTTGGTGGCGATCGAGGTGACCATCTTGTCGAAGGAGGGCGGCGGGATGAAGACGGTCCCGGCGGCGTCCGCCTGCCGCTTGGCCTCCTCGACCTTCTCCTTGCCCTTCTCCTGGGCCTTCCGCAGCTCGCTCTCCAGGAGCTGCTGGTCCTGCGGCGTGCCGCCGCCCACGTACTCGCCGAGGGCGATGTTCTCCAGGTAGGCGTACGAGCTGAAGGCGGTCAGCTGGGCGCCGCGGCTGGCCGCGTCGGGACCGGGCTTGACCAGCAGGTGCATACCGATGGAGCGCTCCAGCGAGAGCGCGGCCTTGGTCAGCGAGATCGCGTAGACCGTGCGGCCGTAGCTGGTGACGTTGCCCGTGCCGAGGCCGAGCTCGTTGGCGAACTCCATCAGGACGTGCTGGACCCGGACGTAGTTCTCCTCGGTCTGCACCCCCGGGAGCTTGCTGGTGTAGGCGTTCTCGCGGAGGCTCTCGAGCTGGGGCTCGACCTCGCGGTAGGCGTCCAGCCGGCGGTTGAGGCCCGGCCTGTCGGGCATGTCCTGGACGGCGGTCTCGAAGTCCTGGCGGGCCGCGTCGCTCGCGGCGCGGGCCTCGGTGACGACCTTGCTGTCCCGGTCACCCGCGAGCAGCGGGGCGGCGGTGACGTCGCGCTCGTCCAGCAGCAGGTGACCGTAGGTGGCGGCGGCCCGGACGAGACGCGCGGTGCGCTCGGCCTCGTTCGCCTCCTGCAGCGTGTTGATCGAGCCGTTGACCTGGAAGAGACCCAGGACCAGGCCGACCAGGACGGGGATCAGCAGAATCGCGTTCAGCTTGGCGGGCACCCGCCAGTTCTGCACGGAGAACCGGCTGCCGCGCGACGGCGGCGGGGGCGGTTCGTGCCCCTCCGCGGACGGTGGCGCCGCTGTGCGCGACGGCGGGGTGAAGTTGCCGCGCGACGCCTCGTGCGACGCGGGGCCGGACTTGCTTCGCCTCACTCGACCAACAACCTCTCGGCGCCGGCACGTCACGTGTGCCGTCTGTCCTGGACAAGCTCCTGTGCAGGAGTTTCAGGGAATTGCAGCACGTCAGGCGTGCGCATTCCAAACACCGGGAAGCGGCCCCACGAGGTCTCGGAACGGGTGGATGAAAGCGACATTCAACGCAAAGACCTTCATAACCTGCCCGAATTATGAGCGCTGTGAAGTTGTTCGAACGCATCGGGTTTACCGGCCGGGGTAATTGTCTGTGGAATCGTTATGAACACGGAGGCGGGCCGTGTCAAACGACACAGCCCGCCTCATGGCCAACTCTCCGGTCCGTCCCGGCAGTTGGCTGGAGGACGCTACTTCAGGCGTGCCATGAGGGCGTGTTCGACGAGGGTGATGAGGGCGCTCTTGGCGTCGGCGCGGTGGCGTGCGTCGGTGGTGATGATGGGGGCGTCGGGGCCGATCTGGAGGGCTTCGCGGACTTCTTCGGGGGTGTAGGGCTGGTGTCCGTCGAAGCCGTTGAGGGCGATGACGAAGGGGAGGCCGCTGTTCTCGAAGTAGTCGACGGCGGGGAAGCAGTCGGCGAGGCGGCGGGTGTCGACGAGGACGACGGCGCCGATGGCGCCGCGGACGAGGTCGTCCCACATGAACCAGAAGCGGTCCTGTCCGGGGGTGCCGAACAGGTACAGGATCAGGTCCTGGTCCAGCGTGATGCGGCCGAAGTCCATCGCCACCGTGGTGGTGGTCTTGTCCTGGACGTGGCTGAGGTCGTCGATCCCCGCCGAGGCAGAGGTCATCACGGCCTCGGTGCGCAGCGGATTGATCTCCGACACCGCACCGACGAACGTGGTCTTGCCCACGCCGAAGCCACCCGCCACCACGATCTTCGCCGACGTGGTGGCGCGTGGCGCGGCGTTAGAGCTTCCGAAGTCCACTGAGCACCCTTTCGAGCAGTGTCACATCCGGCGTACCGCCGGCCTCGCCGCTGCCGCCCGGCTGGTGGATGGCCACCATGCCGGCCTCGGCCAGGTCGGCGACCAGAATGCGGGCCACCCCCAGGGGTATCGCCAGCAGCGCGGAGATCTCGGCCACCGACTTGACCTCACGGCACAGGTGGCAGATCCGGGCGTGCTCGGGGAGCAGCGTCCCCAGCTGGGAGGGGTCGGCCGTGGTGCTGACCAGCGCCTCGATGGCGAGCTGGTAGCGCGGGCGGGTCCGGCCACCGGTCATGGCGTACGGCCGCACCAGTGGCTGGTCGCCGTCGTCCCCGTACGGCGCTTGGTGTGCGGCGCCGTACGGGCCGGGCGAGGCGGGCGGCGGGGTCATGGTTCCTCCGGGCTGGACAACGGTTGTCGTCTGGCGGGGACCGATGGGGGGAGGCCGGTGGTGCGAGGGGGGATCGGCCCGACGGTCGGTTGGTCGTACCTAGGTCGTTCGATCAGTTGAGAAGACTTCCCTGGAGTTCGGCTCGGAGGTCCGGGGTGAGGACGGTTCCGGCGCGGTCGACCAGGAGGGCCATCTCGTAGCCCACGAGGCCGATGTCGCAATCGGGGTGGGCGAGGACGGCCAGGGAGGAACCGTCGGAGACGGACATGATGAAGAGGAACCCCCGTTCCATCTCCACCACGGTCTGGTTGACGGCGCCGCCCTCGAAGATGCGGGAGGCGCCGGCCGTCAGCGACGTCAGGCCGGAGGCCACGGCCGCCAGCTGGTCGGCGCGGTCGCGCGGGAACCCTTCGGACATCGCGAGGAGGAGTCCGTCGGCGGATACCACCACGGTGTGGGACACCCCAGGGGTGTTGTCCACGAAGTTGGTGATCAACCAGTTCAGGTTCTGCGCCGCCTGGCTCATCGGGCTCAACTAACGCTCCTGATGGTAAGTGGGACCAATGCCGTGCTCGCCGGGGCCCGGGTTGTGCCCGGCCTGGCGGCCCTGCTGGATACCCCGGCGGAGATTGGTGAGACGCCCGCGCACATCGGCGGGCGCCCGGGAAACCTGCGGGCCGGGCTGTACGGTCTCCGGCTGCTGTGCCGTGCCCGCCACGAGGTTCGCCCGGGGGACCCGGCGCGGCAGTCCGGAGGTGGTGAGGCCGCCGGCGGCGGGCTGGCGTACGCGCTCGGCCTGCCGGCCCAGCTCGTCGTTGGGGGACGAACGCCATGCCGTGCCGTTGGAGCCGTTGGTGCCGTTGCTCTCGGCACGGGCCGGCTCCCGCCGCTGTGGGGGCGGCGGAGCGGACGCCGGAGCGGGCTGCTCCGGACGGGGCTGCGGCTCGGAGCGGGTCTGCGGCTCCTGGCCGTTCTGCCCCGGCTGGCCGCCGCGGATGCCGCGGAACCAGTCGGACTCCAGCGCCTCGAACAGCGGCGTACGGCCGTCGCCGGGCCCGGTGGCCGGGGGCAGCGCCTCCGGCTCGGAGCGCCGCTGCTGCGGCGCCCGCCGCTCCGGCTGCTGCTGCGCCGCGGGCTGCGGAGCGTTCTGGCCGATGCGCGGGAACTGGGCGGTGTCGCCCTGGTCCCGGTCGTCCCGGACGGGGGGCCGGCCCTGGCCGTGGGGTGCCGGGTACTGGCCCGTGTCGTCCTGCCACTGCTGCGGCGCCGGGGGCCGCTGCTGCGGCGCCCCGGGGGGCGGACCGGTGAAGTCGGGACGCGGGAACTGCGCCGTCGACTCCGCGTCCTCGTGGCCGCGCGGCGCCTCGGGCCGGGAACCGGGCCAGTCGTCGCCACCGGCCGCCCTGCGGGCTCCCCAGCTCGTACCGGACGGCTCGGCCGGCCGCGGCCCGTCCTGCGGGCGGGACGGCCCGCCCGGCAGCTCGCCGGCGGGACCGCGCGGCGGGATCTGGGCCCGCGGACCCTGCCCGGCGGACGCGGGACCGCGGCCCGGTGCCTGCCGCGGCGCACCCGTGGGCGGTGCCACGGGCGGCTGGGCGGCGCCGGGGCCGGAACCCTGCTGCGGGAACGCGGAGCGGCGGGACCGGTCCTCCGGAGCGGCCTGGCGCGCGGGCGCGCCGGAGCCGGGAGCCGGGGCACCGAAGACGTTCGTTCCGGGACCGCCGCCGGGACCACCCGGTCCGCCGCGGCCCTGACCCTGCGAGGGGTCGCCGTAGGCCGGGCCGCCACCCTGCTGCGGGCGCTGCGGCGGACCGCTGTCCGGACGTCCGCCGGGGCCACCGCCCGGAGCGCCGTCGCGGCCCGGCAGGGCCGGACGGCCGCCGCCGGGAACCTGGCCGCGGGGTGCCATGCCGGCGAGCCGGTTGCCCTGCGGCCCGCCCGGGCCGCCGCCGGGGCCCTGCGCGGCGGGGCCGGCGTTCGGCTTGCCGCCGGGGGCCTTGCGGCCGCTCTGGGCCACGTCGACCGGCAGCATGACGAGGGCGGTGGTGCCGCCCGAGTCGGAGGGCCGGAGCTGGATGCGGATGCCGTGCCGCTGGGAGAGGCGGCCGACCACGAAGAGGCCCATCCGGCGGGAGACGGAGACGTCCACGGTCGGCGGGCTGGCCAGCCGCTCGTTGATGTCCGCCAGGTCCTCGGGGGAGAGGCCGATACCGGTGTCGTGGATCTCGACCAGCACCCGGCCGTCGGGCAGCGCGTGACCGGTGACCTTGACCTTGGTCTGCGGGGAGGAGAACGAGGTGGCGTTCTCCAGCAGCTCGGCGAGGAGGTGCACGAGGTCGTTGACGACCCGGCCGGCGACCTCGGTCGAGGGCACGGAGCTCAGTTCGATGCGCTCGTACTGCTCCACCTCGGAGGCTGCGGCGCGGAGCACGTCGACCAGCGGGACGGGGCGGGTCCACCGGCGGCCCGGCTCCTCGCCCGCGAGGACGAGGAGGTTCTCGCCGTTACGGCGCATACGGGTCGCGAGGTGGTCCAGCTTGAAGAGCGAGGACAGCTGGTCGGGGTCGGCCTCGCGGCTCTCCAGCTCGGAGATGAGCGAGAGCTGGCGCTGGATGAGGCCCTGGCTGCGGCGCGAGAGGTTGGTGAACATCGCGTTGACGTTGCCCCGCAGCAGCGCCTGCTCGGCGGCGAGGCGGACCGCCTCGCGGTGCACGTCGTCGAAGGCCGCGGCCACCCGGCCGATCTCGTCCTTGCTGTGCACACCGACGGAGGCGACGGAGGTGTCCACGTCCTGCGGGTCGGCCTCGGAGAGCTGCTTGACCAGCTCGGGCAGCCGCTTCTCGGAGACTTCCTGGGCGGTGTCCTGCAGCCGGCGGAGCGAGCGGACCATGGAGCGGGCCACGACGAACGCGCCGACCAGCGAGACGCCGAGGACCAGCAGGATGACCAGACCGTTGAGCAGGGCGTCCCGCTGGGCCTCCGACCGCAGCTGGCGCGCCTTGTCCTCCATCTCGGAGAGCAGGGTCGCCTCGATCTTGGACATCTCTTCGATCTTGGCGGTGTCCTGGTCGTACCAGTCCTTGTACGACCGCGTCTCGTTCGCGATCGGGCTGTCCGGCTTGAGCATCCGGGCCGCGTACTTGTCCGCCAGGATGATGTTGGCGCTGCCGCCGTCCTCCAGGGCCTGGAGGAGTTCCTCGGTGGTCTGCTTGCCGTCGTAGATCTGGCTGAACTGGGCGAGGGTCGATTCCTCGCTCAGCAGCGCGCTCTCGCCGTAGAGCCGGTCGCTCGCGACGAGCTTCGGCTTGGGCTCGTTGGCGAGGGCCGCGGTGATCATCGCGCGCTGGATGGACGCGTACTCCTTGGCGGAGGAGAACGCGGCCAGCGCGCGGGTGGCGCGGATCATCTCGGTGTTGCTGGTCGCCTGCGCCATGTCCTGTGAGAGGGAGAGCAGCGAGGTGATCAGCTGGTTGTACTGGTAGACGGTCAGCGCGATGTACTCGCTGTCGGCGTACGCGTTGGAGCGGATCTGCTTGATCTGCTCCAGCTGCTTGAGGATGTTGACGAGCGAGGAGTTGACGCCCACGAGGGCGTCGTCCTCCGAGGACTCGATCTCCTGGGTGGCCTCGCGGAACGCCTGCTTGGCCCGGTCGGTCTGCTGCCGGGGGTAGACGACGTCGTCGTTCTTCTTGTCCCCGGCCGCCAGCGGGCCGGCCGAGTGGTCGCGCTCCTCCTGGAGGGCGGACGCCAGCTCGGTGGCCTGCTTGGTCATCTCGGTCAGCAGCTGCATGTTCTCCAGCTGCTCGAGATCGTCCATGGAGGTGTCGATCCGCAGCGCGCCCAGGGTGGTCGCCGCGATGACCGGCAGGGCCAGCAGGGAGACCAGACGGGTGCTGATGCGCCAGTTGCGCAGCGCGAGTCGTGTGCCGGCGCTGGGAGGGGAGACGTCCGGCGAGCCGGAACCGTCACCCCCGCCCTGCGCCTGTGTCGGGGCGGCCCGGTCGGAACCCTGGTCGCCGGTCGTGGCTCCGGGGCCCTGGGCGCGCTCGGGCGAGAGGCCGCGGTCGGCCCCGCCATGCAGCTCCGGGTCCGCCGCAGCGCTGCTATCCCTCTTGAAACGTCCCTGCACTAGCGTCGCAACCTCTGGACCAGGCGTTCCCCCGTGTGAGCGGCGGAACGGTGTCGAGTCGTGGGAACCGGAGCCCCCATGGTGGTCGTGAGTGACCGGCGCGTCTCCCCCGGTTCTGGTTCGTAACTGGTGAGACACCGCCGCGCGGCGCTTCTCTGCGCCAGTGGTGCGCGCCGGCTGGATGGTGCGGCGGTCCGTGAGATTCCAGCACAGAGAGGGATCTCCAACAAGGGCGGAGAACGGCTCTGTCGGACGGGTGACGCTATGTGCGGGCCGGGTCACCCCACGTGGAAAGCAATGCCATGGATAACGGACAATTGCTGGTGAACCGCACGAGAACGGCCGCTGTCCCGGTGGCCCCGATGAGGCGCGGAATGCGGCATTCCATCCGCCGATGTCCCACTTCGTCACCGCGGGGAAGTGGTCCGTTATGACGCTTATGTTCCAGTGTAAGTGAGGAAAATCACATAGGCTTCCCGGCTTTGTTCTCCCGGCGGAGGGGAACCGCGCGTCTAGCCTGCCTGTTGACAACCAGGCCCGGAACGACAAGCACGAGGGACAGAGCGACCGGTGAAGACGACCATGATGTTCCGCAACATAGCGAATCCGCGACGCACCACGCTGGCGCACCTCGAGGACGCCGACGAACTGCGTCCCGCCGTCGTCGGCGAGCCGCGGCCGGAGCCGGAGAGCGCCTCGGAGCTCCCCGCCCGGACCGCCAACCCGCGTCGCACCGTCCTCGTGGACGCCCCGAACGACTGACGCCCGTGGTGCGGACGCGCGTGACCCGCTCCCTCCGGTGAGCCCGGCCCCGCCGGGCGGGCGTTAGCCTGAGGCGTCAGTCTCCGGCCAGTGAGTGAGGGGCAGCGGCTTCCCGTGCGCATCGCCAGATTCTCCATCGACGGAAACGTCGCCTTCGGCGTCGTGGAGGGGGAGCCGTCCGATCCGGACGGCCCCGTCCTCGACATCATCAAGGGCCATCCCTTCGCCGAGTTCGAGCGGTCGGGGAAGAAGGTGCCGCTGGCCCAGGTGCGGCTGCTGCCCCCGGTGCTTCCCAGCAAGGTCGTGGCGATCGGCCGCAACTACGCCGAGCACGCCGCCGAAATGGGCGGTGGGGTCCCCGAGGTGCCCGTCGCCTTCTTCAAGCCCTCCACCGCCGTGACCGGTCCCGGCGACCCGATCCCGTACCCCTCCTTCTCCCAGGAGCTGCACCACGAGGCCGAACTGGCCGTGGTCATCGGGCGGATGTGCCGGGAGGTCCCCCGGGAGCGGGTCCAGGACGTCATCCTCGGCTACACCTGCGCCAACGACGTCACCGCGCGTGACGTCCAGCGCGCCGAGAGCCAGTGGGCGCGGGCCAAGGGATTCGACGGCTCCTGCCCCATCGGCCCCTGGGTGGAGACCGAGCTCGACCCCGCCGACCTGGGCATCATGTGCACCGTCAACGGCGAGCAGCGCCAGCTGGGCCGCACGGGCGACATGGTCCGGCCCGTCGCCGACCTCATCACGCACATCACCGAGGCGATGACCCTGCTCCCGGGCGACGTCGTGCTCACCGGCACCCCGGCCGGGGTCGGCCCCCTCAGCGTCGGCGACGAGGTCGCCGTCACCATCGAAGGCATCGGCACTCTCACCAATAAGGTGATCAAGCGTGGCTAGCGCACCCCTCCCGTACCCCGTACGCGTCCGTTTCTGCCCCTCGCCGACCGGCAACCCGCACGTCGGCCTGGTCCGCACCGCCCTCTTCAACTGGGCCTTCGCCCGGCACCACGGCGGCACCCTGGTCTTCCGCATCGAGGACACCGACGCCGCCCGTGACTCCGAGGAGTCCTACGAGCAGCTGCTGGACGCGATGCGCTGGCTCGGCCTCGACTGGGACGAGGGCCCCGGGACCGGCGGCCCGCACGCCCCGTACCGGCAGTCCGAGCGGATGGACATCTACGCCGATGTCGCCCGCCGGCTGGAGGAGGCCGGCCACGCCTACAAGTGCTACTGCTCCACCGAGGAGCTCGACGCCCGCCGCAACGAGGCCCGCGCCGCGGGCCGGCCCTCCGGGTACGACGGCAAGTGCCGCGCCCTCACCCAGGAGGAGATCGCCGCCTACCGGGCAGAGGAGCGCACCCCCGTCATCCGCTTCCGGATGCCGGACGAGCCGATCACCTTCACCGACCTGGTCCGCGGCGAGCTGACCTTCACCCCGGAGAACGTCCCGGACTTCGGCATCGTCCGGGCCAACGGCGCCCCGCTCTACACGCTCGTCAACCCCGTCGACGACGCGCTGATGGAGATCACCCACGTGCTGCGCGGTGAGGACCTCCTCTCCTCCACCCCGCGGCAGATCGCCCTCTACCGGGCGCTGGCCGAGATCGGAGTCGGCAACGGCACCGTCCCGCGGTTCGGCCACCTGCCGTACGTGATGGGCGAGGGCAACAAGAAGCTGTCCAAGCGCGACCCGCAGTCCTCGCTCAACCTCTACCGCGAGCGCGGGTTCCTCCCGGAGGGCCTGCTCAACTACCTGTCGCTGCTGGGCTGGTCGCTCGCCGAGGACCGGGACGTCTTCTCCATGGAGGAGATGGTCGCCGCCTTCGACATCGCGGACGTCAACGCCAACCCGGCCCGCTTCGACCTCAAGAAGTGCGAGGCGATCAACGCCACGCACCTGCGCGCGCTCCGCGCGGACGAGTTCGCGAACCGGCTGCTGCCCTTCCTCTTCCCGGAGGAGGAGCCCACCGCCGAGCAGCTGGAGCTGCTGGCCCGGGCCGCGCCGCTCACCCAGGAGCGGATGGTCGTCCTCGGCGAGGTCACCGGGATGCTCGGCTTCCTCTTCGTGGCCCCGGACGAGTTCCGGGTGGACGAGGCCGACGCGGCCAAGGTGCTGACCCCGGAGGCGCGGCCGGTGCTGGAGGCGAGCGTCGAGGTGCTGCGCGACCTCGGGCAGTTCACGCCCGAGCCGATCCAGGCGGCGCTCCGCACGGCGCTGGTCGACGGCCTCGGCATCAAGCCGAAGCACGCCTTCACCCCGCTGCGGGTGGCCGTCACGGGCCGCCGGGTGTCGCCGCCGCTCTTCGAGTCCATGGAGCTGCTGGGGCACGACGAGACGCTGCGCCGGCTGACCGCCGCGCTGGAGCGGGTCAGCGCTTCCTGAGCCGCCCGCCCGGAGGCCCGGCAGGCCCGGGGGAGTCCGGGAGCCCGCCCGTACGGCACGCGCCGCGCGGGCGGGCTCCCGGCGTCCGGCACCGCCCCGGGACCGCTGCGGTGCCGGGCCGGCGGCGGTGGGCGCGGCGGGAGATACCCGTTTTGGAGCGCTGTCCACGATCGGGTAATGTTCTTCCTGCGCCGCCCGCCCGGGCCGATGGTCCGGAGAGGCAGCGCAACAGAACAAAACCCCGGTCAGGGGTTGCGTTTTGGTGGGCTATGGTGTAATTGGCAGCACGAGTGATTCTGGTTCACTTAGTCTAGGTTCGAGTCCTGGTAGCCCAGCAAGAGATCCCCTATGAACTCTCTTGTGCTTGTGTGTAAGTGTCGCAGGCTCTTTGTGTGTGCAGTGACTAGCCCCCGTTGTGTAGCGGCCTAGCACGCCGCCCTCTCAAGGCGGTAGCGCCGGTTCGAATCCGGTCGGGGGTACAGATCCTTGCAGCCGGTTTCGTCGGGTAGCTCCCGGCGGAGTCGCGCCCCGGGATCGCTGGGGCCCCCGTTGTGTAGCGGCCTAGCACGCCGCCCTCTCAAGGCGGTAGCGCCGGTTCGAATCCGGTCGGGGGTACTGGTCTATACCATGGGCTATGGTGTAATTGGCAGCACGAGTGATTCTGGTTCATTTAGTCTAGGTTCGAGTCCTGGTAGCCCAGCGCGTCACGCGCATGTGTCTCCCGTCTCGGCGACTGCCTCGGCGATGGACGCAGCGTCCGCAGGCCCCCGTTGTGTAGCGGCCTAGCACGCCGCCCTCTCAAGGCGGTAGCGCCGGTTCGAATCCGGTCGGGGGTACCCACGGCAGAAGGCCCTCCGCTTCGGCGGGGGGCCTTTTCGTATGCCTCATATGCCTTGTGAGCCGCTCGCCGGTTCCTCCGGAGGGCGCGGCGGGCCCGGGGCGCCGCCGGTACGGCCGTCACCGCCGTACCGGCTCCGGACTCGCGAAGGGGCGAGGTTTCAGCCGCCGTTGCGGCGCAGGGCCTCGGTCAGCCGGCCCGCGGCGTCGATGACCGCCTGGGCGTGCATCCGCCCCGGGTGGCGGGTCAGACGCTCGATCGGTCCGGAGACGGAGACGGCGGCCACGACCCGGTTCGACGGTCCGCGCACCGGGGCGGAGACGGAGGCCACCCCCGGCTCCCGCTCGCCGATGGACTGGGCCCAGCCACGGCGCCGTACCCCGGAGAGGGCGGTGGCGGTGAACCGGGCGCCCTGGAGGCCGCGGTGCAGCCGCTCCGGCTCCTCCCAGGCCATGAGGATCTGTGCCGCCGAACCCGCCTTCATCGGCAGGGTGGAGCCGACCGGCACGGTGTCCCGCAGTCCGGACAGCCGTTCCGCCGCGGCCACGCAGATGCGCATGTCCCCCTGGCGCCGGTAGAGCTGCGCGCTCTCCCCGGTGACGTCCCGCAGGTGCGTGAGAACCGGGCCGGCCGTCGCCAGCAGCCGGTCCTCGCCCGCCGCGGCGGCCAGTTCGGCCAGCCGCGGGCCGAGGATGAACCGGCCCTGCATGTCCCTCGCCACTATCCGGTGATGCTCCAGGGCCACCGCCAGCCGGTGGGCCGTGGGGCGGGCGAGACCGGTCGCGGCGACCAGCCCGGCGAGGGTGGCCGGACCGGACTCCAGAGCGCTCAGAACCAGAGCTGCCTTGTCGAGAACGCCGACCCCGCTGGAGCCGCTAGAGTTGTCCATGCGTCGATATTCGCGTCTCAGAGTATGAAACGCAAGTTCATATTTCCCCGGAAGCCGCCAATCTGTAAGAGCGGCCCGTGGTGGAACGGCGGTTGGACATCCGGCGGACACCCGGCTCCGGGCAGGACCAGCGCCCGGCGGCACCGGTACGCGCACCCGCCCCGCGGATCACCGCAGGGGCGGAACGACAAGCCGAGATGGGCCGGCAGAGCCGCCGGCCGGAGGGAAAGCGATGGGACGGACACTCGCGGAGAAGGTCTGGGACGACCACGTCGTCCGGCGCGCGGAAGGCGAGCCCGACCTTCTCTTCATCGATCTGCACCTGCTGCACGAGGTCACCAGCCCGCAGGCCTTCGACGGGCTGCGCAAGAACGGCCGTCAGGTGCGGCGCCTGGACCTCACCATCGCGACCGAGGACCACAACACCCCCACCCTCGACATCGACAAGCCGATCGCGGACCCGGTCTCCCGCGTCCAGCTGGAGACGCTGCGCAAGAACTGCGCGGACTTCGGGGTACGGCTGCACCCGCTGGGCGACGTCGAGCAGGGTGTCGTCCACGTGGTGGGACCGCAGCTGGGACTCACCCAGCCCGGCATGACGGTCGTCTGCGGTGACAGCCACACCTCCACCCACGGCGCCTTCGGCGCGCTGGCGTTCGGCATCGGCACCAGCCAGGTCGAGCACGTCCTGGCCACCCAGACCCTGCCGCTGGCCCCGTTCAAGACCATGGCGATCACCGTCGAGGGCGAACTGCCCGCGGACGTCACGGCCAAGGACCTGATCCTGGCGGTCATCACGCGGATCGGCACCGGCGGCGGCCAGGGCTACGTCATCGAGTACCGAGGCGAGGCCATCGAGAAGCTCTCGATGGAGGCCCGGATGACCATCTGCAACATGTCGATCGAGGCCGGCGCCCGCGCGGGCATGATCGCCCCGGACGACACCACGTTCGCCTACCTCCAGGGCCGCCCCCACGCACCGCAGGGGGAGGACTGGGACGCGGCCGTCGCCTACTGGAAGACACTGCGCACGGACGAGGACGCGGTCTTCGACCACGAGGTCGTCATCGACGCCTCCGCCCTGGCGCCGTTCGTCACCTGGGGCACCAACCCCGGCCAGGGCGCGCCGCTGTCGGCCTCCGTGCCGGACCCCTCCTCCTTCGCGGACGCCAGTGAGCGGCACGCCGCGCAGAAGGCCCTGGAGTACATGGGCCTGACCGCGGGGCAGCCGCTGCGCGAGGTGGGCGTGGACACCGTCTTCGTCGGCTCGTGCACCAACGGCCGGATCGAGGACCTGCGCGCGGCCGCCGCCATCCTCGAGGGGCGCAAGGTCGCCGACGGGGTGCGGATGCTGGTCGTCCCCGGTTCGGTACGGGTGGCCCTGCAGGCCGTCGAGGAGGGTCTGGACAAGGTCTTCACCGCCGCCGGCGCCGAATGGCGCCACGCGGGCTGCTCGATGTGCCTGGGGATGAACCCCGACCAGCTCCAGCCCGGTGAGCGGGCGGCGTCCACCTCCAACCGCAACTTCGAGGGGCGGCAGGGCAAGGGCGGGCGGACCCACCTGGTCTCCCCGCAGGTCGCCGCGGCCACCGCGGTCCTGGGGCATCTGGCCTCCCCGGCCGACCTGTCCGACATCCCGGCTCTCGTGGAGGCCTGAGACATCATGGAAGCGTTCACCACCCACACCGGCCGGGCCGTACCGCTGCGGCGCAGCAACGTCGACACCGACCAGATCATCCCGGCGCACTGGCTGAAGAAGGTCACCCGCGACGGTTTCGAGGACGGGCTCTTCGAGGCCTGGCGCAAGGACCCGCGGTTCGTCCTCAACCAGGCGGAGTACCAGGGCGCGAGCGTGCTGGTGGCCGGCCCCGACTTCGGCACCGGCTCCTCCCGCGAGCACGCGGTCTGGGCGCTGCAGAACTACGGCTTCAGGGCCGTGGTCTCCTCCCGCTTCGCCGACATCTTCCGCGGCAACTCGCTGAAGAACGGGCTGCTGACGGTGGTCCTGCCGCAGGAGACCGTCGACACCCTGTGGGAGCTGACCGAGGCCGACCCCCGCACCCCGGTCACCGTCGACCTCGTCGCCCGCGAAGTCCGCGCCCCGCGCCCGGACGGCACCGTCCTCACCGCCGCGTTCGAGCTCGACGAGAACGCCCGCTGGCGGCTCCTGGAAGGGCTGGACGACATCAGCCTCACCCTGAAGAACGAGGCCGACATCGCGGCCTACGAGACATCCCGCCCCGCCTTCAAGCCCTCCACCACCGTGGTCTGACGGGCCTGTTCGCACCTCTCCCCGGTACGGCCCGCGCGCCGTAAGGACCACCGCGCCCCCCGCCCGCAGGCGGGGGGCGCGGCCGTGTGCGAGGCTCTTTTCCGAAATGGGTTGACGCCCGGTGGGGCGACAACTCGCCGCAGATGGCACAATCTGTGCATGGAACGCGACCCTCAACTCCCACTTCACGAGCTTGTCGCGGGCCGCCTCAAGGAAGCGCACGCGCGAGTGCGTTCCCTGCAAGTCACCGAGGATGAGCGGATGGCGCTCTCCCGGAGGCTGCTTGCCATCACGGCCGCCGCCAAACACGATCTCCCCCGCGCGGCACGGCGCCTGGAGCGCTTCATGCAGGACCTCGACGACAGCCGATTACGGCGCGGCACCCGTACGTAACGGTCGAGATCCATTGCGGCACAAGGGTGATTAGACCGTTTCGTCTTTGATTTGCGGTATATATCTGCCTAACGTGCGAAATCGCCCGAACTGATTCGTTCAGGCAATGTCTCCGAAGGGGAAGACGTGAACAAGGCGCAGCTCGTAGAAGCGATCGCGGACAAGCTCGGTGGCCGGCAGAACGCCGCCGACGCCGTGGACGCGGTGCTGGACGCGATCGTCCGCGCGGTGGTCGCCGGAGACCGGGTCTCGGTCACCGGATTCGGCTCGTTCGAGAAGGTCGACCGTCCGGCCCGGTACGCCCGCAACCCGCAGACCGGAGAGCGGGTCCGGGTCAAGAAGACCTCCGTGCCCCGCTTCCGCGCCGGCCAGGGCTTCAAGGACCTGGTGAGCGGGAGCAAGAAGCTTCCCAAGGGAGGCGAGGTGGCGGTGAAGAAGGCACCCAAGGGCAGCCTCACGGGCGGGGTTTCGGCCCGCGCCACCACCAAGGCCGCGGCGAAGAAGGCCGCCGCGAAGAAGGGGGCGGCGAAGAAGACCACCGCCACCGCGCGCAAGACCGCCGCGAAGAAGGCGGCACCGGCGAAGAAGGCGGCCGCCGCCAAGAAGTCCACCGCCAAGACCACCGCGGCCAAGAAGGCGCCCTCGAAGAAGTCGGCCACCGCCAAGACCTCCAAGACGGCACCGGCCAAGAAGACCACCGCCAAGAAGGCGCCGGCCCGCAAGGCCACCGCGCGCAACACCGCCGCGAAGAAGACGGCCGGCCGCAGGAAGTAGACGGGCCGCACGGCAGCCGTCGCACCCCCACGCTGGGCCGGGCTCCTCGGGGAGCCCGGCCCGCGGCACGTCCGGAGCCCGCCGGAACAGCCGGCGGCGGCAAGGCCGGGGGAAAGGCCGGGAAAAGCCGCGGGGAAGGGCCGGTCAGAACGTCTGCAGGGTCACCAGGGAGATCCGCCGCGCTCCGCCGGCGCCGCCCGGCCGCGCCGGTCCGCCCTCCGCGGGCCCGTCCTCCGCCAGTTCGATCCGCACCCGCTGGCCCGGCCTCAGCAGCCGCAGCCCGCCGGCGTCGAAGGCCGTCGCGTCGAATTCCACGGGCGTGCCGTCGTCGAGCAGTACGCTCCCGCAGCGGGTTCCGGCGTCATAGGTGTAAGCGGTGGCCTGCATAACGGCAGCGTAGCCGCCGGCGGCTCTACTCGGCGATCCGCGGGCGGCCGGTGAGAGCGGCCGTACGGATTCCGACGCCGAGCCGGAGGGCGGCCCGCAGATCCTCTCCGGTGTCCACATCACGACGGACCGAATCGACCCCGTCCACGGTGATTTCCACGGCCCCGGACCGGCGGTGCCGATTCCGGGAAGGGCCGCCGAAAGCCGGGGCGAGTTCCACCCCGGGGGAGGCGGAGAGGAAAGTCGTTCCGGTTCCCACGGTGTCCGCCAGAAAGGCCCGGGGAAATGCCGCGGCGGCCGACAGCACCCGCGCCAGTTCCGCGGGGCGCAGGGCGGGGAGATCGGCGTTGAGCACCGCCACCGGGGCATCCGGCCGCCGGGCCCGCACGGCACGCGCCCCGTGGGCCAGCGCGGGGTTCAGGCCCGCGCCCGGGGGGTCCGGCAGCACCCGTGCGCCCAGCCGGGCCAGTTCCGCCCCGGCCAGCCGGTCGTCCGTGACGACCACCACATCCCGGACCCCCGGAGCGGCCGCCGCGGCCGTCACCGTGTCCTGCGCGAAGGCCAGCGCGAGCCCCGGGCGCAGTTCCTCGCCCGCCGCGTCCGCCAGCCGGCTCTTGGCCACGGCCAGCGGCTTCAGCGGTATCACCAGCGACCAGTCCACGCCCCAGCCATCTCCCTCGTCCGCCCCGCCGTTCCCCCCGTATTGTCACCCGCCGCCGGAACCGCCGGCCGGGCCCGGGGATACCGTGTGCTCGACAGAGCGGGACCCTGGGGCGACACTTGTGCGGCTGCCCACCCGCAGCCCGACAGGTCCCACGAGGAGGGTGTCCGAGTGTCCCGCCGCAGAATCGGCTTCTGGTACCGCTTGGCCGCGGCCATCGCGAAACCGCCGCTGCTCCTCTTCTTCAAGCGGGACTGGAGCGGAATGGACAACCTTCCGGCGGACGGCGGGTATATCACCGCGATCAACCACAATTCCGCCCTGGACCCGCTTTCGTACGCGCACTTCCAGTACAACACCGGACGGGTACCGCGATTCCTCGCCAAGGCGCCGCTTTTCCGGGTGCCGTTCGTCGGCATGATCCTGCGCGGCACCGGCCAGATCCCCGTCTACCGCGAATCGACCGACGCCGCCAACGCCTTCCGCGCCGCCGTCGACGCGGTCAACCGGGGCGAGTGCGTGGCCTTCTACCCGGAGGGCACCCTCACCCGCGACCCGGACCACTGGCCGATGCAGGGCAAGACCGGCGCCGCCCGGGTCGCGCTGCTCACCAAGGCGCCGGTGATCCCGGTGGCCCAGTGGGGCGCGAACGAGGCCGTGCCGCCGTACGCCGGGACGAAGAAGATCCGGCTCTTCCCCCGCAAGACGCTCCGGGTCCAGGCCGGTCCGCCGGTGGACCTCTCCGAGTTCTACGGCCAGGATCCGACCGCCGAGGTCCTGCGCGCCGCCACCGAGACCATCATGGTCTCGATCACCGCGCTCCTCGCCGAGATGCGGGGCGAACCCGCGCCGGAACAGCTCTACGATCACAGCAGGGCCCGCGCCGAGCAGCGCGGGAGGCGGCAGGAACGGCAAGGACAGGGGGATGGCGCGTGACGCGCTGCGCGGTCTACGGAACGGGATCATGGGGGACCGCTTTCGCGATGGTGCTCGGCGACGCCGGCTGCGAGGTGACCCTCTGGGGCCGCCGCGCGGAGGTCGTCGACGCCGTCAACTCCGGCCGGGCCAACCCCGGCTATCTGCCCGGCGTCGAACTGCCGCCGACCGTGCGGGCCACGACCGACCCCGCCGAGGCCGCCCGCGGGGCCGAGTTCACGGTGCTCGCCGTCCCCTCGCAGACCCTGCGCGGCAATCTGGCCCGGTGGGCGCCGCTGCTGCCGTCCGACACCGTGCTCGTCAGCCTGATGAAGGGCGTGGAACTGGGCACGGCCAAGCGGATGAGCGAGGTCATCGAGGAGGTCGCCGCTGTTCCGGCCGAGCGCGTCGCCGTGCTCACCGGCCCCAACCTCGCCCTGGAGATCGCCGCCCGGCAGCCCGCCGCCTCGGTGGTCGCCTGCTCGGACGAGTCCGTCGCCCGGCGGCTCCAGGCCGCCTGCCACACCCCGTACTTCCGCCCGTACACCAACACCGACGTTGTCGGCTGCGAGCTGGGCGGCGCCGTGAAGAACGTCATCGCGCTGGCCGTCGGCATCGCGGACGGCATGGGGCTGGGCGACAACACCAAGGCCTCGCTGATGACCCGCGGCCTGGCCGAGACCAGCCGGCTCGGGGCCGCGATGGGCGCGGACGCGCACACCTTCGCCGGGCTCGCCGGCATGGGCGATCTCATCGCCACCTGCTCCTCACCGCTCTCCCGCAACCACACCTTCGGCACCAACCTGGGCCGCGGCATGACGCTGGAGCAGACCATCGCGGCCACCAAGCAGACCGCCGAGGGCGTCAAGTCCTGCGAGTCCGTGCTCGATCTGGCCCGGCGGCACCGCGTCGACATGCCGCTGACCGAGACCGTGGTGGAGATCGTCCACGACGGCAAGCCGCCGATGGTGGCCCTCAAGGACCTGATGGCGCGCAGCGCCAAGGCCGAACGCCGCTGACGGGCCTTCAGCCGGGCCGGGCCGGCGCGCCGGCCCCCGCCGCACCGTCCCCCTCCGGGCCGGTACGCCGCGGAACCCGTCCACGCCGATGCGGCACCGGTGGCTGCCGCGGTGCGGGGTGCGCAGGGTAGTCTCAAGCCGATATGAGCAGCGAGTCATCCACCCAGAACCCCGCGCCCGCCTCCACCCCTGCCGCGGCCCGTGCCACCGGCCGGAAGCCGCGTGTCGCCGTCGTGTTCGGCGGCCGCAGCTCCGAGCACGCCATCTCGGTGGTCACCGCGGGTGCCGTGATGCGCGCCATCGACCGGAGCCAGTACGAGGTGCTGCCGATCGGCATCACCACGGACGGCCGCTGGGCGCTCACCGCGGACGACCCCGAGCGGATGGCGATCAGCGGCCGCGCGCTGCCGAGCGTCGACGAGCTGGCGGAGTCCGGCGAGGGCGGCGTGCTGCTCCCGGTCGACCCGGCCGGACGCGAGGTCGTCTACACCGAGCCCGGGCAGGTGCCCAAGTCGCTCGGCGAGGTGGATGTCGTCTTCCCCGTGCTGCACGGCCCCTACGGCGAGGACGGCACCCTGCAGGGGCTGCTGGAGCTGTCCGGGGTGCCCTATGTGGGCGCCGGGGTGCTCGCGTCCGCCGTCGGCATGGACAAGGAGTACATGAAGCGGGTCTTCACCTCCTTCGGCCTGCCGGTCGGCCCCTACACGGTGATCCGGCCGCGCGAGTGGGAGCAGGGCACCGGCGCCGAGCGCGGCGCGGCCGCCCGCAAGAAGATCGTCGACTTCGCCGCCGAACACGGCTGGCCGGTCTTCGTCAAGCCCGCCCGGGCCGGCTCCTCGATGGGCATCAGCCGGGTGAGCGGTCCGGAGGAGCTGGACGAGGCGGTGGCCGAGGCCCGCCGGCACGACCCCAAGATCCTGGTCGAGTCGCTGCTCCGCGGCCGGGAGATCGAGTGCGGTGTGCTGGAGTTCGAGGACGGCCCGCGCGCCAGCGTCCCCGCCGAGATCCCGCCCGTCACCTCGCACGACTTCTACGACTTCGAGGCCAAGTACATCGACTCGGCAGCCGGCGTGGTCCCCGCCCCGCTCACCCCCGAGGAGACCGCCCGGGTGCGGGAGCTGGCCGTGCAGGCCTTCGACGCCGCCGCCTGCGAAGGGCTCGTCCGCGCCGACTTCTTCCTGCAGGAGAACGGCGAGTTCGTGATCAACGAGATCAACACCATGCCGGGCTTCACCCCCATCTCCATGTACCCGCGGATGTGGCAGGAGAGCGGCGTGAGCTATCCCGAGCTGGTGGACCGCCTGATCCAGGCCGCCCTGCGGCGGCCGACCGGGCTGCGCTGAGCCGCGCGCCGCGGCGGAGCGCCAGTGCTGTGACCGGGCAGGCTCACCGGCTCACGATGCCCGGAACCGCCCCGAGCCGTACGGGCAGGGGGCACGCCCACCGGGCTTTTCGGGCGGGACGCACCCCCACGCGCCGCGGTGCCGCGGGTGCCGCACCGCACCGGACAGCGCGGGCTTCCCGCCGGACCTCCCCGGCCACAGGGCTAGAGCGCCTCCGGAATGGTTCCCTCGATGGCGTCGGCGAGGTCCGTCAGCGGATTGACCTCGGGCCGGTACTCCCGGGGGACGGTCACCTCGACGTACGCCTTGCGCAGGGTGGTGGTGAAGCGGTATCCGTTCTCCTGCTGCTCGGGGAGCCAGAGCACGCCGTTCACCTCTATCCCCTCGGCCGTGGGGTTGTACTGCGCGGTCCCCGGGGTGAGGACCTCGGGGCGGGGCACCCCGCAGCGCAGCTGCACGGCGGGGTCGCCCCAGTCGGCGGCGAACTCGGAGGGGGGCTCGGCTCCGCTCCGCCCCAGTCCGTCCACCTTCGCCGGCAGTTCCCGGTACAGCGCCCGGCAGAGCTTCGCGGTCTCGGGCGAGGGGGTGGGGACCGGACGGCCGCTGTCGCCGGAGGAACAGCCCGCCGCGGCCAGGGATATGACGGCGGGCAGCCAGAGAAAACGGCGGAAGAGGGTGTTCACCCGGTCGAGACTACCCAGCCGGGCCGGGCGCACGCCGGGCGCCCCGGTGGCTCAGAAGTGGACGACGGGGCAGGTCAGGGTGCGGGTGATGCCGTCGATCTGCTGCACTTTGGCCACCACCAGGCGGCCCAGCTCGTCGACGGTGTCGGACTGTGCGCGCACGATCACGTCGTACGGACCGGTGACGTCCTCGGCCTGGATGACCCCGGGAAGCTTGGAGACCAGTTCGGCGACCGACGAGGCCTTGCCGACCTCGGTCTGGATCAGGATGTACGCCTGTACCACGGAACCTCCAGGGCGGCTACGAGGATCATGTGGGAAGAAGGGACGCCACGGTACCGCGCCGCCGGGCGGCGCGGGGAGACCCCGCACGGCCTGTGGCGCCCCCCGCCGCCCGGCGGGACACAGCAAGGACCGACACTGCCGACGCCGCGGTCGGCACGGGAGACCGAGTACCGGGCCGGGGCCGTCGCGCCCGCCGGGCGGAGATAGGGGCACAGGGATGAAGGGCACCGTGGGGGAGTTGGGCGAGTTCGGCCTCATCAGGGAGCTGACCTCGCGGCTCACCACCACCCCGGCCGTGCGGCTGGGGCCCGGCGACGACGCGGCGGTCGTCGCGGCACCGGACCGGCGGGTGGTCGCCAGCACGGACATCCTGCTGGAGGGGCGGCACTTCCGCCGGGACTGGTCCACCGCCTACGACGTCGGCCGCAAGGCCGCGGCGCAGAACATGGCGGACATCGCGGCCATGGGGGCGGTCCCCACGGCGCTGCTGCTCGGCCTCGTCGTCCCCGCGGAACTGCCGGCGACCTGGCCGGCCGAGCTGATGGACGGGCTGCGCGACGAGTGCCAGGTGGCGGGGGCCGCCGTGGTCGGCGGTGATGTGGTGCGCGGCGAGACGATCACGGTCTCCATCACCGCCCTGGGCGACCTCCGCAACGCCGAGCCGGTGCTGCGGTCCGGTGCCCGGCCCGGCGATGTCGTGGCCGTCACCGGCTGGCTGGGCTGGTCCGCCGCCGGGCACGCCGTGCTCTCCCGCGGCTTCCGTTCGCCGCGTGCCTTCGTCGAGGCGCACCGGCGGCCCGAACCCCCGTACCACGCCGGTCCCGCGGCGGCGGCGCTCGGCGCCACGGCCATGACCGACGTCAGCGACGGCCTGATCGCCGACCTCGGGCACATCGCGGAGGCCAGCGGGGTCCGGATCGACGTGCGCTCCGGCGCGGTGGACATCCCCTCGCAGATGTCCGACATCGGGCAGGCCGTGGGCGTCGACCCGCTGCACTGGGTGCTGAGCGGCGGGGAGGACCACGCCATCGCGGCGGTCTTCCCGCCGGAGACGAAACTGCCCGCCCGGTGGCGGGTGATCGGCGAGGTCCTGGGCCGCTCGGCGCTGCCCCAGGTCACCGTGGACGGGGCGCCGTGGGAGAAAGCGGGCTGGGACCACTTCGGGGAGGACGCGGACGCCGGGTAGATTCCCTGACCGTGGACATATCACCGCGGCCGCTTCCGGCCCCGCAGACGCCCCCGCTCGTGCTCACCGTCGCCGGCTCCGACTCCGGCGGCGGCGCGGGAGTCCAGGCCGATCTCAAGACGATGCTGGCTCTCGGCACCCACGGCATGAGCGTGGTCACGGCCGTCACGGCGCAGAACTCGCGCGGTGTGCAAGGAGCCTGGGACCTGCCCGTGGAGGCGGTACGGGCGCAGTTCCGCAGCGTGGTGGACGACATCGGCGTGCACGCCGTCAAGACCGGGATGCTCTCCTCGGCCGGCCTCGTGGAGGCGGTGGCGGAACTCCTCGCCGGCGCCGGGGCGCCCGTGGTCGTGGACCCGGTCGGCGTCTCCAAGCACGGCGATCCGCTGCTGGCCGCGTCGGCGCTGGAATCCGTACGGACCCGGCTGCTGCCGGCCGCGACCATCGCCACCCCGAACCTGCCCGAGGTCGAACAGCTCACCGGGGTCCGCGTGGAGCGCGAGGACGATCTGCGCCGGGCCGCGGACGCGGTGCTCGCCCTCGGCCCGCGCTGGGCGCTGATCAAGGGCGGTCATCTGGCGGGCGAGGCGGTGGACCTGCTCACCGACGGCCGCGAGGAGCACCGGCTGCGCGCCGCACGGCACGACAACCGGCACACCCACGGCACGGGATGCACGCTCGCCGCCGCCATCGCGGCGGAGCTGGCGAAGGGGGCGGAGGTCCCGGCCGCGGTCACGGCGGCCAAGAAATACGTCACCGGGGCGATCGCCGCGGGCTTCCCCCTGGGGTCGGGGATCGGCCCCGTGGACCACGGCTGGCGGTTCCGCTGAACCGGCCCCGGACATGCGGAAAGCCGGTCCGCCCGGAAGGCGGACCGGCTTCGGCAACCGGCCAAGGGCTGCGCTACGACGGAAACGTCAGCGCGAGACCTTGCCGGCCTTGATGCACGAGGTGCAGACGTTGAGCCGCTTCGGCGTCCGACCGACCACAGCGCGCACCGTCTGGATGTTGGGGTTCCAACGACGGCGAGTGCGGCGGTGCGAGTGCGAAATGTTGTTGCCGAAGCCCGGCCCCTTGCCGCAGACGTCGCAGTTGGCAGCCACGGGTCACTCCAAAGACTTCAGATGCACGTACGGTGAATCCCCGGCCTGCCGGGGATCGAATTCGATGACCGGTGCCGCCGGGGGAGAATGTCCCGACTCGGGTCGGGCAACCGGAGCAGCATACAACGACCGCTCCCGTACAAGAAAACTACCATGGGCGCCCGGCCCCCCTCCCGGGCGGAGCCCGTCCCGCGGCTACGCTGCCGACGGCTCCCCGCCCCGCTCTGAGGAGGACACCGGTGCCCGACACCCTCGACGCCGCCATGGTGCGCACCTGGTGCGGACTGGCCCTGGAGGCGCTGGGGAGGGCCCGCGAGAGCATCGACGCGATCAACGTCTATCCGGTCGCCGACGGGGACACCGGCACCAATCTGTACTTCACCGTCGAGTCCGCGGCCCAGGCCGTCGAGGCGGTCTTCGCCGCCCACGCGGAGATGGCCGCCGTCCCGGCCGCGCCCGGCGGCGGCGGGGAAGCCGGCGGGGGCGGCGCGGGGCCGGGGCTGCCGGCGCTGCCGGACGCGCTGCGCGCCATGACCCACGGCGCCCTGATCGGCGCCCGCGGCAACTCCGGCACCATCCTGTCGCAGATGCTGCGCGGCCTGGCCGAGGTGCTGGCCGTGCCCCGGGAGGCGGCCGCGGAAGCCGCCCCGGAGCCGGGCGGCCGTGCCGGTGGCGAGCGGCTGCGCCGGGCGCTGCGGCGGGCCGGCGAGGCCGCGTACCGCGCCGTGGCCCACCCGGTCGAGGGGACGATGCTCACCGTGGCCGCGGCCGCGGCGGACGCCGCCGAGCGCGCCGGGGGAGGAGCCGCCGAGGTGGTGCGGGCGGCGTACGAGGGGGCACGCGCTGCCCTGGAGGAGACCCCGGGGCAGCTGGACGTGCTGGGCCGCGCCGGTGTGGTCGACGCGGGCGGCTGCGGGCTGGTGACCGTCCTCGGCGCCCTGATGGAGGCCGTCACGGGGGAGAGCCCCCGCCCGGTGGGAGGCGGCCGGGACCGGTCCGGCCGCGCCCCGGGCCCGCGGACCGGACAGCCGGCGGCCGCCGGCTCCGATGCCACTGGTGTCACTGGTGTCACTGGGGCGACCGGGGCCACCGGGGCCACCGATGCTGCCACCGCCGCCGGGGCCGCCGCGGAGCCCGCCGTCTGCACCGGCGAGGGGCCGGCCTATGAGGTCATGTACCTCCTGGAGGCGGGTGACGAGGCCGTGGAGACCCTGCGGGCACGGCTGGACCCGCTCGGCGACTCCCTGGTCGTGGTCGGCGGCGACGGGCTGTGGAACGTCCATGTGCACGTCGACGACGCCGGAGCCGCCGTCGAGGCCGGGATCGAGGCCGGACGCCCGTACCGGATCCGCGTCACCCACTTCGGGTCGGAGGCCCAGCGCGCCGAGCAGCCGCCGCGCGCCCAGCGGGCGGTCGTCATGGTGGTCCCGGGCGACGGGCTGGCGGAGTTGTGCCGGGAGGCGGGCGCGACGGTGGTCACCGTGCGCCCCGGGGAGCCGCCCGCCGCCGGTGAACTCGTGGAGGCCCTCCGCCGGGCGCATGCCCGCGAGGTCGTGCTGCTGCCCAATGACACCGCCCTGCGGCACACGGCCGCCGCTGCCGCCGAGCAGGCGCGGGCGGAGGGCATACGGGTCGCCGTCGTCCCGACCCGCTCGCCGGTCCAGGGCATCGCGGCCCTGGCCGTGCACGGACCGGAGCGCCGCTTCGACGAGGACGTCGTCGCCATGACCTCCGCGGCCGGCGCCACCCGCCACGCCGAACTCGCGGTGGCCGAACACCGCTCCTGGACCATGGCCGGTGTCTGCCAGGCCGGTGACGTCCTCGGACTCATCGACGGGGACGTCGCCGTGATCGGGCAGGACCTCGCCGCGACGGCCGAGGCCGTCCTGGAGCGGATGCTGGCCGCGGGGGGCGAGATGGTCACCCTCGTGCTCGGCGCCGAGGCGCCCGACGCGCTGGCGGACCACCTGGAGGACCGGGTCCGGCAGGGGCACCTGGCCGTCGACACCGTCGTCCACCGGGGCGGCCAGCCCTCCGTACCCCTGATCATCGGCGTCGAGTAGGCGCGCCCCGCCGGGCGGCGGCCGGCCGCTCCGGGGCGGAAGACGGCTGCGGCTGACCCTCTCTGTCGCACCCATGGTGTGCAATGGACGGCGTGCCCGCCCTGGACGAACCCCTGAAGAAGACGGTCGGCGGCAACACCGCGAAGGTGTTGGCCGAGCAGCTGAACCTGCACACCGTCGGCGATCTGCTGCACCACTACCCGCGCCGGTACGCCGAGCGCGGGGAGCTCACGCGCCTCGCCGACCTCCCGCTCGACGAGCACGTGACCGTCGTCGCCGAGGTCGCCGACGCCCGGCTGCTGACGTTCAACAAGGGCAAGGGCGTGCGTCTGGAGGTCACCCTCACCGACGGCAGCGGGCGGCTCCAGCTGGTGTTCTTCGGGCGGCCCGCCCGGCACCACCAGCGGGAGCTGGTGCCCGGCCGGCGCGGCATGTTCTCCGGCAAGGTCGGCGTCTTCAACCGCACCCGGCAGCTGGCCCACCCGGCGTACCAGCTGCTGGACCGCGACAGCGACCTGCGGGACGCCGAGGCGTGGGCCAACGAGCTGATCCCCCTCTACCCGGCCTGCGCCAGGATGGAGTCCTGGAAGATCTCCCAGTCCGTCGGCACCCTGCTCGACTCCCTGGAGGCCACCGGCTGGGAGCGCATCGTCGACCCGCTGCCGGAGAGCCTGCGCCGGGAGCGCGGTCTCGCGCCGCTCCCCGAGGCCTTCCGCCGGGTACACCGGCCCGCCACCAAGGCCGACATCGCCCGCGCCCGCGAACGCCTCAAGTGGGACGAGGCGTTCGTGCTGCAGACCGCCCTGGCCCGCCGCCGGCACGCGGAGTCCCAGCTGCCCGCCGTCCCCCGGGTCCCCCGTCCCGACGGCCTCCTGGCCGCCTTCGACGCCCGGCTGCCGTTCACCCTCACCGAGGGCCAGCGGCAGGTCTCGGCCGAGATCTTCGCCGATCTGGCCGCCGAGCACCCCATGCACCGGCTGCTCCAGGGCGAGGTGGGCTCTGGCAAGACCCTGGTCGCGCTCCGCGCCATGCTGGCCGTCGTCGACACCGGCGGCCAGGCCGCGCTGCTCGCGCCGACCGAGGTGCTGGCCCAGCAGCACCACCGTTCCGTCACCGAGCTGATGGGCGAGCTGGCGGAGGGAGGGATGCTCGGGGGCGCCGAACACGGCACCAAGGTCGTCCTGCTCACCGGCTCCATGGGCGCGGCCGCCCGCCGCGCCGCGCTGCTGGACCTGGCCACCGGCGAGGCGGGCATCGTCATCGGCACCCACGCCCTGATCGAGGAGAAGGTGCGGTTCCACGATCTGGGGCTCGTCGTGGTGGACGAACAGCACCGCTTCGGCGTCGAACAGCGTGACGCCCTGCGCTCCAAGGGCAAGCAGCCCCCGCACCTGCTCGTCATGACGGCCACGCCCATCCCGCGCACCGTCGCCATGACCGTCTTCGGCGACCTGGAGACCTCGGTCCTCGACCAGCTCCCCGCGGGCCGGTCCCCGATCGCCAGCCATGTCGTCCCCGCCGGGGAGAAACCGCACTTCCTCGCCCGCGCCTGGGAACGCCTGCGCGAGGAGGCGGAGGCGGGCCACCAGGCCTACGTGGTCTGCCCCCGCATCGGGGACGAGGAGGACACCCCCGCCCCCGCGCGGCGCAAGGCGGCCCCGTCCGAGGGGGACGCCGAGGACGCGGAGCGCCGCCCGCCGCTCGCCGTCCTGGACGTCGCCGAACAGCTCGGGCGCGGGCCCCTCGCCGGGCTGCGGGTGGAGGTCCTGCACGGCCGGATGCAGCCCGAGGCCAAGGACGACGTGATGCGCCGCTTCTCCGCGGGCGAGGTGGACGTCCTGGTGGCCACCACGGTGGTCGAGGTCGGCGTGAACGTCCCCAACGCCACGGTGATGGTGATCATGGACGCCGACCGGTTCGGGGTCTCCCAACTGCACCAGCTCCGCGGCCGGGTGGGCCGCGGCAGTGCCCCCGGCCTCTGTCTGCTCGTCACCGAGGTGCCCGAGGCCGCCCCCGCCCGGGCCCGGCTCGGCGCGGTCGCCGCCACCCTGGACGGCTTCGAGCTCTCGCGGATCGACCTGGAACAGCGCCGGGAGGGCGACGTGCTCGGCCAGGCCCAGTCCGGCGTGCGGTCCAGCCTGCGGATGCTGGCCGTCATCGAGGACGAGGACGTCATCGCGCAGGCCCGGGAAGAGGCGTCCGCGCTCGTCGCCGCCGACCCGGAGCTGGAGCGGCACCCGGAACTCAGGACCGCCCTCGACGCCCTGCTGGACGCCGAGCGCGAGCAGTTCCTGGACAAGGGCTGAACCGGATCCGTCCGGAGGAGGCCCGGGGAAGGGCCGCGGCACCGGTCAACGTCCGCCGCCGCGGGCCCCGTTGTCAGTGCCCGATGGGAGAATGGACCCAGTCCGGACCGATCCCGACGGGGATCGGCGGATTGGATCCCTGGGGGCTGATTTCATGGCATTCCGGCATCTCAACGAACTCCCGCTCGGTGACAGGATCTTCCGCATCGAGCTCGCCAGCGACGACGACTCCACCGTCACCCTCACCCTCACCGGCTGGCAGGAGGACGCCCCGGAGACGCTCCTCGCCTCCGGCGCGCTGACCCTGCCGCTCACCGACGTCCCCGCGCTGCGCATCGCGCTCAACCGGGCGCTGCGCGCCCTCGCGCTCGTCGCCGACGTGGCCGAGCCGATCCCCGACCGCGACGTCCTGCGCGAACTGTTCCCCGGCCACGGCGCCCCCTGGGTGCCCCAGCACGAGGAGGACCTCACCCAGCGCTTCCACGCCGGCGAGACCATCGCCCGGATAGCCGCCCGCTTCGGCCGCACACCCGACTCGGTGCGGACCAAGCTCCGTGAGCTGGGCCACGACCCCCGCCGCCCCGACCACTGCCCGCCCGACGGCTGCCTGTCCTGGTCCCGGTACGCCTCCCCGG
The DNA here is from genome assembly GCF_000220705.2 of Streptomyces xinghaiensis S187. Classification (GTDB taxonomy): domain Bacteria; phylum Actinomycetota; class Actinomycetes; order Streptomycetales; family Streptomycetaceae; genus Streptomyces; species Streptomyces xinghaiensis. The sequence goes on along the minus strand of NZ_CP023202.1, from coordinate 1,979,059 downwards.
CCCTGGTCGGAGCCGGTGCGCCCGCCGCGCCGGAGGCGGAGGAGGCGCCACGGGGCTGACGCCCTATCGTGGGACGAAACCAGCGCGCCGGGGCGGCGGCCGGCAGTGGCCGCCGCCCCGGCCCACCGCGAAGGGCCCCACGATGACCCGCGTGATCGCCGGAGCAGCCGGCGGCCGCCGCCTGGCCGTACCGCCGGGTACCGGCACCCGCCCCACCTCCGACCGGGCGCGCGAAGGGCTCTTCTCCACCTGGCAGTCCCTGCTGGGCGACCTCGACGGCCTCCGCGTGCTCGACCTCTACGGCGGCTCCGGCGCCGTCGGCCTGGAGGCGCTCTCCCGCGGCGCCGCCCATGTCCTGCTGGCGGAGTCCGACCAGCGGGCCGCGCGCACGATCCGGGAGAACGCCCGCGCCGTCGGCCTGCCGGGGGCCGAGGTCCGCGCCGCCCGGGCCGAGCAGATCGCGGCCGGGCCCCCGCCGGAGGAGCCGTACGACGTGCTCTTCCTGGACCCGCCCTACGCCGTCACCGACGGCGATCTCCGGGAGATCCTGCTCACACTCCGCGCCCGGGGGTGGCTGGGCGAAGAAGCCCTGGTCACTGTGGAACGCAGCACCAGAGGCGGGCGGTTCGACTGGCCGGAGGGGTTCGAGGCGGTGCGGGCGCGCCGCTACGGGGAGGCCACCCTTTGGTACGGTCGCGCCGCCCCGACCCGCACGGACGTACCCACGGACGCGCCGTCGGCGAGCGAGTCATGACCGGACCGGAGAGTGAGGGACCTGTGTTGCGCCGTGCCGTCTGTCCGGGGTCCTTCGACCCCGTCACCAACGGGCATCTCGACATCATCGGCCGGGCGTCCAAGCTGTACGACGTCGTGCACGTCGCCGTGATGATCAACAAGTCCAAGCAGGGCATCTTCGCCATCGACGAGCGGCTGGACCTGCTGCGCCGGACCACAGCCGAGTACGGCAACGTCGAGGTCGAGTCCTTCCACGGCCTGCTGGTGGACTTCTGCAAGCAGCGCGACATCCCCGCGATCGTCAAGGGCCTGCGCGCGGTCAGCGACTTCGACTACGAACTCCAGATGGCCCAGATGAACCACGGCCTCTCCGGGGTCGAGACGCTCTTCGTCCCCACCAACCCCACCTACAGCTTCCTCTCCTCCAGCCTGGTCAAGGAGGTCGCGGCCTGGGGCGGCGATGTCTCGCACCTGGTGCCGCCGATCGTGCTGACGGCCCTCACCGAGCGGCTCGGCCGGCGCTGACGGGCGGGCGGCCTGCGCCGCTGTCGGCGGACGGCCGGATGGACGTACAGTCGTCCCGTCCGCGAACCGTCCCGGTCCAGAGAGTTGCGAGCATCCATGGACGTGCAGAAGAAGCTCGACGAGGTCGTCGACACCGTCAGAGGCGCCCGGTCCATGCCCATGTCGGCGTCCTGTGTGGTCAACCGCACCGAACTGCTCGCCCTGCTGGAGGAGATCCGCGAGGCGCTCCCCGGCTCCCTGGCCCAGGCGCAGGAGGTGCTGGGCGGCCGTGAGCAGGTGGTCGAGGAGGCCCGGCGCGAGGCCGAGCGCGTCATCGAGTCCGCGCACGCGGAACGCGCCTCGCTGATCTCCGGCACCGAGATCGCCCGGCAGGCGCGGAGCGAGGCCGACCGCATCCTCGGCGAGGCCCGCCGCGAGGCCGAGGAGATCCGGGCCGAGGCCGACGACTACGTGGACAGCAAGCTCGCCAACTTCGAGGTCGTGCTGACCAAGACCCTCGGCTCCGTCGACCGCGGCCGCGAGAAGCTCCTCGGCCGCGGCCCGGGCCTCGACGAGCAGGGCTACGCCGACGAGGAGGCCCCGGAGCGCAGCGCCGACCCGGCCACCCTGCGGGACCGGGCGGACGCCTATGTCGACGCCAAGTTCGGTGCCTTCGAGGCCGTCCTCGCCAAGACCCTCGAAGCCGTCGGCCGGGGGCGGCAGAAGCTCCAGGGCCGGCAGGCGATCGACGACCTGGGCGCGCACATGGCCGCCCAGGACGGTGTCGACCACCAGCGGACCAGCGACGCCGACTACCTGGCGGGCCTCGCCGCCCCGCAGGCGGACGGCCGGTCCGCCGTCCCCGCGCAGGAGCCCGCGGCCCCGGAGCAGGGCGACTACTACGCCCCCGCCGCCGGCTACCAGCAGGACCCGTACGGCTACCAGGGCGGTTACCAGCCGCAGCAGCCGCAGCAGCCCGCCCCGGGTGACGCCTACGGCTATCCGCAGCAGGACCCCTACGCCCAGCAGACCTACGGCCACCAGCAGGGCTACGGCGGCCCGGAGACCTACGGGCAGCAGTACCAGCAGGGCCGTCCCCAGCAGGACCCCACCGCGCTGGACGAGACCAGTCTCTTCGACACCAGCATGATCGACCTCGACCAGCTGCGCCAGTACGAGCAGGGCCGCTGACCCACCGCCCGGCCGCCGCCCCGCGGGCCCGTCCGGAGCCGATTGGGTCTGCGGCGGGCCGTCCAGTATCCTGACTGTTCGGTCGCGTACGTCCGCGATCCCGGCTGCCCGCACACCCGCGGCGGGCCGCCCGTACCGCCACCGTGGAAAGCAGGAAGCCCTGAACGCCCGCCCCGACCACCGCAACCCGCTCGTGTTCGACACACATGAGCTGGGCCGCCGTCCCGGTGCGATGCAGCGGCTCTCCCGCTCCGTCGACGCGCCCGCGGACCTCGGCATCGAGGTGATCGGGGTGCCCGCCGGGGCGACGGTGGAGCTCGATCTCCGTCTGGAGTCGGTCATGGAGGGGGTACTGGTCACCGGTACCGCCCGTGCGCCGCTCTCGGGGGAGTGCGTAAGGTGTCTGGAGCCGGTCGAGCGCGAGCTCGAAACGGACTTCCAGGAAATGTTCTCCTACCCCGACGCCGACAGCCGGACCCGCCACGAGGCGGAGCCGGAGGACGACGCCGAGGAGGAGACGTTCTTCGTCGAGGACGGTCTGATCGACCTCGAACCCGTGCTGCGGGACGCGGTGGTGCTCGCACTGCCGCTGCAGCCGGTGTGCCGGGAGGACTGCCCCGGTCTGTGCCCCCAGTGCGGAGCACGGCTCGAGGACGACCCGGACCACCACCACGACGCCGTCGACATCCGTTGGGCGGCACTGCAGGGACTCGCCGACACCGTCAAGGGCGGCGGGAAGGACAACGTGAGCGGCGCCGAAGCGGGCGCCGACGAGAAGCAGGAGAAGTAGCCGTGGCTGTTCCGAAGCGGAAGATGTCGCGCAGCAACACGCGCCACCGCCGGTCGCAGTGGAAGGCTGCGGTCCCCACCCTGGTGTCGTGCGAGCGCTGCCATGAGCCCAAGCTGCAGCACATCGCGTGCCCCAGCTGCGGGACCTACAACCGTCGTCAGGTCCTCGACGTCTGATCGGCGGGTGAGAGGCTCTATGTCGGACGCCGGCGCATCCCCCCGCAAACGCGGGGGCGAATCGGCTCAGGCGGACACGGCCTCGTCGCACACGCTGCTGGAAGGGCGGCTCGGCTACCGGCTCGAGTCCGCCCTTCTGGTGCGTGCGCTGACGCACCGCTCGTTCGCGTACGAGAACGGCGGGCTGCCCACCAACGAACGGCTGGAGTTCCTCGGGGACTCCGTGCTCGGACTGGTGGTCACCGACACGCTGTACCGCATCCACCCGGACCTGCCGGAGGGCCAGCTGGCCAAGCTCCGGGCCGCGGTGGTCAACTCGCGCGCCCTGGCGGAGGTCAGCCGCGGCCTCGACCTGGGCTCCTTCATCCGGCTCGGCCGGGGCGAGGAGGGCACCGGGGGCCGCGACAAGGCATCCATCCTCGCCGACACCCTGGAAGCGGTGATCGGCGCGGTCTATCTCGACCAGGGTCTGGAAGCGGCCGCGGAGCTGGTGCACCGGCTCTTCGACCCGCTGATCGAGAAGTCCTCGAACCTGGGCGCCGGCCTGGACTGGAAGACCAGCCTCCAGGAACTGACGGCGACCGAGGGCCTGGGCGTCCCGGAGTATCTGGTCAGCGAGACCGGACCGGACCACGAGAAGACCTTCACGGCTGCTGCCCGCGTCGGTGGTGTCGCGTACGGCACCGGCACCGGCCGCAGCAAGAAGGAAGCCGAGCAGCAGGCGGCCGAGGCCGCCTGGCGCGCCATCAGCGAGGCCGCGGAAGCGGCCGAGACCGCGGCCGCGGCCACGGCGTCCGAGGTCGCCGGCGCCCGTGCCGCCGCCGGAGCGGACGGCGGAGCCGTCACAGCCGACGGCGACGGCACACCGGCGGACGGCACCGCGGAGGATGCCGAGCGCGCCACCCGCTGAACGTCCCGCACCCTCGCGGCGCCGTCGCGGGGAGCGGACGGTACGGGCCCACCGGCAGGCGCCGGTGGGCCCGTACCGTCCGCTCCCCTCCCGCCGCCGCGCCATCCGCAGCCCCCTGTTCCCCGCCCCCCATCCCGCCCCAGGAACGACCGCCCGGCCCGGGTCCCGGCCGGTGCCCGGAGGAGGAGAAGCCGTGCCCGAACTGCCCGAGGTCGAGGTGGTCCGGCGGGGCCTGGAGCGCTGGGTGAGCGGCCGCACCGTCGCCGGTGCCGAGGTGCGCCACCCCCGGGCCGTCCGCCGCCACACCCCCGGGCCCGAGGACTTCGCGGCCCGGCTCCGGGGCGCCCGGTTCGGGCCGGCGTACCGCCGCGGCAAGTACCTCTGGCTGCCGCTGGGCACCGTGCCCGAGCAGGACCCGGACGCCCCCTCGGCCGGAACCTCGCTGCTGGGCCATCTCGGCATGAGCGGCCAGCTGCTGGTCCAGCCCGCGGACGCCCCGGACGAGACACACCTGCGGGTCCGGATCCGCTTCGCCGACGCTCTCGGCACCGAACTGCGCTTCGTCGACCAGCGCACCTTCGGCGGCCTCTCCCTGCACCCATGGGTGCCCGGCGATCCGGAGGGTCTGCCGGACGCCATCGCGCACATCGCCCGCGATCCGCTCGACCCGGCCTTCGACGAGGCGGCCTTCCACGCCGCGCTCCGCCGCCGCCGGACGACCGTCAAACGGGCCCTGCTCGACCAGACCCTGGTCAGCGGGGTCGGCAACATCTACGCCGACGAGGCGCTGTGGCGAGCGCGGCTGCACTACGACCGCCCCACGGAGACCCTCACCCGCTACCGGAGCACCGAACTGCTCGGCCACGTACGGGACGTCATGCACGCGGCGCTCGCGGCCGGCGGCACCAGCTTCGACAGCCTCTACGTCAATGTGAACGGCGAGTCGGGCTACTTCGACCGCTCCCTGGACGCCTACGGCCGCGAGGACGAGCCCTGCCGCCGCTGCGGCACCCCCATGCGCCGCCGCCCCTGGATGAACCGGTCCAGCTACTACTGCCCGCGCTGCCAGCGCCCGCCGGCCCGGCGCCGTGCCGGAGGCTTCTAGTAGCCGAAGTCCTGGGTCCACCAGGGGCCGCCGTCCCCGAAGTGCGCGCCGACCCCCAGGGTGCGGTAGCCGCAGTTGAGGATGTTGGCCCGGTGGCGGGGGGTGTCCAGCCAGGCCTCCATCACCGCCTCCGCGGTCGTCTGCCCGCGGGCGATGTTCTCGCCGCCCAGCCCTTCGATGCCCAGCCTCCCGGCGCGGTCCCAGGGGGTGGCACCGTCCGGATCGGTGTGCGCGAAGAAGTCCCGCTCGGCCATGTCCCGGCTGAACGCCCGGGCCAGATCGGCCAGTACGGGATCCGGGGTCACGGGGGAGCAGCCGGCCTCCCGCCGCTCCCGGTTCACCAGGACGAGCACCCTGGCCTCGGCGGCCCGTTCCGGCCCGGCCCCCGGAGCGCCGGACCGCAGGCTCTCCGCCTCGGCCGGCGCGCCGCGGGACGGGGCGGTCCCGTCCGCGGGAGAGGCGGCGGGGTCCCCGGCCGTCCGCCGGGGGGAGGGTGCGGACGACGGCACACCGGCGTCGGGGGAGGCCGCCGTCGCGGAGGGCCGCGCGGGCCCGGCACCCGGTCCGGCGGCGGCCCCGCCCGGTGCCGCCGGGTCCGTGGTGGCCGCCTCGCCCGGTCCGGGGGCCGCTGGAGACCCGGTCCACACGGGAGCCGCGGGCTCCTCCGCGCCGCCGAAGACGTAGCCGCCCCCGCCCGGCAGCAGACCGGAGGCCACCGTGACCACGCCGACCGCGACGGCCGTCGACACTCCCAGCAGCCCCGTCCGGACCGGCGCCCGGTTCCGCCGCCCCGGCCGCTCCGCGGGCTGCGGCTCGCGGCCGGATCCGGACTCCGGGGGCGCGGGCTCACTGCGTCGCTGGCGGCCCATGACCCACCCCTCCGCTGTCCGCGTCAGCCGATCTCACCCATACGAGTGAGGTTTCGTTGACCGGGGACTGTACGCCATGGCGCGGGGACGGATGTGCCCTCCCTGTGCCCGCCGGGATAGCGTTCCTCCATGGAGCAGGACGTCCGCCTCACCGCCTGGGTACGCGGCCGTGTCCAGGGTGTGGGGTTCCGCTGGTTCACCCGGGCCAGGGCCCTGGAGATCGGCCGTCTCACCGGTTTCGCCTCGAACCTCGGCGACGGCCGGGTGCAGATCGTGGCCGAGGGGCCCAGAGATCATTGCGAGCGTCTGCTCGACTGGCTGCGCACCGGTGACACGCCCGGCCGGGTCGATGGTGTCACCGAGATATGGGACACATTCCGGGGCGGTTACCGGGACTTCGAAATCCGCTGAGCCGCCGGCCCCGATACGGCGGCCTCCGGCGGAATGATCCGGAGATCACCGTGAGAGAACGGCGATGACCTGGTGGTTGCCAAGAACGCGCCGCCGTGCAAGGCTGCGGCCATAAGGATGATCTCCGCCCCCCCGCGGGCCTTCCGGAGAGAGCAGCGCCGCATGTCAGAGCGGCGCGCCCCCGGGACGCCCGGCGATACGGGGTGTGATCGTGTTGACCGTCAAACCATTTGGTGAGACGCTTGAATCCCCGCGCACCCCACCTGTTCAGCACCGGGAATGACGGTGGTGACGGGCACCGCGGGTGCGACTAGCTCACGACCCACACCGCATCGGTCGGTCACTCAGTGTGGAGGACCATCCATCATGGCAAAGGCGCTTCTCGGTTACGTCGGCGGTTCCGACCCGCGACTCATCGCCGAGATGCGACGGCTTCAGCAGCGCGTACAGGACCTGGAATCCGAGATCGTACGGATGCAGGCCGAGAACGACGCGCTGTCGGCCGCCGCTCATCACGGTGACTCGCTGCTCGAAAGCTTCGATGTATCCAAGGCGGAGCCGGCACTCACCTGAGGCCGGGCTTCCGGCCGGTCCGGCGGCCGGGTACCGCTGAGAATCTGCAAGGGACGCTTCGGCGTCCCTTCTTCTTTTCCGTCCGGTCTCTTTCTCCTCCACCCTGGTGTGCCCGGCGCACTCCCGTGTGAAACCGAAAGGAACGCGGCGGAACGGGGAAGTGAGGCGCACGGGACGGGTGACGGACGCGTGCCGGAAGGTAGAGTCCAGCGGCGTGCACCTCAAGAGTCTGACCCTGCGCGGGTTCAAATCCTTCGCGTCGGCCACGACACTCCGTTTCGAGCCGGGCATCACCTGTGTGGTGGGCCCGAACGGCTCCGGGAAGTCCAATGTCGTGGACGCCCTGTCCTGGGTGATGGGGGAACAGGGCGCGAAATCGCTGCGCGGCGGAAAGATGGAGGACGTGATCTTCGCCGGCACCACCGGCCGCCCGCCGCTGGGCCGGGCCGAGGTGTCGCTGACGATCGACAATGCCGACGGCGCCCTGCCCATTGACTACGCCGAAGTGACGATCACGCGGATCATGTTCCGCAACGGCGGCAGCGAATACCAGATCAACGGGGACACCTGCCGGCTGCTCGACATCCAGGAATTGCTGTCCGACTCCGGTATCGGCCGCGAAATGCATGTCATCGTCGGCCAGGGGCAGTTGGACTCCGTTCTGCATGCCGATCCCATGGGGCGCCGGGCCTTCATCGAGGAGGCGGCCGGAGTTCTCAAGCACCGCAAGCGCAAGGAGAAGGCGCTGCGGAAACTGGACGCGATGCAGGCCAACCTCGCGCGGGTCCAGGACCTCACCGACGAACTGCGGCGGCAGCTCAAGCCCCTCGGCCGGCAGGCGGCCGTGGCCCGGCGGGCCGCCGTCATCCAGGCCGACCTGCGGGACGCCCGGCTCCGTCTGCTCGCCGACGACCTGGTCACCCTGCGGGAGGCGCTCCGGGCCGAGGTCGCGGACGAGGCGGCCCTCAAGCAGCGCAAGGACGCGGCCGAGGCCGAACTGCGCGCGGCGCAGCGGCGCGAGGCCGAACTCGAGGACCAGGTGCGGCGCCTGGCCCCCAGGCTGCAGCGGGCCCAGCAGAACTGGTACGAACTGTCCCAGCTCGCCGAGCGGGTGCGCGGCACCGTCAGCCTGGCGGACGCCCGGGTCAAGAGCGCCACCACCGTCCCCGCGGAGGAACGGCGCGGCCGGGACCCGGAGGACATGGAGCGGGAGGCGGCCCGGATCCGTGAGCAGGAGGCGGAGCTGGAGGCCGCGCTGGAGGCCGCGGAGCGGGCGCTGGAGGACACCGTCGCCCACCGGGCCGATCTGGAGCGCGAACTGGCGCGCGAGGAGCGGCGGCTGAAGGACGCCGCCCGCGCCATCGCCGACCGGCGCGAGGGACTGGCACGGCTGCACGGGCAGGTGAACGCGGCGCGGAGCCGGGCGGCGTCCGCCCAGGCGGAGATCGGGCGGCTGGCCGAGTCCCGGGACGACGCCCTGGGCCGCGCCACCGCCGCGCAGGAGGAGTACGAACAGCTCCGGGCGGAGGTGGACGGGCTCGACGCGGACGACGCCGAGCTGGCCGGCCGCCACGAGGCCGCCAAACGGGAACTCACCGCCGCCGAGGCCGCGCTGAACGGCGCCCGGGAGGCCGTCACCGCCGCCGAGCGCAAACGGGCCGCGACGGCCGCCCGGCACGACGCCCTCGCCACCGGGCTGCGGCGCAAGGACGGCACCGGGGCCCTGCTCGCCGCGGGCGAGCGGCTGGCGGGCCTCCTCGGCCCGGCCGCCGAACTCCTCACCGTCGAGTCCGGCTACGAGGTGCCGGTGGCCGCGGCGCTGGGGGCCGCGGCCGACGCCGTGGCCGTTGACGGCCCCTCGACGGCGGCGGAAGCGCTGCGGCTGCTCCGCAAGACGGACGCCGGCCGCGCGGCCCTGCTCCTGGGCGGCGGCGCGGCCGAGCCGGACCCTCCGGCGGACGGGACGCTCCCCGGCGGGCACCGCCACGCCGCCGGCCTCGTCAGCGGTCCGCCGGGGCTGCTGCCCGCCGTACGCCGGCTGCTGCGCGGGGTCGTGGTGGTCGGGACGCTGGAGGACGCCGAGGACCTGGTCGCCGCGGAGCCGGAGCTGACGGCGGTCACCGCCGAGGGCGATCTGCTCGGCGCCCACCTCGCCCAGGGCGGTTCCGCCGGTGCGCCGAGCCTGCTGGAGGTGCAGGCGTCCGTCGACGAGGCGGCGGCCGAACTGGCCGAGCTGGCCGTACGGTGCGAGGAACTCGCGGGGGAGCAGCGGCGGGCGGGGGAGCGGCGCACCGCGTGCGCTGCCCTCGTCGAGGAGTTGGCGGCCCGGCGGAGCGCCGCCGACCGGGAGAAGTCCACCGTCGCCCAGTCGCTGGGCCGGCTGGCGGGCCAGGCCCGGGCCGCGGCGGGCGAGGCCGAGCGGGCCTCCGCGGCGGTCGAACGCGCCGAGGAGGCGTTGCGGCGCGCCACCGAGGAGGCCGAGGAGCTCACCGAACGGCTGCTGACCGCCGAGGAGGCGGCGCTGGCCGATGGGGCCGAGGAGGAGCCCGACACCTCGGCCCGGGACCGGCTGGCCGCCGACGGTGCCAATGCCCGGCAGACGGAGATGGAGGCCCGGCTCCAGGTCCGTACCCATGAGGAGCGCGTCAAGGGGCTCGCGGGCCGGGCGGACGCGCTGGACCGCGGCGCGCGCGCCGAGCGGGAGGCCCGGGCGCGGGCGGAGCGGCTGCGGGCCCGGCTGCGGCACGAGGCGGAGGTCGCCGCCGCGGTCGCGGACGGTGCCCGGCAGTTGCTGGCGCACATCGAGGTGTCGCTGGTACGGGCCGGGGAGGAACGGGCCGCGGCCGAGCGGGCCAAGGCCGGCCGGGAGGCGGATCTGGCCGCGGAGCGCCACCGGGGCCGGGACCTCAAGAGCGAGCTGGACAAGCTGACCGACTCGGTGCACCGGGGCGAGGTGCTGGGCGCCGAGAAGCGGCTGCGGATCGAGCAGTTGGAGACCCGGTCGCTGGAGGAGCTCGGCGTCGAACCGGAGGTGCTGATCGCGGAGTACGGGCCGGACCAGCTCGTGCCGCCGTCGCCGCCCGCGGAGGGCGAGACGCTCCCGGAGGACCCGGAGGACCCGCGCAACCGGCCGGTTCCGTATGTGCGGGCGGCCCAGGAGAAGAGGCTGAGGGCGGCCGAGCGGGCGTACCAGCAGCTGGGCAAGGTGAACCCGCTCGCCCTGGAGGAGTTCGCGGCGCTGGAGGAGCGCCACAAGTTCCTGACCGAGCAGCTCGACGACCTGAAGAAGACCCGGGCCGACCTCCTTCAGGTCGTGAAGGAAGTGGACGAGCGGGTCGAGCAGGTCTTCACCGAGGCGTTCCGGGACACCGCGCGCGAGTTCGAGGGCGTCTTCTCCCGTCTCTTCCCCGGTGGCGAGGGCCGGCTGCTGCTCACCGACCCGGAGAACATGCTGTCGACCGGTGTGGACGTCGAGGCCCGGCCGCCCGGCAAGAAGGTGAAGCGGCTCTCCCTGCTGTCGGGAGGTGAACGCTCGCTGACCGCGGTGGCGATGCTGGTCTCCATCTTCAAGGCCCGGCCCAGCCCGTTCTACGTGATGGACGAGGTGGAGGCCGCGCTCGACGACACCAATCTGCAGCGGCTGATCCGGATCATGGAGGAACTCCAGGAGAGCTCCCAGCTGATCGTGATCACCCACCAGAAGCGGACGATGGAGGTCGCCGACGCCCTCTACGGCGTCTCCATGCAGGGCGACGGGGTGTCCAAGGTCATCAGCCAGCGGCTGCGCTGACGCCGTCCGGTCCGCGCCGGGGCGGTGGCCCTCCGGGTGTGCGGACGGGCGTGCATGAGTGCGGGAGTCCCGGGGAAGCCGCTGAACGGCACTGCATTTGACTTCAGGAATTGAACACATAGTCTCGGCTGAGTTCACCTTGCCTTCAAGTGGTGTTCCCCTGGCGGTGTCACACCACCCAAGGCCCGACCCCCACGCCCGGGACGCCGCCGGGCTCAGGAGAGAACGTGTCCACCACGCAGCTTGCCGAGGGGCGCAGAGCCCATCCGGAACACATCGGCCATGTCATCTTCATCACGGCCTCCGCCGCGATGGGTGGTTTCCTCTTCGGCTACGACAGCTCCGTCATCAACGGCACGGTCGTGGCGATCCGCGACCGCTTCGGTGTCGGCTCGGAACTCCTCGCCCAGGTGATCGCCGCCGCGCTGATCGGCTGTGCCCTCGGTGCCGCGGCCGCCGGCCGGATCGCGGACCGCCTCGGCCGGATCCGGGTGATGCAGATAGCCGCCCTGCTCTTCACGGCCAGCGCGATCGGCTCGGCCCTGCCCTTCACCATCTGGGACCTCGCCTTCTGGCGGGTGCTCGGAGGCGTGGCCATCGGTATGGCCTCGGTCATCGGCCCGGCCTATATCGCCGAGGTCGCCCCGCCCGCGTACCGGGGCCGGCTGGGCTCCTTCCAGCAGGCCGCGATCGTCATCGGCATCGCCGCCTCGCAGCTGGTCAACTTCGGCATCCTCACCTTCGCCGACGGCGAGCAGCGCGGCGCCCTCGCCGGCCTGGAGGCCTGGCAGTGGATGCTCGGTGCCGAGGTCGTCCCGGCCGTCCTCTACGGCCTGCTGGCCTTCGCGATCCCGGAGTCCCCCCGCTTCCTCATCTCCGTGGGCAGGACGGAGCGGGCCAGAAAGGTCCTGCGCGAGGTGGAGGGCGAGAACGTCGACCTGGACCAGCGGGTCCTTGAGATCAACGAGGCGATGCGCACCGACCGCAAGTCCACCTTCCGGGACCTGCTGGGCGGCCGCTTCAAGCTGCTGCCGATCGTCTGGGTCGGTATCGGGCTGTCGCTCTTCCAGCAACTCGTCGGCATCAACGTGATCTTCTACTACTCGGCCTCGCTCTGGCAGTCCGTCGGCATCGACCCGACCAGTTCCTTCCTCTACTCGTTCACCACCTCGATCATCAACATCATCGGCACCGTGATCGCGATGATCTTCGTCGACCGCTTCGGCCGCAAGCCCCTGCTGCTCGTCGGATCCACCGGCATGGCACTCTCCCTGGGCCTCGCCGCGTGGGCGTTCTCGTACAAGACCGGGACCGGCGCGGACATCTCCATGCCGGACACACAGGGCACGGTGGCGCTCGTCGCGGCCCACTCCTTCGTGCTGTTCTTCGCCCTGTCCTGGGGTGTGGTGGTCTGGGTGCTGCTCGGTGAGATGTTCCCCAACCGGATCCGGGCGGCTGCCCTCGGTATCGCGGCCTCGGCCCAGTGGGTCGCCAACTGGCTGATCACGGTGAGCTTCCCGAGCCTGTCCGACTGGAACCTCTCCGGCGCGTACGTGCTCTACACCCTCTTCGCCGTGCTCTCCATCCCGTTCGTCCTCAAGTGGGTGCCCGAGACCAAGGGCAAGTCCCTGGAGGAGATGGGCTGACCCGCTCGCTGACGGCGGCCCCCGGTCCGGCTCGGAGCACGAGCCGGACCGGGGGCCGCCGGTGCGCCGGGAGACGGTACGGCCGACGCGCGGTGACCGGCGGGGGCGGGGACGGGACGCGGGACGGTGGCCGATACTGAGGGAGTTATGGAATTCGTCATCCTTGCTGTAGTCATCGCCCTGGTCGCGATCGGCGCGATCACCGGTCTGGTGGTGACCAGCCGCCGGAAGAAGCGGCTGCCTCCCCCGCCGCCGAGCGCGCCGACCATCACGGCCCCGCCCGCCGAACCGCATGTCGGTGAGGAGGCCGGGCCTCCCGCCGCCGAAGAACGCCGCACCATCGAGGAGGTCGGACTACCGGGCGCCGGTGCCACCGTCGCCGAGGCCCCGGCGCCCGTTCCGGTGCCGGAGGCCCCGCCCGTCGAGGTGCCGGCCCCGACCGCCGGGCGGCTCGTCCGGCTGCGCGCCCGGCTCTCCCGCTCGCAGAACTCCCTGGGCAAGGGCCTGCTCACCCTGCTCTCCCGGGAGCATCTCGACGAGGACACCTGGGAGGAGATCGAGGACACCCTGCTCACCGCGGACGTCGGCGTCGCCCCCACCCAGGAGCTCGTGGAGCGGCTCCGGGAGCGGGTGAAGGTCCTCGGCACCCGCACTCCACAGGAGCTGCGCACCCTGCTGCGCGAGGAACTGCTCACCCTGATCGGCACGGAGGCCGACCGGTCCGTGAAGACCGACGGCGGCCTGGAGACCCCGGCCGTCGTGATGGTCGTCGGCGTCAACGGCACGGGCAAGACCACCACCACCGGCAAGCTCGCCCGGGTCCTGGTCGCGGACGGGCGCAGTGTGGTGCTCGGCGCGGCCGACACCTTCCGGGCCGCCGCCGCCGACCAGCTGCAGACCTGGGGCGAGCGGGTCGGCGCCAGGACCGTCCGCGGCCCCGAGAGCGGCGACCCGGCGTCGGTCGCCTTCGACGCGGTCAAGGAGGGCATCGCCGAGGGCGCGGACGTGGTCCTCATCGACACCGCCGGCCGGCTGCACACCAAGGCCGGTCTCATGGACGAGCTGGGCAAGGTCAAGCGGGTCGTGGAGAAGCACGGACCGCTGGACGAGGTGCTGCTGGTCCTCGACGCCACGACGGGCCAGAACGGCCTGGTGCAGGCCCGGGTCTTCTCCGAGGTCGTGGACATCACGGGGATCGTACTGACCAAGCTCGACGGCACGGCCAAGGGCGGCATCGTCGTCGCCGTCCAGCGCGAACTGGGCGTCCCGGTGAAGCTGGTGGGCCTCGGGGAGGGGGCCGACGACCTGGCGCCCTTCGAGCCGGAGGCCTTCGTCGACGCGCTCATCGGGGACTGAGCCGGGCGGGACGGACCGCCGGGCACCGGGCCGCCGCCCGGCCGGGGACACGGCGCGACCGCCGCACCCGGCCGGACGGCGGCCCGGCCCCGTTCCCCGCGGGCGGGACCCGGACCTCCGTCCGGGGCCGTACGGCCGTGGCCTCACCGGGCGGATCTCAGCGGGCGGCCGAGCGGTGGCAGACGTAGGCGAGGGTGCCCAGCAGCAGGCGGGCGTGCGGCGGACGGACCGCCGTGCCGAGCTCCGGCGGTCTCAGCCAGCGGACCGGACCGAGCCCCGCGAGGTCGGAGGGCGGCGCGGTGATGTGGCTGCCCGGGGGCAGGCAGCGCAGATCCAGCCGGGCACCGTCCCAGCCCATGCGGTAGAGCAGATCGGGCAGTTCGGCGAAGGCGCCGGGCGCGACGAGGAAGTGGGCCCGGCCGTGCGGCGTGACCGCGACGGGGCCGAGCGGCAGCCCCATCCGCTCCATCCGGACCAGCGCCTGCCGGCCGGCCGTCGCGCCGACCTCGATGACATCGAACGAGCGGCCCACCGGCAGCAGTACGGCGGCACCGGGCGATCCGGCCCAGGCAGCGGCCACTTCGCGGAGCGTCGAGCCGGCCGGTACCGTCCGGGCGTGGCCGAGGGGGTGCGCCCCGGGGGCCGCGCAGTGCGGTGCGCCGCAGGAGCAGCGGGCGCCGCGCTCTCCGGAGAGGGCCGTGGCGCGGGCTCCGGGGACCACGTCCCATCCGTGGAGTCCGGTGTACTCGGCCACCACCGTGCACTCCGACGCCCGGCCGCGCCGCCGCGTGCCCGGCCGCAGGTCCCGGATGCCGCCGATCGTGAAGCCCATGCCCTCTCCAACGGGTCGCTCGAATCAGTGGTTACGCGCGGAGGAGACGTTCCGCGCCGTCTGTCGCTGCGGTCGGCGCTGTATACGGCTCGGTGGTGTGCGGCGGGTGGTGGCCGGTCCGGTGCGCGCCCCCGTCGGCAACCGTCCTCCCAGTCGAATTGCCAGTGTCAAGTGAATCGTGAAGAGAACGGCAGATGTTCATCCGAAGGGGTGGCGAATGGTGGCGTTTCCCGGTGTCAGCTCGTCACACAGGTGATCGTAGGATTACTTTCGGTGCGCACGGTCTTCCGGGGGTGGTGCCGGACCGGTGGGACGAGGGTGGTCCGTAAGGTCGGTTTTCGTCGCTTTTCGTTGGTTCGGGCGGTCTTCTGTCCGCTCCGCCGGCGCCGGGCGGATCGGGAGCTGTCCGAAGCTGCCCGATGCCGTCTGAATCCGCCGGCGCCGGGGTATGCCGGTGACAGGCCGACCGCCCGGTCGGCCGACCGGCACTCCGGGCCGCCGACGGTACGTCCCGGCGGGGGGAGGGCCGGCTTCCCGGGACCGGCGCTCGCACGGAAGCGGCAGAACGGGGGCATGGCAGTTGGACACCGGTGGCAGCGGCACGCAGACCGGCAAGCACCCCAATGAGCCCCTGGGGTCGTGGTTCCTGCGCAGCGGCTGGTCCAAGGGCGAACTCGCCCGCCAGGTGAACCGCCGGGCCCGGCAGCTGGGCGCCCACCACATCAGCACCGACACCTCCCGCGTGCGCCGCTGGCTGGACGGGGAGCAGCCGCGCGAGCCCATCCCGCGGATCCTCTCCGAGCTGTTCTCCGAACGCTTCGGCTGTGTGGTCTCCACCGAGGACCTCGGGCTGCGCACCGCGCACCCCTCCCCGTCGGACTCGGTGGTGGACCTGCCCTGGAGCGGGCCCCGCACGACCGCCCTGCTCAGCGAGTTCTCCCGCAGTGATCTCATGCTGGCCCGGCGGGGCTTTCTCGGCAGCTCCCTGACGCTGGCCGCGGGCCCCTCCCTCGTCGAGCCGCTCCAGCGCTGGCTGGTGCCGGCCCCCGGCGGGCGGCCGGAGGAGACGGCGGTGCCCGCGCGGGACCCCTCCGGACGGGCCGCGCCCCGGCTGTCCGGGCCGGAACTGGACCTGCTGGAGACCGCGACCAGGATGTTCCGGCAGTGGGACGCGCAGTGCGGCGGAGGGCTGCGCCGCAAGGCGGTCGTCGGCCAGCTGCACGAGGTCACCGACCTGCTGCACGAGCCGCATCCGGCGCCGGTCGCCCGCAGGCTGTTCGGTGTCGCGGCCGAACTCGCCGAACTGGCGGGGTGGATGAGCTACGACATCGGGCTCCAGCCCACCGCCCAGAAGTACTTCGTGCTGGCGCTGCACGCCGCCAAGGAGGCGGGGGACAAGCCCCTCGGTTCGTACATCCTCTCCAACATGAGCCGGCAGATGATCCATCTCGGCCGGCCGGACGACGCCCTGGAGCTGGTCCACCTCGCCCAGTACGGCAGCCGCGACTGCTCCACCGCACGGACCCAGGCCATGCTGTATGCGATGGAGGCCCGCGCCTACGCCAACATGGGAGCGCCCGGCAAGTGCAAACGCGCCGTGCGGATGGCCGAGGAGACCTTCGCGGAGGCGGCCCCGGGCGACGGCGATCCGGACTGGATCCGCTTCTTCTCCGAGGCCGAGCTGAACGGCGAGAACGCCCATTCGTACCGTGATCTCGCGTACGCGGCCGGCCGCAGCCCGGCCTACGCCTCACTGGCCGAGCCCCTGATGGAGCGGGCCGTGGAACTCTTCCGGCAGGATGCGGAACACCAGCGCTCCTACGCGCTCAATCTGATCGGTATGGCCACCGTTCATCTGCTGAAAAAGGAACCGGAACGATCAGTGGTGCTCGCGGAGCAGGCGCTCGGAGTTGCCCGGCAGGTGCGGTCCGAGCGCGTGAACACCAGGCTGCGGAAGACCGTGGACCACGCCGCCCGTGAATTCGGCTCGGTGGCGGACGTGCTCCGTGCCACCGATCGGCTGGCCCGCGAACTGTCGGATTCCGCCGAGGCCCCACAGGCGGTCTGAAGCCCTCCGGCGGGCCCGCCCGGCCGCGCCGGACCGCCGGGTTCCGGCCATCCCCGGAACCCGGGCGGAGCCTGCCCCGAACCGTCCGCCGGCGTCCCGCAGTTCATCCGCGCGTAACACGCGCACGGCCTTCGTCACGGCGCCGAAACACCCTGCGGCATCGGAGGAAACGGCGCTGCGCCAATCTCTAGGCGAAAACCGGCCCACCCCAAGTTCCATCCCGCACGGGCCGTCGCTTTCTAGGAGATCGACATTGAATGGCGCAGATACCGCATTCGTATTGATCAGTGCCGCGCTCGTGATGCTGATGACACCGGGCCTGGCTTTCTTCTACGGGGGCATGGTGCGGGTCAAGAGCGCCCTCAACATGCTCATGATGTCCTTCATCTCCCTGGGGATCGTCAGCGTCCTCTGGGTGCTGTACGGCTACTCGCTCACCTTCGGTGACGACATCGGCAGCGGCCTGCTGGGCAACCTCGACCACGTCGGCCTCGCCGGCATCGACCCCGAGACGCTCACCGGAGGCAAGGAAGGCATCCCCGTCTTCGCCTTCGCCCTCTTCCAGCTGATGTTCGCCGTGCTGACGCCCGCCCTGATGAGCGGTGCGCTCGCGGACCGGGTGAAGTTCAGCGCCTGGTCGCTCTTCATCGCCCTCTGGGTGACCGTGGTCTACTTCCCGGTCGCGCACTGGGTGTGGCAGGCCGACGGCTGGCTGTTCCAGCTGGAGGTCATCGACTTCGCCGGCGGCACGGCCGTCCACATCAACGCGGGTATCGGCGCCCTCGCCGCCGTCCTGGTCGTCGGCAAGCGCATCGGGTTCAAGAAGGAACCGATGCGGCCGCACAACCTGCCGCTGGTGATGCTGGGCGCGGCCCTGCTGTGGTTCGGCTGGTTCGGCTTCAACGCCGGCTCGGCCCTGGCCGCCAACGGCACCGCGGCCACCATGGCCCTCAACACCCAGGTCGCCACCGGCGCGGCGATGCTCGGCTGGCTGGTCTACGAGCGGATCCGGCACGGCGCCTTCACCACCCTCGGTGCCGCCTCCGGCGCGGTCGCGGGCCTGGTCGCCATCACGCCCTCCGGTGCGCACGTCAACGCCCTCGGTGCCATCCTCATCGGTGTCGTGGCCGGTGCCGTCTGCTCCTGGGCCGTCAGCCTCAAGTACAAGCTGGGCTACGACGACTCCCTCGACGTCGTCGGCGTCCACCTGGTCGGCGGCGTCATCGGCACCCTGCTGGTCGGCGTCCTCGCCATCGACGGCGTGGGCGGCATGAGCCAGCTCGGCAAGCAGGCCATCGGAGCCTTCTCGGTCATGGCCTTCTCCTTCGTCGTCTCCTGGCTGCTGGCGAAGATCGTCGACATGACGATCGGCTTCCGGGCCGGCGAGGACGACGAGACCTCCGGGCTCGACCAGGTGTTCCACGCCGAGACGGGCTACGACTTCAGCACCGTGGGGGGCACGCCCACCGGCCGTAGTACGGTGCCGGACCTCACGGAGACGGGTGCGGCGGCGCCGCGGAACAAGAAGGTGGACGCATGAAGCTCATCACGGCGGTCGTGAAGCCGCACCGGCTGGACGAGATCAAGGAGGCCCTCCAGGCCTTCGGCGTCCAGGGCCTGACGGTCACCGAGGCCAGCGGCTACGGCCGGCAGCGCGGCCACACCGAGGTGTACCGCGGCGCCGAGTACACCGTCGACCTCGTGCCCAAGGTCCGGATCGAGGTGCTGGTCGAGGACGGCGACGCCGAACAGCTGATCGAGGTCATCGTCAAGGCATCCCGGACCGGCAAGATCGGCGACGGCAAGGTGTGGTGCGTCCCCGTCGACACGGCGGTCCGGGTACGGACCGGGGAGCGCGGCCCGGACGCGCTCTAGGCCAGGCCCCGGGCGGGTCCGCGAGACGGACGCGGACCCGCCCGGCACCCGGCACCGCACGACCGGCCCGCACAGGGCCCGAACAGCAAAAGGGGAACCGGTGACGGACGGCGTGGACTTCACAGCGGACGCGGCCGGCCCGCCGCCCGGCGGCTACGCGGCGGCGCGCACCCGGCTGCTCCGGCAGGAGACCCCGCCCGGGCCCGGCCGCCGCGCGGCCCTGGCCCGCCTCACCGACGACTGGCTGGCCGCGCTCTTCACCGCGAGCGCCGCCGGCGCCGTCACCCGGAACGGCACACCGGCGGACCCGCCTCCCGGAGAGCCCCGTGCCCCACGCCCCGCGCCCCGGCGGGGAGCCGCCCTGGTGGCCGTCGGCGGCTACGGACGGGGCGAACTCTCCCCGCGCAGCGACCTCGACCTGCTGCTGCTGCACGACGAGACGGCCGACCCCAAGGCCGTGGCGGCCCTCGCCGACGGCATCTGGTACCCGGTCTGGGACCTCGGGCTCGCCCTCGACCACTCCGTGCGCACCACCGCCCAGGCCCGCACCACCGCCCGCGAGGACCTCAAGGTCCAGCTCGGCCTGCTGGACGCCCGGCACATCGCCGGAGACCCGTCGCTCACCACCGCGCTGCGCACCGCCGTCCTCGCCGACTGGCGCAACCAGGCACCGAAGCGCCTGCCCGAACTGCGCGCCCTGGGCGACGAACGCACCCGGCGCCACGGCGAACTCCAGTTCCTCCTGGAACCCGACCTCAAGGAAGCGCACGGCGGGCTCCGCGACCTGACCGCCCTGCGTGCCGTCGCCGCCTCCTGGCTGGCCGACGCCCCGCGCCAGGGACTGGCCGAGGCCCGGACCCGGCTCCTCGACGTCCGCGACACCCTCCACCTGGCCACCGGCCGCGCCACCGACCGGCTCGCCCTCCAGGAACAGGACCAGGTCGCCGCCGACCTGGGACTGGCGGACGCCGACGCCCTGCTCCGCCGGGTCTACGAGGCCGCGCGCACCGTGGCCTACGCCGACGACGTGACCTGGCGGGAGGTCGGCCGCGTCCTGCGCGCCCGCTCGGCCCGCGGCGGACTGCGCGGGCTGCTCACCGGGGGGCGCCCGGGCCGCGGACGCACCCCCGGCGCGTCCGGCGACACGGCCGAACGCACCCCGCTCGCCGAGGGCGTCGTCGAACAAGACGGCGAGGCAGTGCTCGCCCGCGCCGCCCGGCCCCAGCAGGACCCGGTCCTGCCACTGCGCGCGGCCGCCGCCGCGGCCCAGGCCGGGCTCCCCCTCTCGCCGCACGCCGTACGGCGCCTGGCCACCGCGGCCCGCCCGCTGCCCGTGCCCTGGCCCGCCGAGGCCCGCGAGCAGTTCGTCACCCTCCTCGGTGCCGGCCCGCCCACCGTGGGGGTGTGGGAGGCGCTGGAGGCCGAGGGGCTGATCACCCGGCTGCTGCCCGACTGGGAGCGGGTCCGCTGCCGGCCGCAGCGCAACGCGGTGCACCGCTGGACCGTCGACCGGCACTGCGTCGAGACCGCCGTGCGGGCCGGTGCCCTCAGCCGCCGGGTCGGCCGCCCCGACCTGCTGCTCGTCGCGGCCCTGCTGCACGACATCGGCAAGGGCTGGCCGGGCGACCACTCCACCACCGGTGAGGTCATCGCCCGCGACGTGGCCGCCAGGATCGGCTTCGGCCCGGCGGACACCGGGACCGTCGCCGCGCTCGTCCGCCACCATCTGCTGCTCGTCGAGACCGCGACCCGGCGCGACCTGGACGACCCGGCCACCGTCCAGAAGGTCGCGGACGCGGTCGGCAGCCCGGAGACGCTCGGCCTGCTGCACGCCCTCACCGAGGCCGACGCCCTCGCCACCGGCCCGGCCGCCTGGAGCGCGTGGCGCGCGTCGCTCGTCACCGACCTCGTCCGCCGGGTGACCGACGTCCTCGCGGGCGAGCCGCCCCGGCAGCCGGACGACAGCGGCCCGTCCGCGGGGGCGGCGCCCGGGCAGCGGCGGCTCGCCGCGGAGGCGCTGCGCACCGGCGGCCCGGCGCTCAGCCTGAGCCCCGGCACGCCGGAAGGAGCCCCGGTCGGCGGCGAGCCCGAACCCGTCGGCGTCGAACTGCACATCGCCGTACCCGAGCGCGCCGGTCTGCTGCCCGCGGCGGCGGGCGTACTCGCCCTGCACCGCCTCGCGGTGCGCTCCGCCGACCTGCGGCTCCTGGAGCCCCCGGCCGGGCGGGCCGGCGAGGAAGAGGAAGCGGACGGCCCCGTCCTGCTGCTGAGCTGGCGGGTGGCCGCCGAGTACGGTTCCCTGCCGGACGCGGCCCGGCTCCGCGCCGATCTGCTGCGCGCCCTGGACGGGTCGCTCGACATCGCCGCCCGGCTCGCCGAGCGCGAGGCCGCGTACCCGCGCCGCCACGGAGTGCGGCCCCCGCCGCCCCGGGTGACAGTGGCCCCGGCGGCCTCCCGGCACGCGACGGTCCTGGAGGTGCGGGCACAGGACGCCCCGGGCCTGCTGCACCGCATCGGCCGGGCCCTGGAGGAGTCGGGGGTACGGCTGCGCAGCGCGCACATCAGCACCCTCGGCGCCAACGCGGTCGACGCCTTCTATCTCACCGGCACCGACGGCGCGCCGCTGGCCGGGAGCCGGGCCGCGGAGGTGGCCCGCGCCGTGCAGAGCGCCCTCGGCTGACCGCGGGGGAGACCGCACCGGGAACGGGCGGATACCCTGGGGGTCAGTTGCCCGCCCCACCGATCCGAGGATTCGCGACCGCCGTGTTCGACACTCTTTCCGACCGCCTCGCAGCGACGTTCAAGAACCTCCGGGGCAAGGGCCGCCTGTCCGAGGCGGACATCGATGCCACCGCCCGCGAGATCCGCATCGCGCTGCTGGAGGCGGATGTCGCGCTGCCCGTGGTGCGGGCCTTCATCAAGCAGATCAAGGAGCGGGCGCTGGGCGCGGAGGTCTCGCAGGCCCTCAACCCCGCCCAGCAGGTCATCAAGATCGTCAACGAGGAGCTCGTCGGCATCCTCGGCGGCGAGACCCGCCGGCTGCGCTTCGCCAAGACCCCGCCCACCGTGATCATGCTCGCCGGTCTGCAGGGCGCGGGCAAGACGACGCTGGCGGGCAAGCTCGGCCGCTGGCTGAAGGGCCAGGGCCACACCCCGCTGCTGGTCGCCTGCGACCTCCAGCGCCCGAACGCCGTCAACCAGCTCTCCGTCGTGGCCGAGCGCGCGGAGGTCGCCGTCTACGCGCCGGAGCCGGGCAACGGCGTCGGCGACCCGGTGAAGGTGGCCCGGGACTCGATCGAGTTCGCCAAGGCCAAGCTGCACGACGTGGTCATCGTCGACACCGCCGGCCGCCTCGGCATCGACGAGGAGCTGATGCGGCAGGCCGCGGACATCCGCGACGCCGTCTCCCCGGACGAGATCCTCTTCGTCGTCGACGCGATGATCGGCCAGGACGCGGTGAACACCGCCGAGGCGTTCCGCGACGGTGTGGGCTTCGACGGCGTGGTGCTCTCCAAGCTCGACGGCGACGCGCGCGGCGGTGCGGCCCTGTCCATCGCCCACGTCACCGGCCGGCAGATCATGTTCGCCTCCAACGGCGAGAAGCTGGACGACTTCGACGCGTTCCACCCGGACCGCATGGCGTCCCGCATTCTCGGCATGGGCGACATGCTCAGCCTGATCGAGAAGGCCGAACAGACCTTCAGCCAGGCCGAGGCCGAGAAGATGGCCGGGAAACTGGCCAAGGGGCCCAAGGAGTTCACGCTCGACGACTTCCTGGCCCAGATGGAGCAGGTCCGGAAGATGGGCTCCATCTCCAAACTGCTCGGCATGCTGCCCGGTATGGGGGAGATGCGGGAGCAGATCAACAACCTGGACGAGCGGGACGTCGACCGCACCGCCGCGATCATCAAGTCGATGACGCCGGGCGAGCGCCAGGACCCGACGATCATCAACGGCTCCCGCCGGGCCCGGATCGCCAAGGGCTCCGGTGTGGAGGTCGGCGCCGTGAAGAACCTCGTGGAGCGGTTCTTCGAGGCCCGCAAGATGATGTCCCGGATGGCTCAGGGCGGCGGGATGCCCGGAATGCCCGGGGTGCCGGGCATGGGCGGCGGCCCCGGCCGGAAGAAGAAGCAGCAGAAGCAGGCCAAGGGCAAGCGCCGCAGCGGCAACCCGATGAAGCGGAAGGCCGAGGAGCAGGCCGCCGCCGCGCGCCGCGAGCAGCAGGCCGCCAACCCGCTGGGCCTGCCGCAGGGCGGGCAGGAGCCTCAGGACTTCGAACTGCCGGACGAGTTCAAGAAGTTCATGCGCTGAACCTGCGCCGGCCTGCGCCGACCGGGCGGCCGGTGCCCCGGACCGCCGGGCTCAGACCCGTGCGACGAGATAACGGAAGACGTTCGGCATCCAGATCGTGCCGTCCGGCCGGCGGTGCTGGTGCAGCGCCTCGGTGAGCTCCTTCTCGACCTGGTCGGCGTCCGTGGCTGCCACCGCCTCGTCGAACAGGCCGGTGGAGAGCAGTCCGCGCACGGCGCTGTCCAGATCGGCGTAGCCGAACGGGCAGGAGACGCGCCCGGAACCGTCCGGCCGCAGCCCGGCCCGGTGCGCCGATTCCTCCAGGGCGTCGCGCCCGTACGAACGCCGCCGGCCGGGTGCGTCCCCGTAACCGGGCCCGAGCGCCGGTGGCCGGCCGGCCAGCCGGGTCGCCACCCGCAGCACGGAGCACGTCGCGCACCGCTCGGGCGGTCCCCAGCCCGTGAGCACCACCGGGCTGCCGCGCTCGGCCAGCGCGGTCGCCGCGTCCAGGGCCGGGCCCAGGTCCTCGTCGGCGCAGGACTGCGGGTCGAAGACGGTCACCAGGGTGAACGGCCGCCCGTCCTCCGCGATGGCCTCCGGCCCGCCCTCGTACAGGCGCGGCGCGGCGCCCGGCGGGTGCTCCGCGGGGTCCGGCAGCAGCCGCTTCCGGGCCAGCGCGAGCCGGTACGGGTCCGGGTCGGTGCCCGTCACGACGGCGCCGCGGGCGGCCGCCATCAGCAGCGCCAGCCCCGAACCGCAGTGCAGACCGAGCACCCGGTCCCCGGCTCCCGTCTCCAGCCGTTGGTGGACCGCTTCGTAGAGCGGCACCAGCATCCGTTCCTGGATCTCAGCCCAGTCCCGCGCGCGGACGCGCGCACCCTCGGGCGCGCGCGTCGGGGAGAGGTGGTGCCGCTGTACGAGCGTGGGTGTCATCGAAGCGCCCCAATCCGCCGAGAGCTCGGTCCTGTGGTTGCCCGCCCCTGGTCGAGCCGCGCCCCGTCCCCTCGCCGGGGGCCCGCTGCGCTGCGGGCCCGCGGGGATGCGCGGCGATGTCTTGGCTCCCTCGGCGCACGCCGCCGCCGGCCGTTCGCGGCGTGCCCGGGGACCACCGATTCCCTTCTCAGAGTGCCACCGCCGTACGGAGTCCGCCATGGCACGGACGGCGGCTTCCGTCCCGGACGCGGCTTTTCCGCCGTCGCCCCCGGGAGGGGGCCCGTTCGATCGGGGACGGGACCGGGGCCGGGCCCTTGCGCGCCGCCGGGAGGGGGGCGTTGCCGTCGCGGGGAGCGGGCCCGGTACGCTCGCGGACGCCGCCGCGTTCCGTGGAGACATGCCGGAATCCCGCGGATCATGCCGGAACGGGACGGGCGCAGGGGCCGGGGAGCGCCGGGCGGGCCCGGGCGCCGTGGCGGTGACGCGGGAGCGCCGCTGTCCGAGGGCGCGCGGACCGGAGCGTGCGCCGGGGTTACGCGCGGGTAGGTACGTACCGGCTTGTTGTGAGCCGTACGGGTTCTCCGCAGATCGGCTCCCCCGCCCCCGTCGCCCCGCAACAGCGCTGTACTGACTGGTACGTGCAAATTATTTGGGATGCCCGGTATCGGAACACCAGGGCACTCCGGCTCGTTATTCACGACGTGAGCACGACACCACCTGTTCTCGCCGCGGAGCTGGCGCAGGCGTGGGCCGACATTCAACGGCACCACCCCGAGCTGCCGGATCTCGCCGCGCCCGAATCCCTGATCGGAGAGTCCTCGTCCGCCTGCGGCGCGGAGCTCTCCTTCGAACGACTGCTCCATGAAGCAGTCCACGGCATCGCCGCCGCCCGCGGTATCCGCGACACCTCGCGGGCCGGCCGCTACCACAACCGCAGATTCCTGGCGGTGGCCGAGGAGCTCGGGCTCGACCACTCCGAGGAGCCGCATCCCAGCAGCGGCTTCTCGCTGGTCGTCCTCAGCCCGGAGGCGAAACGGCGGTACCGGCCCACCATCGAGCGGCTGAACCGCGCGCTGAAGGCGCACTCCGCGGCGACCGCCGGTGACGCCGGCCGCAGCTTCCGCGGCCCCGCGGCCCGGCACGGCTCGTCCGGCGGCGGAGTCCGGGTCAAGGCCGTGTGCGACTGCGGGCGCAACGTCCGGGTCGTCCCGTCCGTGCTGGCCCAGGCCCCGATCGTCTGCGGCGGCTGCGGCAAGCCGTTCAGAATTCCCGAGGCCGCCGCCGCGGCCTGACGCCGCCGCACCGCCCCGTTTCCCCGTCCCCGCCGGCCACCGGCCCCCGGGGTGCGTGGGGTGCCCCCGGGGGCGTGCGGCGGCGCCCCCGCGATATGGCAGAATGGGCCGTTGAGTACTCGGCAGCCGGACCGGACCCCTCTCTCCCTCGGCTGACGCGTCCATCGAGCACCCGGAACCCCGCAACCCCACGCGGGGCGCCGTGCTGCTCAAACACGTCATAGAGCAGGAGACACCACTCCCGTGGCAGTCAAGATCAAGCTGAAGCGCCTGGGCAAGATCCGGTCGCCTCACTACCGCATCATCGTCGCCGACTCCCGTACCCGCCGTGACGGCCGGGCCATCGAGGAGATCGGTCTGTACCACCCGGTGCAGAACCCGTCCCGCATCGAGGTCGACTCCGAGCGCGTCCAGTACTGGCTGAGCGTCGGCGCGCAGCCGACCGAGCCGGTCGCGGCCATCCTCCGGGTCACCGGTGACTGGCAGAAGTTCAAGGGCCTCCCGGCCCCCGAGCCGATGCAGGTCCCCGAGGCCAAGGCCGACAAGCGCGCCCTCTTCGAGGCCGCGGCCAAGGACGCCGGTGACGAGCCCAAGGGTGAGGCGATCACCCCGAAGGCCAAGAAGTCCGAGAAGAAGGCGGACGAGGCTGCCGCTCCGGCGGACGCCAAGTCGGCCGAGTCCACCGAGGCCTGATGATGCTCGAGGAGGCCCTCGAGCACCTCGTGAAGGGGATCGTCGACAACCCCGACGACGTTCAGGTCGCCTCGCGCAACCTGCGCCGGGGCCGGGTGCTGGAGGTCCGGGTCCACCCCGAGGACCTCGGCAAGGTGATCGGCCGCAACGGCCGTACCGCCCGCGCCCTGCGGACCGTCGTGGGCGCCCTCGGCGGCCGCGGTATCCGCGTCGACCTCGTCGACGTGGACCAGGTTCGCTGACACGCACAGCACCGGCGCGGGCCGGGGAGGGCCACGGCCCGCCCCGGCCCGCGCCCGTCCGCGGACCAGAAACAGGACGACGGGGAGCGCGCCGCACGGACGGCGGCCCGGCCCCGCGGCCATCCACCGGGAATGACGGCGGCGCGAGCGGCCACCGCGACAGGCGGCGGCCCCGCCGCAAAAGAGAGGCGCAGTGCAGTTGGTAGTCGCGCGGATCGGCCGCGCCCACGGCATCAAGGGCGAGGTCACCGTCGAGGTGCGGACGGACGAACCGGAACTCCGGCTCGCCCCCGGCGCCGTCCTGGACACGGAGCCGGCCTCCGCCGGACCGCTCACCATCGAGACCGGCCGGGTGCACAGCGGCCGGCTGCTGCTCCGCTTCGCGGGCGTACGGGACCGCAGTGGTGCCGAGGCGCTCCGCAACACCCTGCTGATCGCCGAGGTCGACCCGGAGGAGGTCCCGGAGGACCCCGACGAGTACTACGACCACCAGCTGATGGACCTCGACGTGGTCACCACCGACGGCACCGCGGTCGGCCGGATCACCGAGATCTCCCATCTTCCGTACCAGGACCTCCTGGTGGTGGAGCGGCCCGACGGCAGCGAGGTCCTCATCCCGTTCGTCTCCGAGATCGTCCCGGAGGTGGACCTCGCGGAACAGCGCGCGGTGATCGACCCGCCGCCCGGCCTGCTCGACGAGGCCGGTGCCGAGATCGCGGGCAGCCGCAGCCGGGACACCGGGCCGGGGGCCGCCGACGGCAGGGCCGGCGCATGAGGCTCGACGTCGTCACCATCTTCCCGGAGTACCTGGAACCGCTGAACCTCTCCCTGGTCGGCAAGGCACGGGCCCGCGGGCAGCTCGACGTGCGGGTGCACGACCTGCGGGAGTGGACCCACGACCGGCACAACACCGTGGACGACACCCCGTACGGCGGCGGTCCCGGCATGGTCATGAAGCCGGAACCGTGGGGGGAGGCGCTCGACGCCGTCATCGCCTCGGGTGACGGGGAGGAGCGGCCGGTCGTCGTCGTCCCCACCCCCGGCGGCGAGCCGTTCACCCAGGAGCTGGCCGTCCGGCTCGCCGAGCGCCCCTGGCTCGTCTTCACCCCGGCCCGTTACGAGGGCATCGACCGGAGGGTCGTCGAGGAGTACGCCCGGGAGTACGAGCTCCTGGAGGTCTCCATCGGCGACTACGTCCTGGCCGGCGGCGAGGCCCCGGTGCTGGTGATGACCGAGGCGATCGCCCGGCTCCTCCCCGGTGTGCTCGGCAACGCCGAATCCCACCGCGACGACTCCTTCGCGCCCGGCGGGATGGCCGGGCTGCTGGAGGGCCCCGTCTACACCAAGCCGCCCGTCTGGCGCGGCCGCTCCATCCCCGAGGTGCTGCTCAGCGGCCACCACGGCCGGATCGCCCGCTGGCGGCGCGACGAGGCGCTGCGCCGCACCGCCCGCAACCGGCCCGATCTGATCGCCGGCCGCGATCCCGCCGCCTTCGACCGGGACGACCGCCGGATCCTCGCCGAACTCGGCTGGGAGGTGACGGCGGAGGGCCGATTTGGGCGGGTGCCCACCGCCGTGGAAGAATGAGCCGCTGTTGTGCGTCCGGCGCGCGCCCCTGCCACAGGGGGAACGACGCCCGCCCGCCGCACTCGCCGCCGGTACCGGCGGAACCCCGCATCTCGCACCCTTACGTACCGCTGATGACCTGTGGCATCAGCGAGGAAAGCAGACGGTCATGAACCTTCTCGACAGTGTCGACTCCGCATCGCTGCGCAGCGACGTCCCCGCGTTCCGCCCCGGCGACACCGTGAACGTCCACGTCCGTGTCATCGAGGGCAACCGCTCCCGTGTCCAGCAGTTCAAGGGCGTCGTCATCCGCCGTCAGGGCTCCGGTGTGCGCGAGACCTTCACGGTCCGCAAGGTCAGCTTCAGCGTCGGCGTGGAGCGCACCTTCCCGGTGCACACCCCGATCGTCGAGAAGATCGAGGTCGTGACCCGCGGTGACGTCCGCCGCGCCAAGCTGTACTACCTGCGCGAGCTCCGCGGCAAGGCCGCGAAGATCAAGGAGAAGCGCAGCTGAACCATCGCCGGAGGTCCATCCCGCCCGGCCGGTTAGGCTTTTGGGGCGATGGACACCGACGAACAGCTTTCCGAGCGCGACCGCTCTGCCGCACCCCCTGAGGGGCGGCGGACGCGGTCGCGCTCGGTGCGTTCCGGCCCCGGGGGCCGGCCGCGTTTCCCCGGCCGCGGCCCGTGGCGGCGCGCCGGGGTGCTGGTGGCCCTCTCCGTCGCCGGGGTCTCGCTGCTCAGCGCCTGTGTGGTGCAGCCCTTTCTCATCCCCAGCGGCTCGATGGAGCCCACCCTCCGGACCGGCGACCGGGTGCTCGTGAACAAGCTCGCCTACGGATTCGGCAACGAACCGGGCCGCGGAGACGTAGTGGTGTTCGACGGCACCGGTTCGTTCGTCCACGACGGGCGCTCCGGTGGCGTGCTGACCGGACTGCTGCGCGAGGCGGCAGCCGCCGTGGGACTCGCGGAGCCGGACGGGACCGACTACGTCAAGCGCGTGGTGGGGATCGGCGGTGACCGGGTCACCTGCTGTGACGAGCGGGGGAGGATCAAGGTGAACGGCGTGGCCCTCGACGAGGACTATCTGCTTCCGGGCGACAGCCCGTCCCAGGTGCCCTTCGACATCGTCGTGCCGTTGGGCAGACTCTGGGTCATGGGTGACCACCGCAGCGACTCCCGCGACTCCCGCGACCATCTCGGTGAGCCCGGTGGCGGCACGGTGCCCGTCGGCCGGGTGATCGGCAGAGCCGACTGGATCGGATGGCCGGCCCACCACTGGACGTCCCTCACCGTGCCGGAGGAGTTCGCACGCGTGCCCGACGCGTCGGACGCCGGGCGGGGAGGCCGCCATGGGTAACCGCGGAAAGCCGCGGGGCGGCCCCGACCGTGACATGCGCCTGCCGACGGGGTCGCGTCCCACCGGCGGGCGGCTGACCGGCGGGCGGGCCGAACGGCGCCGTGCGGCACAGCGCATCAAGCGCCGGCGCCGCCGTTCGGCGATCCGGGAGGTGCCGATCCTCATCACCGTGGCCGTCCTGATCGCGCTGGGGCTGAAGACCTTCCTCGTGCAGGCGTTCGTGATCCCGTCGGGCTCGATGGAGCAGACCATCCAGATCGGCGACCGGGTCCTGGTGGACAAGCTGACGCCGTGGTTCGGCTCCAAGCCGCAGCGGGGTGACGTCGTGGTGTTCAAGGACCCGGGCGGCTGGCTGGAGGGCGAGCAGATCAGCACCGAGGAGGACCCGGTGGGGATCAAGCAGGGAAAGCAGCTGCTGACCTTCATCGGCCTGCTGCCCTCGGACGACGAGCAGGACCTGATCAAGCGGGTCGTCGCGGTCGGCGGGGACACGGTGCGGTGCTGTGACCCGGACGGCCGGGTCACCGTCAACGACACGGCGATCAACGAACCGTACCTCCACCCCGGCAACTCACCCTCCGAGCAGCGGTTCGAGGTGGCGGTCCCGCCGGGCCGGCTCTTCGTCATGGGGGACCACCGGTCGAACTCGGCGGACTCCCGCTTCCATCTCCAGGAGACCGCGAACGGCACGGTCCCGGAGGACCTGGTGGTGGGCCGGGCCCTGTGGATCGCCTGGCCGTTCGACCACTGGAGCGGGCTGGAGGAGCAGGAGACCTACGCCTCGGTGCCCGACCGGAGCGGCGCGGCGACACCCGCGGCCGCCCTGGTCCCGCGGAGTGACAGGCCAGGGGCCCATACTGGGGGTCCCGGGCCCGAGCCGGCCCGGGAACGGCAAGCGATGATCCATCTCCCGATCCCTGCGGAACTCCCGCTCGTTATGGGAGTGGTGGGCCTGCGCCGTGCGCGGGCCAAGCGGCAGTGCGGAGTGAGGAGTGGATGTGGGGGATGTGGCCGTCGGCGCACGAACCGGTCAGGACGAACCCGAGGAGCGCCCGGAGGACGGGGAGCGTTACGGAGACCCGGACGGCGGTGAGGAAGGCGCTGTGAAGGGGAAGAAGCAGCGGTCCTTCTGGAAGGAGTTGCCGATCCTCATCGGGATCGCGCTGCTCCTGGCCCTTCTCATCAAGACCTTCCTGCTGCAGGCCTTCTCGATCCCCTCCGACTCGATGCAGAACACGCTGCAGCGCGGGGACCGGGTGCTGGTGGACAAGCTGACCCCCTGGTTCGGTTCCGAACCGGAGCGGGGCGAGGTCGTCGTCTTCCACGACCCCGGCCGCTGGCTCGGGGAGATGCCCGAGACCGAGTCCGGTCCGGTCGCCTCCGCGGTGCGCAATGTCCTCAGCGCCGTCGGGCTGATGCCGTCCGCGGAGGACAAGGACCTGATCAAGCGGGTCATCGGGGTGGGCGGCGACACAGTCGAGTGCAAGAAGACCGGTCCCGTCGAGGTCAACGGCAGGGCGCTCGACGAGACGTACCTCCACCCCGGGGACACGCCCTGCGGGGACAAGGAGTTCGGCCCGATCAAGATTCCGGAGGACCGGATCTGGGTGATGGGCGACCACCGTCAGAACTCCCTCGACTCCCGCTACCACCAGGACCTCCCCGGGAACGGCACCGTCCCGGTCGACGAGGTGGTGGGACGCGCGGTGGTCGTGGCCTGGCCGCTCGACCGCTGGTCCACCCTCCCCGTCCCGGACACCTTCGACCAGAAGGGACTGAACGCCGTGGCCGCCGGGGCGGCCCCCGCTGCCCTCGGGTTCGCCGGTGCGGTGCCGCTGGTGCTGTGGCGCCGCCGGCGGCTGCTCGCGCGGGACGCGGGCGGGGCGGCCGGTACGTCACCCATGGCGGCGTCCGGTGCGGCGCCCGTGACGGTGACGGAAAAGCCGGAGCGGGACGGCTGACCGCGTCCCGTACCGCCGGGTAGGGTGCCGTCCCGGAGCACCGAGGCGGGGAGCGGGAATGACGACAGCGGGACGGACGGCCGGCGGCCGTCGCACAGCGGGCGGGATCCTGTCCGGACTGGCGGTGGCCGTCGGCTGTGTGCTGTTCCTGGGCGGATTCGTCTGGGCGGCACTGCTCTACCAGCCCTACACCGTCCCGACGGACTCCATGGAGCCGACCGTCAACGCGGGTGACCGCGTACTGGCGCAGCGGATCGACGGCGAAGAGGTCCGCCGCGGCGATGTGGTGGTCTTCACCGACTCGACCTGGGGCGACCTCCCCATGATCAAGCGAGTGGTGGGGGTCGGCGGGGACAAGGTCGTCTGCTGCGACGCGGACGGCCGGCTGACCGTGAACGGCGAACCGCTCGAAGAACCGTATCTGCGGAGCACCGGGCCCGCCTCTCCGATGGAGTTCACCGCGGAGGTGCCCCGCGGGAGCGTGTTCCTCCTGGGCGACCGGCGGAACACCTCCCTGGACTCGCGGGAGCATCTGACCGACGGCGGCCAGGGCGCGGTGCCCGCCGGCGCGGTGAGCGCCCGGGTGGACGCCGCGGTCTGGCCGGCCGGCTCCTTCGGCATGGTTTCCCGTCCCGCGCCCTTCGCGGAGCTTTCCGGCGGGGTGTCCGAGCCCGGCCCGCTGCGGCCGCTCTCCCTGGCCGCCGCCGCGGGCGTGGTGCTGATCCTCGCGGGGGCCGTGCACGGGCCGCTGGCCCGCCGGGCCGAGCGGCGGCGCGCGGCGGGGACCGGTGGCTGAGGAGTGGCGGAAGGTCGCGCGCGTCGTCCTGCTCGACCCCGCCGACCGGATCCTGCTGCTGCACGGACACGAACCCGCCGATCCCCGGCGTTCCTGGTGGTTCACCCCCGGCGGCGGGGTCGAGCCCGGGGAGAGCCGGGAGGAGGCGGCCCGGCGCGAACTGGCCGAGGAGACGGGGATCACGGAGGTCGAGCTGGGGCCCGTGCTCTGGCGGCGCGCCTGCTCCTTCCCGTTCGACGGACGCCGCTGGAACCAGGACGAGTGGTACTACCTGGGCAGGACCGGGCAGACCGGCACCGACGACACCGGCCGCACCGAACTGGAACGGCGCAGTATCACCGGCCTCCGGTGGTGGACCTCCGGGGAACTGTCCACGCTGCGTGAGACGGTGTATCCGACCAAGCTCGCGGAGCTGCTGCGCACGCTGCTCGCCGAGGGTCCTCCGAGTGCGCCCGTGGTCCTGGAGGCGGAACGGGCCTGACGCACAATAGGGGGACGCCCGGCTGAAGGGGACCATGTCATGAGCGCCGAAGACCTCGAAAAGTACGAGACCGAGATGGAGCTGAAGCTCTACCGGGAGTACCGCGACGTCGTCGGCCTGTTCAAGTACGTGATCGAGACCGAGCGGCGTTTCTATCTGACGAACGCCTACGAGATGCAGGTGCACTCGGTGCAGGGGGAGGTCTTCTTCGAGATCTCCATGGCGGACGCCTGGGTGTGGGACATGTACCGGCCCGCCCGGTTCGTGAAGCAGGTCCGGGTGCTGACCTTCAAGGACGTGAACATCGAGGAGCTCAACAAGAGCGACCTCGAACTGCCGGACGAGTCCGGCTTCAACCGGTGAGGGCGGGCCGGTGGCGGCGGGCCCCGGGGCTCGGCGCGGGTGCCGCGGTGTCGCGGGGACCAGGCGCCGCGGGCTCCGGTGCTGCGGGGGCGGGGCCGGAGTCCGGGGTCCGTGTGTGCGGTGGCGGCCCGCTGAGGCCCTCGGCTCACCCGTACGAGTGAGCGAGTTTTCCACAACCGGCGAGTAGTCCACCGTTCCAGACCAAGATCCACTTCATGCTTCCGGTTCCGGGACAGTCGGTCCCGGAGGTGGTGCCGATGAACGCGCGAGGAGCGCTCGGCCGCTACGGAGAAGACCTGGCGGCCCGACGGCTGGCCGATGCCGGCATGACGGTGCTGGAGCGCAACTGGCGCTGCCGCGAGGGCGAGATCGACATCGTCGCCCGGGACGGCGACGCCCTGGTGATCTGCGAGGTCAAGACCCGAAGGGCCGGTGGCCGCGAGCACCCCATGGCGGGCGTACCGGTCCGCAAGGCGGCGCGGCTGCGACGGCTCGCGGCGCGATGGCTGCTGGAGCGCTGGCCGGCGCCGCAGCCGCCGCCCGGAGGGGTCCGGATCGACCTGGTGGGTGTCCTGCTGCCGGGGCGCGGTGCACCCGTGGTCGAGCATGCGCGGGGGGTGGCCTGATGGGGTTCGCGCGCACCTGCTCGGTGGCGCTGGCCGGGATCGAGGGCGTGGTGGTCGAGGTGCAGGCGGACCTCGAACCCGGGATCGCCGCCTTCACCCTCGTCGGGCTGCCGGACAAGAGCCTGGTGGAGAGCCGGGACCGGGTCCGGGCCGCCGTGGTCAACTCCGGCGCCGAGTGGCCGCAGAAGAAGCTCACGGTCGGGCTCAGCCCGGCCTCCGTCCCGAAGAGCGGCAGCGGCTTCGACCTGGCCGTGGCCTGCGCCGTTCTGGGCGCGGCGGAGCGGATCGATCCGCGGCGGATCGCGGATCTGATGATGATCGGCGAGCTCGGTCTCGACGGGCGGGTGCGCCCGGTCCGGGGCGTGCTTCCTGCCGTGCTGGCCGCGGCGGAGGCCGGTTACGAGCAGGTGGTGGTCCCGGAGCAGACGGCGGCCGAGGCGGCCCTGGTGCCCGGGGTCGCCGTCCTCGGGGTGCGCAGCCTGCGGCAGCTGATCGCCGTGCTGGCCGGTGAGGCCGTTCCCGAGGAGGAGCCCCGGGAGGCCGGGCGTCCGGACCCGATGCTCGCCGGGCTCGCCCTCCCGGGCTCGGGTGCGGCCGCCGGGCTGGCCTCCCGGCCGGCGGACGGCGGCGGCCCGCTGCCGGATCTCGCCGACGTCGCCGGCCAGCGGGCCGCCCGGACGGCGCTGGAGGTGGCCGCCGCCGGCGGGCACCACCTCTATCTGAAAGGTCCTCCGGGAGCAGGCAAGACGATGCTGGCCGAGCGGCTTCCCGCGCTGCTTCCGCCGCTGACCCGGCGGGAGTCCCTGGAGGTGACGGCCGTGCACTCGGTGGCGGGCGTCCTCCCGCCCGGCAAGCCGCTGATCGACACACCCCCCTACTGCGCGCCGCACCACTCCGCGACCATGCCGTCGCTGGTCGGCGGCGGCAACGGCCTGCCGAGGCCGGGGGCCGTGACCCTCGCCCACCGCGGCGTCCTCTTCCTGGACGAGGCCGCCGAGTTCAGCGGCCGGGTGCTGGACGCCCTGCGGCAGCCGCTGGAGTCCGGGCACGTCGTGGTGGCCCGCAGCGCGGGTGTCGTACGGCTGCCGGCCCGCTTCCTGCTCGTCCTCGCGGCCAACCCGTGCCCCTGTGGCAGGCACTCGCTGTCCGGGGCGGGCTGCGAGTGCCCGCCCGCCGTCGTCCGGCGGTACCAGGCGAGGCTCTCCGGCCCGTTGATGGACCGGGTGGACCTCCGGGTCGGCGTCGAGCCGGTGGGGAGACGGGCCCTTCTGGAGGGGGCGGCGGGCGGCGAGCCCACCGCGGTGGTGGCCGGGCGGGTGCTCCAGGCCCGGGAACGGGCCTCGGCCCGGCTGGCCGAGAGCCCGTGGCGGCTCAACGGCGAGGTGCCGGGACACGAGCTGCGCACCCGGTGGCGGCCGGAGTCCGGCGCGCTGCGGGAGGCGGAACGGGACATGGAGCGGGGGCTGCTCACCGCGCGCGGTCTGGACCGGGTGCTCCGGGTGGCGTGGACGGTCGCCGATCTCGCGGGCCACGACCGGCCCGCGGCCGCCGACGTGGCCCTGGCTCTCCAGCTGCGCACCGGCGTCAGCCGGGGAGCGGTACCGGTCGGGGAGCCGGTATGACGGGCGGTCCGGCCGCGGACGCCGCGGAGCGGGAGCGCCGGGCGCGGGCGGCCCTCACCCGGATCGTGGAACCGGGCGACGAACTGGCCGGGCGGTGGCTCCGGGAGCGGGGACCAGTCGCTCTGCTGCGGCTCTTCCTCGGGAGGGGCCGGGCACCGTCCGAGGTCAGCGAGGAGCGGATGGCCGGCTACCGGGCCCGGGCGGCCGGGGCCGATCCGGAGGCGGCGCTCCGCGCCGCGGAGGCCGCCGGTATCCGGTTCGTCTGCCCGGGAGACCAGGAGTGGCCCGGACAGCTGGACGATCTGGGCGATGCCCGCCCCCTCGGTCTCTGGGTGCGCGGAAGACCGTCCCTGCGGCTCTGGGCGCTGCGGTCGGTGGCCGTCGTCGGGGCCCGGGCGTGCACGGACTACGGCGCGCACGCGGCCACCGCCCTCGGCGCCGGTCTCGCGGAGCGGGGCTGGGTGGTGGTCTCCGGCGCGGCCTACGGGATCGACGGCGCGGCGCACCGCGGGGCGCTGGCCGCGGGCGGCGCCACCGTCGCGGTCCTCGCCTGCGGAGTGGACCGTGCCTACCCGCGCGGCCACACCGAGCTGCTGCGGCGCATCGCCGATCAGGGCCTGCTGGTGGCCGAACTCCCGCCGGGCGGGCACCCGACTCGAAGCCGCTTCCTCCAGCGCAACCGGGTCATCGCCGCGCTCACCCGCGGCACGGTGGTCGTGGAGGCGGAGTACCGCAGCGGATCGCTCGTCACCGCCCGCCGGGCCCAGCGGCTGGGCCGGCTGTCCGCCGGCGTGCCCGGCCCCGTGACCTCCGGTCTGTCCGCGGGAGTCCACGAACTCCTGCGCGGGGAGGCCACTCTGGTCACCGACGCGGATGAGGTGATCGAGCTCGTCGGCGGCATCGGGGAGCTGGCCCCCGGCCGGAACGGCCCGGTGGTCGCCCGGGATCTGCTGGCACCGCTCACGGCCCGGGTGCTCGACGCCCTGCCGGCCCGGCGCGAGGCGGACACGCGGGAGATCGCGCGGGAAGCGGGCACGGACGGCGACGAGGCGAGAGCACGGCTGTACGAATTGCTCTCGCTGGGATTCGTCGAACGGCACGGCGACCGATGGCGCCTGGCCCGCCCGGCCGGCGGTCCTGCGCTCCGTCCGGAAGACCCCCTCTGACCTGCTGCGACCGGGTGACGGGTAGCGGTCCGCCGCCGGGCCCGTCTTCACACCGGAGCACCACGCCCATCGCACGCGTCCCACGCGCCACTCGACGGGCGTAACTCCGCGGTGCGGTCAGCGGAACGTATCTGCGCATGAGATACCCGCAGTCCTTCGCACACTGCTACCGGGTGGTCACGCTACGCTTACGGGAGTCCTGGCTCCGACCGACGATTTCACCCTGACGGCAGAACGGCTCAAGGCGACGAATGCCCCAGCACACCTCCGGGTCTGACCGCGCGGCAGTGCCACCCGCCGCCCGCGGCAGCGTGCGCCCCGCCGCCCCCTCGTCGCTCGACGAGCTCTGGCGGTCGTACAAGGACACGGCTGACAGCCGGCTGCGGGAACAGCTGATCCTGCACTACTCGCCCCTGGTGAAGTACGTGGCCGGGCGGGTGAGCGTGGGCCTGCCGCCCAACGTCGACCAGGCCGACTTCGTGTCCTCCGGCGTCTTCGGGCTCATCGACGCCATCGAGAAGTTCGACCCCGGGCGGTCCATCAAGTTCGAGACCTACGCGATCACCCGCATCCGCGGAGCGATGATCGACGAACTGCGTGCGCTGGACTGGATCCCCCGCTCGGTGCGGCAGAAGGCCCGAGCCGTCGAGCGGGCCTACGCCACGCTGGAGGCCGCCCTGCGGCGGACCCCCACCGAGGCCGAGGTCGCCGAGGAGATGGGGATCTCCACAGAGGAGCTGCATCAGGTCTTCAGCCAGCTCTCCCTGGCCAATGTGGTGGCCCTGGAGGAGTTGCTGCACTCCGGCGGCGAGGGCGGCGACCGGCTCAGTCTGATGGACAAGCTGGAGGACACCGCGGCGGACGACCCCGAGGAGGTCGCCGAGGACCGCGAGCTGCGGAGGCTGCTGGCCCGGGCCATCAACACCCTCCCGGAGCGGGAGAAGACCGTGGTCACTCTCTACTACTACGAAGGGCTGACCCTCGCCGAGATCGGCCAGGTCCTCGGCGTCACGGAGAGCCGGGTGAGCCAGATCCACACCAAGTCCGTTCTCCAGCTGCGGGCCAAACTGGCCGATGTCGGGCGCTGACCCCCGCCCGCGGAGGGCTCTGTTGCCCGGGCGCTCGCCGTCGGCGGGTGCTCGTCCGTAGAGTGGACGGGTGCCAAGGATTCGAGCGGCCTCCGTGGCCGAGCACCGGACCATGCAGCGCGGCGCCCTGCTCGACGCCGCCCGATCCCTGTTGTCCGAGGGCGGAACGGAGGCACTGACCTTCCCCGCCCTCGCCGAGCGCACCGGACTGGCGCGCTCCTCCGTCTATGAGTACTTCCGCTCCAGGGCGGCCGTCGTCGAGGAGCTGTGCGCTGTCGACTTCCCGGTGTGGGCCGCGGAGGTCGAGGCGGCCATGGCCGTGGCCGGCACGCCCGAGGAGAAGATCGAGGCCTATGTGCGGCGGCAACTGGCTCTGGCCGGGGACCGGCGCCACCGGGCGGTGGTGGCCATCTCCGCCGGGGAGCTGGACGCCGGGGCGCGGGAGAAGATCCGGGCCGCGCACGGAGGCCTGATCGCGCTCGTCGTGGAGACCCTCGGCCACCTCGGACACCGGCAGCCACGGCTCGCGGCCATGCTTCTGCAGGGAGTCGTGGACGCGGCCGTCCGCCGGACCGAACTCGGGGCGGCGGAGAGCCCGGAGGAGATCACGGAGGCAGCGGTGGCCATGGCGCTGCGGGGCGTACGGGGCGGCTGACCCGGCGTCCCACCGCACCGAACTCCACCGCACCGCGCACCGCACCGCACCGCACCGCGGCGCACCGCGGCGCCGCGACGCCCGCCCCGGCCCCGGCCGTCGACCGGCCACCGCCCGCCCGGTGTTCAGACATCGGGTTCGGGTACGCCGAAGACCGGCAGCAGGCGGGACGGGGCGCCGCGCAGTATCCAGCCCGGCAGCAGCGACAGCGGATCCAGATACTCCTCTCCGCGCAGCAGGCCCCAGTGGAGGCAGGCGGTCCGGCAGTGGAACGACCCCCGGTCCAGCACCCCGACCGGCTGTCCGGCCGTCACCCGGTCCCCCCTCTCCACCTCCGCCGTCACCGGCTGGTAGGTGATACGCAGCGGGGGCTCGCCCGTGCCGTCCAGTTCCACCGACACCACGCCGCGGCCCGCGACGACACCCGCGAACGAGACCCGGCCCGGCGCCGCGGCGCGGACCGTCCGGCCCGGGCGGGAGGCCAGGTCCACCCCGCGGTGACCGGCCGCGTACCGCGAGGGTGGCGGCTGCCAGGCCCGCAGGACCTCCGGCCGCCGGCCGGCCGCACGGGCGGCGCCGTCCGTTCCGCCGACCGGCCAGGCACGGGGGCCGCGGGTGAGGTCCCGGGCCGTCCGCGGTCCGGCTCGCCGCCCCGTCCCGTCGTCCGGGCGGGGCCGGGTGTCCGGGCGGCCCGTGGCGGGCCCGGCCGCTTCCCCGCCCGTTTCCCCGGCCGCCTCCGCGGTGGCGAGGGACGGCGACGCGGAGGCGGCGCCCGTGCCGGGCCCGGGGCCGGGCGGCCGGGACACGAGCAGCCAGACCGCGAGCAGCGCGCAGGCCGCCGCCGGCCAGCAGCGCGCCCGGCGGCCGGGGGCCGTGTCTGCGCGCCCTTCCGTGCTCCGGGCGAGCACCCGGAAGCGTTCTCCTCCTCGGCCCCGCCGCCCGGTCCGTGCCCGGTGTGGCCCGTGCCCCGCCGCTTCGTTCCTCCGCATGGGGCGACGGTCCCGCATCCGCCGGCCACCGCGTGGATCTTGGACCCAACCTGTGGATTACCGGCCGGTTGTGGACAACCCGGTGCCGGGACCCGGGGCCCGCGTTCCGCCTCCGGACCGGTCCCGTCCGTGTCGTCCGGGGGTGCGGCCGTCCCGTACACTTCTGGTGGCGATCCGGGTGACCGGATCGACTTCGCACGCCCCGCCACCGTCGCGTCAGACCTCTCAGGCAGCGCGGTGGCCGCGTCCCTCGGTCCTCGGAAGCAGCTTTTCCGCGGCACGACGCGCCGGGGCGTCAGGCACGGCGGCCGCCCGGCCGCGGTGGAACCGAGAATGTCAAGGAGTACGGCCATGGCCGTCGTCACGATGCGGGAGCTGCTGGAGAGCGGCGTCCACTTCGGGCACCAGACCCGTCGCTGGAACCCGAAGATGAAGCGTTTCATCTTCACCGAGCGCAACGGCATCTACATCATCGACCTGCTCCAGTCGCTGTCGTACATCGACCGCGCCTACGAGTTCGTCAAGGAGACCGTCGCGCACGGCGGCTCCATCATGTTCGTCGGTACCAAGAAGCAGGCGCAGGAAGCCATCGCGGAGCAGGCGACCCGCGTCGGCATGCCGTATGTCAACCAGCGCTGGCTGGGCGGCATGCTGACCAACTTCTCGACCGTCTACAAGCGTCTGCAGCGTCTCAAGGAGCTCGAGCAGATCGACTTCGAGGACGTGGCCGCCTCCGGCCTCACCAAGAAGGAACTGCTCGTCCTCTCCCGCGAGAAGGCGAAGCTGGAGAAGACCCTCGGCGGTATCCGCGAGATGCAGAAGGTGCCCAGCGCCGTCTGGATCGTGGACACCAAGAAGGAGCACATCGCCGTCGGCGAGGCGCGCAAGCTCAACATCCCGGTGGTCGCGATCCTCGACACCAACTGCGACCCGGACGAGGTCGACTACAAGATCCCGGGCAACGACGACGCGATCCGCTCCGTCACCCTGCTCACCCGCGTGATCGCCGACGCCGCCGCCGAGGGCCTCATCGCCCGCTCCGGCGCGGCCACCGGCGACCAGAAGCCGGGCGAGAAGGCCGGCGAGCCGCTGGCCGAGTGGGAGCGCGACCTCCTCGAGGGCGGCGACAAGAAGGCTGCCGAGCAGCCGGCCGCCGCCGAGGCCGAGAAGCCGGCCGAGGCCCCCGCCGCCGAGAAGCCGGCCGAGGCCCCCGTGGCCGAGGCGCCGGCTGCCGAGGCGCCCGCCGAGGCCCCGGCCGCGGAAGCCGAGAAGGCCTGACCCCAGCGTCACGGCTGACGACGGCGGGGGCCCGGCGCCCCCGCCGTCCACCCGTAGATCCGATCGATCGACTTTCGAGAAGAGATTGACAGACCATGGCGAACTTCACCGCCGCTGACGTCAAGAAGCTCCGTGAGCTCACCGGCGCCGGCATGATGGACTGCAAGAAGGCGCTGGACGAGGCCGAGGGCAACGTCGACAAGGCCGTCGAGATCCTGCGCGTCAAGGGCCAGAAGGGCGTGGCCAAGCGCGAGAGCCGCACGGCCGAGAACGGTGCCGTCGTCTCCCTCATCGCGGACGACAACAAGTCCGGCGTCCTGCTGGAGCTGAAGTGCGAGACCGACTTCGTCGCCAAGGGTGACAAGTTCCTCGCCGCCGCCGACGCGCTGGCCGCCCATGTTGCCAAGACCTCCCCGGCCGACCTGGAGGCCCTGCTGGCCTCCGAGATCGAGTCGGGCAAGACCGTCCAGGCGTATGTGGACGAGGCCAACGCCACCCTCGGCGAGAAGATCGTCCTGGACCGGTTCGCGCAGTTCGAGGGCGGCTACGTCGCCACGTACATGCACCGCACCAGCCCGGACCTCCCGCCGCAGGTCGGCGTGCTCGTCGAACTGGAGCAGGAGAACGCCGAGGTGGCCAAGGACATCGCGCAGCACATCGCCGCGTTCGGTCCGAAGTACCTCTCCCGCGACCAGATCCCGGCCGAGACAGTCGAGAACGAGCGTCGCGTCGCCGAGGCCACGGCTCGCGAGGAGGGCAAGCCCGAGGGCGCCCTGCCGAAGATCGTCGAGGGCCGGGTGAACGGCTTCTTCAAGGAGAACTGCCTCCTCGACCAGGCGTTCGCCAAGGACAACAAGAAGACCGTCCAGAAGGTTCTGGACGAGGCCGGTGTCACGCTGAAGCGCTTCGCCCGCATCCGCGTCGGCGCCTGAGTCCGGTCAGCGACAGCGGAAAGCGCCCGCCGCCGCTAAGGTCGGGGGCAGCCGGCCGACGGCGTGCCGGACGGCCGCAGAGGTGACGAGGAGGCCATTGCCGCAGAGGGATCGAGCAGACCCCGTACGGCAGTGGCCTTCTTCGTCTGTGCACGAGGAGATCTCCATGAATCAGGACGCCGACAAGGCCGGTAAACCCGATCACGGTCCCCAGCGGGGCCGGTTTCTGCTGAAGCTGTCCGGCGAGGCCTTCGCCGGCGGGGGCGGCCTCGGCGTCGACCCGGACGTCGTGCACAAGATGGCCCGGGAGATCGCCGCCGTCGTCCGTGACGGCGCCGAGATCGCCATCGTCATCGGCGGCGGCAACTTCTTCCGGGGCGCCGAGCTCCAGCAGCGCGGCATGGACCGGGCCCGTTCCGACTACATGGGCATGCTGGGCACGGTCATGAACTGCCTCGCGCTCCAGGACTTCCTGGAGAAGGAGGGAATAGACTCCCGCGTCCAGACCGCCATCACGATGGGCCAGGTCGCGGAGCCGTACATCCCGCTCCGGGCGGTGCGGCACCTGGAGAAGGGACGCGTCGTCATCTTCGGCGCCGGCATGGGGATGCCGTACTTCTCCACCGACACCACCGCCGCCCAGCGCGCGCTGGAAATCGACGCGCAGGCCCTGCTGATGGGCAAGAACGGCGTCGACGGGGTGTACGACTCGGACCCGCGGAAGAACCCCGACGCGGTGAAGTTCGACGCCCTCGAGTACAGCGAGGTCATCACCCGCGGTCTCAAGGTCGCCGACGCCACCGCCATCACCCTGTGCATGGACAACAAGCTGCCGATTCTCGTCTTCGAACTTCTCGCCGAAGGCAATATCGCGCGTGCGGTGAAGGGTGAGAAGATCGGCACGCTGGTGAGCGACCAAGCGACCAGGGCCTGACCCGGGAGGTCCGGCCCGATACGGGGATGGACAACAGCCTGCCGGTCGGACACCGTGCAGGAGTAGACGCGCGCAGGGGCGAGGCTCTGCTTACTGATAACACCAGGAGCAAGTGGTGATCGAAGAGACCCTCCTCGAAGCCGAGGAGAAGATGGAGAAGGCCGTCGTGGTCGCCAAGGAGGACTTCGCCGCGATCCGCACCGGCCGTGCGCACCCGGCGATGTTCAACAAGATCGTGGCGGACTACTACGGGGCGATGACGCCGATCAACCAGCTGGCGTCGTTCTCGGTCCCGGAGCCGCGGATGGCCGTGGTGACCCCGTTCGACAAGAGCGCGCTGCGCAACATCGAGCAGGCGATCCGCGACTCCGACCTCGGGGTCAACCCGAGCAACGACGGCAGCATCATCCGCGTGGTGTTCCCCGAGTTGACGCAGGAGCGCCGCAAGGAGTACATCAAGGTCGCCAAGCACAAGGCCGAGGACGCGAAGATCTCGATCCGCAGCGTCCGGCGCAAGGCCAAGGAGACCATCGACAAGTTCATCAAGGACGGTGAGGTCGGCGAGGACGAGGGCCGCCGCGCCGAGAAGGAGCTCGACGACACCACCGCGAAGTACGTGGCGCAGGTGGACGAGCTGCTCAAGCACAAGGAAGCCGAGCTGCTCGAGGTCTGATGAACGACTCTTCCCGGGGCGCCCCGCCGCACGCCGGCTACGGGGGACCGCCCGGTCAGGGGCCCGTGCGGCCTCCCGCGGCGGGTCCCCCGCACGGGGCGGGCGATGCGGCGCAGACTCGGCCCATGCCCATCGTGCCCCCCGCAGGCGGCGACCAGGACGACCGCGACGGACACGACCGGGGGGCCGCTCGTCCGAGCGGCCCCCCGGTCCACGCGCACCGCCCGGCCGGAGCCCATCCGTCTCCCGCGACGCCGCCCCGCAAGCGCGCGGGCCGCGACCTGCGGGCCGCGATCGGCGTGGGAGTCGGCCTCGGCGCGGTGATCCTCGCCTCGCTGTTCTTCGTCAAGGACGTCTTCGTCGGGGTGATCGCGGCCGCGGTCGTCGTCGGCCTCTGGGAGCTGACCTCCCGGCTGCGCGAGCAGAAGGGCATCCGCGCGCCACTGGTGCCGCTGGCCCTCGGCGGCGTCGCCATGGTCGTCGCGGGGTACCTGCGGGGTCCGGAGGGCGCCTGGGTCGCCATGGCGCTCACCGCGCTCGCCGTCCTGGCCTGGCGGATGACGGACGCCCCGGAGAACTACCTCCGCGACGTCACGGCCGCTCTCTTCGCCGCCTTCTACGTGCCGTTCCTCGCCACCTTCGTGGCGCTGATGCTGGCCGCCGACGACGGTGCCTGGTGGGTGCTGGTCTTCCTGCTGCTCACCGTGGTCAGCGACACCGGTGCCTACGCCGTCGGCTGGCGCTTCGGCACGCACAAGCTCGCGCCGCGCATCAGCCCCGGCAAGACGCGCGAAGGCCTGCTCGGGGCGGTCGGCTTCGCCATGGTGGCCGGCGCGCTGTGCCTGGAGTTCCTGATCGACGGGGGCAGTTGGTGGGAGGGCCTGCTGCTCGGCCTGGCGGTCGCGGGCAGCGCCACCCTGGGCGACCTCGGCGAGTCCATGATCAAGCGGGACCTCGGGATCAAGGACATGGGCACGCTGCTCCCCGGCCACGGCGGGATCATGGACCGTCTGGACTCGCTGCTGCCCACCGCTCCGGTCGCGTGGCTGCTGCTGGTGGTCTTCACGGGCTCGGGCTGAGCCCTCCGGCGCACGCGAGGCCCCTGCCGCCGCACGGTTCGGCAGGGGCCTCGGCGCGTCTCCGGCGGCGCCCCGCGGCCGGGTGACGGGAGCCTCGTCCGCGGGGCGCCGGAGGACCGTCCGGCGTCTGCGACACTGGGGGAATCATGCCTAAGCCCGGAGAACTCACCTTTGCCGTGCCGCGCGGGGCCAAGAAGCCGCCGCGGCATCTTGCCGACCTCACCCCCGCCGAGCGCCGTGACGCCGTGGCGGCCATCGGCGAGAAGCCGTTCCGGGCCGGCCAGGTCTCGCGTCACTACTTCGCCCGGTACGCCGGCGACCCGGCGGCCTGGACGGACATCCCGGCGGCGGCCCGTGAGAAGCTCGCGGCCGAACTGCTGCCCGAACTCATGACCGTCGTGCGGCACATCAGCTGCGACGACGACACCACCCGCAAGACGCTGTGGCGGCTC
Organism: Streptomyces xinghaiensis S187; assembly: GCF_000220705.2. Classification (GTDB taxonomy): domain Bacteria; phylum Actinomycetota; class Actinomycetes; order Streptomycetales; family Streptomycetaceae; genus Streptomyces; species Streptomyces xinghaiensis. Next base: position 1,934,757 of record NZ_CP023202.1, on the reverse strand, counting down.
TTCGACGGCACGCTCGTCGAGTCGGTCCTGATGCGCTACCCGGACCGGGTCACCATGTGCGTCTCCTCGCAGGCCGGCTGCGGGATGAACTGCCCCTTCTGCGCCACCGGCCAGGCCGGTCTCGACCGCAATCTGTCGACCGCCGAGATCGTGCACCAGATCGTGGACGGCATGCGGGCGCTGCGGGACGGCGAGATCCCCGGCGGGCCGGCCCGGCTGTCGAACATCGTCTTCATGGGGATGGGCGAGCCGCTCGCCAACTACAACCGCGTCGTCGGCGCCATCCGGCGGCTCACCGACCCCGAGCCGGACGGTCTCGGGCTCTCGCAGCGCGGCATCACCGTCTCCACCGTCGGTCTCGTCCCGGCGATGCTGCGCTTCGCGGACGAGGGGTTCAGCTGCCGGCTCGCGGTCTCGCTGCACGCCCCGGACGACGAGCTCCGCGACACCCTCGTGCCGGTCAACACCCGGTGGAAGGTGCGCGAAGTGCTCGACGCCGCCTGGGAGTACGCCGAGAAGTCCGGCCGCCGGGTCTCCGTCGAGTACGCGCTGATCCGCGACATCAACGACCAGGCCTGGCGCGGTGATCTGCTCGGCCGGCTGCTCAAGGGCCGCCGCGTGCACGTCAATCTCATCCCGCTCAACCCGACGCCCGGCTCGAAGTGGACCGCCTCGCGGCCCGAGGACGAGAAGGCGTTCGTGGCCGCGCTGGAGGCGCACCGGGTGCCGGTGACCGTCCGGGACACCCGGGGCCAGGAGATCGACGGCGCATGCGGTCAGCTGGCCGCCGCGGAGCGCTGATATCGTCGTTTTCGAACGTCTATTCCGACAGGGGAGCGCACAGCGCTGAGAGTGCGGCGGCAGCCGCAGACCCTCGAACCTGAACCGGGTCATACCGGCGTAGGGAGTTCGGTCACCACTCGACAAGCTGTCGTGCCCTGCCCGCTTCAGGGGAGGCACCACTCATGACCACGCACCTTCGCGGACGGTCCGCCGCCGCGCTGCTCGTCACCGCGCTGGGCGTCACCTCGCTCGCCGCGTGCGGCGACTCCGGTGATCCGGCCGGGAAGGACGGCGGCGAGACCGCGGCCGTCACCCTGGTCACCCATGACTCGTTCGCCGTCTCCGACGACGTGCTGAAGGAGTTCACCGAGCAGACCGGCCGCAAGGTCGAGATCCTGCGCGGCGGCGACGCCGGCACGACCGTCAACCAGGCCGTGCTGTCCAAGGGCAATCCGCAGGGTGACGTCCTCTTCGGCGTCGACAACACCCTGCTCTCGCGCGCCCTCGACCACGGGATCTTCTCGCCGTACGAGGCCAGGGGGCTGGAGAAGGTACCGGAGGAACTCCGGCTCGACCGGGGGAAGCACCGGGTCACGCCCGTCGACTACGGCGACATCTGCGTCAACTACGACCGCGGCTGGTTCGAGAAGAAGCGGCTCGCGCCGCCGGAGACCTTCGACGACCTGGTGAAGCCGGCCTACAAGGACCTGCTGGTCACCGAGAACGCCGCCACCTCCTCGCCGGGGCTGGGCTTCCTCCTCGCCACCGCGGCCGAGTACGGCGACGACGGCTGGCAGGACTACTGGAAGAAGCTCAAGGCCAACGGCGTCGAGGTGGTCGACGGCTGGGAGCAGGCCTACAACGACCGCTTCTCCGGCTCCGGCGGCGGCAAGGGCAAGGGCGACAAGCCCCTCGTCGTCTCCTACGCCTCCAGCCCGCCCGCCGAGGTGCTGGGGCAGGACCCGCTGCCCCAGGAGGGGCCGACGGGGGTGGCGAAGGGCACCTGCTTCCGGCAGACCGAGTTCGCCGGGCTGCTGGACGGCGCGGAGAACCCCGAGGGCGGCAAGGAACTCCTGGACTTCCTGCTGAGCGAGACCTTCCAGGAGGACGTGCCGTTGCAGATGTTCGTCCATCCGGCCCGCACGGACGTCAAGCTGCCGGAGGTCTTCACCCGGTACGGGGAGACGATCGAGAAGCCCGCCTCCCTGTCCCCGGAGAAGATCGCCGAGAACCGTGAGCAGTGGGTCAAGGCATGGTCCCAGCTCGTTCCGAGGTGACCGCCGGGGCGGAGCCGCCCGCGGCTCCGCCCCCGTCGCCGTCCGCACCGTCTCCGCCCGCTCCGCCGTCACCGGCGGGGCGGCGCCGGGGCGGGCGTCCGGGCCGCTCCGGCACCGCGGTCCGGCTCGCGCTGATGGCGGTCCCGGCGGCCTTCTTCGCCCTGTTCTTCGTCCACCCGGTGGCCGCGATCGTGGCCCGGGGGCTGCGCGACGGGGGACGGTGGCGGTTCGGCCGGGCCGGCGCGGTGCTGACGGACCCGCTCGTCCTGGACGTGCTCTGGTTCACCGCGTGGCAGGCGGCGGCGTCCACGGCGCTGACCGTGGCCGTCGCGCTGCCGGGCGCCTATGTCTTCGCCCGCCTCGACTTCCCCGGCAAGCGGCTGCTGCGGGCGCTGGTGGTGGTGCCGTTCGTCCTGCCCACCGTCGTGGCCGACTCGGCCTTCCTGGCGCTGCTGGGACGCGGCGGACTGCTGGACGAGCTGTGGGGCGTCCGGCTGGACACCACGGTGTGGGCGATCCTGCTCGCCCATGTGTTCTTCAACTACGCGGTCGTGGTGCGGACGGTCGGCGGCCTGTGGGCGCAGCTCGACCCGCGCCAGGAGGAGGCCGCGCGGATGCTCGGCGCGAGCCGCCTCACCGCCTGGCGCCGGATCACCTTGCCGGCTCTCGCGCCCGCGGTCGCCGCCGCGGCGCTGATGGTCTTTCTCTTCACCTTCACCTCCTTCGGGGTGGTCCAGATCCTCGGCGGTCCGCGCTACTCGACCCTGGAGGTCGAGATCTACCGGCAGACCGCACAACTGCTCGACCTGCCGACGGCGGCCGTGCTGACGCTGCTGCAGTTCTGTGCCGTCGGCGGCCTGCTCCTGCTGCACGCCCGGACGGTGCGGCGGCGCGAGAGCGCGCTGCGGCTGGTCGACCCCGCGCACACCTCCCGCCGTCCGCGCGGCGCCGCCCAGTGGGCCCTGCTGGGCTCCACGGTGACGGTCGTCGCGCTGCTGCTCCTGCTGCCGCTGGGGGTGCTCGTCGAGCGCTCGCTGGACGCACCGGACGGCTACGGCTTCGCCTTCTACCGGGCGCTGGGGTCCGAGGAGGGCGGGACGTTCACGGTGGCGCCGCTGGAGGCGGTGGGCAACTCCCTGGCCTTCGCGGCCGTGGCCACCCTGATCGCCCTGGTGGTCGGCGGTCTGGCCGCGGCGGCCCTGACCCGGCGGGCCGGGAGACTCGTACGGGGTTTCGACGCGCTGCTGATGCTGCCGCTGGGCACCTCCGCCGTGACGGTCGGCTTCGGCTTCCTCATCGCGCTCGACGAGCCGCCCCTGGACCTGCGGTCCGCCTGGATCCTGGTGCCGCTGGCGCAGGCCCTGGTCGGCGTGCCGTTCGTCGTCCGCACCATGCTGCCCGTCCTGCGCGCGGTCGATCCGCGGCTGCGCGAGGCGGCCGCCGTGCTGGGCGCCTCCCCGCTGCGCGCCTGGCGCGAGGTGGACCTGCCGCTGGTGCGGCGGGCGCTGCTCGTCGCCGCGGGCTTCGCCTTCGCCGTCTCGCTCGGGGAGTTCGGCGCCACCGTCTTCATCGCCCGTGCCGACACCCTCACCCTTCCGGTCGCCGTGGCCCGGCTGCTGGGCCGGGCCGGCGCACTGCCGTACGGGCAGGCGATGGCGCTCAGCACGATCCTGATGCTGGTCTGCGCGGTGTCCCTGCTGCTTCTCGAACGCGTCCGCACCGACCGCTCCGGCTCCGGGGAGTTCTGACATGCCCTCCGACACCACTCCGGGCACGGCCCCCGTCACCGCCACCGGCTCTCCTCCCGGCACCGGGGAGGCTCCCGCCGGCCCCGGCGATGCCCCCGCCGCCCGGCCCGCCCTGCTGCGGCTGGACGAGGTGACCGTCCGCTTCGGCGACCGGGCCGTGCTCGACGCGGTGGATCTGGAGGTCCCCGAGCGGCGGACGGTGTGCGTACTCGGGCCGAGCGGCAGCGGCAAGTCCACCCTGCTGCGCGTGGTGGCCGGGCTGCACCGGCCGGACGCCGGCCGGGTGACCCTCGCCGGCCGTGACCAGGCGGGGGTGCCCGCGCACCGGCGCGGCGTCGGACTGATGTTCCAGGACCACCAGCTCTTCCCGCAGCGGGACGTCGGCGGCAACGTCGCCTTCGGCCTGCGCATGCGCAAGGTGCCGCGCGCCGAGACCGAGCGCCGCGTCGCCGGTCTCCTCGACCTCGTCGGGCTGCCCGACGCCGGGCGGCGCGCGGTGTCCTCGCTGTCCGGCGGCGAGCAGCAGCGGGTGGCACTGGCGCGCGCCCTGGCCCCGGAACCGCGGCTCCTGATGCTGGACGAACCGCTGGGCCAGCTCGACCGGACACTCCGCGAGCGGCTGGTCGTCGAACTCCGCGAGCTGTTCCGGCGGCTGGGGACGACCGTGCTGGCGGTCACCCACGACCAGAGCGAGGCCTTCGCCCTCGCCGACCGGGTGGTCGTGATGCGGGACGGCCGTGTCGCCCAGACCGGCACGCCCCTGGAAGTCTGGCGCCGGCCCGCCTCCGAGTTCGTCGCCCGCTTCCTCGGCTTCGACAACGTGATCGAAGGGCTGGTGCGCGACGGGGCCGCCGACACCCCCTGGGGCCGGCTGCCGGTGGAGCCGGGCTCCGCCCGGGGCACGCGCCGGCTGCTCGTCCGCCCCACCGGGGTCCGGCTGGTGCCGCCCGCCGACGGCCTGCGCTGCACCGTCGCGGCCCGTACCTTCCGCGGCGACCAGGTCTCCCTGCTGCTCCGCCCCGGGACGGGGCCGCTCCTGGAGGCGTCCTGCGCCCTGCGCGACGCCCCGGAGACCGGTACGGAGGTGGGCGCGGCGTTCACCGCCGAGGACGTGGTGGTGCTGGCCGCGGGGGAGTAGCCCGGCGGCCCGGGTGTCAGGCGAGCAGCGGCAGGGTGGCCAGCGTGGCGACGGCCCAGCTCACCGGGGCCACCACGGCGGCCATCACGACGGCGCGGAGGACGGCCGCGCGGCGCAGCAGGGCGGCCGGGGCCCCGGCGTGCCGCAGCGCCTCGGTGGTGCCGGCCCGCTCGGCCCGCGACTCCAGGGCCGTGATGACCACGGTCAGCGCCACGCACGCCACCACCAGCGCGGCCCCGAGGGCGAGAAGCGGCCCGAACGAGGCGACGGCGGCCGGGCCGGGGCCGCCGTACAGCCGGTCCGCCGCGAGGACGCCGGTGGCCACCGCGCACAGCACCCCGAGCGGGCGGCCGATCCGTTCCGCCTCCGCCTGCAGGAACCGGCCCGCCAGCAGCCGCAGCGCGCCGGGCCGGCCCGCGGCCAGCAGCCGCCCGGCCAGCTGCGTCAGCCCGGGGAGCGCCGTCACCAGGCCGACCGCGACCAGGGCCCACCCGGCGACCGCGCCCGGCGGGATGCCGTCCGGACGACCGGGCAGCGGAGGACCGCCGCCCGGTGTGGCGGCGGGGCCGGCGTACGACCCCAGCGCCAGCCCGGCCGTCAGCAGGGCGACGCCCCAGGGGAGCTCCCGCAGCGCGGTGCCCGGCGTGTACGGGTCACGCCCCGCGGACCACGGCACGGCCGGATCGTGGCCGGCGTCCCGGTCCCGGCGCTCCGCGGGCGCCGGGCGGGGGCGCAGCGCGAGCGCGGTCGCGGCGCCCGCCGCCGCCGGCACCACGGTCAGCAGGGTCAGCACGGCCGGGAACGGCAGCGGAACCCCGGCGCCCAGCGCCTGCTCCGCACCGGGCACCGCGGGGATACCGAGGTCTCCGCGGAGCAGCAGGAACACCAGTGCGGCCGCGACACCGCCGAGGAGGCAGGAGAGGACGGTGGAGGCGGCGGCCAGCAGCGCCAGGCGGGCGGGCCCGCATCCGGCCGCGTACAGGTTCTGCCGGGGTGCGGTGCCGTGATCGGCACGGGCGGCGGCCACGGCCAGCTGCACGGACGCCGCGAGCGGCAGCGCGCACCACAGCAGCCGGACGGCGGAGGAGCCGGCCCCCGCCGGGAGTGCGGCCGCCTGGCCCAGGCTGCTGAGCAGCAGAAAGCCCGTACCGGCGGAGGCCGCCGCGACCGCCAGCCGGCGCGCCTGGACGGCCGGGCGGGCGCCGCGGGCTAGACGGAGAGCGAGCACGTCGTTCTTCCCTCGGTGTCGTCGTTGCCGCCGGCCGGGCCGTCCCCGGCGCCACTGTCGCGGTCGGCGGGCGGGTCGGCGGGCCGGCCGTCGAGCAGCGCGAACCGGCGGTCCGCGTGGGCGGCGACCCCGGGGTCGTGGGTGGCCAGGACGACCGTGATCTCGTGCGAGCGGGCCGCCGTGGTGAGGATGCGCAGCACCGAGGCGCTGTCCGCGCTGTGCAGCCGGGCCGTCGGGTCGTCGGCGAACAGCACCGACGGCTGGGCGGTCAGGGCGCGGGCGACGGCCACCCGCTGTCGCTGTGCCTGTGTCAGGGACGCCGGACGGCCGCGGGCGCAGTCGGCGGCGTCGAGCCGTTCGAGCCAGCCGAGGGCCGCCGTCCGGGCGGCGCGCGGGGCCGTGCCGCGCAGCAGCAGCGGCAGCGCTGCGTTCTCCCAGCCGGTGAGCTCCGGTACGAGCTGCGGCTCGGTGCCGATCCAGCCGAAGCTCTCGCGGAGCAGCCGCTCCCGCGCGGCCGCGCCGAGGGGGTGCACGGGGGAGCTGCGGAACCACACCTGGCCGCTGTCCGGCACGAGACGCCCGGAGAGGCACTCCAGCAGGGTCGTCTTGCCGCTGCCCCGGGGCCCGGTGACGGCGAGGACCTCGCCCTCCCGGACCCCGAGGGAGACTCCGGCGAGCACGGGTGTGCCGCCGGTCGCGTAGTGCAGGGCGTGTGCCCGGAGAACGTCGTTGTCCGGCGGGGCCACCATGGCGAGCACCTCGGCTTGTGTGAGCGGTGCGGCCTCCGTCCCGGCGTGAGGGCGGGAGACCGGTCGGTGCCTGGAACGGTAAGGAGTCGGGAGCCGCGGCACCGCACCGGGGGTGGGATATGCGCCCGTTTTTCGTCCGATCGGATGGACGGCCGCGCGGATGGTCCCGCGACCGGCACGGGACCGGGACGTACCCGCGGACGCGGGTCCCGGACCGCGGACGGGGCGGCCCCCTGCTGCGATGTCCGCCGCAGCGTTTAGGGTGGGTGTCTCACCCACTGGACACCGACAGGGAGGGGTGGCACGTGACCACCGAACTGCGTCGTCTGCGCAACTACATCGGCGGGGAGTTCCGGGACGCCGCCGACGGCCGGACCACCGACGTGGTCAACCCGGCCACCGGCGAGGTGTACGCCACCGCTCCGCTGTCCGGCGCCGCCGACGTCGACGCCGCCATGGCCGCCGCCGAGGCCGCCTTCCCGGCCTGGCGGGACCTCGTCCCCGCGGACCGGCAGAAGGCCCTGCTCAAGATCGCCGACGCGATGGAGGAGCGTGCCGAGGAGCTGATCGAGGCCGAGTGCCGGGACACCGGCAAGCCGCTCGGGCTCACCCGCTCCGAGGAGATCCCGCCGATGATCGACCAGGTCCGCTTCTTCGCGGGCGCGGCGCGGATGCTGGAGGGGCGTTCCGGCGGCGAGTACATGGAGGGGCTGACCTCCTTCGTCCGCCGGGAGCCGGTCGGGGTCTGCGCGCAGGTCGCGCCGTGGAACTACCCGATGATGATGGCGGTCTGGAAGTTCGCCCCGGCGCTCGCCGCGGGCAACACGGTCGTCCTCAAGCCCTCCGACACCACCCCGGCGTCGACGGTGCTGCTCGCCGAGATCCTCGGCTCCGTCCTCCCGAAGGGCGTCTTCAACGTCGTCTGCGGCGACCGCGACACCGGCCGGCTGATGGTCGAGCACCCGGTGCCCGCGATGGCCTCCATCACCGGCTCGGTCCGGGCCGGCACGGAGGTCGCCGCCAGCGCCGCCAAGGACGTCAAGCGGGTCCACCTGGAGCTGGGCGGCAAGGCCCCCGTCGTCGTCTTCGAGGACGCCGACCTGGCCAAGGCCGTCGAGGGCATCACCGAGGCGGGCTTCTTCAACGCCGGCCAGGACTGCACCGCGGCGACCCGCGTCCTCGTCCACGAGTCCGTGCACGACGAGTTCGTCGCCGCCCTCGCCAAGGCCGCCTCGGACACGAAGACCGGGCAGCCGGACGACGAGGACATCCTCTACGGCGCGCTCAACAACGCCGACCAGCTCGCGAAGGTGAGCGGCTTCATCGAGCGCCTCCCCGCGCACGCCACGGTCGAGACCGGCGGCCGCCGGGTCGGCGAGCGGGGCTACTTCTACGCCCCGACCGTCGTCTCGGGCCTGAAGCAGGACGACGAGATCGTCCAGAACGAGGTCTTCGGCCCGGTCATCACCGTCCAGCCCTTCACGGACGAGCGGCAGGCGCTGGAGTACGCGAACGGCGTCGAGTACGCCCTGGCCTCCTCGGTCTGGACGAAGGACCACGGCCGCGCCATGCGGATGTCCAAGGCCCTGGACTTCGGCTGCGTGTGGATCAACACCCACATCCCGCTGGTCGCCGAGATGCCGCACGGCGGCTTCAAGAAGTCCGGCTACGGCAAGGACCTGTCGGCCTACGGCTTCGACGACTACACCCGGATCAAGCACGTCATGACGTCGCTGGACGGCTGAGCCGCGGCGCTGCACGCCGGCGGCGCCGCCGGACGCACCCGGACGCCCCCGGGCCACCCACCGTGGCCCGGGGGCGCCGGGCTGTCCGGGGCGCGCCCGGTCCGGCACGCCGATAATCGGTTCCGTCCCTGCGCCGCCGTCCGTAGGGTCCGGCGCATGCCCGATACCCCCGATACCGCTGCGCCGCCCCGGCTGCCCCGCCTGACCTTCCACGGCCCGCTCTCCGAGGCGCGCGCCGCCCGGTTCGTCGAGCGGCTCGGCCGGCACCGCCCCGCGACCGTCCTCGACATCGGCTGCGGCTGGGGCGAGTTGATGCTGCGCGTGCTCGGCGCCGTGCCCGGAGCCACCGGGACCGGCCTGGACATCAACGCGGAGGATCTGGCCCGGGGCCGGGAGAACGCCCGTACCCGGGGACTGGCCGGCCGGGTGGAGTTCATCGCGGAGTCCGCGGCCGGGACCGCCCGCGGGCCGGCCGATCTCGTGCTGTGCACCGGCGCCGGCCACGCCCTCACCGGGGACGCGGAGCCGTCCGGAGCCACCGCCACCGCCGCCGCCCTCCGCGCGCTGCGCCGGCTGGTCGCTCCCGGCGGGCGCGTGCTCTTCGGGGAGGGCTACTGGGAGCGCCCGCCCACGGACGGCGAGCTGGCCGCCATGTGGCCCGGCGCCTCCGCCGACGACCACCACGACCTGGCGGGGCTGGTCGGGACCGCGCTCGGTGCCGGGTTCCGTCCCGAGTGGATCGAGACGGCGAACGCCGACGAATGGGAGGAGTTCGAGTCCGGCTACCGGGCCGGCACGGAGAGCTGGCTCGCCGCGCACCCGGACCACCCGCTCGCCGCCGAAACGCGCGAGCGCGTGGACCGGCAGCGCACCTCCTGGCTGACCGGTTACCGCGGTGTCCTCGGCATGGCCTACCTCACCCTGGTGCCCGCCGGCTGACGGCGTGCCGCCCCGGCCCGGGCGGCTCCCGGCGGGGGCGTCAGACGCGCCCGCAGGAGTACAGGACCAGGAACAGCACGGCCGTGCCGACCAGGCTGATGAGCAGCGAGCCGAGGCATCCGCTCCGGTTCGAGAAGAAGACGAACATGCCTGATCCCATCCCATCCTGTGCGCCACCGTGGTGCACACCGGCCCGTCGGCGGCCGGCCCGCCCGTGTGCCCCGGCGAGTACCCGTCGCCGGCGGCCGCAGTCCTGAGCGGTCCCCCGGGGGGCGCCGCGACGGCCGGGGACCGTGAGAGGACTCGTCAGGCCCCTGCCGCCTCCGCCGCGCACTCGGGTCCGTGCCCTGCCCTCCGTGCGTATCGTTGTCCTTCCCGGCCACGCCGTGAGGAGTGTGGCGTGGAGGAGCGGCACAGTGACCATCGAGCTGACCGACAGGATCGAGATGGCCGACAGCGACGAGCTCAGCCTCGACGACGAGCTCAGCCTCGACGAGATGTTCGAGCTGCTGGAGCGGATGCCCGTCCCCGAGGGCTACAAGGCAGAGATCGTCGAGGGGGCCATCCAGATGTCGCCGCAGCGGGACGCGCACTGGGAGATCATCCGCTGGATCGTCCGCATGCTGGAGGACCGGTTCGGGATGCATGTCAAGGTCAAGTCCGATGTGCGGATCGACTTCCCGGGCGGCCGCAACGGCTTCGCGCCGGACGTCGTCAAGCTCTCGGACGAGGCACGGCAGGACGCGAAGCGGCGCTGGAGCTTCCGCGACATCGAGTTCGTGGCCGAGGTGATCTCCCGGGACACGCGGGAGAACGACTACGGCAAGAAGAAGCGGACCTACGCCCGCGCCGGGGTCCCCGTATACGTCATCGCGGATCCGTACACCGGCAAGTGCCACGCCTTCGGCCGCCCCGAGGGCGAGGAGTACGAGAGCGAGCTCACCGTGGATTTCGGCGAGAAGCTCGACCTCTCCCCGCTCGGGACGGACTGGACGCTGGAAACCGACCAGTTCCCGCGGGACTGAGAGAAGCGGGAGAACGGGTGGCGGCGGCGGGGCGGCCCGGCGCGCGGGCCGGCGGGCGGCGCTACCGGCGCAGCCACTCCGCCGTGTAGGCGTCGATCTCCGCGGCCAGCTTCGCCTTCCCCGCCGGGTCGAGGAAGGACGCCTCGACCGCGTTCTTGGCGAGGCCGGCGAGGCCCGTCGCGTCGAGGTCGAGCAGGCGGGCCGCGACGCCGTACTCGGTGTTGAGGTCGGTGCCGAACATCGGCGGGTCGTCACTGTTGATGGTGACCAGGACTCCGGCCGCCACCATGTCCTTCAGGGGGTGCTGGTCGAGGTCGGTGACCGCGCGGGTGGCGATGTTGGAGGTCGGGCAGACCTCCAGGGGGATGCGGTGTTCGGCCAGGTGTTCCAGCAGCCGGGGGTCCTGCGTCGCGCTCGTGCCGTGGCCGATGCGCTCGGCGCGCAGGTCGTTCAGCGCGTCCCAGATGGTCTGCGGGCCGGTGGTCTCGCCCGCGTGCGGGACGCTGCGCAGCCCGGCCGCGATGGCCCGGTCGAAGTACGGCTTGAACTGGGGCCGGGGCACGCCGATCTCCGGCCCGCCGAGCCCGAACGACACCAGCCCCTCGCACTGCTGCTCGACCGCGATCCGGGTGGTCTCCTCGGCCGACTCCAGGCCCGCCTCGCCGGGGATGTCGAAGCACCAGCGCAGCACCACGCCCAGCTCGGCCTCGGCCGCCTTGCGGGCGTCCTCTATGGCCTCGACGAACTCGGCGTCGGGGATGCCCCGGCGGGTCGAGCTGAACGGGGTGATGGTCAGTTCGGCGTACCGGATGTTCTGCCGGGACATGTCGCGGGCGACCTCGTAGGTCAGCAGCCGGACGTCCTGGGCGTCGCGGATGAGGTCCACGACCGAGAGGTAGACCTCGATGAAGTGGGCGAAGTCGCGGAAGACGAAATAGTCGGCCAGCGCCTCGGGATCGGTGGGCACCGGGGAGTCGGGGTGCCGGGAGGCCAGGGCGGACACGATGCGCGGCGAGGCGGAGCCGACGTGGTGGACGTGCAGCTCGGCCTTGGGCAGTCCCGCGATGAAGGGCTGCAGATCGGTCATCGGTCCTCCTGGGTACGGCCGGGCGGCGGGCGCTCCGGGGTGGCCGGAGCAGCATCATCGTAGGCGCGGGCGGGGACAGCGCCGCCCGGCGGCCCTGTCGCCCGCCCGAGGTCCGCGGACCGCACGGGCACCCGACTCGTCCGGTCCGGCCCGGAAGACGGCCTTCCGGGGCCTGTGCCGGATTCTTTGCGGCAATCCGCCCCTCTTTGCTGTGATTCCGCGCATTGGCAGGTGTGACGATTGGCGGCTCCCGCTCTCTCCTCAACCGTCACGTCATCACATGGGGACACGAGGAGGCGCTCTGCATGCGCGACACCGGGGCGGACGACGACGCGGTCGAGTGGCTGGTCTCGGCGGCCCCCGACCCGGCGGCGTGCCGCCTGGAGTGGGAGCGGAACCCGCTCGGAGTGGTGCTGCTGCCCGCGGGAGGCCGCTGGGACGTCCTGATCCTGCCGGGGCAGCTGGGCTTCCCGGCACTGGAGGTGCTTCGCCGCCGTATCGACCGGCCCGGCCCGGTGCTGGCCGACTTCGGCGACGAGCGGACGGGCTTCTTCGTCCCGCCGGGCACCGCCGAGCGCTGGGTCGGCACGGGGATGCGTGCCGTGGGCCGCGGCACCTGGATCGTCGTGCCCTATCCGGGGGTGGCGACGGGCGGTGTGCGCTGGGTCGTGCCGCCCGACGGGGCCGGAACGCTCAACGACCCGGTGCTGCTGGAGCTGGCGCTGCACGAGGCCGCCGCCGGACTGGCCCGCGGGGACGGCCGGTGAGCACGCCGGCGAGGGCCCACAGCAGCGGGACGGACAGCAGCCAGCTGCCCAGGACGTCCAGCGGCCAGTGGTATCCGCGTACCACCAGCCCCGCGCCGACGGCCAGGTTCAGCAGCAGCGCGCCGGCCGTCAGGGCGCGGCGGGCCGCCGTCCGGCGGAGATACGGCAGGAGCAGCAGGGCCGCGGCGCCGTAGGCCACGGCGGCCGTCGCCGTGTGGCCCGAGGGGTAGAAGCCCTCGCCCGCGGCGAGCGGCAGTCCGTCCGGGCCCGGCCGCGCCGTCCACGCCTTGAGCGGGACGACGAGCGCGGGAACGGCGGCCAGTGCAGCCGCCGCCGCGAGCGGGGGCAGCCACGGGCGTCGCGCGCCGGGCGCGTACGCCCCTCCCCGCGCCTCCCCGCCCGCCCCTCCGCACGCCCTCGCGGACGTTGCCGCGCGCTTCCGCCGCTCCGCCCGGGCCCGGCGCCGGCCGAGGAGGGCGGTGGCGGCGGCGGCCAGGGCGAGAACGGCGGCGGCGACCGGCAGATGGCCGAGGTCCGCAGCGAACTCCGCGGCGGCGTCCCCCGGGCCCTCGCCGCCCGGCCGGGCCAGGATCGCGCCGGCGCGCTCGTCCAGCCTTCGCAGCGGCCCGCCGGCCGCCACCTGCCAGGTGACCGCGGCGAAGAGCAGCACGGGCAGAACGAGGGGGAGCGGTATGCGGGGCGCCGGAAGGTGCCGGAACGGCAGAGGCGGCCGCTCCGGAACAGGGGGGGTTGTTCCGGAGCGGCCGCGACGACCGGTGTGCCGCGCGCCCCGGGGGGTTTGGGGCGGGCGGCCGTCCGACCGGTGGAGAATCCCGGAGCACGAGGCTCCGGTGTGCGCGAGGGCACGGCCGGTCCGGTGCTGGGGAGGCGCCGACCCGGCGCCGTCCGCGACGATCCGCGGACGGGGTGTTTCTCTCATCTGCGGACGACCGTACGGCACCGGAAGGCGGCCGGACAGCCGGATCACCCGTCCGCCATGGGCTCCGCACACATTCTTCACGGAAGCGGACTGTAGCCGCAGGTAACACCCCTGATGGAGCCCGGTCCGGTGCCGCGGCGCCGTCTCAGAGACCGGAGAGCGCCCCTTCGAGGATGTCCAGGCCCTCGTTCAGCAGCTCCTCGCCGATCACCAGCGGCGGCAGGAAGCGCATGACGTTGCCGTAGGTGCCGGTGGTCAGCACCAGCAGTCCCTCGCTGTGGCAGGCCTTGGCGAGCGCGGCGGTCGTGTCCGGGGCCGGCTCCTTGGAGCCGGGGCGCACCAGTTCGATGGCGAGCATCGCGCCGCGCCCTCGCACGTCGCCGATCACCTCGTACTTCTCCCGCAGTTCGAGGAGGCGCGGCTTCATGACCTCCTCGATGCGCCGCGCCTTGGCGTTGAGGTCCAGCTCGCGCATGGTCTCGATCGCGCCGAGCGCCGCGGCGCAGGCGACCGGGTTGCCGCCGTAGGTGCCGCCGAGGCCGCCGCTGTGCGCCGCGTCCATGATCTCGGCGCGGCCGGTGACGGCCGACAGCGGCAGGCCGCCCGCGATGCCCTTGGCGGTGGTGATCAGGTCCGGCACGATGCCCTCGTCCTCGCAGGCGAACCACTGGCCGGTGCGGCAGAAGCCGGACTGGATCTCGTCCGCGACGAACACGATGCCGTTGGCCTGCGCGAACTCGGCGATCCGCGGCAGGAAGCCCTTCGCCGGCTCGATGAAACCGCCCTCGCCGAGCAGCGGCTCGATGACGATCGCGGCGACGTTCTCCGCCCCGATCTGCTTGCTGATCATGTCGATGGCCTGGGCCGACGCCTCCTCGGCGCAGCGCTCGGGGCCGGTGAGCCAGCGGTACGGGTAGGCCACCGGCACCCGGTACACCTCGGGGGCGAACGGGCCGAAGGAGTGCTTGTACGGCATGTTCTTGGCGGTCAGCGCCATCGTGAGGTTGGTGCGGCCGTGGTAGCCGTGGTCGAAGACGACGACGGCCTGGCGCCGGGTGTACGCGCGGGCGATCTTCACGGCGTTCTCCACCGCCTCCGCGCCGGAGTTGAAGAGCGCCGACTTCTTGGCGTGGTCACCGGGCGTCAGTTCGGCCAGCTTCTCGCAGACCTCCACATAGCCCTCGTACGGCGTCACCATGAAGCAGGAGTGGGTGAACGCGGCGAGCTGGGCGGAGGCCCGGCGCACCACGGCCTCGGCGCTGTTGCCGACCGAGGTCACCGCGATGCCGGAGCCGAAGTCGATCAGCGAGTTGCCGTCGACGTCCTCGACGACGCCCCCGCCGGCGCGGGTGGTGAAGACGGGCAGCACGGAGCCGACGCCCGCGGCGACCGCGGCGCTCCGGCGGGCCTGGAGCTCCCGGGACTTGGGGCCGGGGATGGCGGTGACGACGCGGCGCTCCTGCGGGAGCGAGGGGCCTCCGGTGGTCGCGGTCATGGTGATCTCCTCTGGTCCGTGGCGGCGCGGTGCGGGGCGCCGCGCCCCTGCGTGCGGCCGGCGGGGGACGCCCTCCGCGGGGGTGCGGCAAGTCCGGCGGAATGCCCGGATCGGGCACGTACTCCGCAGGCTAGGGGCGGGCGGCGGTCCGGGGCATGCTCCGATCGGTAGCGCTGCGCGTGTCCCGTTGTCCGCGGCGGCACCTTCGCGGCGGGAACGCCGCCGCGGGACGGCGTCCGGACCCGTCGGGGGACGGAGCCGCCGCGGGGCGGGGGAGGCGGCACGGGACGGGGGAGGCGCCGCCTGCGGGCAGGCGGGGGCGTGCCCGGGGCCGGGGCGCGGTGTGGGGCACTAGATTGAACGGGTAGGAACAGCAGGCCGGTTGGCGGGGCAGGGGGCGAGAGGCGGCAGATGGACACCGAAGGCGCACACGACGGCCGTCGGGGCACCGGGCGCCCGGGAGCGGTACCGCCTCCCGCCGGACCGCCCGCACCGCCGCCCCCGCAGCCGCCGTCCGGTTTCCCGGCGCCCGTGCCGTCCCCGCGCCCGGTGGAGGGGTCCGGCGCCGGAGCCCCGTCCGCCCCGGGCCCGTATCCCGGGAGCACGCCCGTGCCGCCCGCGCCCGCGGGGATGCCGGCGGCCGCGCCGGGCGGCGGACCGAACGGCGGCCACACCGGCCACATCCCCCACGCCGGTCATGGTGCCGGGGGCGGCTCCGGAGCGGCACCGGGCGGTCCGGGCGCGCCGTTCCTCGACTGGGTGCGCGCCCCCCGCCCGGAGGCCCCGCCCGGCATCTGGCGCCACGGCCACCGGCCCCGGCCGCCGGAGGAGCCCGAGCGGATCCCGGGCCGTTCCCTGCTCAGCGGCGCCCTGATCTCGTTCCTCTGCGGCTGGCTCATCTGGTCGCTGTGCTGGAACGGCTATCTCGGCGACTACTGGCTCTGGCCGCTGCTCCTGTTCACCCCCGACTCCTGGCGCGAGGCGGGCGGCAACCACCTGGCGTACGTCTGGGCCGCGTACCTCTACTACGGCCTGTTCGCCGCCGGGCTCGTCGTGGTCTTCGGGCGGCTCGGCCGCTGGCCGGAGCTGTACCGCCGCTGGGCCGCCCCGCTGCTGCGCCGGCTGTGGGACGACGGCGACCGGCAGGCCCCGCCGCCCCCGCCGGAGGCCGACCCCGCCGAGTGGCCCGAACTCCGCTCCGGCGGCGCCCCGGACGCCGCCGACCGGCTGGCCGCCGAGGCCCGCGCCGGCCGGCTCACCGACGTGGACTACGCCCGCATCCGCCGCGCCTGGACCGGTGTGCGCGGCCGGCCGGAGCGGCTGCCCGCCTTCACCGACACCGTGCTGCGGCACGGCGCCGCCGCCTGCCTCCACCCGTCCGGCGCCCGCGATCTGCCGGTCCGCACCGCGCGCCACGACCTGGCCGCCGGGCAGGTGCGCCTCGGCACCGCCGCCGACGACCGGCGGAACCCCTACCGGCACCGCGGGGCGGGCTTCGCGCTGGCGCCGGAGCTGCTCGCCACCTCGCTGCTGGCCGTCGGCCCGCCCGGTGCCGGGAAGACCGGCCGGCTGGTGCGGCCCGTGCTGGAGTCGCTCTGCCTCCAGGCGCTGACCGGCCGGACCGCCGTCGTGGCCGTCGGCGCCTCGGGCGCGCAGCTCGCCCCCGACGGCTTCTTCGACGTCGTCATCCGCATCGGGCGACCCGACTCGGCCCACGACCTGGATCTCTACGGCGGCACCACCGACCCGGACGAGGCCGCCGGCATCCTCGCCGAGGCCCTCATCGGCGACCTCGCCGCCGCCCACCCCGGCGGCGGCGCCCGCCGGGCCCCCACGGCGCTGGCCCAGCTGCTCGGTCCCTTCCGGGCCGCCCACGACCGCTTCCCCTCCGTGCCCGAACTCCGCGAACTGCTGGACGGATCGGCGACCGCCCTCGGCGCGCTCCGCACCGTCCTGCGGGACACCGGTCAGCTCGCCCAGGCCCGTGAACTTGACGCCCGCGAACGGCAGTCGGGGCGCGCCGACGACGCCTGCGCCCTGCTCGCCGACCGGCTGGCGCTGCTCGACCGGCCCGCCTTCGCGGACTTCTTCGCCACCGCCGAGGGGAGCCGCCCCTTCTCGCTGCGCGCCCTCGACCACCCGCTGCGGGTCCGCATCGACCTCCCCGAACGCGGCCACGCCGAAGCCTCCCGCATCCTGGCGCGGCTGGTGCTCGCCCAGTTCACCGAGTGCGCCGTGGGCCGCGCCGACCGGTCGCTCTTCGCCTGCCTGGTCCTCCACGACGCCTCCGACACCATCACCGCCGAGGCGCTCCGCGGCGTCCAGCGGCTGCGCTCCGCCAACGCCGGGGCCCTGCTCACCCTGCGCACCCTCGACGACGTGCCGGAGGCGCTGCGCAGCACCCTGCTGGGCACCGTCGGCTGCCGGATGGCCTTCGCCGGGGTGACCACCTGGGACGGCGCGCGCTTCGCCGAGGTGTGGGGCAAGGAGTGGGTGGAGGCGCGGGACGTCACCAACCGGCAGATCATCACCGACGAACCGCTCACCCGGGTCGTGCACTTCATACGGCGGCTGGTCACCGGACGAGCCGTCACCAGCGAGTCGGTGACCGTCCGGCAGGTGGAGCGGGAGCGCTGGTCGGCCTCCGAGCTGGCGCACTCCCTGCCGCCGGAGCACGCGGTGATCTCGCTGACCACGGCACGCGGCGAGCACGCCCCGCCGCTCCTGGTGGATCTGCGGAGCTGACCGGCGGGCTGCACGGCACCCCTCCAATGAGGCAGAATCGACCCATGCCGTTCATACGGGACGGCCTATTCGGTCCCGCGTCACCCCGCCTCCCGTGAAGGACCCATGCCCCCGACGCTCGCCTCCCTCGTGGCCCACCCCGCGCTCAAGCTCGCCGTCCGCGCGGGGGAGGACCGGCTGGAGACGCCCGTCCGCTGGGCCCACGCCAGCGAACTGGCCGACCCGGTGCCGTATCTCGACGGCGGCGAACTGCTGCTCGTCACCGCGCTCAAGCTGGACGCCGAGAACGGGGAGGAGATGCGGGCCTATGTCCGCCGACTCGCCGGAGCCGGGGTCGTCGGGCTCGGCTTCGCCGTCGGCGTCAACTACGAGGACATCCCCGAGGCGCTGGTGTCGGCCGCGGCCGAGGAGGGGATGCCGCTGCTGGAGGTGCCGCGCCGGACCCCGTTCATCGCGATCAGCAAGGCCGTCTCGGCGGCCATCGCGGCCGAGCAGTACCAGGCCGTCACCGCCGGCTTCGCCGCCCAGCGCGAGCTGACGCGCGCGGCGCTCGGCCCGGAGGGCCCGGAGGCGCTGCTGGCCCGGCTCGCCGCGCACATCGGCGGCTGGGCCGCCCTCTACGACATGTCCGGGGCGGTGGTCGCCGCGGCGCCCGAGTGGGCCGCCCGGCGCGCCGCCCGGCTGACGGCCGACGTCGAACGGCTGCGCGAGCGTCCCGCTCCGGCCAGTGCCGTCACCGGCGGTACCGGCGAGGACGACGGCGGAGCCGACCGGATCGAACTGCAGTCGCTGGGCAGCGGCCGGCGCGCCCAGGGTGTCCTGGCCGTCGGCACCGGCGCCCCGCTGGGCACCGCCGAGCGCTACGCCGTCAATTCGGCCGTCGCCCTGCTGACCCTCACCGCCGAACGCTCGCGCACCTTGGCCGCGGCCGAACAGCGGCTCGGTTCCGCCCTGCTGCGGATGCTGCTCGCGGGCGAGCCGGACCACGCCCGGACGGTCGCCGGCACGCTCTACGGCGCGCTGCTGGACGCCCCCTTCCGGGTGCTCGTCGCGGAGCGCGCCGGTCCGCAGACCCCGGACGCCGCGCCCGCCGCCGGTGACGGGGGCCCGGCCCCGGACCCGCTCGGCCGGCTCGCCGACACCCTGGAGGCCGCCGCGGCCCGGGGCGGGGAGCACCTCCTCGTCGTGCCCGACGGGGACCGGCTGGTGGTGCTCGCCGCGGACGGCGGCGCCGCGGTCGCCGCCTGCGAGCGGCTGGCCGAGGAGTACGAGAGCGCGGGGCGCCGCACCCCCCGGCGCCGGGGCGGGCGGAGCACGGCGCCGGTGGCCGCGTTCGCCGTCGGCCTCTCCGCCCCGACCGGGCCGATCGCCGCCGTGTCCGCCTACCGGCAGGCGGAGCAGGCGCTGTCGGTGGCCCGCCGCCGGGGCCGGGTGCTCGTCGAGCACGAGGAGGTCGCGGCCGGGTCGGTGCTGCCGCTGCTCGCGGACGACGCCGTCCGGGCGTTCGCCGACGGCATCCTCCGCCCGCTCCGGGAACACGACGCCACCGGCCGCGGCGACCTGGTCTCCTCGCTCCGCGCCTGGCTCTCCCGGCACGGCCAGTGGGACGCGGCCGCCGCCGACCTGGGCGTGCACCGGCACACCCTGCGCTACCGCATGCGCCGGGTGGAGGAGATCCTCGGCCGCTCCCTGGACGACCCGGACGCCCGGATGGAGCTCTGGCTCGCGCTGAAGGCGACCAGCGCGGAGTGAGGGGCGAGTGGCCGGGCCCGTGGGCGGGGCGGGCAGCGCCGCCGGGCGGCACGCCGAAGCGTCCTAGCCGGACCGGCACACCGCTCCACCGCGGACAAACGCCATTCGGCGCCGCCGCCCCTAACGTGGTGCGCAGCACCCCGCATGCCCCGCACCAGCACACCGCGGGCACCGCGCACGAGCACCGCGCACCAGCACCCACCGCACCATCCCCACCACCTCGGAAGGGCCGGGATCCGCTGTGACCCACACCCACGCGTTCTGGCTGGCCGGCCGACAGGCGACCGGCGACGACACACTCGATGTCACCTCCCCCTGGGACGGCAGGCTCGTCGGCACGGCGAGCGTCCCGACCGAGGCCCAGGTCGAGGAGGCCGTGGCCGCGGCGCACGCCGTACGGGCCGAGTTCGCCGCCACCCCGGCGCACGTCCGGGCCGCGGCCCTGGAGCACGTCCAGCGGCGGCTGGCCGAACGGGCCGAGGAGATCGCCGGGCTGATCTCCGCCGAGAACGGCAAGCCGCTCAAGTGGGCGCGCGGCGAGGTCGGCCGCGCCGTCTCCGTCTTCCGGTTCGCCACCGAGGAGGCCCGCCGCTTCAACGGCGGCGAGGCGCAGCGCCTGGACACCGACGCCGGCGGCGCCGGGCGGCTCGCGCTCACCCGCCGCTTCCCGCGCGGCGCGGTGCTGGGCATCGCCCCGTTCAACTTCCCGCTGAACCTGTGCGCGCACAAGGTCGCCCCGGCCCTCGCCGTCGGCGCCCCGATCATCCTCAAGCCGGCCCCGGCCACCCCGCTCTCCGGGCTGCTGCTGGGCGAACTCCTGGCCGAGACGGACCTGCCCGCCGGTTCCTGGAGCGTCCTGCCCGTGCCCAACGACCGGATGCCCGCCCTGGTGCGCGACGAGCGGCTGCCGGTCATCTCCTTCACCGGCTCCGGCCCGGTCGGCTGGTCGATCCTCGACTCCGCGCCCCGCAAGCACACCACGCTGGAACTCGGCGGGAACGGCGCGGCCATCGTCCTGGCCGACTGGTCCTCGGACGCCGACCTCGACTGGGCCGCGACCCGGATCGCGACCTTCTCCAACTACCAGGGCGGCCAGTCCTGCATCTCGGTGCAGCGGGTCATCGCCGACGCCTCGGTGTACGACCGGCTGGTGCCCCGGATCGTCGCGGCCGTGAAGGAGCAGGTGACCGGCGACCCGTCGAACCCGGCCACCGATGTCGGCCCGCTGGTCAGCGAGGACGCGGCCAAGCGCGTCGAGTCCTGGGTCGGGGAGGCGGTGGACGCGGGCGCCACGCTGCTCACCGGCGGCGAGCGGGACGGCGCCACGTACGCGCCGACCGTCCTCACCGATGTGCCGTCCGACGTCCAGGTCTCCTGCGAGGAGGTCTTCGGGCCGGTGCTGACCGTCACCCGCGCCGAGGACGAGGCGGCGGCCTTCGCGGCGGCCAACGACTCCCAGTACGGGCTCCAGGCGGGGGTGTTCACGCACGACGTGCGCACCGCCTTCCGCGCGCACCGGGAGCTGGAGGTCGGTGGCGTGATCATCGGCGATGTGCCGTCCTACCGGGCCGACCAGATGCCCTACGGCGGAACGAAGCAGTCCGGCGTGGGCCGGGAGGGCGTGCGCTTCGCGATGGACGACTACACCTACGAGCGCGTGATGGTGCTGACCGGCCTGGATCTCTAGAAGCCCCAAGCCCGCAAGCCGGCAGGCCCGCAAGCCCGGAAACCGCGCGGCCGGCGGGCGCCGAACGGCCGGGGCGCGCAGCCCACACGACGCGCCCCGGCCGCTCTTGTGCGGCCCTCGGGACCGGCCCGGCTTCCGGTGTCTCACCCGCCCGGGAGACACCGCAGGCACCGGGTCAGTGCCCTCCGGCCGCCCGGGACGGCTCCCTCGATGCGTCCCGGAGTCCGAAGTCGAGCCGCGCGAGGCGGACCGCTCCGCGCAGCGTGATCCACAGGTCCCGCACACCGCGCGGGGCGCCGCCCAGCGTAAGTTCCACGGCCCGGTACGCATAGGGGCCGTCGGTGCACGGGACAACGGCGTCGCCGAGCGGGGTGCCGTCGGCCAGGGCGAGTCCGATGCGCGCCTCGCCCGGTTCCGCGCGGGCCGCCAGCAGGACGGCGGTGTCCGGGGCGGAGGGGCCGAAGTCGCAGGCGCGGAAGAGCAGCCGGGCCGCGGCGCCCGGGTCCGCCGGGGCCACCGCGTCGCCGCGGGCCTTCGTCCGGTCCACTAGCACGGCGTTCCCGGAGGTGTCGTAGTGGGCGGCCTCCAGCCCCGATTCCCGCACCGGGCGCGGGGCGGGCGGTGGTCCGCCGACGGTGACGGGCGCCGTCAGCCGGATATCGGCGGAGGAGGCGCCGGCGTGGAGCTCGTAGCGGCCCGGGTCGGTGGTCCAGCGGCCGTGCGCCACGTCCCAGTGGCCGAGCGCCGCCACCGGCACGGTGAAGGTGAACCGCCCGGTCTCCCCGGCGGCGAGCCGGCGGCGTTCGTGGGCCACCAGCTGCCGGTGGGGCCGGGGCACGCGCGGAGTGACGGCGCGTGCGTAGAGCTGGACGACCTCGTCGGCGTCCCGGTCCCCGGTGTTGGTGACGGTGAGGGCGGCGGTGAGGGTGTCGCCGTCGCGGGTCACGGCCAGGCCGTCGTAGGAGAAGCGGCTGTAGGAGAGGCCGTGGCCGAAGGGGTAGAGGGGCGTGCCGTCGAAGTAGAGGTAGGTGGCGCGGGCGCCGATGATGTCGTAGTCGAACAGCCCGGGCGGACCGTCGTCGCCGGCGTACCAGGTCTGCGGCAGCCGCCCGGCCGGTGAGACGTCCCCGAACAGCACGCGCGTGAGCGCGGTCCCGGCCGCCTGTCCGCCGTGCGCCGTCCACAGCACGGCGGGCAGCTCGGCGTCGGCCTCCGGGACGGCGTACGGATAGCTGCTGACGAGGGCCAGCACGGTGCGCGGGTTGGCGGCGCGGGCGGCGCGCCACAGCCGTTCCTGCGCCGGGGGGAGCGCGAGGGTGGCGCGGTCCTCGGTCTCCCGGCCGTTGATGTGCGGGTCGTTCCCGGCCGCCACGATCACGGTGCGGGCCGCGGCGGCGGCGCGGGCCGCCGCGTCCTCGCCCCGCTCGGTCACCTCGACGGTGAACACCTCGGCCGATTCCGGTCCTTCGCCCTCGTCCGTGGTGCGCAGCCCCTCCGGCGCGAGGCGGCAGGGGCGGCCGGAGCCGAGGTGCCGGAGCAGATGGCCGTCCCCGTGGGGTTCGAGGGCGAACGTCTCCTGGACCACCCAGCCGCCCGGCTCCCCGGCGGAGGCCCGGACGAAACCGTCCCCGGCGGCGCTCAGGTAGTGGCCGTCCGGGGCGCGCAGGGTGAGCACACCGCCGCCCCAGTCGGTGAGCGCCAGTTCGGTGGGGTGCTCGCCGCGGGTGACGGGCGGGAGGTCCGTACGGCCCTCCGTGTGCGCGGGGTTCAGGGAGCCGGCGGATCCGGGCGCGGCCTCCGGCGCACCGGCCCCGTCCGGGCCGGCGGGGACGTGCAGCCAGCCGCCCGAGGCGCAGCGCAGGCGCACCCGGTCGGAGCCGTCCGCGTGGACGACCCGGTCCGCGCCGAGCCGCTCGGCCAGGGCGCCGCGGAGGGTGCTCCGGCGGATCAGGTCACCGCTGTACCAGTCGCGTTTGCAGGCGTCGGCCATCGGGCCGATCACGGCGACCGTGCCGGCGCCGCCCTCCGCGTCCGCTTCCGTGCCGGCGTCCTCGCCCCCGTGCCCGTCCCCGTGCGCGGAGAGCGGCAGCAGTCCGTCGTTCTTCAGCAGCACCACCGCCTGTTCCGCCGCTTCGCGCGCCAGTTCGCGGTGGGCCGGGGTGTCGACGTGTTCCGGGCCGAGACCGGCGTAGGGGTCGTCCTCCGGGTCGAACTCGCCCAGTTCACGGCGCATCGCCAGCAGCCGCCGGACGGCCGTGTCGATGTGGTGTTCGCCGATCAGGCCGCGGTCCAGGGCGCCGCGCACCCGGGCGGTGGTCGGCGCGGGGTCCTGGTCGTGGTCGGTGAAGCTGTCCACGCCGGCCCGGAGCGCGGCGGCGGCCGCCTCCTCGTGGGTGGCGTGGTAGCCCTGCGAGCCGGCGATGTTGGAGGGCGCTCCCGCGTCGGAGCAGACCACCAGCTCCCGGTCCGTCCAGGTGCGCAGCTCCTCCTCCAGATACGGCGAGAGGTGGTTGGGCCGTCCGTTGACCAGGCTGTACGCGGGCATGACACCGGCGACCGCGCCCGCCTCGACCGGCCCGCGGAAGGCCGGGAGGTCGTACTCGTGGAGCACCCGGGGCGGTACGGAGGCCGAGGTGGTGTCGCGGCCGGTCTCGTTGCTGTGCGCCAGCCAGTGCTTGAGGACGGGGGCGGTGCGCCAGTACCGGGGATGGCCGCCGCGGAGCCCGCGGGTGTAGGCGGTGGCGAGCGCGGCGGTCAGCGCGGGGTCCTCGGAGTAGCCCTCCTCGTTGCGGCCCCAGCGGGGGTCGCGGAGCAGGTTGACCACGGGTGCCCAGACGTTGAGCCCGACGCGGGGGTCCCGGGCGCGCATCCCCCGGGCCTCGGTGGACACCGCCTCGCCGATCCGCCGCAGCAGGTCCGGGTTCCAGCTGGCGCCGAGCCCGACGGCCTGCGGGAAGACAGTGGCCGGGCCCATCCAGGCGACCCCGTGCAGGGCTTCCTGGCCGGTGCGGAAGGCGGCGATCCGCAGGCGCTCCACGGCGGGCGCGAACTGGTGGAGCATCGCGATCCGCTCGTCGAGCGTGAGCTGGGCGAGCAGGTCGTCCACGCGCTGTCTGCGCGGCAGCCGGGCATCGCGGCGGGACGGCGGAGCGGTGGACACGGACGGTCTCCTCGCGGCCGGTGTGCCCCGAAGACGTCCGAGGCGGCGGAGTGCGGAGCGGGGGCGCACCACAGGCGGAGCGGGTCTGCGGCTTACGGCATTCGAAGCGCTTCGATGCTGCGCCGCGGGACCGGCCGTGTCAAGACGTAAAACACCGGCGCTCTGGGCTGCTTGGGGCGCACGAGCCGTCAACTCCCGCTGGCGCGAGCATTTTTGCGACGGCTCTTGCGTGACCACACCCCCGCACCTAACCTCGGCGCCATCGAAGCGCTTCGACCACTCGGCCAAGGGACCGGTCGTGCGGCGGTTACGCCACGAAGGGTTGACGCAATGCCGAACTTCCAGGGCCCGGACCACGCTTCCGGCCGCCCCAGCCCGCACAGCAGACGGACGTTCCTCGCCGGAGCGGCCGCCGTCACCGCGGCCGTGGCCGGCGGCGCGCCCCTGCTCAGCGGCTGCTCCTCGGGCGAGAGCACCAACCGGGGCGGTACGACCAGCGGCAAGGAGCTCAAGGACCTGCTGCCCGCCCATGTGGCCTCCCGGGCGAGCGACCCGGACATCCCCAGCCGCAACGGCTCCAGCCCCGGCTTCACCCGGGCCCCCGAGCCCGGGGACCTCGCGGTCTCCGTCCGCGGCAAGCCGGGCAGCGGCGGCACCTACACCGCCTTCACCCCGCTCTGGGGCACCCCGCCCGCGAAGGATGCCGCCTACTACCGGGCCGTCAACAAGGCGCTCGGCGCCGAGATCCGCTGGCAGACCCAGGACGGCAACACCTACGGCGAGAAGCTGAGCGCCGTTCTCGCCTCCGACGGCATCGCCGACATCGTCTGCATACCGCAGTGGGAGATGCAGGGCCGCATCCACGGCGCGATCAGCGCCAAGTTCGCCGACCTCGGCCCGTATCTCTCCGGCGACAAGGTGAAGAAGTACCCCAACCTCGCCGCCATCCCCACCGCCGCCTGGCAGATGTCCGTCTTCGGCGGGAAGCTGCGCGGCCTGCCGATGCCCGCGCGCCCGCTCGGCGGCGTCGTCCCCTTCTACCGGCAGGACCTCTTCGAGAAGGAGGGCTGGGAGGTCCCGGACGGCCCGGACGCGTTCCTCGCCCTCGCCAAGGAGATCACCCGCCCCGCGAGCAAGCGGTGGGCCTGCGAGGACATGTGGTGGTCCGCCCAGATCATCTTCGGCTGCCCGCCCGAGAAGCCGTACTACTGGACCGAGCGGGACGGCAAGCTGGTCCACAAGGTCGAGACGGACGCCTGGCTCGAAGCCCTGGAGTGGACGCGGAAACTCTACGCCGCCGGGGTCGTCCACCCGGACGCCGTCGCCGGCAAGGCCAACGACGCGGCCACCCGCTTCACCTCCGGGCAGTCGCTGATGATGAACGACGGCGACGCCAAGTGGTACGGCCTCACCTTCGAACAGGCCTCCGCCAACCCGGACTTCCGCATCCAGGGCATGGACTTCTTCGGCCCGGGCGGCGGCGACCCCGTCCTCTACCAGGGCGCCCCCGCCAGCCTCTGGTCCTTCCTCAACAAGGAGCTGCCGAAGGAGCGGATCGAGGAGTGCCTCGCCCTCGCCGACTTCATCGCCGCGCCCTACGGCACGCGTGAGCAGCGGCTCGTCGACTACGGCACCGAGGGCGAGCACTACACGCTGAAGGACGGGGTGCCGGTGAAGACGGAGAAGGGTGTCAAGGAGGTCATGGACACCTACCGCTTCATCGTCTCCGCCGAGGCATCCGTCGCCTACCCCGACCATCCCCAGGTGGTGAAGGACTACTGCGGCTGGATGCAGCGGATGGGCGCCCACATGCGCAAGCCGCTCTTCTACGGCATGCAGATCCAGGAGCCCACCCGGTACGCCTCCCTCTACACGCCGTTCGAGGACCTCGCCAAGGACGTGGTCCGCGGCCGCAAGTCGCTGCGCGACGCGCAGCGGGCCGTCACCGACTGGCGCAAGGGCGGGGGCGACAAGCTGCGCGACTGGTACGCGGAGCTGCTGGAGAAGAACGGCAGCGGAGTGTGAGCAGCGCCGTGCGCCCCCGGGCCACGGGGGCGCCCGCCGGCACCACCGCTCCGGACGACGGACGGGGCGGCCGTCCGGGCGCGCCCCGGCCCGCGGCCGCCTCCCGCCGCTGGTACCGGCTGCGCCGCGACCGGTCCCTGCTGCTGATGGCGCTCCCGGCGGTCGGCCTGCTGGTGCTGTTCGTCTATGTCCCGCTGATCTGGACCACGGTCGCCTTCAAGGACTACGACCCGTATCTCTCCGGGCTGTGGGACAGCCCGTGGACCGGCTGGGAGAACTTCTCCCTGCTGCTGTCCGACAGCCGCTTCTGGGACGCCGGCGTCAACACGCTCGCCATCACCTTCCTCCAGCTCACCCTGTTCTTCCCGGTCCCCATCGCACTGGCGCTGCTCCTCAACAGCCTCATGAGCGAGCGCGTCCGGGCCGTCGTGCAGAGCGTGCTCTACCTCCCGCACTTCTTCTCCTGGGTGCTGGTCATCACCGTCTTCCAGCAGATGCTGGGCGGCGCCGGGCTGATCTCCCAGCTGCTGCGCGCCCGCGGCTACGAAGGCTTCGATCTGATGACCGACCCGGGCGTCTTCAAGTTCCTGGTCACCGCGCAGCTGGTGTGGAAGGACGCGGGCTGGGGCGTCATCGTCTTCCTCGCCGCGCTGTCCGCCGTCAACCAGGACCTGTACGAGGCCGCGGCCGCCGACGGCGCCGGACGGTGGCGCCGCATGTGGCACGTCACGCTGCCCGCGCTGCGGCCCGTCATCGCGCTGCTGCTGGTGCTGCGCGTCGGCGACGCGCTGACCGTCGGCTTCGAACAGATCCTGCTCCAGCGGGACGCGGTCGGACCGGGTGCCTCGGAGGTGTTCGACACCTACGTGTGGTGGGTCGGCATAGCCAACGGCGACTACGGCGTCGCCGCGGCGGGCGGCCTGGTCAAGGGAGTCTTCAGCCTGGTCCTGGTCCTGCTGGCCAACAAGGTCGCCCATCTGCTGGGCGAACAGGGGGTGTACCGGAAATGAGCGCCACGGCACCGCTGCGGACGGCCACCGCACCACCGGACCCGCCGTCCGCCCCGACGGCTCCGAGGCCGGACCGGCGCGGCGGACGGCCCGTGTGGGAGGAGGAGCCCGGGCCGGCCGGGCAGGGCCTGAAGGGCGTCGCCCTCGTCACCGTCTGCGCGGCGATCCTCGGCCCGCTCTGGGTGGTCGTCGTCACCAGCCTCTCCGACCAGAAGACCATCACCGAGGCCGGCGGGCTGGTGATCGTCCCGAAGACCATCACCTTCCGGGCCTACCAGGAGCTGCTGAGCGGCGGGACGGTCACCCGCGCCACGGTCATCAGCCTGCTGGTCACCCTGGTGGGCACCGCCATCAGCATGGCCGTCTCCATCCTCTGCGCCTACGGGCTCTCCCGGCCCGGATCCCTGCTGCACCGGCCGATCCTGATGACCCTGCTGGTCACCATGTTCTTCAGCGCCGGCCTCATCCCCACGTATCTGCTGGTCACCGGCATCGGCCTGCAGGACAGCTACTGGGCGATGATCCTGCCGAGCGCCGTCTCGGTCTTCAACATCCTCGTCCTGCGGGCCTTCTTCATGAACACCGCGCCGGAGCTCATCGACAGCGCCCGGATCGACGGCGCGGGGGAGTGGCGCATCCTGCTGCGCATCGTGATGCCGCTGTCCAAGGCCGTCATCGCCGTCATCTCGCTCTTCTACGCGGTCGGCTACTGGAGCCAGTGGTTCAACGCGATGATCTACCTCAACGACGCCGGGAAATGGCCGCTCCAGATGATCCTGCGGCAGCTCGTCATCAAGCAGGAGGCGCCGCAGGGCATGTCCCAGATGATCGCCACCCAGCAGGTCCCGGGACTGGCCGTGCAGATGGCGGTCATGGTCCTGGCGCTGATCCCGGTGGTGGCCGTCTACCCCTTCGTGCAGAAGCACTTCACCAAGGGGATGCTCACGGGCGCCATCAAGGGCTGACCCGGCTCCGGTCCCCCCTCGCCGGGGCCGGGTCGCGGCCCGCGCCCGCCGTCCTACCGCCACCGCACGGCGGCCGTACGACCGCTCCACTGTCCTCTCTCCTCTGTCCTCCGCACGGAAGGTCTCAGGCCATGCCGCACTCCGCGGGACCCGGGACGCCCGGCCGCCTCCGCCTCGCGGACGCGGTCCGCGGCCGGGTCCTCTACGGCGGCGACTACAACCCCGAGCAGTGGCCCGAGGAGACCTGGCCCGAGGACGTCCGGCTGATGCGCGCGGCCGGGGTCACCCTCGTCACCGTCGGCGTCTTCTCCTGGGCGCGCATCGAACCCGAGCCCGGCGCACGGGACTTCGGCTGGCTGGACACCGTCCTCGGGCTGCTGGACGGCGCCGGCATCGGCGTCTGCCTCGCCACGCCCACCGCCTCGCCCCCGCCCTGGCTCGGCGCCCGGCACCCCGGGACCCTGCCGCGCGACCCCGCGGGCTCAGTCGTCTGGTACGGCTCGCGCAACCACTTCTGCGCCTCCTCCGCCGTCTACCGCGACCACGCCGCCGCGCTCACCGGGGACCTCGCCGCCCGCTACACCGGCCACCCCGCGCTGCGCCTGTGGCACGTCGGCAATGAGTACGCCACCCCCTGCTGGTGCGACGCCACCGCCCGCCACTTCCGCCGCTGGCTGCGCCACCGTTACGGCACCCTCGACGCGCTCAACGAAGCCTGGGGCGCCGCCTTCTGGAGCCAGGCCTATGGCAGCTGGGACGAGCTGATCCCGCCGCGCCGCGCCCAGTACCTCGTCAACCCCGCGCATGCGCTCGACTTCCGCCGCTTCACCAGCGACGCGCTGCTGGAGTGCTTCACCGCCGAACGCGACATCCTGCGCGCACACGACCCGGACACCCCCGTCACCACCAACTTCATGCCGTTCTTCGCGGGCGTGGATGGCTGGGCCTGGGCGGCCGGGGAGGACGTCGTCTCCGCCGACATCTACCCCGACCCCGCCGACCCGCACGGCGGAGCGGAGAACGCCCTCGTCCAGGACCTCACCCGCTCGCAGGCCGACGGCCCCTGGATGCTGATGGAGCAGGCCGCGGGCGCCGTGAACTGGCGGCCCGTCAACCGGCCGAAGCCGCGCGGGCTGATGCGCCTGTGGTCCCTGCAGGCCGTGGCGCGCGGGGCCGACGCCGTCTGCTTCTTCCAGTGGCGGCAGTCCCGGCAGGGCAGCGAGAAGTTCCACTCCGCGATGCTGCCGCACGCGGGCGAGCACAGCCGGACCTTCCAACAGGTGCGCGAACTCGGCGCCGAACTGGCCTCCCTGGGCGGCGAGGTGGCGGGCCGGCCGGTGCCGGCCGGGGCGGCGGTCCTGCACGACTGGGACGCCTGGTGGTCGGCCCAGGGCGAGGGGCGCCCCTCCGCCCTCGTCACCCACGACGGCCTGCTGCGCGCCTGGCACCGGGCGCTGTGGGAGGCGGGGATCACCGCCGACTTCGCCCGCCCCACCGCGGACCTCGGCCGCTACCGCCTCGTCGCCGTCCCGCACCTCCACCTGCTCACCGACGACTCGCTGCGCAACCTCACCGCCTACGTGCGCGGCGGCGGGACCCTGGTCTGCGGCTTCTTCACCGGCGTCACCGACGGCGACGACCGGGTCCGCCCCGGCGGCGTCGACGCCCGGTTGCGCGAGCTGCTGGGGATCGCCACCGTGCACGAGTGGTGGCCGCTGGCCGAGGACGAGACGGTTACGCTCGCCACCGTCGCCGCCGCGAGCGGTCTGCCGGGCACCTTCACCGGAACCCTCTGGTCCGAGGACCTCGAACTCGCCGGAGCCGAGCCCGTCGCCGTTCTCCGGGGCGGCGAGCTGGACGGCGGCCCGGCCGTCACCCGCCACCGCCACGGCGCCGGCACCGCCTGGTACGTCTCCACCCTGCCCGAACCCCCGGCCCTGCGCGCCCTGCTGGCGCACGCCGCCGATGCCGCCGGGCTGCGGCCCGCGCTCCCCGGACTCCCCGCCGGCGTGGAGGCGGTCCGCCGCGGCGACCTGCTCTTCCTCCTCAACCACAGCGGCGCCCCGGCCGTGGTCCCGCTCCCCGCCCCGGCCACCGACGTACTGACCGGGCGGGACCACACCGCCGCCGTCCGCCTCGACCGCCACGGCGCCGCCGCGCTGCGCACCGGGGCACGGCGGACCGGAGCACCGCACGCACCGCACGCTCCCGAACCCCCACCCCCGTAGAAGGAGACATCCCGTGCGACCCACCTCCCCCCGCATCCCCCGCAGGACGCTGCTCCGCACCGTCCTCCCCGCCGCGGCCGCGTTGGCCGGCCTGACCACCCTGGCCTCCGCGCCCGCCCACGCCGCCGTCTGGTCCTCCTCCGAGCAGTGGGGTACCTGGTCCAACGGCGGCTACACCCTCTACAACAACATCTGGGGCTCCGGCACCGGCCCGCAGACCATCTGGGCCAACTCGTACAGCGACTGGGGCGTCTGGGCGGACCACCCGAACACCGGCGGCATCAAGTCCTACCCCAACGCCAAGAAGGTCGTGAACAGGCCGATCAGCCAGATCACCACGCTGACCAGCCACTACAACGTCACGGTCCCGAACTCCGGCGCCTACAACACGAGTTATGACATCTGGGACACCGACTACGACCACGAGATCATGCTCTGGGTCAACCGGACGGGCCCCGTCGGCCCCCTCGGCTCCCACCAGGGCGACGTCTCGCTGGGCGGCCACAGCTGGTCGGTGTACCGGGGCGACAACGGCCACAACGCCGTCTACACGTTCATCCGCTCCTCCAACTCGACCGCCGGCACGGTGAACATCAAGCCGGTCCTCGACTGGCTGAGGAACACCAAGGGCTGGATCGGCGACGAGACCATCGGTGACGTCCAGTTCGGCTACGAGATCACCTCCTCGGCCGGCGGCCTGGACTTCCGCACCAACAGTTTCGGCGTCTCGTCGAGCTGAGCGACGGCCCGGCGGCGCGCCCCGTCACCCCACGGCGGGACGCGCCGTCTCCCCGTTCCCCCGCCGGCAGCGGCGTGAGCCGTTCCCGCGCCCCCGCGCCGCCGTCACCGGGCCCGGACCGTGGCTCACCCGCGGGATGAGCGCCCGGCTTCGGAGGTGCGGACCGCCAGGAGCGCCGCGCCGATGTGCGCCGCCGCCCGCGGGTCGGAGAGGGAGCGGCCCGTCAGCTCCTCGATGCGGCGCAGCCGGTAGCGGACGGTGTTGGGGTGGACGAAGAGCCGCCCGGCCACCTCCCTGGCGGAGCCGGAGGTGGCGAACCAGTGCTCCAGGGTCTCCAGGAGGCGGGCGCGCTCCGCGGCCGGGAGGTCGAGCAGGGGCCGCAGGACCACCTCCATCAGGTGGCCCGCCTCCGCCGGTGCGGCGGCGACGACCATGGCCAGCGGGTCGTCGTCGAACCGCGCGACACCGGGGCCGGTGTGCCGCAGGCCGGCCAGGGCCAGCCGTGCGAAGCGCAGGGCCTGTGGCGCGTCCCGCAGCGAGTCGAAGCAAGGGCTCACGCCCACGCGGGCGCCCCGGGCGCCGTTCAGGACGCGCAGGAAGACGCCTTCCGCGGCCGGTGCGGGCAGGGCGACCAGCCCGATCTGCTGGTCGGGCAGCAGCGGCCAGGTCGACGGGAGCCGGGCCTGGCGCAGCGCGCTCTCGATGCCCGTCAGCGGTTCCTCGCCGGGCGCTTCGGCCACCGCCGCGGCGACCGCGTAGGGCCCGCGCTCGGGCAGGCCGAGCTCGCGGGCGGCGTCCCGCAGGGTGGTGAGGTCGGCGATGACGCCGGTGAACAGCGCCTCCGCCAGTGCCGAGCGCCGGGCCTGCCGCTGCGAGGTCAGTTCGGTGGTGGCCTCCCGGTGGGCCGCCGCGACCGTCTGGGCGTACAGGCCGAACAGCGCCCAGATCTCCGCCGACCGCGACACCAGCTCGGCGTCCGGGACTTCGGGGCGGGTCCGTGCCTCCGCGAGGATCTCCGACCACAGGAACTCGAAGCCGATCCGGTAGGCGTGCAGGGTGTCCGCCAGCGGCATGCCCTGTTCGGCGCGGATCCGGCCGGTCTCACGGGACGGGCTCGGGTCCGGGTCCGGGGCGTCCGTACCGCGGAGGTGGTTCAGGACCAGGTCGACGTTGGCCGTGCACGATGCGCGCAGCGAGTCGAAGGGGGTCAGCGACTCGTCCTTGTAGGCGTCGATCTGCGAGCGGATGCGCAGCGCCATCTGCTCACCGAGCTCCGGGACCCGTGCCCGAAGCACGGCCGCCACGTCCGACAGGTCCATTTTCGCAGCTTAACGCCGTGGTCTTGTTCCCGGGAACAATCCTGTCCGCGAGACACTGTCCCGCCGGCCATAGGACCCGGCCCGTGTGCGGCAGCACGATGACGTCCACGTGAACAGCGGATTCACGACGATGACACGCGTGGAGGCAGGCCATGGCCAACCTGGCAGAGTTCCTGGTGGAGACGGCGCAGCGGCAGCCGGAGCGGCCCGCCCTGCGCCTCGGTGAGCAGGTCACCGGCTACGCGGAGCTGGACGAGCGCAGCGCCCGTGCCGCCGCGCTGCTGCGCGCCGAGGGCGTACGGCCGGGGGACCGGGTCGCCCTGATGCTGCCCAACGTTCCGGAGTTCGTCGTCCTGTACTACGGCGCGCTGCGCGCCGGGGCGGTCGTCGTCCCCTTGAACCCGCTGCTGAAGACGCGCGAGACCGAGTTCCACCTGAACGACTCCGGAGCGGTGCTGCTGTGTGAATGGCACCGGGCGCCGGGCGAGGGCGCTCAGGGCGCGGCCGCCGCCGGGGTCCGGCACCTGGCCGTCGAACCCGCGGACTTCGCCGGCCGGCTGGCCGGTCACGAGCCGGCGCCCGGGGTGGCGGAGACGGACGACGCCGACGTGGCCGTGCTGCTGTACACCTCCGGGACCACCGGCCGCCCCAAGGGCGCCGCCCTCACCCATGGCGGACTGCGCCACAACACCCGGGTCAACAAGGACTCCGTGCAGCGGATGACCCCGGACGACGTGGTGGTCGGCTGCCTGCCGCTGTTCCACATCTTCGGGCAGATCTGCACCATGAGCGTGGCCGTCCTCAGCGGCGCCTCGCTCACCCTGATCCCCCGCTTCGACCCGCAGGCCGTCCTGGACGCCATCGCCCGCGACCGCGCCACGGTCTTCGAGGGCGTCCCGACCATGTACGCGGCGCTGCTCCAGCACCCCTCGGACGCGGACGTCTCCACGCTGCGGATGTGCATCTCCGGAGGGGCATCGCTGCCGGTGGAGGTTCTGCACGGCTTCGAGCGGCGCTTCGGCTGCGCGGTGCTGGAGGGCTTCGGCATGTCCGAGACCAGCCCGGTCGTCACCTTCAACCACCCCGACCGGCCCCGCAAGGCGGGCTCCATCGGCACCCCGATCCAGGACGTGGAGGTGCGGCTCCTGGACGACCGGGGCCGGGACGTGGCGCTCGGCGAGGTCGGCGAGATGGCGGTCCGCGGACCCAACGTGATGAAGGGGTACTGGAACCTCCCGGAGGAGACGGCGGCCGCCGTCCCCGACGGCTGGCTGCGCACCGGAGACCTGGCCCGGCAGGACGAGGACGGCTACTTCTACGTCGTCGACCGCAAGAAGGACATGATCATCCGCGGCGGCTACAACGTCTACCCGCGCGAGATCGAGGAGGTGCTCCACGAGCACCCCGCCGTCGCGCTGGCCGCCGTGGTGCCCGTGGCACACGCCCGTCTCGGCGAGGAGATCGGGGCCGCGGTGGTGCTGCGCCCGGGCGCGACGGCCACCCCCGGTGAACTGCGGGAGTTCGTCAGGGACCGGGTGGCCGCGTACAAGTACCCGCGCGAGGTGTGGATCACGGACGCGCTGCCGACCGGCCCCAGCGGCAAGATTCTCAAGAGGGAGATCACCGCACCGGCGGGGTGAGCCGCCGCCGCGCCGCCCTTCCGCTCAGCCGCCCGTCACCGTCTCCCGGGCCAGCTCCGCGCCCTCGCGGAGGAAGAGCGGGAGGCGCTCCAGCGGGGCGGGCACCGTCACCGGGGCGCCCCCGGTGTACTCCTCGCCCGTCCAGACGTCCGTCCAGCGCGGGCCCGCGGGCAGGTGGACCGTCCGTTCGACCGCCCCCGCCGTGAGCACCGGCGCCACCAGCAGGTCCGGCCCGAACAGATAGGCGTCCCCCACCGACCAGGCGGCCGGGTCCCCGGGGAACTCCAGGAAGAGCGGCCGCATGGGCGGCAGGCCCTCCTCGTGGGCGGTGCGCATCTGGGCGAGGACGTACGGCCGGATCCGCTCCCGCAGCCGCAGATACGAGGCGAGCACCTCCGCGGCCTCGGGGCCGTACGACCAGAGCTCGTTGGGGCCGCCCGTCATGCCGGGGCCGAGCGGCATGCCCGGGGCGCGGAAGCCGTGCAGCCGCATCAGCGGGGACAGGGCGCCGAACTGGAACCAGCGGACGAGCACTTCGCGGTAGTCCGGGTCCTCCGGGGCGCCGCCGTGGAAGCCGCCGATGTCGGTGTTCCACCAGGGGATGCCGGAGAGCGCCACCTGCAGGCCCGCCGTGACCTGCCGGCGCAGCGTGGCGAAGTCCGTGCCGATGTCGCCCGACCACAGGGCCGCGCCGTACGCCTGGCTGCCGGCCCAGGCCGAGCGGTTGAGGGTGATGCCCTCCGGCTCGCCCTCGGCCAGCAGCCCCTCGTGAAAGCCGCGGGCGTTCTCCCGCGGGTAGAGGTTGCCGACCTCCGCGCCCGGCCCGGCGTGGTAGCGCAGGCCCGCGGCGAAGTGGGGCTTGAGCTCCGGTTCGCAGGCGTCCAGCCAGAAGGCGCGGATCCCGTACGGGCGCAGGTAGTTCTCCCGTATCCGCTCCCAGACGAAGGCGCGGGCGTCCGGGTGGGTGGCGTCGTAGAAGGAGACCTGGACCGGTTCGGCGACCCCCTTGTCCGGCCAGTCGGCGTGGACGGGCGGACCGTACTCCGTGCCGATGAAGTAGCCGCGCTGCTCCATCGTGTGGTGGTTCTCGCTCAGCGGCGAGACCGAGGGCCAGACCGACACCACCGGTTCGATCCCCAGTTCGCGCAGTTCCCGGACCATCGCCGCCGGGTCGGGCCATTCGGCCGGGTCGAACTTCCAGTCGCCCAGGTGCGTCCAGTGGAAGAAGTCGCAGACGATGGCGGCCAACGGCAGCCCGCGCCGCTTGTACGCGCGGGCGACCTCCAGCAGTTCCTCCTGGGTGCGGTAGCGCAGCTTGCACTGCCAGAAGCCGGCCGCCCACTCCGGCAGCATCGGGGTCCGGCCGGTCACCGCCGTGTAGCGGCGCTGGGCGGCGGCCGGGTCGCCGGCGGTGATCCAGTAGTCGATCTGGCGGGCGCTGTCGGCGACCCAGCGGGTGCCGTTCGCGGCGAGTTCGACCCGGCCGACGGCGGGGTTGTTCCAGAGCAGGGTGTAGCCGCGGTCGGAGGTGAGCAGCGGGATGGTGACCTCGGCGTTGCGCTGCACCAGGTCGATGACGGCGCCCTTCTGGTCGAGCAGGCCGTGCTGGTGCTGCCCGAGCCCGTACAGCCGTTCGCCGTCGTAGGCGCGGAAGCGCTGTTCGAGCCGGTGGTAGCCGTTGCCGGTGGCGGTGTAGAGGCGCGGCCCCGGCCACCAGAAGTGCGCCCGCTCCTCGGCCAGCAGTTCCTCACCGGTGTCGGTGCGGAGGAAGCGGACCATTCCCTCGGCGGTGACCTCGGCGGTCAGCGTGCCGTTGACGAGCAGTCCGCGGTCGTCGCCGGGTTTGACGGACGACGCGGGCGCCTCCGGCGGGGCCTCCCGCAGCGCGCCCGGGAGATCCGTGAGGACCGGGCCGCCGAGCCGGGCGCGGACCCGGATCGCGTCCGGGCCCCAGGGTTCCAGCCGTACGGTCTCGCGCCGGCCCGACCACTCCAGGGCGCCACCGCTCTCGCGGAAGGTGCCGGCCGTGGGGGAGGACTGGGCGAGCGAGACGGGCTGCGGTGACGGGTTCACGGGCACTCCTCTGGGATGACGGGCGGCCGGTGGGACGTCGTACGGGCCGGGCGGCGCGGGCGGCACGGATCCGCGGGCGGGCGCGGCTGCCCGCGGATCCGTGCGGCGGGCGGGAGACGCGGTCGGGGGCGGGGCCCGGCCGCGGACCGGGAGCGGGCGGAGACGGCCGGGAGCGGCCGGACGGTGCGGCGGCCGGTGCGGCCGGGCGCGGACGGGCCGTGCCCGCGGGGCGGCTGCGGGCGCGGTGGTGCGGGACGGCGGGCGCGGGCGGCGGGGACGGGCGGGAGCGGGACGGTGCGGTGCGGTGGCGCGGTGGCTCGGTGGCGCGGTGGTCAGCCCCGGGCGGGAGGCGGTCCGGAGCTGGCGCGCACGGTGAGTTCGGGGGGCAGCAGGGTGGACCGGGGGCGGCCGCGTCCCTCCAGCTTCTCCATGACGAGCTCGACAGCCCGGCGCCCCATCTCCTGGGCGGGGATGGCGACCGAGGTGAGCCGCACGGACGCCTGCAGGGCGACCTGCTCCGGGCAGACGGCCACCACCGAGACGTCCTCCGGCACCGCCCGCCCCTGCTCCCGCAACAGGCTGAGCAGCGGGTCGATCGCGTGCTCGTTCTGCACCACGAGACCGGTGGTGCCCGGGCGTTCACCGAAGATCCGGGCGAGGGTGCCGGCCAGCGAGGCGTAACCGCCCTCGCAGGGGCGGTGCAGGGTGCGCAGCCCCAGCTCGCGGGCGCGGCGGCGGAGCCCTTCCACCGTCCGCTCGGCGAAGCCGGTGTGCCGTTCGTAGACGGCCGCGGCCTCGCCGATCACGGCGATCTCCCGGTGCCCGAGCTCCGCCAGATGCTCGGCGCAGAGCGCGCCGGTCGCGGCGAAGTCCAGGTCCACGCAGGTCAGTCCGGTGGTGTCGGCGGGCAGCCCGATGAGCACCGTGGGCCGGCCGGCCTCACGCACCAGCGGCAGGCGGGCGTCGAGCAGTTCGACGTCCATCAGGATCATG